>DAIPXZ010000005.1:0-97085 GCA_036782995.1 Bacillota bacterium
TTGATACGGCAACTTGTACTCCGGTTTTCTTGGGTACAGTGACTGGTTTGTGATAGAATAAGTAATCATTTGTTTAGGAGAATCTTATGAAAATTCTTGTCACTGGCGGTCTCGGATATATCGGCTCGCATACCTGCGTTTCGCTCATTGAAAAAGGCATGGAAGTGGTTATTATTGATAATCTTTCCAATAGCAAAATTACAGTTTTGGATAGTATCGAAAAGATTACTTCCGTGCGCCCGATATTCTATCAAATCGACCTATTGAATCTAGCCGATATACAGATGGTTTTTTCTCAACACGAATTTGATTGCGTCATTCACTTTGCTGGCTTTAAAGCGGTCGGGGAATCTGTTGAAAAACCTCTTATGTATTACGAGAATAATCTATCTGGAACGATTCATCTTTTGATGGCGATGCGAGATCATTCGTGTAAACGCATTGTATTCAGTTCGTCGGCGACCGTATATGGAGATCCGACCTCTTGCCCAATTACCGAAGACTTTCCGCTTCACACGACTAATCCTTATGGTACGACGAAGCTAATGCTAGAAAGTATCATCACAGATGTCGCTAAAGCCATTCCCGGATTCAGTGCTGTATTACTTCGTTACTTTAATCCGGTCGGTGCTCACAAGAGCGGGCTAATCGGCGAGTCTCCGAATGGTATACCGAACAATTTGATGCCCTATATTTTGGGCGTAGCCTCCGGAAAGTATCCGCAGCTTCGCATTTTCGGCGATGACTATAACACACCGGATGGCACAGGTGTTCGAGACTATATTCATGTACTCGATTTAGCCTCTGGCCACGTGGCGGCGGTAACGCAATGTATAAGTAATGAAGGTGTTTTAGCATACAATCTGGGCACGGGTATCGGTTATTCTGTTATGGATATCGTAAAGCATTTTGAGTCTTCTACTGGTATTCGTATTCCGTATCAAGTGATTGAAAGACGCCCCGGTGATATTGCCACATGTTTTGCTGATACACAAAAGGCAAAGGATGAGCTCGGGTTTGAAGCGAAATACACAATTGACGATATGTGCATTGACTCATGGAATTTTGCCAAGCTTCATATGTCAAATTAGCATAGAATGTCGAGTCAAAACAAAAAAGCCTTGGATTCCTAGGAACCCAAGGCTTTTGTAATTTTGTCATCTGTGAATCAATTGAAATTAGCAAATTCATTCAACGCATGATTCACTGTTTCGGGAGCTGGTGCACCAATGATGGTTCGACCTTGTACACATGTGGAAAGAGAAATGGCCTCATAAATATCGTCTTCAAATAAAGGCGATTGTTCTTTCATTACGGCGAGCGGAAGCTTTTCGAGTGTCGTTTTGTTAGCAATACAATAGGCTACAAGTTTTCCCGATACTTCGTGTGCGGCACGGAATGGAAGACCTTTCTTTACCAAATAATCAGCGAGGTCTGTTGCATTGGTAAATCCACCGAGAGCGGCATTTGCCATGTTATCCTTACGAATGGTCATGGTATCAATCATTCCAATAAAGGGAACTAATGTACCCTTGATAGTGTCGATGACATCAAATAATGCTTCTTGAACTTCTTGCATGTCTTTGTTGTAGGCGAGAGGCAAGCCCTTCATAATGACCAGCAATGCCATAAGATCACCATAAACACGACCGGTTTTACCGCGAGATAGCTCTGCAATATCAGGATTTTTCTTTTGCGGCATAATGGAAGACCCAGTAGAATAGGCATCATCGAGCTCGATAAATGCGAATTCTTGGCTCGACCACAAGCATATTTCTTCAGAAAAACGGCTTAAATGCATCATCGCAATGGAAATGCAAGATGCAAACTCAATTGCGAAATCACGATCGCTAACACCGTCGAGACTATTGAGTGAAGGACCTGAAAAGCTAAGCTCGGATGCGACAAATTCACGGTCAAGCGGATAAGTTGTTCCTGCGAGCGCACCAGAACCGAGCGGCGACACCTTCGTGCGCATTACACAATCATCAAGTCGTGTGATATCTCGTTGTATCATGGAAAGATAGGCACACATGTGATGTGCGAACGTAATGGGCTGTGCGCGTTGCAAATGGGTGTAGCCCGGCATGTAGGTGGTTGTGTTTTCCTTTGCCTTTGTAAGAATCGTATGGTAAAGGGAAAGCATCAATTCACGAACCTCAACGGCTTCATCAATCAGATAAAGACGTTGGTCCAAAGCCACTTGATCATTGCGGCTACGGCCGGTGTGCAGGCGTTTGCCCGCATCACCAATCCGTGCCGTTAATTCTTCTTCAATGAACATATGAATATCTTCCGCGTCGGAATCGAAAGTGAGCTTTCCTTGGATGATGTCTTCTTTGATGGACAGCAGTCCTTTTTCAATGGCATCCGTATCTTCCTTGGAAAGAATGCCTTGTTTTCCCAGCATACGACTATGCGCGAGGCTTCCTTGAATATCTTCGGCGAACATTCTCGAGTCGAAGGGAAGAGAGGAATTGTAGTCATTTACTGCCTTGTCCGTATTCTTCTGAAAACGACCGGCCCACATTTTTTTACTCACAATGTTTCTCCTTTGCGAAAGACTTCGATTACGGGATTAAAGCATGTTGTTTCTTTTCTTCATTTGAGCGACGACCTTCATTGGAAGACCGAAGCAATTAATAAATCCGCCGGCATCCTTTTGGTCATATACATCGTCTTCGTTGAATGTAGCGATTTCTTCATCGTATAGGGAGAATGGAGATTTCGCGCCGGCAGGCATGCAATTACCCTTGTAGAGCTTTAAACGTACAGTACCGGTAACATTCTTTTGTGTTTCGTCAACAAAAGCAGAAAGTGCTTCGCGAAGCGGGTGGAACCACTGTCCGTAATAAACGAGCTCTGCAAAACGTTGTGCTACCAAATCTTTATAGTGGAGAGTATCACGATCAACGGTCAAAAGCTCGAGCTCACGATGTGCGGCATACATAACCGTTCCACCAGGAGTTTCGTAAACGCCACGAGACTTCATGCCGACGAGACGATTTTCAACGATGTCGGCAATACCAACGCCGTTTTCTCCGGCTACCTTATTTAAGTACTTGAGCATTTCTACTGGATTCATTTTCTTTCCATCAACAGATACCGGAATACCTTTTTCAAAAGTGAATTCGACGTATGTCGGTTTGTCCGGTGCCTTTTCAGGAGATACCATTAATTCAAGAATCTTATCGTAGTTCGGCTCATTCCACGGATCTTCGAGATCCATACCTTCGTGAGAAAGATGCCAGAGATTCTCGTCCTTGGAATAGTTGGTTTCTTTGGTGACAGGAACAGGAATGTTACGTGCGTTGGCATAATCGATTTCTTCATCACGTGACTTAATATCCCAAATTCTCCAAGGTGCGATAATCTTCATTTCCGGAGCGAGCGCTTTAATGGAAAGCTCGAAACGAACTTGGTCATTTCCTTTTCCGGTGCAGCCGTGAACGATTGTTGAGCATCCTTCACGACGTGCGATTTCGACCATGCGCTTCGCAATTACAGGACGTGCAAAGGAAGTACCAAGGAGATATTTTCCTTCGTATACTGCATTTGCCTTAAGTGTTGGATAGATATATTCGGAGATAAATTCTTCGGAGATGTCTTCAACAAAACACTTTGTAGCACCACACTTGAGCGCTTTCTCTTTAAGAAAAGTTTCGTCGATACCAATACCGACTTCACCTGCCATTGCGATAACTTCGCAATCATAATGTTCTAAGAGCCACGGGATGATAATGGACGTATCCAAACCGCCTGAATAAGCCAACAAGAATTTTTCCTTTGCCATAGGGCACCTCCATGAATAATTATTAATAATTCTGCATAAACAAACGTATTTTAGCAGAGACGTACAACTACGTCAATAAGAGTATTGTATGCTTAGAATATTTTCATTACAAGAAGCAAAACGTTGTGCAAATAACGAAATCATTTGGGGTTTACGCTAAGATGTTAGTAGAGTAAAATTATAAAGGTGAAAAGAGGCAAAGAGCCGATTTTTACATACAAATGACATCATTTTTTCAAAGGGGGCATCGATTTATGGCTTATCCATTGGTTGAAAATGCAATCGGTTCTTTTTGCATACTTAATGGAAAAAAGGTCAATTTCGATTCGACGGAAGGCAAGAATCTCTTCTTGCCGACGAATGACATAACATATTACGAGTCCATTCGCTTGACATCGGGAGTTTTCGTTTTCTGGGAAGCGCATATGTTGCGCCTACATCTTTCGATTGAGGCAAAAGAAAACTTTCCAATTAACACGGAAGAAATATACGAGCAGGCGATTATGCTTTTTAAAGAGACAGAACCTGCCATAATGGACGGAAATATTCGAATTGTCATTACGCATAATTTGACTTTGCTTTATTTTTCTCAAATGTCATATCCGCCGAAAGCATTTTTTGAGGAAGGCATTCATACGGCGTTACTTTCTTGGGAGCGCGTTGACCCGCAAGTTAAGGTCTTTCGCGGTGATTACAAGAAGGCGGTTGCCGATAAAATGCAAATGGACACACCATTTGGCTTTCCATATGAGCTGCTATTAGTAAATGGTAATGATGAGATTACAGAAGGCAGTCGGTCGAATTTTTTCGTTCTCTATGATAATGTGGTTTATTCACCACCTGAAGATAAAATTTTAATTGGCATTACTCGTCATTTTGTTTTAATGGCGATGAATGCTGTGGGCATTTCTTTGTGTGAAAAGGCCTATACACTCAGTGAGATTTTAGCGATGCGTGATGAGCATAATCATGCCCCGCCGAAGCTTGCTCTTTTTGTGACGAGTTCGCCGTTCGACATTTTACCTATAAGCTCTGTTGATAATGAAAAATTTGATTCGGTACATTGCCCGGCGTTGCTTCGTTTGATGGATGCGTATCGCGCTGTTGTTGAACAATATATTGATTCCCGTTCCCCAGACATGACGTCTGAGATGACAGAATAATTTTGAAATTCGGAGGTTATTTTTATGGATGTGAAAACAGGTAAGGTTTCGGTAACGACAGAAAACATTTTTCCAATTATTCGCAAATGGCTTTATTCGGACCAAGATATCTTCATTCGTGAATTGGTTTCCAATGGTTCTGATGCAATTGCAAAGTATAAGCGTTTAATTGAACTCGGTGAAGTGACACCGGATGACGATACAAACTATCAATTAAAGGTTTCTTTCGATGCGGATGCCGGAACGATTTCTTTTGAAGACAACGGAATCGGCATGACTGCAGAAGAAATTGACAAATACATCAATCAAATCGCTTTTTCAGGTGCCATGGATTTTGTAGAAAAATACCAGGAACAATCCACGGACAAGAGTGGTATTATCGGTCACTTCGGCCTCGGTTTCTATTCGTCTTTCATGGTGGCGGATAAAGTTCGCATTGATACAAAGTCGTTCCAAAAGGATGCTGAGGCGGTAGCGTGGACATCTGAAGACGGTATGGAATACGAAATTTCATCTTCTGAACGTGTAACGCGCGGCTCGCTCATTACTCTTACGCTTTCAGAAGAAGCAAAGACACTTTTTGATGCGGAGAAAATTCGTGGTGTTTTGAAGAAGTATTGTTCGTTTATGCCTTACGATCTGTATTACGATGATGTCGTTGCTATTCGTAAGCATGAAGAGGAAGAAGAAAAAGAAAGAAAAGAAAAGGAAGAAAAGGGTGAAACCTTCGAACCGCATGAACACGAGCCGATGCCGATTAATGATACGGAGCCGCTCTGGAAAAAATCCCCGAAGGACTGCACCGATGCGGAGTATAAGAACTTTTATCAAACCGTTTTCCATGACATGCGTGAACCATTATTCTGGATTCACTTAAACATGGATTATCCGTTTACATTACAAGGTATTCTCTATTTCCCGAAGACAGAGAATGTGTATCAATCTCTCGAAGGCCGTATCAAAATCTATAATCACCAGGTGTTTGTGGCAGACAATATTGAAGAAGTCATCCCGGAATTCTTATTCTTGCTTCGTGGTTGTCTTGATTGCTCGGATTTGCCGCTTAATGTATCACGTTCGGCTTTACAACAAGATGAGTATGTGAAGAAGCTCTCCTCGCACATTATTCGTAAGGTTTCCGATAAGCTCAATGAAGTTTACAAGAATGATCGCGCTGCTTTCGAAGGATATTGGCAGGACATCAGTATTTTTGTGAAGTACGGCATGTTGAAGGATGAAAAGTTCTTCGATAAGACGAAGGACATTTGCCTTTACAAGACCGTTGATGGCAAATTTATGACAATGGAAGAGCTTACCAAGGATAAAAAAGATGTTCGTTATACTAAAGCTCCCGATCAGCAAACGGCATATATTGAGGTTTGCAAGAGTAAGGGATACGACGTTGTTGTATTGAATGAAGAGCTCGACAACAATTTTATCTCGTTCCTTGAATACAAGTTCCCAGAGACGAAGTTCAAACGCGTTGATGCTGAGTTTGAGGGTGAAAGTGCTTCTGACGAGGAGAAACAAGCGTTGGAGACACTTTTCCGGACAGCAACACATGATGAAAAGCTTGAGGTCTCTGCGATGGCAATCGGTGCCGATCAATTACCGGCATTTATTCGAGAAACGGAAGAAGCTCGTCGTATGGCTGAAATGAGAAAGCAATTTGAACGAATGAAGACCGGAGCGGAGGATGACCCCTATAAGGATTTGGACTCCATGTTCCCGGATAAGAAGGACCTCGTATTGAATACGGATCATCCGCTCATTTTGCGCCTTCGTGGTCTGGCTGGTGTGGCTTCTGAAAAGGATAAGGTGGAGAAACTTTGCCTGCATCTTTATGATCAAGCAAGATTGGCTCACGGCTCTCTGGATGCAGAAGGCTTGAAGCGGTTCCTTGAGGTCAACACAATCATGTTGACCGAAGCTTCGGAGAACGTAAAGTAATTGTTTTTAGTGACCGATTTTGATAACCTATTGAAGTAAACATACATCGTTGGAGGATTAAGTTATGAGTACATCCGTTCGGAGACTTTATTCAGAAAAATGCAAAGAATTTGCAGTAGAAGCCCAAGGCGTGTTAAAGGATATCCGTTCAGATGTCGGAATAAAAACAATTGATTCGGTTCGCATTTTACATCGTTATGATGTGGCCGGAGTCACCGACGAAGAATATGAAATGGCAAAAAATGTCGTTTTCTCAGAACCTCCCGTCGATCGCGTTGTTGACGAGAATGTTGATTTAAGCGATGCCGCCTATGTGCTTGCCATCGAATCACTGCCGGGACAATATGACCAAAGAGCAGATTCGGCAGCACAATGCGTTCAGATTTTGACACAAAAAGAAAAGCCAATTGTTCGTGTCGCTCGTGTTATTGCATTTTACGGTACAATTTCTGACGATGAGAAAAAGGCGATTGAGAAGTACATGATTAATCCTGTCGATTGCCGTGCGGCTTCGATGGATAAGCCGATGACATTGGAGGATGATTTGTCTTTACCGAGTGAGGTGCCAACGATTACCGGTTTTCAAACGATGAGCAAAGAGGACCTTGAAGCACTTCGTAAATCACTCGGTCTTGCAATGACATTCGAAGACATTCATTTTACACAGGATTTCTTCGCATCCATAAAACGTGACCCGACAATGACAGAGATTCGTGTACTCGATACATATTGGTCTGACCATTGCCGTCATACCACATTCTTAACCGAATTGACGAAGGTAACATTTGAAGGCGATAACGCTTTTTCAAAGGATTTAGAGTCGGTTTACAGTGACTATATCTCTACTCGTAAAGATGTATACGGAGATCGTATCGACAAAAAACCGATATGTCTCATGGACATTGCTACCATGGCTATGCGCAAGCTGAAAAAAGATGGTAAGCTTGCCGATTTGGATGAGTCTGAGGAAATCAATGCTTGTTCAATTAAGATTGCGATTGATGTTGATGGAAATAAAGAAGATTATGTGTTGATGTTCAAAAACGAGACACATAACCACCCAACGGAGATTGAGCCGTTCGGTGGTGCGGCAACCTGCCTCGGCGGAGCAATCCGTGACCCACTATCTGGTCGTTCCTATGTGTACCAAGCTATGCGTGTTACTGGTGCTGGTGATCCGACTGTTCCGGTATCGATGACGTTGGAAGGCAAGCTTTCACAAAAGAAAATTGTGCGAACGGCGGCCGCTGGTTACAGCTCTTACGGTAACCAAATTGGTCTTTGCACAGGTCAGGTTGATGAAATATATCACCCAGGTTATGTAGCAAAACGTATGGAAATCGGAGCGGTTGTTGGTGCGGCGCCTGCATCGAATATTGTTCGTGTTCGCCCGAAGGCTGGCGATATTGTTGTTCTTCTCGGTGGACGTACGGGACGTGACGGAATCGGTGGCGCGACAGGATCTTCAAAGGCACATGATGAAAAGTCTGTATTAACCTGCGGTGCTGAAGTACAAAAAGGTAATCCACCTACAGAAAGAAAGATTCAGCGACTTTTCCGTAATGCTGAGGTTTCTCAGATGATTCTCCGTTGTAATGACTTTGGAGCAGGTGGCGTGTCTGTTGCTATCGGTGAGCTTGCAGAAGGCTTGTTAATTGATTTGGATAAGGTACCGAAAAAGTACGAGGGCCTTGATGGAACAGAGCTCGCGATTTCTGAGTCGCAAGAGAGAATGGCTGTTGTTATTGATGCGAAGGACGAGAAACGTTTCTTAGATTTTGCAGGACTAGAGAACCTTGAAGCGGTTGTCGTTGCGGTGGTTACCGAAGAACCTTCTATGAAAATGAAGTGGAAGAATAATGTCATAGTCGATCTTCCACGTGCTTTTATCGACACTAATGGCGCTTCTTCTTACGCAAAGGCCGTTGTCGGTAATCCCGATATGGCGAAAAAAACGATTGATGCGCCAATTGATGGATATGTTGAGGGTGACTTTGTTTCCTCTATGAAGAGTGCACTTTCTTCATTAGAGGGATGTTCGAGAAAAGGCTTGGTATCTCGTTTTGATGGTACCATTGGTGCGAACACGTTGCTTATGCCTTTCGGTGGTAAATACCAAATGTCTCCGGAAGAAGGCATGGCATCAAAAATTCCGCTGCTTGAAGGAAATACGGATGCTGCTTCGATAATGACATATGGATTTGATCCTTACTTCACAGAATGGAGTCCATACCACGGAGCATATCACGCCGTTACCGAATCGCTTTTGCGTTTGGCTGTCATGGGTGCCGATCCATTTACAGCAAGACTCACATTCCAGGAATACTTCGAGCGTATGGCCAGTGAGAAGGCATGGGGTAGGCCGATTGCGGCACTTCTCGGTGCCTATCGTGCACAACTTGACTTTGGAACAGCCTCCATTGGAGGAAAGGACAGTATGTCGGGTACATTCAATGATATTAGTGTTCCACCGACGTTGGTTTCTTTTGCCGTGGCAATGACGAAGTCCTCTAAAGTAGTTTCTGCGACGCTTTCAGCGCCAAAACAGAAGCTATATGCTATCAAGATTCGTCGTGATGAACTTGGTCGCTATAACAAAGACCATGCCATTCGCGTATTGAAAGCTATCAGTCAGATTTCTTCTCGCGGTCAGCTCGAACATGCCGCAGTTGTACGCGCTTCCGGTATTGCTTGTCGTGTTGCTCAAATGTGTATGGGTAACAAGTTAGGCTTCCGTTTCGATGATAAGATTGCATTCACTTCTTTGTTCGAAAAGAGCTTCGGTACTGTCTTGCTTTCCGTATCGGAAGGAAACAGTGTTGATAAGATTGAACAGGTCGGTGGCTATTTATTAGGTGAGACCAACGATACGAAGGCAATTTCGTTTAATGGTCAATTAATTACCATGGAAGATGCACTTGCTGCTTTTGAAGGTAAGCTTGAGCCGATTTTCCCAACGAAGGTAGATAGCGGTGCGGCAACAACCTATCCGAAAATTGAAGATGTGAAGGCCGATATCATTTGCCCGAACATTTTGAAGGGAATAAAGCCTAAGGTGTTTATTCCGGTCTTCCCGGGAACAAATTGTGAATATGATACGGCACGAGCATTTGAAAGAGCAGGCGCTGATGCTGATGTTATGGTAATTCGTAACCGTTCATCGGAAGAAATCAAGGCTTCCTTGATGGAAATGAGTCAGCGTATTAAGAACGCAAATATGGTTATGATTCCCGGTGGTTTTTCTGGTGGTGATGAACCGGAAGGCTCTGGAAAATTTATTGCTGCGGCTTTCCGTAATGCACAAGTGACGGAATCGGTACGAGATTTACTATTCAACCGTGATGGATTAATGCTTGGTATTTGTAATGGTTTTCAAGCTTTGATGAAGCTCGGACTTTTACCTTACGGTGATATTTTGCCCCTCGAGCAGGATGGCCCAACATTGACATTTAATCGTATTGGCCGTCACCAATCTTGCTATTCGTCCACTAAAATCGTAACGAATCATTCGCCGTGGTTATCGATGACCAATGAAGGCGATGTATTTGAGATAGCCATTTCTCATGGTGAGGGTCGTTTCTGCGCAGATGAAGCGCTTCTCAAGGACTTATTTGCCAAGGGTCAGGTCGCAACACAATATGTGGATGATCATGGTGTTCCGTCTATGGATACTTGCTTTAACCCGAATGGCTCAATGTGTGCCATCGAAGGCATCATCAGTCCAAACGGTCGCGTACTCGGAAAAATGGGGCACAGTGAACGTATGGGTGATAACATTGGTAAGAATATCCCTGGAGCAAAAGATCAGAAGGTGTTCGAGGCCGGTGTTCGGTACTTCATAGGATGAACAAAGAAAAGGCCATCTCGATTTTAAATCAGTATGACCTCGATGCCCAAAAGAGATATGGGCAAAACTTCTTGTGCGACGAAGATGTTATCCAAAGCATAATAGATGTCGCACAAATACAAGACAATTGTGATGTATTGGAAATCGGGCCGGGAATCGGTGCACTGACGGAAAAGGTGGCAGCGATGAATGCCCGTTTTCTGTGTGTTGAAATCGATTCTCGATTCAAAAGTCATTTGTCTGATGTGCTTTCCGGCGAAAACCAATGCCTTCTTATTCGTGATTATTTGGAGACGTCGAAAAAGGACATGTGTGCTTGTATCGAAGGCTTTTCACCGGAAGTAGTACTATCGAATCTACCTTACTACATCATGACACCATTGATTTTGAAGGTGATTTCCGATTTTTCGAGTGCTCAACGCATGGTATTTATGGTGGAGGAAGAGGCTTTGGCGCGGATTTTTGCCCAACCCTCTACGAAAGAATATGGACCACTCTCTGTCGTGACATCGGTATTTGGGAAAAAAGACAAATGTTTTACAGTTCCTTGTCAATCTTTTATTCCGGCACCGCATACGACTTCTGCTGTGATATCCTTAACATGCAATGGTTCGCATCGTGTAGATGAAGCATTTGTATCGTTTGTGGAAGCCGCTTTTTCGTTACGGAGAAAGACAATGATGAACAGTTTATCATCTTCTGGGAAATACGGTGACAAGAAGCAAATTCTATCTGTTTTGGAATCTGTTTCAATTCCTGAAAACGTGCGTGCAGAAGCATTATCGCCGAATGATTTTGTTCGTATCTTTGATGCGATGAATCAAAAATGAATGTATATCAATCGACGCTTTATTACGTCGAAGCAAGGATGGTAAACGCATGGCATATGTACGAATGACGGATACTCTCTTCAATAAGTATTCAAATATTGCTCCGAAAGAGAAAGAAAAGCCGAAGGCAAAGAAAAAGATGCCGGAGTACCGCTCTTTGCAAAAGACGAAGAACACGAAGACGAAGCCTAAAGATGAGGCCTCTGTTATCCATTCGGATAACAAACGCATGGTGAATGCCCATTTTGCTGGTATGACATATACATTTACTGCAGATACGGAAGAAGAAGAGAACCATCTCAAAATGATTACTATGTTAGCTTCGGATGTTGTGAATGCTACTATTGCCGAGCATCCAACACTTTCACCGCATCAGATTATGGCGGTATCACTGATGCAAGCGATTGAAATGTATGACGCTGAACGAACGCACGCGATGCGCGAAAATGTAACGGATTTAAAGAAGCTTCCTTTGGAAGAATATGCAGAATCCAAGAAGTTGAGGTAAGTTATGAAAATTCCTGAATTATTAGCACCTGCTGGATCGATGGACATTTTAATCGAAGCCGTTAATCATGGTGCTTCCGCAGTGTATTTTGGATTGGATCAATATAATGCACGCATGAATGCTACCAATTTCACGATGGATAATCTTAAAAATGCAGTCGATTACGCGCATGATCGAAGCGCAAGCGTATATGTAACATTAAATACACTTGTCGATGATGAGGAACTGATTGATGCCGTCACTTTGGCACTAGATGCATATATGTTAGGCGTAGATGCGTTTTTGATTCAAGATATTGGACTTCTTTCCTATTTAGCGACGCATTATCCGCAAATCCCGGTGCATGCAAGTACGCAAATGAACGTTTTTTCAAAAGATGATGTAAATCGAATGAAAAAATACAACGTGAAGCGCGTTGTATTGCCGAGAGAGTTAAGTCTCGAAGAAATTAAGGAAAGAACAAAGTTGTTTCATGAAGCCGGTATAGAGACGGAAGTCTTCATTCATGGGGCAATGTGTGTTTGTTACTCCGGTCTATGCTTGTTTAGTAGTATGAATAAATCGGGTTCGAGAAGTGGAAATCGTGGCGTATGTGCACAGCCTTGTCGTCAATCCTATCGACTCTGTGAGGGAAAACGAGAGGATGGTACCGATGGTGAAGTTTTACGAGAAGGGAAGCTGCTGTCGCCGAAAGATCAATCGGCGCTTCATTATTTACGTCAACTCGCCGAGGCAGGTGTTGATTCATTAAAGATCGAGGGCAGGATGCGTGACGCTGGATATGTTTCCGCTGTTGTTTCGGCATATTCCGAAGTCTTACGTATGACAGGAAAAAAGGTGAGTGATGAAGTATTATCTCGTATTGAGGATGATTTGTTGATTGCCTTTAACCGCGGCGGTGCATTTACCACACAATACATCCAAGGAGAGAAGAAACCGGATTTCCTTTCCGGTGAGTATGTAGGTAAATATGGAAGTTATTTGGGCGAAATTGCATCTGTAGCACCAAAGCTTGGTAATATCAATATTCGTCAATGGAAAAAGGATCATCCAGAACGTGGTGATTACCTATCCATTCGAAAAAACGATGTAGAAATAGCAAGCTTTCCTATCGGTCAGATCGAGAAAAAAGGCTTTATCATTACGGTGAAGGGCTTACATCCTGACGCTATTGCTAAGCTTACGCAGGGAATGGCCGTATATCGAATGAGTAAATCGAGTAATTTCCCGAAATCCGAGTGGCGCCGTACACCGTGTAGCATATCTATTCGCTGCGACGAAACAACTTACTCTGTCACAGCGACAGTTGAAAAAGGCCGATTTGTCGGAGTAAACGCCACAGCAACGGCGTCGATTGATCCTTCATTCGAGGGCCATCCGGTCGAGCTTACGCGTATCGAAGAGCAGATGAAAAAAACATTGGATACGGGATTTCTCTTTACACATTTTCACTCGGAAGATAATCGAGCCATTCCGGCACGAATTTCGGAAATCAACAATCTCCGACGTTCATTAGTTGAAAAAATGTCACAAGCGATTCAAGCTTGTGTGATGGATTCGCGAAACGAAGATTTTTCCGACCGACCGATAAGAAAAGATAACAATCCGCATTCGATTTCCCAAACACATATTACTATCGCGGATTATATTCATCTCCCTGCAATGGAAGAGAGCCTCGCATGCGGTGCTGATATTTATTCATTTGCTGCTTTGGAAGTGTTGCAGAAAAACATGCTTGAAAAAGTGCTCATATTGGCTGATGAGGAATCAGAAGCAAAATTTTTGATTCGATATCCAGGCGCATATAATGACAAAACAGCTGCCTTGTTGGCCAAAGCTGATATGCTCATGCTCGAATCGTTTGGCGCTCGATATCTTGGCATTGCATCGTCTCAATCAACCGCTCGGACAAAAGAAATTCTTCCATGTGCAAATGTTTTCAATCACTATACCTACGAAGCTCTTCTTGATGAAAAGCCCATGATTATTTCGACATCTTATGAGCTTTCTGAATCGAATGTATCTGCCATTGCTTCAAAGATAACAGCGAAGTCAAAAGAAACGTATATGGGACTCCATCGTTATGGTCCGATTGAATGGATGAGCTCGGAGTTCTGTCCGCTCGGACAGCATAAAGCGAATTGCAAGATGTGTACGGAACACAAATTTGTATCATTAAAAGCAAAAGCCAATGAAAATACAGATGATTTCCAAGGGAAATCGGTGGATGTTGTATGTTATCAAGCCGCCTGTCGCGCGGACCTTTTCGGTGACGCAAAAAATACTATTTCGAATCAGACCGTTATGGATATTTTGAATATGGGAGTACCCGTCGCATCGGTTGTCCGTTTCTATTCTGAGGACCAAGAGGAAAGAAAGAACATTATGGCATCTATTTTGCCGGTAAAGGAGACAGATGATGACGAATATTCCGACTATATGGATTGAAAAATGCCGTGAAAATGCGCACCTTCCTCAATACGCACATGAAGGGGATGCCGGAATGGATCTCTATTGTGCAGAAGATGTTATGATTGCACCAGGTGACACAGTGTTGGTGAAAACGGGTATCAAGATGTCGATTCCTTTTGGTTATGAGGTGCAAATTCGACCGAGAAGTGGCGTGTCTTTACATACGCCTTTACGCATTCCAAACGCACCTGGTACTATTGATTGCGGATATTTGGATGAGATATGTGTCATTATGCAAAATTGTTCGCATATGCATACAAAGAATGATGCCCCCTTATTTCTCAATAGTAAGGGAAATATTTCCGGTACCTATTTAATTCGTGTGGGAGATCGGATTGCACAGGCCGTAGTGGCCCCTGTAATCCATCCAAATCTGATTGAAATTGAAGATATTAAGGACAAGGGAACAAATCGTAACGGCGGTTTTGGATCCACAGGTATTTAACGCTGACACTCTTCCTTTTCTTGATTCGAAATTATCCCTCGATAACGAATCTGAGGGTAGTATTCAAGCATTTCAAATGATAAAATAGTAAAGGCTATGCGCAGGCAGAACCACCATATTTACCTAAGGAGGCGAGTAAAATGTTGGAAATATACATGACCAAACAAGTAACCGCACTAAAGGATAAAATGGTAAATCGTTTGGAACGAATTGACGAAATTTGTGACGATTGCTGGATTAATATGCATGCACCGACAGAGGACGAGTTACTTCTTGTCGAGAATAAACTATCTGTTCCCCAAGAATTTTTACGTTATCCTTTGGATGAAGAGGAGAGACCGCGTATCGATTTAGATGATGATACGGGGGATGTTCTTCTCATTATTGATATTCCATATGTTCGCCGTGACGGGGAGACAGCAAGATATGAGACGGCACCTTTAGGCATTATCATTACACGCCGTAATCTTATCACGGTATCGCTTCGTAATGCGCCGGTTTTGGATTCATTTATTAGTAATCAAGTCCGTGATTTTCGTAGTAGCTATCGAACAAGATTTTCCATACAGATTTTGCTTGCCGTAGCGAAGGATTACTTAAAGCTTTTGCGTTTTGTGGATAAGACTTTAGAGACCTCGGAGCGTGCACTGTCTCAATCCATCAGTAATAAAGATCTGTATAAAATGTTGGAGATGGGTAAGTCTTTGATTTACTTTTCAACCTCGTTGAAATCGAATGAGGCGGTGCTCGAAAAGCTCATGCGCGGTCGTATTGTAAAGCAATATGATGAAGATGAGGATCTTTTGGAAGACGTCATTATCGAGTATAAACAGGCTCGTGAGATGGCAGATATTTATGCATCGATTGTTAATGGAACAATGGATGCGTATGCATCAATTATTAACAACAACATGAATGTAATCATGAAGATAATGGCTGCGGCAACGATTGTATTATCCGTACCGACTGTTCTTACGAGCTTTTTCGGGCAGAATATGCCAATGCCGTGGGATACCGATTTCGGATCAAATTTCTTACCATTTATCATTCTCGTAGTGGTTTCGGCAATAAGCATGATTTGTGCTGCGATTATTCTCAAACACAAGAGGATGTTGTGATTTTATAGGGAAGGCGGAGTAATCGATGAGCCATGGATTGGAAAAACATCCCGGTGCGCGTATTTCATTTGGAAAAATTGCGGTACGAATGGCTTTGGTCTTAAGTATTCTCGCCGTTTCCGTTATTATTCTCATTGTTTTGACGACATCGACCGCTAATAAACTCATGAGTGTTGAACAGAAGGAAATATCGAATATTCCTTCAAATGTTTTGCCGAGTTACTCACCGACCAGCTTTAAGAGCTTCGATAATCAGACCAACCTTTCCGGATGGTTCTTTAAAACGAGTGATCCAGATCCCATCAGTACAATCATTGTCGTGCATGATACTGGATCAAACCGTATGCCTTTCAATGTTGATATGGTCGATATGATTGAAGATTTTCTCGACATGAAATACAATGTTTTCCTTTTTGATTTACGTAATTCGGGCGAATCGGAAGGTGCTATTTCCGGGTATGGTTATTTGGAATGGCAGGACGTTATAGGCGCGATTAATCATGTAAAGAAGATTTCGGTTACGACCGATGTTATTCTCTATGGTATCGGATCAGGATGTAGCGCATCATTATTGGCATTGAATAAATTGCCATCGCCGTCTGATGACCATTCGGATTACCCTGATGATATTTTGGCACTTTCATTTGATCGTAGTTATTGTTCGGGCATTATTTTGGATTCACCGGCAAAGAATACCGATGATTATATTCGACCATTTGTTGTGAAAGAGTCAAAACTCGGATTCATTACGCAATACTTCGTGCCATATGCGATTCGCGTCTCGTCTGGTGTATCATCCAGTACCAATCTAGCTACCGAAATCGCACGTTTACCGATACCGGTTTGCATAATATACGGCGGACGTGACACATTTATCGGAACAGAAAAAATCGAACAAATCGTGGACGAACGAACACGATTGAACCCCAATACTACTTTGGCAAAAATGTTTTCTGGCGCTGGATATGTCGAATCATACTACATTGATTCGCAAGGATATCGTGATACTGTGAAGGAATATCTTACTGTCTATTTCCAATAGTATAGTTTTCGCTTGCTAGTGAAGTATGGTATCATTGCGTGGATAAAAATGAACAAAAGCTTGGGAGTGACTGAGATTGGATATCATAACTTTAGGAATTGAATCTTCTTGTGATGAAACATCTTGTGCCGTTGTAAAAAACGGCCGCGAAGTTTTATCCAATATAATTGCATCTCAGGCCGACTTTCACAGTCAATACGGCGGGGTTGTGCCGGAATTAGCGTCTCGCATGCATGTCGAGGCCATCATACCGTGTATAGAAACGGCTCTTTCCGAATCGAATATCTCGCTGTCTCAAGTATCTGCAATATGCGTGACGAAGGGGCCTGGACTCGTTGGTGCTCTTCTTGTCGGTGTTTCGGCAGCAAAGGGATTATCAGAAGTAACGGGTATTCCACTTGTTGGTGTGAATCATATGGCTGGTCATATTGCCGCAAATTACATCACTAATCCTGATTGGAAACCTCCGTTTTTATGCTTAATCGTATCCGGCGGACATAGTGAAATCCTCTTGGTAAAAGATTATGCCGAAATGGAAATGCTTGCCACAACGCGAGACGATGCTGCCGGTGAAGCGTTCGACAAGATTGCACGTGTTATCGGGCTCGGATATCCCGGCGGCCCGAAGTTGGATCGAGCCGGAATCAACGGTGATCCCCAAAAGTTTACTTTTCCAACACCTCGTATTCAGGACTCGCTTGATTTTTCTTTTAGCGGAATAAAAACGGCTGCATTAAATGTGTTACATCAAATGGACATGAAGGGAGAAACTGTTTCTGTTCCGGATTTTGCGGCATCTTACCAATCAGCGATTTGTCACATTCTGACATCACGTTTAGATGAAACCATGAAACAAACTGGTATTCATTCCATTTGCCTTGCGGGCGGAGTATCCGCAAATAGCGTTTTACGTTCATATGTAGAGGAGCTAGCACATATTAGAAAAGCAACGCTTTGTTTACCCAAAATGGCATATTGTACGGACAATGCTGCAATGATTGCCAGCGCAGGCTATTTTGACTATCAAAACGGGGTTCGTGATGATTTATCAATGAATGCATACCCATCACTTTCTCTTGACCCGTTGCTTTATCATTAAGGAGAATCATTATGGCAATACAAAAAGGAATTAAGGTTATCGCTGATAATAGAAAAGCTTTCCATGACTACTTTATTGAAGATAAGTTTGAGGCTGGAATCGTTCTTTCGGGTACAGAAGTGAAGTCAATTCGCGCCGGAAAGATCAATTTGAAGGATAGTTATGTACAGATTAAAGAGGGTGAGATGTGGCTCATCGGTGTCCATATCAGCCCATACGAACAGGGAAACCGTTCCAATAAAGATCCGATGCGTACGCGTAAGCTTTTGATGCACCATCAGGAAATTATTCGATTGTTTTCACTTGTTAAAGAGGATGGTCTGACGTTAGTACCAACGAAGTGTTATTTCAAGGATGGTCATGTTAAGATTGAAGTTGGTGTAGCAAAAGGAAAAAAGAATTACGATAAACGTGATTCTATGGCAGAAAGAACAGCCAAACGTGATATTGACAGAGCATTGAAAAATCAACGCCGCGAGTCATAATATCTGTGTTTCGTCAAGAAATACTGTAGTATAATAACCATGATAATAAGCAATTATAAGGGGGCAGTACAATGAAAATAACTTGTGCAGGTGTTGGCTATGTTGGTCTGGTAACTGGTGTATGCTTAGCGAGCAAGGGACACGAGGTCACATTTTATGATGTTGACCCCCAAAAGATTGATATGCTGAAAAACAAACAACTCCCCATTTATGAAGAAGGATTACAAGAGCTTTTAGACGAATACTTTCATCGAATGTCCTTTACTTCGAAGCCAAGTGAAGCATATTCTTCATCCGATGTCATTATGATTGCTGTCGGTACGCCAGAAAAGAAAGACGGAAGTGCGAATCTCACCTATGTATATTCCGTGGTTTCTGATATTGCCGAACATGTGAATCAAGATTGTGTTGTCGTTGTAAAATCTACCGTCCCGGTTGGTACCAATGAAAAAATTGAACGAGCACTCCTTCAAGAATTCCAAATCAGTAATACTAACAAACCTGATATTATGTTGGAAGTTGTTTCAAATCCGGAATTTCTGGCGCAGGGAACTGCTGTTGAGAATACATTGAATCCATCTCGAATCGTTATCGGTTCTGAAACAGAATGGGCGAAAAATGTTATAGATAAGGTTTATGCGGATTTCAAATGCCCGAAGGTATATACCGATCGCCAATCTGCCGAAATGATTAAGTATGCATCCAACGTTTTTCTTTCTGTGAAGATTTCGTTTATTAATGAAATCGCGAATCTTTGTGAAAAAATGGGTGCCAATGTCGAGGATGTAGCCATGGGAATGGGGCTTGATAATCGTATCGGTAATCAGTTTCTTCGTGCTGGTATTGGTTACGGTGGATCGTATTTTCCAAAAGATACGAAGGCATTACACTGGCTTTCGCAATATCAAAATTGCGAATTGAAAACGGTCAAGGCGGCAATAGAAGTGAATCAGACGCAACGTTTTCGACCGATGCAACTTCTCTCCGCTGTATATGGCGAGTTAAGTGGTCTGTCCGTTGCTGTTCTTGGATTGTCATTTAAGCCGGGCACGGACGATGTCCGTGAATCTCCGTCACATACGATTATTCCATTATTACTTGATGAAAATGTTCTTGTTAAAGCATGGGATCCCATTGCAATCAATAATTTTCAAAAAGTACATCCAGAATTAGAACATGATTCAAATATTGAGTACTATTCTTCGTTGACGGATTGTATCAAGGATACCGATGCCTGTATTATTTTGACGGAATGGAACGATGTCAAAAATTTGTCGGAGAATGAATATATCAAGCTGATGCATCAACCTGTGATAATTGACGGAAGAAACTGCTATCCAATTGATCGATTCCAATCTCATAATGTTACATATCTATCCATTGGAAGACCACAAAAATCAGTATCCAGGAGCGACATGTATGACTCAATTTGACAATGATTCAAAACAAAAAACTTTTCATCCACTTTACTTGGTTGTGTCGATTTTCATGTGGCTGATAGTGGTGGCATGGATGGCAGTTATTTTCTCTTTGTCATCAGAAACTGGTGTAGAATCGGCAAATAGGGCGGCGTCTTTTGCTACGCAAGTAAACCAAACAACGACGCTTAGTTTTGGGAGCGAAGTGATTCGTTTGGCTGCGCATGTTTTTGAGTATACAATACTTGCAGGATTTAGCTATATTGCATTATTTACGACCAATCACATTTCCAAGGATTATGCATATAAAGAAAATGCAGACAAAAAACTGAAAACCAATAACGAAATGTATATCTCATTTACACTTTGGATTGTAGCTTTTTTTGCGGTATCGGATGAATACCATCAACTCTTTGTGAACGGTAGAGAAGGCTCTGTGTTGGATTGTGTGATTGATTTTGCAGGTCCGATTCTATTGATGGTCATCATTCGAATAATTGTTTCTGTCCGAATGGTACTTGAAAAGAAAAAGAATATTGTAGCTTAACTTCTATCAAAAAAGCGATTAATTCGCTACTCTTTCTTGAATAAAATGAATCACGGCATCGATTTCCTTTGTGGGTTACGATGCCGTGATTATTTTTTATACTATTGTTCCATTATGCAATAATGTTGATTCGGTTGAAGCTTGTTGAAATACAGAAAACGTTAAGACCAAGTGGTCTTTGCACTTTCGGTATTTCTTACAATACCGATGAAGGATTTACCAGCGTTCACGTTTACTTCGTTTCCATCCGTATCAAATACGAGAATGGGATCATTTGGAGAAGCTTTGGTCCACGTAATGTGAATAAGCTGTCCGTTAGTTACATAATAACCGTCACCACCTTGTTCGAGGTAGGCATCAATTGTTGTATCACCGTGTGGTTGGATATTTGCAAAGAGAACGAAAACGTTAGTAAAGCAAAGTTGTTCACCTGTTGTTTCATCGATTTGCGGACTATCGCTGTATTGGCTCTTGTAATAAACTTTCTTTGCTTCGTCATATACAAAGTGAGCATCATCGTTATTTGCCGAGAAATAAACGTTAATATCGGTACAAGCCTCTGCACCAACGGTAGTGGATTGGCCGAAAGGCACAAAATTAAAGATTTGAGTTGTTTCGCCTTCTCGTGAAATGTTTAAGAACTCGATAGCGCGCAGTAACTGCGTACCATTAGTAACTGCTGTGTGCTCGAGGTCACGTTCGCTTCTCCAAGTACGGTCACGCCAGAAGAAAAGACCGCTGCCCAATTCAATCTGCCCGTCAGTCGAGCTGTTGATGCCTGCATCATAGTTGTTTCCGTCAACATGATCAATTCCATATTGAACCAAGTGATCTGGAACGCGTGCATTTTTTCCGAAGTGAATGAAAATGGAATTCGTACCTGCACAAAGGTCAGATGCGATGATTCTTGCGCTTCGCAAAGACCCGATTTCCGGAACAGAAGAAATATCGGCAAAGAGGGCCAACATACGCGTTTGTCCGCCTTCTGTTTCATATTCATAAATTACATCGGCACGGCTGGTACCTTTGGATGGATTGGCAAGAATATGATTGTTTACAACAATGCCGCAAGAACGCATTCCTTCATTATCCGGCTCCATGTTTTGGACACCAGTTAATGGATTCAATGCAAAGGGTGAATCCGGCGAAATTAAAGGATTTGAAGTTGTTTCTGTTGTTGATTCTATTGTGCTAGTATCGCTAGTGAGTGTCGAATTATCTGATACAACTGATGATGAATCAGTTTCTGCTTTTTTGTCTTTTTTACATGCTGTCATTGGCAGAATAAACATGATTAATGCCAATGACAAAATGGCTACTTGTTTTACTTTTTTGTTCATATAATGTGCTCCTTTTATTAATCTTGTACTATTGTAACACAATTATTTTTCTTCGATGTTCAATAACATTGAAATCAATCGAGAAATCATTTATTATAAGCGCATGCGTTTATGAAAGCGAGGGTTTTACTATGAGTAAAGAACAATCGCGAAACAATCAATCGAAAGAAAATGAGCGTAAATCCAGCAAAAAGACCATTGTTATTAAGGTCATTTGCTATATTTTGGTTGCTCTTTTAGGTTTGGGTATTGGTTCTTTCAGCTATTTGTACAAGGTTTTAGGCGGATTTATTTTCGTAAATACTCCCTTTGTTAGTGCCGATGATTATGAGACAATTGACATTGGAGCTTTAGATGATGTCGAAATTTCCGATGGTGATACTACTTCTTCATGGGCAGACGGTGGCCATACTCGCGTTTATGTGAATGAGGACTTCCCGATAAAGAAAGTGGCTCAAAAGGATAAAGATGTCGAAAATATTTTGGTTTTTGGTGTTGATTCACGTGGCTCGGATGACTACAAATGTCGTGCCGATGCGATCATGATTGTATCGCTTGATAAAAATACGAATTGCGTAAAGCTTATTTCTTTAATGCGTGATACGGGCGTTACGATTGAAGGCCGTTCTTCAACCGATAAACTGACACATTCATATGCATATGGCGGTGTTGGACTATTGATTAATACTATTAATGACAATTTCGGACTCGATATACAGCGTTTTGTTATGCTCGATTTCAACAGTTCTGCCAATATTATTGACTTAGTCGGCGGTGTTACGATTGATGTCCAAGCAGGCGAAGTGAAATATGCAAATCACAGTATCAATGAACAAAACATGCTCTTGAATTCAAATACGGAGCTTTTGTCACATGCTGGTGCACAATCATTAAATGGAATACAGGCGATTGCGTGGTCACGTATTCGTTATTTGGATTCTGATTTCGTGCGTTCGAGCCGTCAAAGAGTATTAGCAACGGCATTGATGCAAAAGGTCGCAAACATGGGCAGATTGGACCAAATGGCTTTGCTTGAGGATTCTGCAGGAATGTTTGAAACAAATATGACATCTGTTGATTTAATGCGTGTTGGTCTTGATGCCGTTGATTTGCTCGGAACGATGAAAGAATATCGTGTTCCGGTAGATGGTATGTATACAGTTCAATCCAATCCTTGGATGATGCTGGTCGATTGGGAACGTCAGCTCGATGAGCTACATGCATTTATATGGGAGGAATAATCAAATGAGTAAGACTGTTTCTTCTGTAGTATGTGAAACCAATCAAATCTTAGGAAAAAATCAGGAAAATGTTTTTTTCCATAGTCTATATCGTTTACCAAATGAGTACTCGAGATCATTTGTGCGCACTGCGCATTCAACTTCACCAATACAGATATGTGCGGTTTTTTCCGCTCAAGGAAATGACACTTTATCTGCCATGGCATTACAAGAAGCTATGAAGAATCTTCATGCTATCGTAAATCAAGTTGAGATGCGTTCAGTGCTGGATTTTGAATCCTTTTCTGCACAGGTTACAACTGCCCTAAATAATGTCATTTGCAACATGTCACTTGCGAATAACCAAGCGCCACTTCGCGTTTCTATGACGATGGCAATTATTGAAGGAGATACATTACGTATTATCAGCATCGGTAATACGAAGGCCTTGCTTTATCGCGGAGGTCGATTAATCTCATTAACTGAGGAGCAAACCCAAGCACATAGTTATGTACAAATGGGTGTTATTCCTAAAGAAGCAGAAGCGACTCATCCAGATCGAAACACATTAACACAGTATCTTGGACGATTCCCACAAGAAGGCCCAATTTTACCTGAAAAGAAAGTTCACATGAAGTTGTGTGACGGCGATGAGATCATTTTGTTGGGCACGGGTATTACACAAGGTTTGAAGCCGCAAATGATAGGTGCTTTGGTTGCAAAACCGACTCAGCCAGAAACAAAAGCGAGCGAGCTAGTTTCTCTTGCAATGCAAATGGGCACGAATTATGGATTAACTGCTGCAGTTATGCTTATTGAAAGCACATTGATTCTTCCTGGCGATGCTAATCTGATGGGAGCAGCTGCACCTGTTGCCGCAGTCCCCACGCCGGTTGCGCCGATTGATGGAACAAGAGTTGCTCCGACACTTTCTCAAGAAGATGTTCTTGCAGATAACGTAGAAGAGAATGGTAATGACGAATCCGATGTGTCACGAGTATCGGAAGAAGACGAAGGCAAAGAAAAGAAGAAGAGACTCATGAAAAATATTTTGATTCCAATTTGTATTTTCGCTGCATGCTTCCTGATTGGGTTTGGTGGTATGTATGTTCTTTTCAATGCAGGTCACTGGAAAGATAGCAAGGTTACGACAGAGCCGACTGTCAACACAAATGATGTAATGAATCAAGTCATGTATTCACTTGGTGATTCGACACCACTTTATGTAGAAGAATCACTAGAAAGCAACATCCTTCTGTATTTAACACGTGGAGAAGCAGTTACGATGCTTGCGACAAATGCAAGCTTCTCAAAGGTAATCACATCATCTGGTGTAACGGGTTATTGTATTACTGCCATGATAAGCGCAGAGGATCCAACGATTGGTGAGACTTTACCTATTATGGAAGCTGACCCGACACCGGCATCGATAACTGAGCAATCTGAGACAGCTCCGACGGATACATTACCATCGGAAACAACATTACCGCCAGTCACATCAGAAGAAACGACTGTTCCGT
The DNA here is from genome assembly GCA_036782995.1 of Bacillota bacterium. GTDB lineage: Bacteria > Bacillota > Clostridia > Saccharofermentanales > Saccharofermentanaceae > DAIPXZ01. The sequence continues at coordinate 24,798 of DAIPXZ010000005.1, forward strand.
CTACAGATGCATCCGTTCCAACAGATCCGAGCAATACGGAGCCGTCAACTTCACCATCTGAAACAACAGCACCGACAACGGAACCATCTGAACCAACGACTACGGCTCCATCAGAAACGACCACGGCTTCGACTGAAGAGATTTAATGACATAGAAATGTATGCACTAAAAAGACCGCCTGATATTTCGGACGGTCTTTTATTTGTGTTTCTTTTTTGATATGAAGGAATCGAGGATTGAACAAAATAATCAGCCGAAGAATTCTTTGTATAGTACTCGTACGGCATAAGAACAATACTCTTCACGAACACCGAACATAACGGAAATCTCTGATGCTCCTTGGTTAATGATTTCTAAGTTGATACCAGCTTTACTTAATGCAGTTGCGGCACGTGCCGTTGTACCAACCGTATTTGCCATGGCTTCACCAACAATCATGACAATGGCTAAATCGCGATTGACTGAAATCTCGTCCACTTGCAATTCAATACTGATTCTCTCGATGACACGTCTTTCTTTTTCTGCTGTGAAGTCAGCCGAACGCAAGATAATAGAGATGGAATCAATACCTGACGGCATATGTTCAACAGAGAGCCCTTCGTCGGCAATGATAGAAAGCACCTTCACCACGAAGCCAACCTCACGATTCATGAGATACTTGCTCATATTCAATGTGCAGAAACCTTTTTCACCAGCAATACCGGTTACTAAAGAATCATAGTTTCTTCTTTTTGAAACGATACGTGTTCCTTTGCTGGATGGATTGTTTGTATTTCGAATGTGAACCGGAATACCTTTTACAAATGCAGGGTAAAGTGCTTCTTCATGAAGTACGGAGAATCCAGCATATGCGAGCTCACGCATTTCGTCGTAGGTGATTTCATTAACAGGGAAGGGATTAGAAACAAGATTTGGATTGACAGCATACACATTGTCGACATCTGTCCAGTTTTCATAAACAGAAGCATGTAGAGAAGCAGCCAAAATGGCACCGGTAATGTCTGAACCACCACGAGAAAATGTGATGACCTTGCCATCTTTTGAATAACCAAAGAAACCAGGGAAAACACAAATTCCATCTAGCTCAGCAAGTAGGGCGAGCTGATCGTAGGACTCCGGAAGGACAGTAACGTGTCCCATCTCACTCTTCAAGAAAAGACCAGCTACCTTTGGATTACAATAATTTGCCTTAAAGCCGATTTTATTTAAATAGGAAGCAACCAAGCGCGCGCAACAATCTTCACCCAATGCTTTGACTGCATCCATGTAAGCTTCGGAAGAATCAGCCTTTTCGATAACTCGCGTCCGAATGGCTTCTTCAATAGATGGCATGACATCTTTGATATCCAGTTCTTCGCAAATGGACGAATAACGATTTAATACTGCATCTAGTTCGCGATTGCCTGCTTGCCCAGCGATGCGAGCATCAGCTAAAGCAATCAATAAATCCGTAACCTTTATATCGTCAGAATAACGTTTTCCAGGCGCGGAAACCACCAAAACCTTACGATCTTCGTCACTGGTCAAAATTGAACATACTTTTTTGATTTGTGCGGCGTCCGCAAGGGAAGAACCGCCGAATTTTGCTACTTTCATATTCTTACTCCGAGATGTCTCGGATCCTCCTCAAATGATTGATAAGTAATTATATATGTAAAAAGACAGATTTATCAAGACAAATGAAGGATAAAGCGCAGTGTAAAATGACGATTTTCCTTGCGAAATGAGGGGTTCATTGATATTCTCTTATAAGAATTGAACGAAGGAGACTACTATGTGCAAAGCTATGGTGCCGGATCGATGCGTCGATGCGATGATGAATATTGATTATGAAGCACTTCGAGACGAAGGCTACAAATATGCATTTCTGGATTTTGACAACACGATGGCTGAGGATCATGCCAAGGAACCGTCGCAGCTTTCTTTTGCAATTCTGGAAAAATTGCAATCAGCAGGTTTTTCATGTTGTCTTGTTTCAAATGCAAAATCGACACGATCTGCGGATGTCGCCAAGCTTCTTGGGATTCCTTGCGTATCCTATGCCAATAAGCCGTCTCCGTCTGGACTTCTGAAAGCTATGAAACTGATTTCTGCAGAAAAAGAGAAGTCCATTATGTTCGGAGATCAAGTCTTTACGGATATTATTGCTGGTAATCGAGCGGGAATATGTACTTATTTAGTGACTCCGGTCAGCAAAAAAGAGGTTTTTTATGTGCGTTTGAAACGTCCATTTGAGAAAATCGTCCGCTTTTTTTGCCGTTTTTGACAAATCAACGTGAAAACAGGTTATTTTCATGTATCTTTCAAGTTTTTGGGTTGCGGATTTGAAAATGGTCAAGTAAAATACTATAGCATAAGAAAATTGATTAATATTTGCTTTGTTTCGAGAGGAGTTATTTATGATTAGTGCAGGTGATTTTAGAAACGGCATTTGCTTTGAAATGGACAGTCAGGTTTATCAAGTTGTTGAATTCCAACATGTTAAGCCTGGAAAGGGTGCCGCTTTTGTTCGCACAAAATATAAGAACGTAAAGACAGGTTCTGTAGTTGAGCGTAGCTTCAACCCAAATGAAAAGTTTGAACAGGCTCAATTGGAGCGCAATGATATGCAATATATCTATGCTGATGGTGATCTTTATTATTTCATGGATCAAGAAACATACGAGCAACGCCCGATTGCGAAGGACAGCATCGGCGATAACATTCGTTTCCTGAAGGAAGAAATGATTTGCAAAATTCTTTCTTACAAGAATGAAATTTTCGGTGTTGAGCTTCCTATTACAGTAGAACTCGAAATCACAGAATGTGAACCAGGTGTTCGCGGTGATACGACAAACAATGCCACAAAGATTGCTACATTGGAAACAGGAGCAACCGTAAAGGTTCCTCTCTTTGTAAACCAAAACGAAATTATCCGTGTAGATACAAGAACGGGTGAATATCTCGAACGTGCATAATTAGCACGTAATAAACAGGAGTATACAGAAGGGAGAATTGTCTCGAACATGAGCGAAAATCTCGTATCTGAATCCATAAAAGGGGAACGCTCGATGTCACAAGGCTTTGTCGCACAATATGCGGCAGAAGCGGCCTTGCGTACGGAGGGCGTTGCTCGTCTTATGGCATCTACGCCAGTTGCCATCAAAGAAACGCTTGGCTTTGTTCATGAGGGGCGTGGAGTTCGTGTTGTTTTTCACGAGAACGAAGAAGGCTTCGTTTCGATTACTGTTTTTCCTGTTGTTTATTATGGTATGATTATCCCAGAAGTGGCATGGTCCATCCAAGAACGTGTCAAAGCAGACGTTGAAAAGTATACTGGCTTGGTGGTTGAATCCGTCGATGTTCATGTTTGCGGTGTTATTTTACGAGAGGAGAAAGAAGAATGAATCAAATTGTTCGTTTTGTATTAATCGTTTATTCTTCATTACTCGCTGTTTTATCCCTGTTGCTATTATATGCATTAGCAGATGATGGTATATTTGCCGATTTGTTATCTCCTCTTGCATCGATTGTTACTGATCCTATCAAGAAGTATGTCTATTTGGCAGTTCTCTTGGTATTGTTGGTTTCTTGCGTCATCATGGTCACATATTGTGTGCTTTCCGGACGTTTAAGCCGAACACGTATTCGTCAAAATGAAATCGGCGTCGTTGAAATGGGCGTTGATGCTATTGAAAGTATTGCTTTGAATTCTGCCAAGAGCGCACAGGTCGGTATCAAAACAGCACGTGCCCGCGTGTCATCTGCAAAGAATGATGCGATTAAAGTGCATTTGACGGCAGTTTTATATTCGAATGTTGAAGTTCCTGCCATGATGGCAAAGGTTCAAGAACGAATCAAGAAGGATATCGAGCGTTATACAGGCATAACCGTTGCGGATGTGTCTGTTAAAGTCAGCCGGGTAGAACCTGTTGTTGCAAAGGTGGATCGTTCGTAAATGAAAGAATTTCTGGCAAGAGTGATTGAACACTGTAAAGGAAAAGATGCCGGCCTCATAGGCGGTGGCATAGCTTTTTCTTTGGCTCTTTTGTTGGTCATTTTCGGTTTTTGGAAAACATTATTTATAGTGATTGCTACGCTGATTGGTTACTTGATTGGCGCCCTACTATTTAAAGATAAAGATAAGGTGAAAGAATGGCTCGATAAGCTTCTTCCGCCTGGGAGGTTTAGATGAGCAGAAGAGAAGCAAGAGAACAAGCATTTTCCTTGCTATACCAATTAGAATTCCGTGAAGAACCGATTGAGGAGCAAATTGAATTGTATTCAGCTCATCATCCATTAGATACGGAATCACAAGAATTTTTTGAGTCTTTGGTTAAGGGCGTTTTTACTAAGAGAGAAGAATTGGACACGATTTATTCTCCATTCTTAAAGGGATGGAAAATGGAGCGTCTTCCGAAAATTGATGTAGTTCTTTTGCGTATGGCAACATACGAAATCAAGAATATCGATGATATCCCGTCAAGTGTTTCCATCAGTGAAGCTGTTATTCTTGCAAAGAGATACAGTACGGAAGAAGCGCGTGGCTATATTAACGCTGTTCTCGGAAAAATTGCAGGTGAAACACCGACATGAGTGACATCCTTTCCGTGGGTGAACTAAATCATTATGTGAGCGAACTCCTTACGGATGATGCTCTTCTTTCTATGGTGGCCGTTAAGGGAGAAATATCCGGGTATAAGAAATACCCCTCTGGTCATGCATATTTTTCATTGAAAGATACGACGGCACAAGTGAGCTGTGTGTTATTTCGCGGAAACGGGAATCGCTTATCATTTATTCCCGAAAATGGAATGCGCGTAATTCTGTATGGCAAAGCGAGTCTGTATGAAAATGATGGTCGTTTTCAAATCGTTGTCTCGCAGATGACAGAAGATGGTATAGGCGATCTTTTCATACAATTTGAGAAACTGAAAACGAGGCTGTCTCAGGCTGGATATTTTGACGAAGAACGAAAAAAGATGCTTCCATTTCTTCCGAAACGAATCGGTGTGGTAACGTCACCGAAAGGTGCTGTGATTCAGGATATCATCAATGTTATTTCCAGACGTTATCCGAATTTTGATTTGCTTTTGTATCCATCTGCTGTTCAGGGCAAAGATGCCGCTAATGAACTGGCTTCTGGTGTTCGATATTTGGATGAACGTGATGATATTGATGTAATTATCATCGCGCGCGGTGGCGGTTCCATGGAAGATTTATGGTGCTTTAATGACGAAGCACTTGCGCGATCTATATTTCAGGCTGAAACGCCGATTATTTCTGCAGTTGGACATGAAACGGATTTCACTATATGCGATTTCTGCGCTGATTTACGTGCGCCGACGCCTTCAGCAGCGGCCGAATTGGTTTATCCGATGAAGGAAGAGTTAGAGAGTAAAATAGATACGCTGACACAAAAACTCTCGTTTTCTGTTCATCATTATTTTCGTGCAATGAACCATCAATATGAATTACTATCGACACATCGTGCGCTTATGAAACCACAGATTCATATTGAGAAAGAATCTCAGAGATTGGATATTATGCAAGAAAGACTGATTGACGCGCAGAATCGATTGTTGTCTCTGCAAAATCATTTGTTTGCGATGCACATGGAAAAACTCTCGGCGCTCAGTCCTTTACGGGTTTTAACACGAGGTTATTCATTCGTGAAAGATGAAAATAACTGCACGATTGATTCGATTCATAAAGTTAATTTAAACGACACAGTGCATATTTATGTATCAGATGGTAAAATTGATGCATGTGTTACCAATTGTAAAGAGAGGAACAATGGGTTATGACTGGTGAAAAGAAACTAACTTTCGAAGTGGCCATGAAAGAACTGGAGGTCATTATTCAGAAACTCGATGCAGGTGACGTCGCGCTTGAAGAATCGATTTCACTTTATACAAGAGGTATGGAGTTATCGAAATATTGTCGTGAAGAGCTGGATGCTGTTGACAAAAAAATCTCGATGATTTCAAAAGACCACAACAATGAGACGATTCAAGAAGAACCGTTTGTATAAAGGATGGATAACATGACAACCAAAGAAGAACCATATGTTTCATATTACAAATCACGTCAAGCACTGGTAGAGAATGCGCTAAAGGAAGCTTTTCCCAAAGATTTATCCAATGATCCAACCGTTGTAGCAGCATATTATAGCTTGCAAGCTGGTGGAAAAAGAGTGCGTCCGATGTTGATGTTTATGTTTTCTGAGATGATTGGTGTTCCTGTGGAAGAAGTCATGCCTTTTGCTATGGCAATCGAGATGATTCACACGTATTCCTTGATTCATGATGATTTGCCGTGCATGGATGACGATTGTTTACGTCGCGGAAAACCAACATGTCATATTGCAAATGGTGAATCCTTTGCATTGCTTGCCGGTGATGCACTGATGAATCGTGCATTCGAAATTCTTTTTGATGTCGTCGTTGTTCACCCAGAATATGCTGTTGCCGCTGCCTATTTTGCAAAAAATGCCGGAATTGTCGGCATGATTGGCGGACAGAGTATTGATTTGGCTTCCGAAGGAAAGAAAATATCAACAGGACGTCTTTGTGAATTACACGAGAAAAAAACGGGTGCATTGATTAATGCTTCGGTTTTGGTGCCATATTATCTATATTTATCCACACATGAAGAAAACATTCCGTTATTTGAGGCAATGATGCGCTTTGCAAAAGGGACGGGATTAGCTTTTCAAATTAAGGATGACTTGTTGGATGTTCAAGCAGACCAAGCAATTCTAGGCAAAAGCGTTGGAAAAGACAATCGAGATAGTAAGTCCACGTTCCTTACACTTTTCGGTGAAAAGAAGGCACAGGAAATGCTGAATTCTACATATGATGAAGTATTTGAGGCAATTGATACAATGCGTGACATGGGATATCGCGTATCCAATATACGTTTGTTCAGTGAACAGTTACAGAATCGAGTGCAATAACGATGGCTGCCAATGATATTTTGAATACAATACAGGGTCCGGATGATATTAAAGCCCTGAATGATAAAGAATGCCAAGAGTTATCTCATGAGCTTCGTGAGACGATTATTGACCGTGTGTCTCAAAATGGTGGGCACTTATCTTCCAATTTAGGTGTTGTTGAATTGACTGTTGCCTTATTGTCTGTTTTTTCACCTCCGAATGATCAAATTGTTTGGGATGTTGGCCATCAATCGTATTCATACAAACTTTTAACGGGTCGACAAAAGGAGTTCGAAACGCTTCGTCAATTCGACGGCATGTCCGGATTTCCAAGGCCATCGGAGAGTGAGTATGATGCTTTCGGCACAGGTCACAGTAGTACCTCTGTGTCAGCAGCACTCGGATTGCTGCGCGCAAAAAAACTGCAAGGTGATGATGGGCATGTTGTTGCCATAATCGGTGATGGTTCATTGACGGGCGGGATGGCCTACGAAGGACTAAACGATACAGGGCACTTGGGCGAAAATCTCATTGTTATTTTGAATGATAACCAGATGTCCATTGATAAGAATGTAGGTGCTCTTTCAAAGCATTTACTTTCATTTCGTTCTTCTCGTGCATATATTCGAGCCAAGAACAAGATGGAAAAAATTCTTTTGCATACTCCGATTATCGGACGTCCGGTATTCAGATTTCTTCGCATGATAAAGACGTGGATTCGCATCACTTTGCGAAGAAATAATCCAGTCATTTTTGAAGATCTCGGATTTAAGTATTTTGGTCCGTTTAATGGGCATGATATCCCGCTTTTGAAGAAGAAGCTCGAAATGGCAAAGTCTATGAATGAACCTGTCCTCGTTCACATAATCACGCAAAAGGGCCGTGGTTATGCAAATGCGGAGAAGAATCCTTCTCTATACCACGGAATTTCTTCTTTTGATAGAAAAAAAGGGATTCAGGTGGATCCGAATAAGAAAACATTTACGGATGCATTCTCTGATGCCATTGTTAAAGAAGGACGCGAAGATAAAAGAGTTGTTGCTGTATGTGCGGCAATGATGTCGAGCACGGGATTAAGTGCATTCCGAAAAGAGATGAAATTGCGTTTCTTTGATGTTGGTATCGCTGAAGAACACGCCGTTACCATGGCTGCTGGTATGGCAAAAAATGGGATGATTCCTGTGGTTGCATTGTATTCCACATTCATCCAACGTTCTATAGACCAAATTTTGCATGATGTATGTCTCATGAATTTGCATGTGGTTTTTGCGATAGATCGTGCCGGTATTGTAGGTGCTGACGGACCTACCCACCAAGGTATATATGAAATGGCATTCATGAACACCATGCCAAATATCATGTTGTTTTCTCCAATGAATTATGCAGAACTTGGACATATGTTGCATTATGCAATTACGGAAGCACGTGGACCGATTGCAATTCGATATCCTCGAGGTGCAGAACCGGAAATTCTTTCGAGCATTCCGACTGTTCCGGGAATTGCTCCTCGATCAATCCGTGAAGGAAATCAAGTTGCGATTATTTCAATAGGTGTTATGGCAAAAGAAGCTTTAGAAGCTGCGTCAATATTGGAAAATAGAGGAATATCCTGCCAAGTTATCGATTTGCGATGTGCGAAGCCGATTATGTGGGATTTCTTACTTCCGTTACTTACGAGTGTAAAAGTGATTGCAACCATCGAGGATGGTGTGAAGGAATTCGGAATAGGTAGCGGATTGATTATTGAGTTAGCCCGTAGAATACCGAACATCCCAGCGAGAAATATGCTTTCATTTGGTATAGAAGATGCACCTCTAAAAGCAGGAAAAAGAGAGGAGTTAATTCGTTTTGAGAAGATGAATGCTGACTCAATTGCAAATGCTATGGAGAAGCATTTTCTAGAAAACAACAATTAACCGAGACGCGAATGTATGTCAAAAATAATTATGTGAATATATCATAATGTTTTATCTGGAAGATACAGGTATAATTTATTCATAAGAAAAGGAAAGGTGCATAGTAATGAGATTTGGTATCGTATCGAACAGTGACAAAGATAAGGAATATGCTTTTGCCAAGTATGCTGCGAACTTACTTATCCGTAAGGGTTGTGAGGTAGTAGTTGATGAATCCTATAATGATACAATTCTGGCATATGTTCATGGTGTCGAAATCGATACCTACTCCAAATGTGACATGATTTTTTCTATGGGTGGTGACGGAACATTTCTTTCGACTGTGCACCGTCACATATCGAACAATATACCGATTATTGGTGTTAATCTGGGAAGTATCGGTTTTTTAACAGAGATTATGCCAGATAAATTTGAAGATGCGATTGATCGTATTTTGAAGGGCGAGTATCATCTCGAAAAACGCAGTCAATTAAGTGTACAAGTGATCGATGCAGAAGGAAATGAGAAGGGCTCTGGATTGTGCCTGAATGATGCTGTCATCGCACGTGGGTTATACCTACATGTTGTCACTCTTGATCTGTTTATTGATCATGATTATGTAGAGCGTTTGTCCGGAGATGGCGTGATATTGTCTACGGCTACAGGTTCCACAGCATATTCATTAGCAGCTGGCGGACCAATCGTAAAGCCGGAGATGGATATTTTTCTGGTAACACCGATTTGCCCACACACATTACATAATCGAAGTTATGTTGTATCTAGTGACAGTGAAGTGGAAATTCGTTTGCAGAAGTATACAGATCAACCGATTCTCTCTTTGGACGGACGTATGGATATTAAGATAAATATGGGAGATCGAATCATTGTTCATACATCGAAAGAACCGATTGTTGTGGTACGAATTGGATATACGAATTTCTATCAAACAGTGAGAAAGAAGATCAGAGCGAGAGGAAGTTTCTATGAAGATGGCGAAAAATGAAAGACAAGAATCCATTCTGAGAGTCATCCGTGCTCAGGATATCAGTACACAAGAAGAGCTTGTGAGAGCACTTCAAAGTGATGGGTCGGCGGTTACACAAGCAACAATTTCGCGTGATATCAAGGATCTTGGCATAATTAAGGTGACTTTACCGAACGGAGGAACGAAGTACAGCGTTCTGGATCGTACCGGAGATGTTGCACCTGGGAGGCTTCTTTCGGTCTTTTCCCATTGCGTTTTATCTTCAGATGTGGCAATGCATCTTGTCGTAATTAAGACATTACCTGGCATGGCGCAGGCGGCAGCCTCTGCTCTGGACTCCATACATTTACCAGGTGTAATTGGTTCGATTGCTGGTGACGATACGGTTTTTGTTGCAACGCCCAGTGTCGATGATGCGATTGCTATCGACGCTACCATCAAAGATATGAATGTTCGTCTTTCGGATTCATAAGGAAGGTATCCATTGTGCTGATACGTTTATCAATAAAAGATTTCGCTATCGTAGAAGATGCGACTTTTGAGCCGCGCGAAGGTCTAAACATCATTACAGGTGAAACCGGTGCTGGAAAATCACTTGTGATAGATGCAATCGGCGCGCTTCTCGGTTCCCGTATTTCTAAAGATTATGTTCGCCGTGGCCAATCGAAGGCTGTTATCGAGGCAGTTTTTGACCATGTGTCTGATGTCATTTCAGAAGCAACACAACAAGAGTACGGGCTTTCTTTTGATGATGGCATGTTAATTCTGTCTCGCGAAATATTGGCGGAAGGTAGAAGCCTAGTTCGTATTAATGGACGTACCATGCCAGTATCATTATTGAAATTGTTTGGACCATTCTTGATTGATATTCACGGTCAACACGACCAGCAAGCTATTTTTGATGCGAATACACATCTCGGTTTACTAGATGACTATTGTGGTGAAGAGATTCAATCGCTTATTTATTCCTATGGACAATCACTACATTCATACAAGGCGTGTCTTAATGAACGTAAAACGTATGAAACAGATCAGACAAAGATGAAACAACTGGAAGAATTATTATCTTTTCAGATAGATGAGATTTCTTCCGCAAATTTCCGTGAAGGCGACGATATTAAGCTCAAAGACGCTTTCCGCTCATTATCGTTGGCTGAGAAAAGAAAAGAGCATCTTTCCTATGTTTTATCCGCTTTCAGCTCGATAGATGACCAATCTGCTATTTCCATGTTGCATACTGCTTCCTCACATCTTGAGGCATTGGCTGCTATTACACCTTCCTATATGGAGAAGTCCGAAGCATTGAAATCCTTGTGCTTGGATTTGAATGCATTGGGAGATGAGCTAACGGAAGTGGATGAGGAAGATGGCGAATCATTGGAAGAGGTCGAGAATCGACTTGATTTACTAAATCGATGCCTCTCAAAATACGGTGGCTCAATTTCTGCGATGAATCTGTATCTGGAAGAAGCCAAGTTACGACTTGACCGATTAGTGAATAGTAAAGAACGTTTAGCGGAGCTGGATAAGGAACGCGTAGTTCTCGAGAAAGAACTACTTCGTAAAGCGGAGCTTCTTCATGAAGCACGTAGGAAATACGCGAAGTCGTTATCATCTCATATTTGTGATGAATTACGTGATTTGGGGCTTCCTTATGCACGATTTGAAGTTCAATTCTTTGATCGACCGAAGGAACGGTATTTTGGAAAACGTGGCACAGATGATATTGCTTTCATGTTTTCCGCTAACTCAGGTGAAGAACTAAAACCTTTAGCGAAGACAGCTTCCGGCGGTGAAGCATCACGTATTATGTTGGCAATTAAGTCAATATTGGCTAGAGCTGATATTACACAAACCTTGATTTTTGATGAGATTGATGCCGGCATTTCCGGTGAAGCATCAAAGGTTGTATCAGAAAAAATGAAGACACTTTCTAAGTATCACCAAGTCATTTGCGTTACTCATATGGGCCAGATTGCCGCCGCTGCGGACGAACACTTCTTTATTTCAAAGGAGCAAACAGATTCCAACACAAGAACAATGGTTACTGAGCTTTCTGCAGACGGACGTATCGGGGAAGTTGCTCGATTATTGTCCGGAAATGCCAATGATGCATCTTCAAGAGCCTTAGCCCAAGAATTAATTAAAGCAAGAAGCAAGTAGTTTCATACATGATTATTCTTTCTCTTTTGCATAGTTAATGACATTTTTCATGTCGTTTGGGATTTTTGATTCGAATTCCATCCATTTGTCACTAATCGGATGATAGAACGATAGCCTACATGCGTGTAAGGCCTGTCGCGAAATCAAATCCTCATTTGATATCATTTTCATATCCGGATTTGGAAAATCAACAGAACGTGGCCCATAAAGCCCATCTCCGACTAAAGGATGTCCCATATATAGGGAATGTACTCGGATTTGGTGGCATCGCCCGGTTTCGAGCTTGTAAGAAACAAGCGACATATTACTATTCGGGTATGTTTCTACAGTATGATAATGAGTTACCGATGGATGACCATCATCTCTCACGATTCGAATCATGATAGAGTTCGTATCACGACCGATTGGATAATTAATTGTTCCATCCACTGGGTCAAATGTACCGTATACTAAGGCAACATATTCTTTTTCCATTTTTGCTTTTGATACACGATCGTGTGCATATCCGTTTTTGGCAATTACAATTAGACCGCTTGTTTCGCGATCCAATCGCATAATGGGGTGGAGGCGATCATCGCTTAATCTTTGAATGAGCGAGTCATCCATATGTTGCCATGATGGATGCGTGACGAGGTTACCTGGTTTCTCACAAACAATAACCCAATCATCTTCATAGTAGATTTGTATATCTGTATCGGCCTTTACTGATGGCGTTCCATTTTCATCTTCATATATTATCCACAAATCATCACCTTCACTGACAGGTGTTATCATACGTGCAGGGAAGTGATTTATATAGAATTCGCCATAAAGTCGAATTCGCTTCAAAAGCAATCGTGACATTTTCATGCGATCACTTAAAACTTGGTATGCCATTTTACCGTTTTCATCATTTAGGACGGTTACATGTAATTGCAATGAATGGTCTCTCCTTTAGTGTGTCGTAATGTATAACACATGTTCATGATTGTATCATGTGTTATGACGTATTTTTCGAAGAATTTCAAAAAAAACGATTTTCATTTGACGCGATATTGGGTCAAAATAACGAGAGATATCCGAATAATTCGTCATATTTGTACTTTTTTTTCGTTATGTTTTTCCGAAAAATTATTGAGCGATAATTTGTATTATGTTATCCTACCATGAGGGAGGTGAGTCAACTGTGGGAAAAACAAAAATGACTCCGGAAGAGATGAGCGCAAAGCTCGATGAAGCTCTTTCAAAATACAAAGGGCAAGGCCAAAAGGCTCTAATGGCTTCCTTGCAAGAGGCACAGGAAATATACGGATATTTACCGTTGCCTGTGCAAAAGAAAGTTTCAGCTGCATTGGATGTTTCTGTAGCAGAGGTTTATGGAGTAATTTCTTTTTACTCTTTCTTTTTGCTCAAGCCAAAGGGAGACGTTGTTTTCAACGTTTGCTTAGGAACAGCATGCTACGTCAAGGGTTCTCAAGGATTGCTTGATAAAATCGAAGATCAGCTCGGTATCAAGTCGGGAGATGTTACAAAAGATGGTAAGTTCTCTATTTCAGCATGTCGCTGTGTAGGTGCTTGCGGACTGGCTCCTGTTATTTTGGTTAATGATGATGTTTACGGACGTCTGACGCCGGATGAAATTCCAGGCATTATCGCAAAGTATAAGGAGGCTTAAACATGGATTTATATCGTGCTCACGTCCTTGTTTGCTGTGGAACCGGCTGTACTTCATCGCACTCTGACAAAATCATGGCGCGTTTTGAAGAAGCTCTACCCGCTCAGGGACTTGATAAAGAAGTTAAGGTAGTAAAGACAGGTTGCTTTGGTCTTTGCGCTGAAGGACCGATTGTTGTAATTTATCCTGAAGGCGTTATGTATTATCGCGTAACACCGGAAGATGTTGAAGAGATTGTTGCAGAACATTTATTAAAGGGACGTTTCGTCAATCGTTTAATGACACCGCAACAAGATAGCAAAGCAGAGAAGACAGCTGCCGAAGACAGTAGCTTCTTTGCAAAACAAAAACGTATTGCTTTGAGAAACTGCGGTAATATCAATCCAGAAGTCATTGATGAATATATCGCTCATGATGGATATCAGGCTATTGGTAATATTCTTACATCAAAGCGTGATCCGATGGATATCATCGCTGAAATCAAGGAATCTGGTTTACGTGGACGTGGCGGCGGAGGATTCCCAACTGGTATGAAGTGGGAGTTTGCTGCGAAGGTCGAGAACGACACAAAGTATGTTTGCTGTAATGCTGACGAAGGTGACCCGGGCGCATTCATGGATCGTTCCATTCTTGAGGGTGACCCACACAGTGTTATCGAAGCAATGACTATTGCTGGTTATTGTATTGGAGCTCACCAAGGTTATGTCTATATTCGTGCTGAGTACCCGATTGCTGTTCAACGTTTAAAGCATGCAATCAATCAAGCAAAAGAATATGGTCTTCTTGGAAAGAACATCTTCGATTCTGGATTTGATTTTGATTTGGACATTCGTCTCGGTGCCGGTGCATTTGTTTGCGGTGAAGAGACAGCTCTTATGCGTTCAATCGAAGGAAAGCGCGGTAATCCGACACCTCGTCCGCCATTCCCGGCTGTTAAGGGACTTTTCGGAAAGCCGACAATTCTTAATAACGTTGAGACTTATGCCAATATTCCGGTTATCTTAAACAAGGGTGCGAAATGGTTTGCTTCCATCGGAACGGAAAGATCCAAGGGAACAAAGGTATTCGCTCTTGGTGGTAAGGTAAATAACGTTGGATTGGTTGAAATTCCGATGGGTACTACTGTTCGTGAAATCGTATTCGATATCGGTGGCGGTATTCCGAATGGCAAGGCTTTCAAAGCTGTTCAAACTGGTGGCCCTTCTGGCGGTTGTATTCCGGCATCCCTTTTGGATACACCAATCGATTATGACAACCTCGTTGCTGTTGGTTCGATGATGGGTTCAGGCGGAATGATCGTCATGGACGAAGATACATGTATGGTTGATATCGCGAAATTCTTCCTCGAATTCACTGTTGACGAGTCTTGCGGAAAATGTTCTCCGTGCCGTATTGGTACAAAGAGAATGTTTGAACTCCTGACAAAGATTACAGACGGAACGGGAACAATGGACGATATTGCTGCTTTGGAAGAAGTTGCTGTTACATTGAAGAATGGTTCTCTTTGTGCTCTCGGACAGACTGCAGCTAACCCGATTCTTTCTACGTTGCATCACTTCCGTGATGAATATGTGGAGCACGTTGTGGACAAGAAGTGCCGTTGCCATGTTTGCAAAGGTCTCACAGAGTATTACATTGAGCCTGATCTTTGTAAGAAATGTAGCTTGTGCTCGAAGAAGTGCCCTGTCGGATGTATTACAGGTGTTATCGGTAAAGAAGCATATGTTATTGATACAACAAAATGTATCAAGTGCGGTGCTTGTATCGCGAACTGTAAGTTCAAGGCTGTTGTCAAGAAATAATTCAAGTGACAGGAATTATCCTGTCATCTCGAAAAGGAGTGTGAAACAAAGTGAATATGGTGAATGTTACCATCGATGGGGTTTCAGTATCCGTTCCTTCTACCTATACGGTTTTGGAAGCAGCGCGTACTGCCGGAATTAAGATTCCAACCCTGTGTTATTTAAAGGATGTCAATGCCGTCGGTGCATGCCGCGTTTGTTTGGTTGAAGTCGAGAAAGCTCGTGCTTTGGCAGCAGCTTGTGTTATGCCCGTTAACGAAGGCATGGTTGTTCATACGAACAGCAAGAAGGTTCGTGATACAAGAAAAGCAACACTTGAAATGATTCTTTCGGATCACAATCGTGATTGCTTAGCTTGTGTACGTAATAAGAATTGCGAATTGCAAACACTTGCTGAAGAATATGGAATCCGAAATGTCACATTTGAAGGTGTGAAGAGCCCGTTTACATATGACGATAAGTCATTCTCAATTGTTCGTGATGGCTCAAAGTGCGTGAAGTGCGGAAGATGCGTTGCTGCTTGTAAGAAGCAGGACATCGGTGTTCTTTCCTTCTTGAATCGCGGATTCAATACTTCTGTTGGTCCTGCATATGATGTTTCTATGGCAGATGCACCTTGTATCTATTGTGGACAATGTATTATTGCATGCCCTGTCGGTGCGCTTCATGAAAAAGAAGAAACCAATAAAGTATGGGATGCGATTAATGACCCTTCCAAGCATGTGGTTATGCAAGTTGCTCCTGCTGTTCGTGCTGGTATCGGTGAAGAATTTGGTTTGCCGATTGGAACACGTGCTACAGGAAAGATGTTTGCTGCAATGCGTCGTTTAGGCGCTGACAAGATTTATGATACGAACTTTGGCGCTGACTTAACCATTATGGAAGAGGGAACAGAGCTATTGAGCCGTATTACAGACGGTGGTGTTCTCCCAATGATCACATCGTGTTCTCCGGGATGGATTCGTTTCTGCGAATTCTATTATCCAGAGTTTATCCCGAATCTTTCTTCCTGCAAATCTCCTCACCAAATGGAGGGTGCGATTATCAAGTCTTACTATGCAGAGAAGAACGGCATTGATCCGAAAGACATCTTTGTTGTATCGGTTATGCCTTGTACTTCCAAGAAGACAGAAGCATCTCGTGATGAAATGGTCAACGCAAATGGACTAAAGGATGTTGATGTTGTATTGACAACTCGTGAACTGGCTCGCATGATTCGCGAAGCAGGTTTGAATTTCAACAACCTACCAGATGAAGGACCGGATCAAGATCTCTTGGGTGAATATACCGGTGCTGCCGTAATCTTTGGCGCAACTGGCGGTGTTATGGAAGCAGCTGTTCGTACAGTTGCCGACATTCTCGAAGAAAAGGATCTTCCTGACTTTGAATACAAAGCAGTTCGCGGTATTCAAGATATTAAAGAGGCTGAGCTTACTCTCGCTGGTAAGAACATCCGTGTAGCTGTCGCTCACAGTACGGCTGCCGCAAGAAAGCTTCTTGATGCAATTCGTGACGGCTCTGCTCCTGAGTACACTTTCATCGAAATCATGGGTTGCTCTGGCGGATGTGTATGTGGTGGTGGACAACCTCAAGTTCCTGCACAAACACTTATGGATATTGATCTTCGTACAGAACGTGCTAAGGCACTTTATGAAGAAGATTTGGTTATGCCAGAAAGAAAGAGCCATAAGAATGCTCAAGTTTCTCAACTTTACAAAGAGTTCCTTGGCAAGCCGAATGGCCACCTCTCTCATGAGTTACTCCATACTCACTACCAAAAGCGCGAAATTTATCCAGATTCGCTCGGTGAGTAATTAATACTCTTAAAGCATAAAGTAAGCACCATCTGTGATTTGTTTCACGGATGGTGCTTTTATGTGCAATTCGAACGAAATAGCACAAATAACAAACAGTTTTTTTGAATTTGTGCATAATTTGGTTGACAAAAACGACTTCTTTTCTTTACAATTAGATGATGCTTATATTGGTAGGCATAATAATTAATTATGAAACTTGAAAACTAAATATTTGGAGGTGAGTACCATCGATAAGGTATTAGCAATTTGTTTGATTATTGCTGCTTTGTTGGTTGGTGCGCTTATTGGTATTGTTGCCGCTATGTTTTATTATCGTCGAGGGTTTTCCTCGCGTCAGAAGAAACTACAAGATGACATTGCCAAAGCTGATGTAGATGCTGAGAAGCTGATTGGTGAAGCGCAAAAGACCGCAGAGAGCAGAAAAAGAGAACTCTTATTGCAAGCGAAGGAAGAAATCACAAAGACAAAAGTGGAACTCGAGAAGGATGTTCGCGAGAGAAAGTCCGAACTTGCAAGAGAAAGAAATCGACTCGACCAAAAGGAAGAGACTCTTGATCGTAAGATTGACAGCCTTGAACAAAAGGAATCCGCCCTTGAACTTCGTGTCAGTGATGTATTGGCAATGGAAGAGAAGGCGAAAGACTTGGAGCGTCAGAAGGTTCTGGAGCTTGAAAAGATTTCCGGATTATCTGTCGTAGATGCTCGTAACTTAGTCCTTGATGCTGCAAAGCAAGAGTACAGTCATGATATGGCTCAAATGCTGAAGCAGATGGAAGACCAGACCCGTGAAGAAGCTGATAATAAGGCTCGCGATATCATCGTGAATTCCATTCAGCGTTATGCATCGGATTATGTTTCCGAAGTTACAGTATCGGTCGTGTCCCTGCCGAATGATGAAATGAAGGGACGTATTATCGGTCGCGAAGGAAGAAACATTCGTGCCATTGAAACAGCCACCGGCGTTGATTTGATTATTGACGATACACCGGAAGCTGTCATCCTTTCCAGCTTTGATCCGATTCGTCGTGAGATTGCACGATTAACCATTGAAAAGCTGATAGTTGATGGAAGAATCCATCCGGCTAGAATCGAAGAAATGTGTCACAAATCTCGTAAAGAAGTCAACCAAACGATTAAGCAAGAGGGCGAACGCGCTGCTTTTGATACAGGAATGATTGGCTTACATCCGGAGATTATCAAGTATCTTGGTAAGCTTCGTTATCGTACGAGTTATGGCCAAAATGTCTTACAGCATTCCATTGAGGTTTGTTGGATTGCAGGCATGATGGCATCTGAGTTAGGACTTGATGTTACGCTTGCTAAGCGTGCTGGATTGTTGCACGATATTGGTAAAGCGGCAGATTTTGAGATGGAAGGATCACACGTTGATTTGGGCGGCGATATTGCTCGTCGATACAAGGAAAATGATGTCGTCATTAATGCGATTATGTCGCACCATGGCGATTGTGAACCGGAAACAGCAATTGCAGTTTTGGTAGCTGCAGCAGATGCGATTTCTGCCGCACGACCTGGCGCTCGTCGAGAGAACCTGGAAACGTACATAAAGCGAATCCAGAAGCTCGAAGAGATTGCTACTAGCTTTGATGGAGTTGAGAAGTCATATGCAATACAAGCCGGAAGAGAAATTCGTGTCATGGTCACGCCTGAAAAGGTAAGTGACGATGAGATGATTCTGAAGGCTCGTGAGATTTGCAGAAAGATTGAAGATGAACTGGATTATCCAGGTCAGATTAAGGTCAACATCATCAGAGAAACACGTGCATCTGATATTGCAAAGTAAGAAGAATTAAGTACCACCATGAAGACCTGTTTATTCATCATAAACAGGTCTTTTTTTATGGTAGAATAAAAGCAATTGGTATTTTAGAAGGGAAATCATTACGTGAGAGTATTATTCATCGGTGATGTGGTTGCACATCCCGGGAAAAGAATTATGAAGAAAAAATTGACCGCAATAAAAAAAGATAGGTCAATTGATATTTGTGTCGTAAATGCCGAGAACGCAGCGGGTGGCATGGGAATTAATGCACAGACGGCAAAGGAGTTATTTTCGGACGGTGCAGATATATTAACTATGGGAAATCATACCTATTCATGCTCAGACTACTATCGAATAGCCGATGTGGAGCCGATGATTGTACGTCCTGGCAATGTGTCTCCAACATGGAAAGGAAATGATGTAGCCATAGTTGACCTAAAAGAAAAAGGGAAATTGTTGGTTGCCAATATCATGGGACAGGTTAATATGGCGCCATGTGATTCTCCCTTTCATTATGTAGATCGAATGCTTCCGATATGGAAGGACCAATATCACCCTACAAATATTTTGATTGATTTTCACGCTGAAGCTACAGCAGAAAAGATTGCATTCGGTTATTATTGTGACGGGCGAGTCTCATTGGTTCTTGGAACACATACGCACGTACAAACCGCAGATGAACGTGTTTTAGAACGTGGGACTGGATATATCACAGATGTCGGTATGACGGGCACATATGAAGGGGTTATCGGAATGAATATCGAAGCTTCTTTGCGTCGATTTGTAGATCGCTTACCAACCAAATATGATTCAGCGGATGGAAAAGCAAGGATATGTGGTATTATTGCGGAATGTAATTCCCAAAATGGAAAATGTATATCATTGGAGAGGATAGAAATAAATGACGAAGAATGAGACGCGTCCGAAGGTTTTATTGGCGCTATGTTATATACTTATTTTTGCACTCGTTGCATTTGATCAATGGACAAAGGTAACGGTTCAGAAAAAAATACCGCTTTATGAATCAAAGACCATCATCAAGAATTTTCTTTCATTTACATATGTACAAAATACAGGTAGTGCCTTTAGCTTGGGTGCAGACAAGGAATGGGCCATTTATGTATTAGGCGCATTTTCACTTATTTGTGCTTTATTGATGGTTGTTTTTGTCGCATACACGATACTTAAAAAACAATTGGTAGCTTTCAGTATTGTTGTTTCTTGTTTGTGTGCTGGAACAATCGGGAATATGATTGATCGAATTAGATTGCAATATGTTGTAGACTTTTTGCATTTTTCGTTTGGATCGAAATCGTTTCCGATTTTTAATGTGGCAGATATTTGTGTGACTGTGTCTTGTGTTGTCATAGGCATCCTGATTATTAAGGATGATAAGGTGACTGAGGCCATTTTCACGAAAAAGAGAAAGGAACAGAAGACAAATGATAAATCTTTGGAAAGTTGACGAATACGAGGGCAGAATTGATGCCTATATTCCGCTGGCATATCCTGATCTTTCGCGGTCATATGCCTCTCAATTAATTGAAAAAGGGAATATTCTAGTTGATGGAAAGACGGTAAAGCCTTCGTTTAAAGTTTTCGGTGGTGAAGAGATTTCTTTGGATTTACCGGAACCGATCGATACGGATGCAAAACCAGAAAATATACCTTTGGATATTGTGTATGAAGATAATGATTTGATTGTCATTAATAAACCACAGGGCATGGTTGTCCACCCAGCACCCGGTCATTATTCGGGGACATTGGTGAATGCGTTACTCTATCATTGCAAAGGTAATCTTTCCGATATTAATGGCGTTATTCGTCCAGGAATCATCCACCGAATTGACATGGATACCTCCGGACTTATGATTGCCGTCAAAAATAATGAAACGCATACCATCATGGCGAAAATGATTGCGGAGCACGAAGTTGTTCGCAATTATCGTTGCTGTGTTTATGGTGTTGTTGATTCTGATAAAGGAACCATCAATGCACCAATTGGACGTGCTAAAAATGACCGTCGAAAAATGACCGTTACAGAAGACGGAAAACCTTCAATTACTCATTTTGAAGTAGTGGAGAGATTCCGCAAAGCAACGGACATGCTTTGTAAATTGGAAACCGGAAGAACACATCAAATTCGATCCCATATGACTTTTATCGGTCATCCTTGTTTAGGTGATCCTCTCTATGCCCCTAAAAGAGATAATTATGGCCTAAAAGGTCAAGCTTTACATAGTACATCTTTGGCATTTATTCATCCAAGAACAGAAGAACCAATGACGTTCTCTGTTGATGTACCGCCTTATTATCATTCATTAATTGATACGTTGAGAAAGGATTGCTGATTATTGACGTGAATCAAGTTGCGACAAACAAATCAATTATTTCGCGTTTTATACGATGGACACGAAGAGACGTGCTCTGGGGCGTTTTATTGCTTATCATTGCTTTACTGTCGACCTATGGTTTAATTGCACTTTCTAAACAGCACAAACAAAATGAGACACGTTTATCGCAATATGATGAGGCTAGAAAGTCTTTGGATGAATTAAAGGAAAGAAACGAAGTGCTTTTGACCGAACAGGAAGTTTTAAATGAACGTGTGCAGGCATTAACCGATCAGGTTCTGCTAAATTCGGATGATGAGCCAATCATAATGGAGCTTACCCGTGTACGAGTAGCGGCAGGACTGACGGACATTACAGGCAATGGCGTTCGTATTACGCTTTCGGACTCGGAAAATGACGAAGAAAGCCTTTCGTTGATTCATTCACAAGATGTTGTTTATTATGTTGATTTACTAAAAGCGTTGCATGCGGAGTGTATTTCAGTGAATGGTGAGCGTGTCGTTACAAATACAGCAATTGTTTGTTTAGGACCGACTATTCGTGTGAACGAGAAACGTATATCTTCTCCTTTTATCATTGAGGCAATTGGAGATGCGGATTTGATGGTAGAGCAATTGCTAATTGATGAACGATTATCTCTTCGTGAATCCCAACACGTTTCAATTATCATCGAAAAGGTAGACGAATGTACAATACCCGCATATTCTGACGATAGTGCTTATCGCAATTTTTTGGATTCGATCGGAGGGAATGAATGAAGAAGAAAACAAATGCATTCACTTTGGTTATGACGTTATTCCTGTGCTTGTTTGGCATTTTATTAGCTATGGGAATGAGAAGCATGAACGATAATTATTTGCTTATGCAAAATGCGAATCAAGACCTAACCGATTTGCGAGAAGAGGCGATGGCTTTGGTACGTGAAAATGGAATCATTGCCGAAGAGAACGAAAGCATTAATGAACGTATCAATGCGTTATCGAATGATCTTGCAGGTGATGACGCATCGCTTCAGGAAATTCTCCAGGAAATCAATGAAGCTAAGGTCTTTGCTGGCCTTACTGATATATCAGGAAATGGTATTCGCGTAACCATTGACTATGATGATGAATGTGAATTTAAGGCTGGTACATTGCTACTGATTGTCAATGAAATGCGTGCATCTGGTGGTTATGCAATCGACATCAACGGCGAACGGTTAGTAGCATTAACGGAAATCCGAGATGCAGGTTCTGCATCGCCTGTCATCATTATTAATGGAAATTCATACTCGTCACAATCTGTATTTACCATTACTTGCCTCTATCAAGAAGCCGATATCGAACGTGGAGAGCAGCTGGTTGGGCAATTGTTGGAGCAATATTCATCTTTTGGACAATTACAATTGGATATAGTGGAAAGCATTACAATACCAGCTCTTTCTCCGGACTCAATGACCTATCAACATATCATGGCATAAAGGAGATATTTGCCAAATGAGTGAATCATTTATTGTACCGATTGATCACATGCAAACACTTTTTCAACAAAATGGAAGATTTATTCGTATTGTTGAAGACGCTTTTGCATGTTCTGTTGAAATTGCAATGGGAACGGATGCGGTTTCAGTGGATTCGAAAACGCAAAATCACAACGCTGTAATTTCCGCGTTAAAAGCGATCGATACAATGAGCGAAAAAGAAGAGCTTTCTGAGCAATGGGTTAACTACATCTGTATGCTAGGCAAAGAAAACCGCATTAGCGACTTTCTCGCGATGTCATCATCTCCTATTCTAATCACGCCAAATGGTCGTTCTATCCGAACCAAAACATTAGGACAACGACTGTATGTAGATGCACTTTCTCATCATGAATTGGTGATTTGTAATGGACCTGCAGGTTCGGGAAAAACTTTTCTTGGTGTGGCGATGGCCGTGTTGGCACTTCGCAATAAGGAAGTGTCTCGGATTATTCTCACGCGACCGGCAGTTGAGGCAGGGGAACGGCTCGGTTTTTTACCCGGTGATATTGAAGAAAAAGTAGATCCCTATATGCGCCCGATATTTGATGCACTATTGGAACTTTTAGGTAGGGAAGCCTTTGAAAAGTATTATGATAAGGGCGTCATTGAGGTTTCACCATTGGCATTTATGCGTGGACGAAATCTTGATGATTCGTTTATTCTTTTGGATGAGGCACAGAATACAACCATTGAACAAATGAAGATGTTTCTTACACGTATTGGCATGAATTCACGTGCTTGTGTATGTGGTGATGATACACAAATCGACTTGCCTCGTGGTATTCGAAATGGGTTACTCGATGCGATGGAAATATTGAAGGATGTTCCGTCTATTGCCTGTGTTTCTTTGAATGAGACGGACATTGTTCGAAATCCATTGGTACAGAAAATCATTATGGCTTATAATGCTAGAGAAAGAGAGGACCGTGTATGAAGAAGCATAATGCAAAATTAACAAAGTTCCTTAAATTGGCCTCGGTCATTCTTTTCGGCATTGTTGTTATTATTATTGTTTTTACCGGTTCCTTGCCGCAACGATATAATCTTTCTGTCGGATCTGTTGCCAATGTAGATATCACAGCAAATCGCACAGTGACCGATACATACGAGACGGAGAAACGCGCTGTTATTGCCAAAAACAGTGTAGAACCGATTTATGTACAATCAGAATCGGTCGCTACACAGAATATGGCAAATATCACGGAGTTCTTTTCACTAGTTAATGAAATCCGCCAGGGAAACATGGATGATTATGGAACGATTATTCATTCCAAACAAGAGTTAGCAAACAATCTTGCTGAGGAAGTGGAGCGTACCTATGCAATTTCTCTTTCTTCCGAAGACGCATATAGTCTCGCCAATATGCCAACGACACAATTAGATTATGTATTTGACGAAGCAATGTCCATCACTTCGGTCATCATGATGGATATGGTAGATGATTCGTCTCTATCTATTCGAATTCGTGAATTAACGAATTCTGTTGCTATTATCGATCAATCTACTGACACCGAGCTCTATGCTTCGACACAAGAGCTCTTGCGAACACTTTTAGCACAATTGCTTTCTCCAAACGCGATATATGATCAGTCTTCAACCGATGCGGCACGAAATGCCGCTTATCGAAATACAATTAATGATCCTGCACTTATTGAAAAGGGAACTCGTGT
Source organism: Bacillota bacterium (assembly GCA_036782995.1). GTDB lineage: Bacteria > Bacillota > Clostridia > Saccharofermentanales > Saccharofermentanaceae > DAIPXZ01. The sequence continues at coordinate 49,338 of DAIPXZ010000005.1, forward strand.
AATAAGTGTCGGTGAGACAATTAGTGCCCATACGTATCAATCCTTACTGGATTTGGATGTTTTGGAGACCAACGAATTTGACTTTAGCTTGTTATTTGGTATTGTCATCTATATCACGGCGATACTTTTCGCCTTCGGCTTTTATCTCTATCGCAAATCCGACGAGTTATTTACGGATGACCCCAAGACTTTACTTTCTATTGCCTTAGCTTTCTTAATTACGATTATTACCAGCGTATATATTGCGGATTTCTCTACGCTATTTTCTGCGGTGCTCTTTGCAACGGTTATTTTTGCCACATATTTAGGTATACAAAGCGGTATTACGCTCAGTGTATTACTTATGCTGGTCGTTTTACCGATACAGAAATTTGATGTTGAATTCGTTTTTGTTACTGCATTAAGCGTATTCGTATGTGCCGTTATTGCCGGCAAGAAGAATCGCAAGTTTAACTCGGCTACGTTGATTCTTTTTACTGCCTTTACATCGTTCAGTGCATCTGTCGGATACAGTCTCGTTAATCAATCGTCTAAAACTGATATGCTACAATCTGCATTATGGAGCATTGTTTCAGCTACAGTTTGTGTGGTTGCAGCAATTGGCTCAATGCCACTATTCGAATTGATATCCAACTCTGCATCACCGATGCGTTTGATTGATTTAGCGCAGCAAGGGCATCCACTTTTGAAGAAGCTCTTCTTGGAAGCGCCTGGCACATCGCAACACAGTATGATGGTTGCAAATCTCGCAGATAGCGCAGCCGAAGCTATTGGCGCCGATGCTTTGTTAGCTAAAGTCGGAGCATATTATCATGATGTCGGAAAATTGGAGAACCCTGAGTATTTTACGGAAAACCAAAGCAATAACATTAACCCGCATGATCAGTTAACACCGGAAGAGAGTGTAGCAATAATTACTTCGCATACGACACAAGGCCTTAAGTATGCAAAAAAATACCATTTACCTATGGCGATTCAAAACTTAATCATTGAACACCATGGCACAACGTGCCAGCAATACTTCTATGTTACAGCGAAGAAAAACGCTGAAGAAAAGGGACTTCCTGCACCTAAAATAGAGGATTTTACATATAAGGGCAATGTGCCGACAACGAAAGAATCTGCTATCATCATGCTTGCTGATACCTGCGAAGCCGCAGCACGTTCAACTGGAATAAAGACGGTAAGTGATGCAGAAACACTTTTCCGAAAGCTCGTGAAGCAGAAAATTGACCAAGATCAATTAGTAATGTCGGGTTTATCGTTTAATGAATTAGAATCGATTATTCAAGCATTCTTGCATGTATATGCAGGTTATTTCCACGAGAGGGTAAAGTATCCGGAATGAACATTGAGGTCATAAACAAACAACTCCGATATACTAAAGATGAGATTGATGTACTTATTGATTACTGCAATAAAGCATTTGCCGTTCTTTTTGAGCAACGTTATGTGGATAAAGCACTAATTAATCCAGCATTCAAATTGTCGGTGGTCATTTCTTTTGTAAGCAAAGACGCTATTTCAACATTAAATGATGAACGCCGTGGCATTCATAAAGTTACCGATGTATTGTCTTTTCCAATGCTCGATATGAATGAAGGCGAACTAAACGCTCCGTTATGTGATTTCGATTACTTATTTTCTCCAAAAGGTGATCGACTTCTTCCGCTTGGGGATATCGTCATTTGTCTTGAAAGAGCAAAAAATCAATCTATCGAATACGGGCATTCATTTCAACGTGAAGTTGTTTTCCTTGCGGTACATTCCATGTTACATTTACTCGGATTCGATCATGAGACACCGAATGAAGAACAGAATATGTTCAGTAAACAGGAAGAGATTATGGAGGCAATTGGCCTTACAAGAAAATGAAGTTCAATATCTGAATCAATGCATTGATATAGCATAATTCGCAACAGATGATTAATGCGACTGATGCAATAGAGCGAGAGATAAATAGGCCGAAGATAATCCTTTTGAAAGAATTATCAAACAAAGAGAGTAAGGGAGACAATCAATGACCAATACAGACTCAAATTCCGCAAATCAAGAGGATGCAATTCAAACAGCGGAAGAATTACTAATTACGAAGCAAGTGAAGAATGAAAGCAGTAGAGAAGTCGGTGAAATGCTTTCGCATTGCGGCTTTGTTGCTCTAGTTGGCCGTCCGAACGTCGGAAAATCGACGCTTTTAAATGCAATTGCCGGCATGAAGCTTGCTATAGTTTCTCATAAACCGCAAACTACCAGAAACAATATCCGTGCGATATATGGAGAGGATGACGCGCAAATCATTTTTGTGGATACACCAGGTATTCACAAACCGAAGTCGGAGCTTGCTAAGTACATGGTTAATTCATCGATTCGTGCATGCAAGAATTCGGATGTCATCGTCCTGATGGTTGATGCTCGATTCGATCGGCCAGCAAATGTTGAGCGTGAAGTAATTGCGCAAAGCAAAGAGCTCCATAAACCGATTATTCTTGTTGTAAATAAGTGCGATGATGTGCCGAAAGAATCACTTTTGCCTTTGATGCAAAATTATTCGAAGTTATGTGATTTTACGGCAATTATTCCTTTGTCTGCCCTTAAAAATGATGGTGTACAGGAACTCATTCGTGAAATCATTAAGCTTTTGCCTTCACAACCGAGACTATATCCAGATGAAGAAATGACAAATATGTCAGAGCGTGAAATCGCAGCTGAAATGATTCGTGAACAGGTTTTACATTATACGAACGAAGAGATTCCACATGGTTCAGCCGTTGAAATAGATAGCTTTGAAGAAATATTGAAGGACGATGCCGTGGATGAGTACGACCGTGCATTAATTCGCATTGCTGCTTCACTTGTTGTGGAACGTGATTCTCATAAGAGCATCATTCTCGGAAAAAATGGTCAGATGATTAAACGTATCGGCACCAAAGCGCGTGAGAATATTGAAAAAATCACGGGATGTAAGGTTTTTTTAGATATTCATGTCAAAGTTCGTAAGGATTGGAAAAACAGACAAGTATTCCTCGAAGAATTTGGTTACACAAAGGAAGACTGATTATGGGCGCTGCTGTATCGATTCGCGGTGTCATTATTGAATCACGACAGCATCGCGAACAAGATGTCATCATCAAGATTCTGACAGGCCAGAACGGCATTATTTCGGCATGTGTTCCCGGAGCGAAGAAACCATCGAGTCGTTTGGCACCATATTCTGTGCCAGCAGTCTTCGCTGATTTTGTTTGTACGCAATCAAAAGGATTTCTTTATGTAAAAGAGGCGGAAATCGTTGAAGGGTTCCGTTGTTTATATTCATCCATAGAAGCACTAACGGTTGCTTCTCATCTTTTTGATATTACGAATGATGTTGCAATGGATATAGAAAATGGTATTCATGTATATCCGGTGCTTTTAACCTGCTTATATCGTTTGAGCAAACGTCCTCAGGATTATCGTTTGGTTGCCGCTGTGTTTGAATGGCGCGTCATGAATGATTTAGGCTTCGCTTTTGATTTGTCTGAATGTGATTGTGACCATGTGAACGATATGCCGACGCGTGCGTTTTCATACACTACCGGAAAATTATATTGCGCGAATGTTGGCTGTTTGAAACGCGCAAAAGAATATAAGTTTATCTCGTTAGGCTGTATTCAAGCACTTATTTTCATTCAAAATGCATCGATGAATGAATTATTTGGATTTAAGCTTACACAAAATGCTCTTGATGATCTGTTTGAGGTTTGTCATCATCATTTATGTCTGCATCTCGATAAGAACTACAACAAGATGGATTTGCTTGATGCGTTGCCACCAATTACTGAAACGAATCAATAACGACGTCTTCAGATGTGTATTCTACGGGATGCCAATGCTCAGGAAAAAGAATACGATATTCATTTTGCATATATCGTTCGTCCATTAGTACAACAAAACCACGGTCCTCTTCGTCGCGAATAACACGTCCTGCTGCCTGCAAAACCTTTTCCCAGCCCGGGTATCGATAAGCATATGAAAAACCGTCATGAAAAGCTTCTTGGCAATATTGGCGTATCAATTCGCGTTCTGCACCAATCTGCGGCAAACCAACACCAACGATGAATACACCCGACAATTTATCTCCGACTAAATCGATACCTTCTCCGAAATGCCCACCTAGTACAGCAAACGCAAGTAAAGTATCCTTTCCGTGGACATCGAATCGAGCAAGATAGTCAGCCTTTTCATTGGATGACATGTTCTGTGTTTGACGCATCAAGCTGATACCCTTCATTTTACCGATTTCTTTGTACATCGAATCAAAAATCATGTTTTGGTAATTAAAGGAAGGGAAGAAAATCATGAAATTTCCTCTCTTTTCTCTAGTAAGACGTAAAATTGTGTTTTTCACTCGGTTTGCAGAGAAAGAGCGTTCTTTGTAGGTTGTCTTTATATCCTTCACGATGACGACTTGTAGGTTTTCCGGCGGAAAAGGACTTGGTAATTGTAATGTTCGTGCAAAGGAGCGATCTGCTCCGACAAGCATGCTTTGGTAGTATTCCTGTGGTGAAAGCGTTGCAGAAAAGAAAACGCATGCGTGTTGGTCTTTTATGGCTTTCGCAATATACTTGGAAGCATCTAAGCAAGAGAGCGTCATCGTTAATTCCATTTCACTTGGCGTGTCTGCATGCAAGTTGTCACCAAGACATGTAAAAATATATGCATCGTCGTAAAACTGTTCAATAACAGTTAGAAAGAATCGTGCATCAAAGAAAAACGTGAGAATCGCTGATTTTGCTTCGCCCGAAGGTATGTCATCCAAAATCATGGATAGACGATAACATGTTTTCCATAGAATTGTGTAGAGTGTTCTTGGACCTTTCTTTGTGGCGCGAAAGGTCTCGGCAGAAATGATTTCTTTTTCGTCGATGTTATCTTCTACCGACGAAATTGCCGGTTGCATTTTCGATATTCCGTAGCAAAGCATGATGAAATATTGATCAAGATTAGAGAAATGACCATCCAGTCGCCGATCCATACCACGAACGGCCGCCTTAGCAGTAAGAAACGAGGAACGTGTCAATGTAGCAGAGTACATATCTCGAGATCGATCAACCATATTATGTGCTTCGTCGACCAATAACATGTGATTGACGATGGATGAAACAAAATAGCGTTGTAAACGAACGCGTGGGTTAAACACGTGATTGTAATCACAGATTATTACATCACAATGCATAGAGGCATCGAGTGCTAATTCGTGCGGACAAAGCTCATGCTTCTTAGCAATTCGCAAAATTGTTTCCGGTAGTATTTCTTCTTGAAAAAAGAGTTCGTCCAGAGCATCGTTCAATCGATCGTAGTAATTCTTTGCAAATTTACAGATTGTTGCGTCGCAATATATCTCGTGACAAGGGCAAAGTGATTCTTTTGATGCGAGTTGTATTGATTTGATATATAGACCCGCAGCTCGCATATCACGAATGGCTTTATTTGCTACGTCGCGAGTGGCTGTTTTCGCAGTCATGTAGAATATCTTGGCATCCTTTGCATGAGAAAGCCACTTTATCGCAGGGTAAAGCGTGGAAATGGTCTTTCCTATACCCGTTGGCGCTTCGGCAATCAAGGTTTCCTTTTGTTGAAAACAAGATAATGCCTCGTTCATAAATTGCTTTTGGCCGGAACGGAAATGTTCATATGGAAAAGTGAAAGAAGAAATAGACGTGTCTCGCTTCTTTTGATTGACAATAATATTGGTTGCTACATGGACGTAAAGCTTCATTGTTTTGCGAAAGAAGGCATTTGCCTGTCGACGATTTACGATGCTTTCTTCCGTCATCGATTCGTAAGTTTGAATCGAAACATAGCGAAGTGTCGTTGTTATGAACTTGACCTTAGGGTGACTTTCTAAATACATATATGCATAAAGCATTAATTGGGCTTGGTGACTAGGCATGATTAATTCATGAACGTCTTTGACCTGACGATTATGCGTTTTGATTTCGATAATATTTACAAATTGTGGGGAAGTGGAGTCTATCATCTTCGAAGACGGATTTTCCTGCGCTTCCGTAGAGGGAGGGGTATCTGATAAAGCATGATTTGTTTCATCATCTGTAATAAAATGCAATTTTGATGACGTTATTATGCAATCTGCGCGGCCACTTATCTCTATAGAAAACTCTTCTTGTGGATAGGAAGAACGAAAGAAAACTTCCGTCTCTACTTCGCCATCTTGGTATTCCTTCTTTAAATCGGCAAACACACGCTGATGCATACGAGTGCCTTCAATCCCACTTACACCCGAAAAAGAAACGGAACTTAAAGAACCGCTTTGGTAAATATATTCTGCCAAATTACGAACAGATATTCGATGAGTTTGTCTATCGTCATGATTTTCCATGCATCTATTATACCAAACCTACTTGTGTTTACTTACGTATTCGTACTTTTATGCATTAAAACAGAAAATGCAACATTTCATTTGCAACATTTCATTTTTTCTATTGTATTAAATAATATACGGGTGTTATAATAGCAAGGTAATTGAAAAAAATGAATGAAATTAAGGAGCGAGTTGCAAATGAGCATTCGTATTGGAATTTATGGTTATGGAAATCTTGGTGCAGGCGTCGAGAATGCAATTACACAAAACAGCGACATGGAATTGGTCGCAGTATTTACACGTCGTGACCCGAAAACAGTAGTTATTCACACACCTGGCGCACAAGTAATTTCTGCCGCTGATGTTCTTTCTATGAAAGAAAAAATTGATGTCATGATTATCTGTGGAGGTAGTGCAACTGACCTACCAATGCAGACAAAAGAGCTGGCTAAAAACTTTAATGTAATTGACAGTTTCGATACACATGCCAATATCCCGACACACTTTGCCAACGTTGATGCTGCGGCAAAAGAGGGCGAAAATGTTGCAGTGATATCTGTTGGTTGGGATCCTGGTATGTTCTCAATAAACCGCTTGTATTCTTCAGCAATCCTACCTGAAGGCGAATCATATACTTTCTGGGGCAAGGGTGTAAGTCAAGGTCATTCTGATGCGATTCGTCGTATTAAGGGCGTAAAAAACGGTAAACAATATACCATTCCTGTAGAAAGTGCACTCGAAGCTGTTCGTTCAGGATCTATGCCAACGTTAACAACTCGTCAAAAGCATACACGTGAATGCTTTGTTGTTGCGGAAGAAGGAGCTGACCTTCAGCGCATAGAAAATGAGATCAAGACGATGCCAAACTATTTTTCGGAATATGATACAACGGTACATTTTATTTCCGAAGAAGAACTTAAAAAGAACCACAGTGGTATCCCACACGGCGGAAAGGTATTCCGTTCTGGTGTATCTGGCAAGAATAAAGAAAATACACATGTAATTGAGTATTCTTTGAAGCTTGATTCAAACCCGGAATTCACAGCTGGCGTGCTCGTAGCATTTGCTCGTGCAGCAAACCGACTTTCGAAAGAAGGGAAGAGCGGATGCATGACCGCATTCGATATTGCTCCGGCATACTTAAGTCACTTGTCTGGTGAAGAATTGCGTCATACGATGCTTTAATCGATTATTTCGTTTTTCATATCGGCAGGATAATGATTTTTTCTTTATCCTGCCGATTCTTTATTTGTTGACAATTGAATATGGCTTGCAATTTCCAAAATCGTTTAGTATTATTATTTGCGTTCAATAGAACAAATGCGGATATGGCGGAATTGGCAGACGCGCTAGCTTCAGGTGCTAGTGATCGCAAGGTCGTACAGGTTCAAGTCCTGCTATCCGCACCAAGGCATTAAAATCCGAACCCGCTAATCCTAGAAATGGGAGAAGGGTTCGGATTTTATTTCGAGCAAATTATGTAGGCGCATTTCTTTGATGGCAAGACCAAACGCCTGGAATCAAAACCTCGAGGGTAGAATAACCAAATCTGTTTAATCAAGCAGGTAATTCAACTGATTTTCCCGGAAAGCGCATTGATTTGTGATATAATTTTCGAGTTATTCACTTCATCAAATTAATTATTACTAACACAACAACTGATGAACACGCCAAACCGATATGTAGAAGTAAGCTTATGAAGAAAAGGTGATTGGGTAGTGACGTTTATAGAACTGTTATTAATTGGTATAGGCTTATCCATGGATGCTTTTGCAGCAGCGATTTGCCGTGGATTAGTAATGAAGAAATTTCGTTGGAATCATGCACTGATTATTGCATTATTCTTTGGCGGATTTCAGGCGGCTATGCCTTTGGCTGGGTGGCTTCTCGGCTCAACATTCTCTGGTAGTATACAGGAAATTGACCACTGGATTGCATTTGTATTGCTAGGTCTGATTGGATTTAACATGATTCGTGAGGCGATGCACGAAGAAGATGAAAAATGTGATACGGATACTCTCCGGTTGCGTGAACTGCTGATTTTGGCAATTGCTACCAGTGTGGATGCTTTGGCGATTGGAGTAACATTTGCATTTTTACGTGTAGATATCATACCGGCAATTTCTTTGATTGGTGTTACTACTTTTCTCTGTTCGCTTCTTGGCGTGACTATCGGTCACTTCTTTGGTGCAAAACATAAGAAGAAAGCAGAAGTGGCTGGTGGTATTGTCCTGATTTTGCTCGGTACAAAGATCTTATTGGAGCATTTAGGGATTTTACCTTAAACAATTTGCATAGCTATACTGAAAATCACATACATAATGCGATTGGATGAATACTAATTCAATGTAACTAATTCAGAATCTACAAGATGACAATATGTGTATTCGCCTTCAGTATAGGTTTGGAATACACCAGTTACGATGATTTCGCTTCCACTTTCCGGATAATCTTCTGGATAGGAAAGGTCATCAAAAGCCAGCACAAACTCCAATCCCTGTTGACAACAGGCAGCGGCGTCAGCAATTACACATGCGAAATAACGTTGACCATTCTCCATAGGTTCAGAAGCAGCAAATTGTCCTTGCATTCTCACCGTTTTTCCGATGTAATCCTCCGGTGTGTATACCATGTTATAAACTTCAGAAAAAACCATGGTGCTACTCAGAACGGTCAAATCCACATCAATTCCATCATATGAAGAAATTGGTTCTGTGCTTGTAATAACAGTACCATCTCCTTGCGATGTAGATACCGTTTGGGATGTAGAATTTGTAATGACTATTTCTTTGCTATTGCATGCAGTATGTGCCAAAATCATTGACACGATAAGTATGATGCAAGAAAGCTTTTTCATTTTCTTATTCCTCCTACAACGATACCAGCTACATAAAATATGGCAAATGCTGCGATATCAACGGCGACAATTGTTGAACCAACAGGTGTGCCGACGAGAATTGAAATCAGTATTCCAAGCAACGAACAGGTCACAGAAATGACTGCAGAACAAATTATAACAGATTTAAAGTTTTTGAATACACGCATGGCGGAAAGTGCTGGAAAAATGACCAACGCTGAGATAAGTAATGAGCCTACAAGATTCATTGCCAATACAATGATGATTGCAACAATGACGGCAATCAATAGATTATATGCACCTGCCTTTGTTCCGACAGCCCGAGAAAAGTTTTCATCAAAAGTCACAGCAAAAATCTTGTTGTAAAAAAGAATGAATATTGCTAACACAATAAGTGAAAGTGCCGCACAAAGCCATACCTCGGATTTATTTAGCGTTAGGATAGAAGTGGAACCGAATAGTGTGCTACAAACATCACCAGTTAAGTTGGAGGATGTGGAAAAAACATTCATCAAGAGATAACCGATTGCCAGTGCGCCAACAGAAATCATGGCAACGGCAGCATCTCCTTTAATCTTGGTGTTTTGTCCGGTGCTAAGAAGAAGAATCGCACATGCAATAGTTATACATAGAATTAATGGCATATCATTGGTTAGATTCAAAACTGTTGCGATTGCCATAGCACCGAAAGCTACATGTGATAATCCATCTCCGATAAATGAAAACCTTTTGAGTACCAATGTTACGCCAAGCAAAGAGGAACAAAGTGCAATTAGGACACCGACAATCAACGCATAGCGTACAAATGGGTATTGTAAATACAGATTAAGCTTATCCATAATTTCAATCATGCCTCGTCACCATCCTTAAATGAAGTAAACTCTTTTCCAATTTTGCTTTGCAAATACTCATCCCGTGTTCCGAAAAATACGGATTCACCGATATGCAATATATGACTCGCATATTGTATGGCAGAGGAAATATCGTGAGAAATCATGATAATCGTAATGCCGTCATTTCGATTAAGCTCGTTAATAATGTGATACATCTCACCAGTTACCTTTGGATCAAGTCCTGCAACTGGTTCATCTAAGAGAAGCATCTTTTGTGTTGCGCATAAAGCTCGTGCAAGAAGCACTCTTTGTTGTTGTCCACCGGACAATTCACGATAGCAACGTCGAGATAAATCCCCAAGACCGAGGCGTTTTATTGCATCAAGCGTCATTTGCTTTTCCTGCTTGTTGTAATACGGACGCAAGCCGCATTTTCCCTGGAATCCAGAGAGGACAATCTCTCTTACAGATGCCGGAAAGTCTTTTTGAACAATCGTTTGTTGAGGTAAATATCCGATTTCAGTTTGTTTCAGACCATCTCCTGTAAGAACCTTTCCTTTGATGGGTGGTTGCAAACCAAGAATTGTTTTCATCAGTGTGCTTTTTCCAGCACCATTTTCTCCGACGATACACAAGTAATCACCTGCATTCACTTCGAAATTAAGAGCTTGTAAAATGACCCTTCCATCATAACCAAGGGAGAGATCTTGACAGGTTAATTGCGCCACAATTCGTTCCTCCTGTTTGACTGTGTTGGAGAGGGAAGACCTAGACGTCATCCCTCTCCGTTATCACAAGTCCATTGTATATTTATTCTGTATTATTGAAGTGCGATTGTCAGCACTTCTAGATTGCTTTCCATAATAGATAGATAGGTGATGCCATTGTTCGAGTCTTCACATGTAGCTGATTGCATGGAATTTAATGAGAGCACTTGTGCATCCTTTGCGGTTGTGTTTTCAACAATAGTATCGGCAATGTTATGTTGCGGACTATCTATTGTCAACACTGTTTTCAGTTGAAGCTCGTCGACTTTGTTTGCAAGAAATACGATGGTTTCAAAGCTTGCTTCCGTCTCTGCAGAACATCCTGCAAAAGCAGCATAATAATCAATTCCATAATCGTCGACAAGATAGCGGAAAGGAAAACGATCACCAAATAAAAGGGTCTTGTTTGCAGCCGAATCAACAACTGATTGATATTGTAAATCAAGAGCCGATAATTCTTCTAGATAAGCATTTAAATTGGCTGTGTACGTATCTTTGCTTTCCGGGTCGATGTTACAGAGCTGATCAGCGATTTCTGTGCAAAGAATTTCCGCATTTCGCAACGACAACCAGACATGTTCGTCATATTCTGGCTCTTCTCCATGTTCGCCTTCTTCCTCGTGTTCGTGATCTTCTTCGTGTTCAGATTCCATGCCTTCTACTGCTTCCTCTTCTTTTACAGCATCGCCAAGCACGTCAAGCAAATTAATAACCACCATATCTTTATTTGTAGCTTCTTGCAAGGCATCATCAACCCAGCTATCCGATTCTCCACCGACATATATGAATAAATCACATGTCGAAATTTTAATGATATCATCGGCAGATGGCTGATAGCTATGAAGATCTACGCCATTATCTAATAGCATTGTGATTTCAGTTGCAGTTTTTGGTTGATCACCGACAATCTGCTTTACCCAATCAAATTCAGGGAAAATCGTTGTTACAATATCCAATTTATCATCATTGCTATTTGAAGAGTTTGTGCCGCATCCGGCAAGAGCACCTGTAATTATGAACAGGCAAAGGAAAATAGTTAGTATTCTTTTCATGAAATTCATTCCTCCAGAGCATTCGTTTATTGTCATAAGTATTGAACAGTCACTTTTCAAGCGGTGTGCAATACTTTTAATAACTTACCTACAGTGTTTAATATTAATCAATTCGTCATTTTATCCTTGAGCGTAATTGGTGTAGAAAGTAAGTATTGTTCATTTATGATTGGCAAAATCTTTACCAAAATCTGTTTCAATGTAATGATTATTGAAACAGATACGATAGCAAAAGAAATCTTATTAATAGTGTTTTCGCAAATCTCAATTTGTAGACAAATGGGGCAATGCTCTCCAGTGCAATCATGGTCAGCTTCAAGCGCAATAAAAAGCACAGAAAAAAGCATTCCTAAAGTAAATGCAATGAAGATAATGAATGAAATAATTCTTTTATGCTTTGGCATTATTTTCCCATTGAATCGGCAGTTAATTACAATCCTTGCAAGTACCATAAATTACGGATTTCTCGGCACTGATAGTGAATTTAGAATCGTTTTCCGCATTTTCAATCAAACTTTTCGCATTTTGCTGATTCATGTGAAATGATTTCCCGCATTTAATACAAGTATAATGAATACATGAACGGCAATCCTCTGAAAACAAGCAACGATAGTATTTGTCCCGCATTCCATCTCTTAAAACGCTAGTAATCATCCCGTCCTTTTCAAGAACGCTTAAATTCCGGTAAACGGAGCTGATACAAATGCTTTCGTCCTTAAGATGTTCTGCAATCTCTTTTGCAGAAAACTGTTGATCGGGATGTTCACTCAGAAATGTCATCAGCATTCGTCGCTGTGACGTCATATATTTTGCCATGATGCCTCCGAAATTGCGATTAATTCGCAAATATCATAGCACTAATTTCTATGTTGTGACAATAAAAATTGCAAATAAATCGCAATTTGCACAAACACACCAAGAATAAATAACAACAACACGGAATAATAGCCATGTTGTTGTAAAATTATCCGATATATCATTCGAGAATATTTGTTGTAATGTAATCGACTCCATATGAGATTAATTTATGGGCAGAACGTTTATCGTCCACAGTCCACGCATTGATTTTGATTCCCTTTAAATGAAGGGATAGAACCTTTCGGCGGGTGAGCGCCTTGTGCTTTATATCAATGTCAAAATGATATTGCTGTAATTTTGGAACGATATCTGGAGAGATATCCTTGCAAAGATATTGAATCGAAGCTTCTGGAAGAATAGAACGAATGGTCACAAGATTCTCCCAACTGAATGAAATAAACGTAGTATGTTCCAGATAGTTTTCCTTGGCAATTACTTCGATTATACCGACGATGCTTTCTTTGGTCATCTGATTTTTCAGTTCTAAGATGGCCTGCTTTTCGTATGTACGAAGTATTTGTATATATTCATAGAGTTCGGGAATTCGCAAATCTGAACGAATACCAAAAGTATTCATTAATTGTAATTCTTTAATCTCTGACAAAGTGCATTTTTCTATGGAAATATCGTGGGGAAGAGCTCCGTTTGTTGAATCATCATGATAGATTACGTAATATCCGTCACTTGTTACATGCACATCGGTTTCAACGCCGTAATAAGAACGATTACATGCCGCAATAAAGGCTGCCGCTGTATTCTCTTTCTCGATGCCACTTAAACCGCGATGGGCAATCATTTTTGATTTAGCATTCATCACGCGAATCGTATTCATGTGCCGCTCCATAAAATAGAAATTAAAAAAAAATGCAACTTGCGCTGCATCCTAATCTTAATTGTTTTGAAAATAACAATCAAGCACCCCAAACATTACCGTTTTTGTCAGTAAATTTGCCCATGCAAACCATAATGAAGTCTACGAGCCAGCCGATACCAAAAACGCCACCGGTAAGAAGCCAGATAACGCCTGTTCCGATCTTTCCAGATAGGAAACGGTGTACTCCTAAAACTCCGAGAAACCAGGTAATCAAGATTGCAGGTAATTTTGCCATGATAAATTCTCCCTTCCTTGCATGTGAAATATTTGAAATGAATCATTTCAACGTGATTATTTTATCATATTGATATCTTTAATTACAACGAAAGAACGAAATATTTTGGAATATGATGTGAAATTTTGTTGGAATTGCCCATTGAGATGCAATATTCTATTAGCTTAATTTGAAAGACAATGAATATGCAATTCGTGAATTAATGCTTCTATCTTTTTACGAATCGATGTAAAATAGGCATCTAGGACTTTTTCGCTTAAGGAGATTCAAATGAACGTACAGGAATGGAAAGAACAGATTGCAGGGAAGAAGGTCGCCGTTTTTGGTATCGGCATCTCGAATAAACCACTCGTACCTTTTCTTATCAAATGTGGAGCTGATGTCACCGTTTTTGACCAAACAATGCCAACAGATCCATCACTTGCAAAATATATGACCATGTTAGATGAACAAAATTTGCATGTTACATGGTCGCTCGGACCGAATTACGAAAAACCACTTTTTTCCGAAAAGTTTGACTATGTATTTCGATCTCCAAAAACAAAAAAAGAGAACCCTGCTTTTGTTGCCCAGACGGAAAAAGGTGCAATTCTGACTTCAGAAATGGAAACATTCCTTGAAATCTGCCCAGCAAAGGTCTTTGGCATTACGGGAAGCAGTGGAAAAACAACAACATCAACACTTGTTTCTCTATTTTTGCAAGAAGCGGGTTACCGTACTTATTTAGGCGGCAATATTGGAACACCTTTATTGGATAAGGTCGATGAGATGACGGAACGCGATATGGTTGTTGTTGAATTGTCTTCATTCCAATTGCGTGGTGCCGAGAAGTCATGCGACATATCGGTTATGACAAATATTATGATGAATCATCTCGATTTCCATGTCACACTTGATGATTATATTAAAGCAAAGAAAAATATATATGGTTATCAAGACAATACGGGAGTTCTCGTGCTGAATGGAAACAACCACTATACGATCGAGATGAAAGATGATGCAAAAGGAAAAGTCCGCTATTTTACATGGAATAAAGATGATGTTTTGGAAGATACAAGAAAAAACATCGATGCTCACTGCTTCGTTGAGGACAAAATTATTCGCTGTAAACACGCAAATGGTGAGATAGATGATTTCATTGCAATCGATGACATCGCTTTAATTGGACGTCATAACGTCATGAATATGATGACAGCCATTTTGGCAACATTAGATTATGTTACACCATCACAAGTCCAAAAGGTTGCTAAGTCTTTTGGCGGTGTAAAGCATCGTATTCAATTCATACGAACCGTAAATAATGTTACCTATATTAATAGCTCGATTGATACATCGCCTGATCGTGCGATTACAACTTTAGAGGCATTGAAGGAATCCGAAATGAACGGAGTAATTATCATCGGAGGTCAGACCAAGAAATGTGAATATGATGGTCTTGGCAAAGCAATTGCTGCTTGCTGTCACGATGCAATTCTCGTCCGTATCAATGATAAATCAACAATAATCGATCCGGTAATCAACATATTGAATAACGAAGTTCCCGGACAAGTAACGACGCACGAAGTCAATTCTTTTGAAAGAGCAATTGCACTTGCATCGATGTTAGCTAAACCTGGAGAGATGGTCGTCATGTCACCGGTGGGAACCAGCTATGATGCATTCAAGATTTTTGAAGACCGCGGTGATTTGTTTATCAATTTAGTAAAAAATTTGCCAGAAACAATTTGACTCTTCATAAAGAGTGTGTTATTTTGAGCATAGAAATTGCAATTTGAAAAACACGATACCTAATCACGATGATAAGGAATAGTAAGAATAATGGATTTTATAGAGAGCTGACGGTTGGTGGAAGTCGGTAATGAAATGATTCTGAACTCGCCTTGGAGTGCGTTCTTACGAAAGCTTTTGGCAAGTAGATAAGGACCGGAGAACCCACCGTTATCAGAGGGTAGAGTATATCGGCATATTTGCCGCGTACTTGATAAGTGCATCTCGTCAACACGAGATGAAGTTGAGTGGTACCGCGAAAGATTGATTATCAACCTTTCGTCTCATCGAAATGATCGAGACGGAAGGTTTTTTTGTTCCCTCCGTCAACAAACAGTCTTCCCTAACGAAAAAATGCAGGGAAGAGCAAAGAGATTGGAGGACGAAATGAATTACGAAAAATACATGGCACCAAAACCAATACCGATTAAGAATCGCACATGGCCTAGTAATAGTTTAGTTAACGCACCGCAATGGGTGAGTGTTGATTTGCGTGACGGAAATCAAGCACTTGAAGTACCTATGAATCTCGAACAAAAAATTCATTTTTTTAACATGCTTGTGAAAATTGGTTTCAAAACTATAGAAATCGGATTTCCGGCTGCATCTGAAACCGAATATGATTTTACGAGATACATCATTGAGCATAATTTGATTCCTCATGATGTTGCGATTCAGGTCCTGACACAATCTCGTAAGCACATCATTGATAAAACCCTCGAAGCTGTAGCAGGCGCACCAAATGTAGTCATCCATCTTTATAACTCCACGTCGGTCATCCAACGTGATGTTGTTTTTGGATTCGGGAGAAAAGAGTGTATCGACTTGGCAGTTTCTGGCGCAAAAATGATAAAAGATGCCATTACAGCAGATCAGAGTAAAACAAATTGGATTCTCGAATATTCACCGGAAAGCTTTTCTGCCACTGAGCCAGATTTTGCGACCGAGATATGTGATGCCGTAGCTGATATTTGGGCGCCAACCCCGGACAAAAAAGTAATCATTAACTTGCCGGAAACGGTAGAAATGGCTTCACCAAATTATTACGCAGATCAAGTGGAATACTTTTGCCAAAATACACGACATAAAGACTCTATCATTGTATCCGTTCATACACATAATGACCGAGGGACAGCCGTTGCAGCGTCCGAATTAGCAATGCTGGCTGGTGCAACTCGTGTTGAAGGAACACTTTTTGGAAACGGAGAGCGTACTGGTAATGTGGATATTATCACATTGGCAATAAACATGATGATGAATGGTATTGATCCGAAGCTTGATTTTTCCGAAATAGATGAACTGGTTGAACAGTATGAGAGTGCTACGAATATGCATGTTTCTGAACGTCATCCATGGGCTGGAAAGCTTGTTTTTACAGCTTTTTCAGGTTCTCATCAAGATGCAATAAAAAAAGGAATTGCGAGTATGAAGAACGCTTCAGATAAATGGCAAGTTCCATATCTACCAATTGATCCGAAAGACGTAGGCAGAAGTTATGAGCCGATTATTCGAATTAACAGTCAGTCCGGTAAAGGCGGAGTCACATATATCATGGAAACACATTTTGGACTGTACTTGCCGAAAGCGTTCCAAAAGGATTTTGGTATATTGTGCAAAACGCAATCAGATCACAATAGCTGCGAGTTGAAGCCGCAAGAGATATTTGACTTGTTTGATGCAGAATATGTTAATGTCGTTGAACCATATCAATTGATTACATTCCGTGAAGAAACAATTTCGGACAAAAACGTATATGTCAAAGTTTCATTACAATATAAAAACGAGATTTATGAACTGAAAGGAAAAGGTAACGGTTTATTAGATGCATTCTGTAAAGCACTTGAAAAGAATACTGGTAACAAGATAGAAATTACCATGTATCAAGAGCACGCTATGCAATCCGGTTCAGATTCAGCAGCTATCACATATGTTGAAATCAGCAATGGAAATGGACGCAAATTTATTGGTGCCGGAATTTCAAGCTCTGTTACAAAGTCATCGTTACGAGCTGTTGTCAGTGCTATGAATCGCATGCTTCGTGAAACAGAGACAAAATGATGATGTGTAGAAATGAATGATTTGTTTTTGAATGATGAAATGTTCGATTGAAACAGAATAAAAAGTTTGTATATGACCAATGAAAGAAATGTGATAAAGCAAATGATTATATAGATGAAAACTCTGTGAATCATTAATTGACATCAATCAAATGAATAACAATGATACAATGCGATATCGTAAACATACGAATGGATGGATAGCATTGTATCATTGTTTTTTTTGTACAATACTATACATATATTTAAGTGTTTGACAGATGAGGATGAAGTCTCTATATAGGCGTATGATCAATTTCATAATAAGAAAATAGTGGTTTTACTACTTCCCAATTAAACAAAACTGTGATTTTGTTTAATTGTATAACTATTTTTCAAAGCATTCTTTTCTTAAATGCGATCTCTTCTTCAATAAAAAAGCCCCTTCATCCGAAAGAGGCTAATGATTCGATTTAAACGGGTTCTTGTGATGATACTGTCGGTGCATTATCAATCGTTTGCGAAGGTACCGGAGTAACAGCTGCTGATTCAAGACCAACTTCTTCCGTTACTTTTCCAGAAGCAAAAGGGTCACTTTCCGTTAATTCTTCGACATTATCTACACCTAACATTTGAGAATACTCTTCGGTATCAACCTGTGGGACGAACCATTGGATAATCATAATCAGGATGATGAAAACAATTACTGTGATTAATATGTGTCTAGCTCGTAAAAGCCATCTTTCTTTACGGCACTTCTTATCAACATATTCCTTTGTTGTATATCCAACAAGAACATATACCTTATGAATGGAGGTTCTTTTTGGCATACGCCTCTTCTCAATAATTTTCGTTCGAAAAAAATGTCTGATTCGTAGCGGTAAACCATTAAAAAAAGCAATAGTTGTACGTAAGACTGAACCTAGCACACCGGCGAGCCATAATAGTGCACGCTCGTACCAGACTTCAGACAATTCATCATTTTGTGATTCATTTAATTGTGGCTGTTGCTCACTCATGCGAATCCTTCTCTTTAACTAAGCTTTTCTTTTGTGATTATATCATACTTCTTTCGTTCGATTCGTATTAATTCAATCGTGAGTGCGCTGCCTATTAGACATAACGCCATGATGATAATTTCTTTTGGCAATTTCTCTCCTGTTTGTGTAGTTGGCGGAACAATTTTCGAGTCAAGCATAGTGATTTGCGGCGTGTTTTCTCCTGCCGAATGAACGTCAATCGTAATTTTTTGCGGATCAGAATCGATCAAATATCCAAACGGCGCTACTATTTCGGTAATCGTATATTGACCATATGGAAGTCCCGCTATATGGGATGTACCCATAGCATCCGTAACCACCTCACAACATCGTTGATCAGACAAGCTTTTATCCATCACACAATAGTCTCCATTGCTTTCATAGTAATACGTGTGATCTGCTTCGTTGTAATATAGGAGAACGGGGTTCCCCTGTTCATCAGTAATCGTAAAAGACATTTCGGGAAGTCTTGTACCATCGTTTCGACTTTCTTTATATACAAACATCTCTGTCATTTCATTCTCAATAACGATTTCTTGGCATTGGTTACGATAAATTTCAATGATTATAGGGTCATCCTGAAGTGTATACGATGCCCATGTCGATGTTTCAACGATATCATATTGACCATCAGGAAGCGAGAAAGATGCAAATCCATACATATTCGTACTTGCTTCCGAGAGCTTTTCATCTGTACCGTGCACATAGACGGCAAAGGTTACTCCCGACATAGGAATACCACCCTCTTTTGTGCGTTTTAAGATTTGTACACTGCCTTGTCGATCATTTTCTTGATGAACATTATATAGGTGATAGTCTTCGTTTTCGTTAATGCTTTCACAAATATCAACAGTAAATGGCTCTGCAAGGATATAGTCATTCCAGGTCACAGTTTCAACACAATGATATTTGCCATAAGGAAGTATAATCGATTCTGCTCTTCCCTCCTCGTTGGTAATCATTTCATCCACACATACACCTTGCTCGTTATACACTTTGAAAATGACCCCTTCCATTGGTAATTGCGTGTCTGATGTAGTTTTGTAGATAGCAATGACCCCTTTAATTGCTTTATTTACTATGGCAGCTCCTTGATTGCATATTATAGTTGCTTCGCGTTCTGAAGATAATGCATCTCCTGTATTCAGATAGTATTCTGTTTCACTAAGCACTAACCCATCCGTCGTTGAAAGCTCTTTTACATAATACTCACCACGAGGAATATCTCGAGAAGAAATGGCTACTCCATATGCATCAGTAACCATCAAATCAACCATTGCATCATGAGGAACAATGACTTCTCCTGAAGAGGAACAGATGTCATGTGCAGAATAAAGTCCAAAAACGGCACCTTCAACGATATCTTGATTGTATTGATACGTTAGTGTCTGTGTATTAAATTGCCCTTCTTCTCCCCTCTTTAAAACGGATATTCTATATCTCTGCCGTTCATTTACAAAATCAGCTTGTGCATGAATCGATTGATTTGGCGCGGAAAGTGTAATAGTCATCGTTTCTGCATTAAGCAAATCACCATCTCCACATGCCGTTTCTTCAACAATATAGACGGCTTCTTGTCGAAGATCATCTAAAGGCAAATCACTAAATATGGCTTGGTATTCATTTTCTGAATCACTGTTTCTCGTACAGGCAACCGAATGAATAACTGTTCCTGCAAGCAAATCGATTCCGTGATATTGCTTTGGAGTTCCGTCATAATGACAAATATCATCAGGACCGACACGTAATTGAAAAACGGCACCGTCTCTCGAACCATTATCGAATTGGCATTGATAGCAGTCATATTTTGCATTTGTTTTCGGATTTGTTACCTCTTCCACAGTGGCTTGTATTGCAACCTCGGATATTTTTCGTATAGTGATTGAACCGTTCGGCATAGGTACTTCAATATGAATCATCTCCGGTGAAGCAATCACAGGTGGTGGTTCAGCTGTGATAAAGCTTTGTCCGTTGCTGGTGAAAAATCCCATCTGGGATGCAAGTGGCTGATCAGGCTTTACTGCTCTGATAAGTGCATCAGCTCCTTGTATAGCAAATGATGTTGGACATATAATTCGAATATGATCTCCGCTGCTCCCTGATGTTGGATAAGCAGATATATTCTTCATAGAAGCCATTTCCCATGTGCCACCATTGGTAACTGTCACACAATACTCGGCTTCATACGTATCTGTAGATGGAAAGTATTCCCACTCTTGAATAACAGATAGATTGAGTTCACAGGTAATCGGACCGGACGTATAGGATATGCTCTCGTTCATTGCAGAATCGCAGATATTTTTTGCGTCACGAAGAATGCAGTATGAAGTATAGAGCTCATTTGCCATGGATTGCATTGCTTGTTGTGATTCTGTATCAGGTATTTGAGCTGAAGATGTATATGCATCTTCATATTGTGTTTCATTCATGTAGTAAATCGTATGATTCACATAGGCATCGTAAAGATTATTACCATCAAAAATGCCGCCAACCAGATTTCCTGATTGGTATCCCATTTTTCCAAGAAGCATCCAAATGGCCAATTGATTTGTTATGTAGCCGTAATGCTGTTCTATGGCAGAATACGAGATGCTGTTGTTGTTTGGTGTCTTATGTGAAAATGATGTCGTAAGATTGTTTCTTCCATTATTATAGATTGCCGATAAATGCGACATTAGCTCTGGATTAGATGATATATCAGAAAGAGAAAGTTCGTATTGATTTGTCGGAAGTGTGCTCCCTTTTTTTGTACAATAAACAGGCATATTTGTAGATGCATTATACATGATATAGATCTTCAACCATTCGGAAATGGAATTGGAAGAATGTAATCGAACGGGTAGAGATATTGTTGTATCATGAATAACCTGTGGCTCTGCGCGAACAACGGAGATCCATAGAAATAATGGAAGTAATAGTGAGATTGACAATAGAACTGCGTAAATTGGTTTCAGTATTTTTTGCATATAGCCTCCTTTTATTTGCAAATTTTCACATAAAAACGACACGGCTTACGCTCATGTCGTTTCTTTAGGACGGTCAAATGGATGGAACCACTTGAATCTGTATTCCGTCCATTTTAATTTAATGATGAAAAACGCTGATTAATTCATCTCTGTAATGTCTGAGACGATTGGTTCTACGATAGATATCGTAGTCTCTATCGATTCGTTTGGTTTTAGTTGCGATGTTTCCGATGTCGTTGATGGATTTATCGATAAGGATGGCATCGGAAATGAAAACGAATGTGATGTTTCACTGTTCCCTGAAGTGGTATAGTAAATGTCTGATTCATAGACATCCTTTTTACTAATATCGCTGGAAACGGATACAACCGACGAATTCATTACTGTGTCATTCGTACCATGATCCGGAGGAGCGACTGTATTTGTTGATAATTCATATGAATCAGCGATTATTATGCCTAAACACAAAAGAACGAATCCACATAAAAGTATCAGAATCGAACGCAATACAAATGTTGGAATGTCTTTCATATTCCCTCCTAGGAAAAATATCCTTTAAATAGCGAACAATCGTTTGACATCGGAAAAATCGAATGATACTATGAAATCGAAAATATTTTCGGTTCAGCTCATGCACGGAGGCGACACTATGGATAGCACCTATCGTTTTACTCGAAGCAATATGGAACAGACAGTGGAACTCATCTATTCTTACATTGTTGATTATATTAAGGCAGAGGGTTATCCGCCGTCAGTACGTGAGATTTGTACCGGCGTTGGAATAAAGTCCACGTCAACCATTCATGCACATCTGAAACGTCTTCAAGAAGCTGGCCGAATCGAATACACACCCGGAAAACGTCGTGCCATTATCGTACCTGAATTGCAGTCTGATTCCGAAATGGTGATGAATCTTCCTTTGGTAGGCACAATCACTGCTGGTGTTCCGATTCTTGCTGAAGAAAACATCGAACGCACACTTCCCTTCTCTTCAGAGTTCTTCAATAATGGAGAATACTTTGTATTGAAGGTTCGTGGCGAGAGCATGATTAACGCACATATCATGAACCACGATTATGTTATCGTGAAACGTCAAAATACTGCCAACCTGGGACAGATTATTGTCGCACGCATAGGTGATGAAGCAACAGTAAAGCGTTTCTCTATCCTTGATGGCAAGACTGTGCTTATGCCAGAGAATCCGGCCTTCTCTCCAATTCCTTTCGAAGATGAAGATTGCCAAATTCTGGGCATTGTTACTGCCATATTCAGAAGTTCTGTATCTTAATGCTTTTCCAATAATATCGAATGAAGAACCGTTACGAACATCAACTGAATGAATCACCTATTCATAATGATTAAGCATATCGACTATCCGATGTTTATCTGATCGTATTCAATTTGCGGTTGCCAGATTCATTCTTCTTTATTTCGAGTCCCTTCCGCATCGATATAATGCTTTGAGTTAGAGGGACAGATGTAATTCACTGCATGTTTATATATCAGCATTTGTGCCATATCATTGTGGAGTATGATGATTTCTCTGTCGTATCCATCAATGATTCCATCTATGATTTCGCCTGACTTCGTTACAATTTCAACTGATGCATGTTCTTTTCTGCAACAATTAAGAAAGATGTCGTGTAGATGAATTGTGGAACGATTGGTATGCGCGGGAGCCGTCGATGGCGTGGGTGGCATCCGTTCTACACGATTAACAATCTCTTGTCCGCTAGACAAAACGGTTCGGTTGGTGTGTGTGCCTTGTGGATTCATGTTTCGAGTCATGTACATATGTCTTACCTCCATAAATAATTTATGAAGTTATCGTATCAAAATACGAAGCACATTGCATTATGATATATCCAAATAATTATGCGTTATATTCACATATAGTTACATATTCATGGCATTTTTGTCGAATTCATGTCCTAAATATTTTTTTTCATAATAAAATCGAGTACTTTTTGCTGATTTTCCTCTTTTGCGTCTAGCCAATGTACTTCTTCCATTCCTCGGAACCAAGTGAGTTGTCTCTTGGCATAATTTCTCGTGTGTTGCTTTAATAAATCCACACATTCCTCTTCCGTTGAAAGACCATTCAGACAAGGAAATAATTCCTTGTAACCAATAGCCTGCATGGCTGTATTATCGGAAGGCAAGTTCATCGAATATAGCCATTTTGCTTCTTCGAGAATCCCTTCCTTCATCATTTCATCTACTCTTTGATTAATACGTGTATAGAGAACATCGCGTGGCCAATCTAAGCAAAAACAAGTAAACGGGTAACGAGGTCCATCCGTACGGGATTCCTGCTTGATCTCAGCCATTGTTTTCCCTGTCGATTTGATAAGTGAAACGGCATGTAGTACACGCTTCACATTATTGGGGTGGATTTTTTCGGCAGCTTTTTCATCTAATGCTTTGAGCTCATCGTAAATCGACATAATACCGCTTTGCTCATATTGTTTTTGTATTTCTTTTTCAATCATTGGATCTAAGGTGAAATGAGAATACGTTATTCCATGGAGTAATGACGATACATATTGTCCTGTACCACCACAAAAAATCGGCAATATTCCTTCGTCCAATAATGAATCGATGACCGGATATGCATATTCGATATATTCCGCAACACTGAAAGAATCAGTGACTTCTTTGATATCTATTAGATAATGTGGTATCTTCTTCTGTTCTTCTTCTGTCGGTTTTGCAGTACCTACGGAAAGATTTCGATATATCTGCATAGAATCACATGCGCATATCGCACCTTGAGTGGCCGATGCAAGTGAAATAGCAAAAGAACTCTTTCCGCTTGCAGTTGGACCGCAGATAATCGGAATGGAAGAAAAGCCGATTTTACGTATTTGTTCGAGTCTTTTGGTATCCATTGTTTTTCCTTTATACGATACGTTTGAAGTTCTTTTCAATTTCTTTATGTGACATTCGAAGAATAATTGGACGTCCATGCGGACAATGAAATGGATCCTTTAGATAGGACATGTCCTGAAGTAATCGTTCAATTTCAATAGGTGCGAGTACATCGTGGCCTTTAACCGCTGCCTTACAAGCTGCAGTCGCAAGTGCCAATATTGCTTTTTCTTCTACGTCAGAATCGTCATGCATCCACTGATCAATAAATGTTATGAATCCAAGTCGGATGTCTTCGGTATCCATAGCTGATGGAATGGCACGAATCGCAATATCGTTGTCCCCAATAAAGTCCGCTTCAAAACCTAGTTTTTGACATTCGTCATGATTTGCCTCAATAAAATGACACTCTGCCGATGAAAGCGAGACAATCATCGGTACAATTAACGGTTGAGACAAAACGACATCATCCTGTCTTCTCTGTTGTACAAATTGCTCGAAAAGTACTTTTTCGTGAGCGGCATGCTGATCAATCATCAAGAATTGATCGTTTGATTCCAGTAAGATAAATGTATTGAAAAGTGTACCAATAAATCGAGCCTTTCCCAGCTCATTCATCGCCTCTTCCTTCTTCTCTTGATGAAAAGAGGATTGCATTTCATTTGTAGTAACTTGTGTGTACGAATGTGGATTCGATGTATTTATCGGTGCTTGCTGTATTGTTGTTATGGGCGTCGTTTCTTGAATGACACTATATGTGTTTTCTGTTTTATCGTGGAAAGACATCGGGTTTATTGTTAAAACAGTATTTGATGTTTTATCAATCGAGCTCTCGGTATTGATTTCGGGTTGCGGGGTACAAACATGTGCAATATCAGCTTGATTTGCAGGAGAAACTACCTTCGAATCACTCGTAGTCACTATATCAATAACCATCGACTCTTGAGAAAGTGTCTCAGCGATGGCGTGATATGCGGCGCGATAGACATCTGACTCATTGGAAAAACGGACTTCCGATTTTTGAGGATGTACATTAACATCCACAAGCTTGGCAGGAATCAACATGTCTAATATGACAAAAGCATACTTGCGTTTCATCAGCATGTTCTGGTATCCGGCATCAATCGCCGAAGTGATTACTTTTGAGCGAATCAGCCTTTGATTGACATAAACAATTTGGTCCGCACGAGAAGAACGAGACAGTACTGGCAAACCTACGAATCCTTTCACACGAATATCGCCATACGTAAAATCTATGGGCCGACATTGTGCGACAACATCTTTACCAAAAACCGTATACAGAGCCGATTTTGCATCATTATTTCCAGGCGAATGTAATACCTCACGACCATTTCGTATAAAACGGAATGAGATATCGGGATGGATTAAAATAAAACGTTCAATCAGAATTTGGATGGCTTGTGCTTCTGTTGTATCCTTTTTCAGAAACTTATATCTTGCTGGAAGGTTATAGAACAATTCGCGAATTTCGATTGTCGTGCCACATGGGGTGCCGACCGCTTTTGTGGAGATGTGTTTTCCTCCTTCATAAACGACCTCTGTGCCATTTTCTGCCTGAGGTTCACGCGTACAAAGCTTTACCTTGGAACAAGCAGAAATACTAGCTAATGCTTCTCCTCGAAATCCCATTGTGTGAAGTGAGAACAGTTCATCAATATCGTTTATTTTGCTGGTTGCATGACAAATAAATGCATTAATTGCGTCTTCTTTATCCATACCACATCCATCATCAGAAATACGCATGTATGATATTCCACCATCACGAATTTCAACGGTAATCATTGTCGCGCCTGCATCGAGAGAGTTTTCCATTAGTTCTTTTACAACAGACATAGGACGTTCTATTACTTCACCTGCTGCTATAGCATTCGATGTTTTTGAGTCTAATAAATGAATTCGTGGCAAAATATCACATCCCTTCGTTACTATTCGCCTTTGGCTTTCTCAATAAGTACATACAAAATATTCATAGCTTCGAGTGGTGTCATCTTGGAAATATCCATTTCGCGCAGCTCGGTAATGATGGGAGATGCGGAAGCAGATGACGCATTTATTTGGAAAAGCGGGATTTGCCCCTCCATCGGTTTCGTCGGTCTTCCGTAATCATCTGCTTGTTCATTATCTGCATCGTTTTGCCCTTGATATGTAATGGACATTCTCTTTGTGCGTTCCAATTCATTAAGTATAAGCTTGGCACGACTAACGACATCTTGTGGAACTCCCGCAAGACGTGCTACTTCAATACCGTAACTGTCTGATGTTCCACCGAGTGAAATCTTGTGAAGGAAGGATACTTCTTCATTCTCTTCCTTCACTTCAACATGCGCATTATAGACGCCAGGTAAATCACGCTCGAGCTGATTTAATTCGTGATAATGAGTAGCAAATATCGTACGTGCAAAAAGAACCGATCGGTTTGCAATGAACTCCAAAATAGCCCATGCAATTGAAAGACCATCATAAGTGCTCGTGCCGCGACCAACTTCGTCCAATAACAACAAGCTACGATAAGTCGCATTGCGCAAAATGGTTGATACTTCATTCATTTCGACCATAAAAGTGGATTGTCCGAGTGAGATATCGTCTGAAGCACCAATTCTTGTAAAGATACGGTCAACAACACCAATATGTGCCGAGGTTGCGGGGACAAAGCTTCCGATTTGTGCGAGCAAAACAATGAGTGCGACTTGCCTCATGTATGTCGATTTACCCGCCATATTCGGGCCTGTTAATACCATAATGCGATGATTATCATCATTCATCGTGATTCCGTTCGGAACAAAGCTCCCATCGGAGAGCATTTTTTCTACTACGGGATGACGACCTTCCACAATCGTTAACTCGTTTGAATGATCAACACATGGACGGCAATAATGATTTCGCTCTGCCAACTCACCGAGTGACATCATGACATCAAAAAGAGCAATGGCTTCGGACACCTTAAAGATTCGATGTACGTGTTCGGCAATCTTATCTCTTATTTGTGTAAAGAGTTCAAATTCAAGTGCGACCAGCTTCGATTGCGCACCGATAATTCTATCCTCGATACTCTTCATTTCTTCGGTAATATATCTTTCACCATTGGTGAGCGTTTGTTTACGGATATAGTAATCCGGTACCAAATCCACATTACCTTTGGATACTTCAATGTAGTAACCAAACACGCGATTATAACCAATTTTCAAGTTCTTTATTCCCGTTTTTTCGCGTTCTTGCGTTTCCAGATTCAAAATAATGGCTTTCGCGTTTGTCGAAGCATCTCGCAAATCATCCGCTTCCTGATTAAAGCCAGCTTTAATAATGCCGCCATCATGTAGACCAATGGATGGTTCTTCCGGAATGGATGCTTCCAGCAGGCAAAGAATATCATCAAGTGTATCAAAAGACGCATTCGCCTTGCCTAATAAGCCTTGATCAAAATGCTTGGCACACTCTGCAATAAAAGGTAATTTTCGAAGAGTATTTCGAAGTGCCAAAAGATCACGCGCGTTAACATTAAGTAAAGATATTCTCGATGCCAATCGCTCTAAATCATAGACGCCACTTAATGCTTCTCGAAGCTCCGAACGATGAATAAACGAATTTGCGGCTTGTTCGACAGAATCCAGACGCTCATTAATGCTCTGCGGATCAATCAATGGCTCAGCGACATATCCTGCCAACAAGCGCCCACCCATTGCTGTTTCTGTCAAATCAATGGCCCATAAGAAGCTTCCTTTCTTCGACTTGGAACGAATCGTTGAAGTAAGCTCCAAATTTGTTCGCGTGGA
This sequence comes from Bacillota bacterium, assembly GCA_036782995.1. Classification (GTDB taxonomy): domain Bacteria; phylum Bacillota; class Clostridia; order Saccharofermentanales; family Saccharofermentanaceae; genus DAIPXZ01. Next base: position 77,643 of record DAIPXZ010000005.1, read on the forward strand.
ATTATCAAGCTCCATGGTATCGTTGATTTCAAAAATGCGCGCCGTTCCAAAATGCGAAACCTCTGCCTTTTGTGTCTCGTCCAGATATGCGAGTATGGCATCTAAAGCCGCTTCAAGAAGGACGTTCTTTGCATCATTTTGGTAATCGTTTTCACGTCTTTTTTTCGAAACTGTCTTCCCTTTCGAAACCTCCTTGGACGATGGTAAAACGCGTAATGCACGGCCACATGAAAAATCTGCGATTGGACGTAATGTAATGGCAGTCACGAGCTGTGTGGAAACATACGAAAAGATTTCATCCTTTTGAAAAGCCTCATTGAAAATCATTTCGGAAGCACGATACTTTGACAAGAGATTAATTAAATGTTGCGCTGTATTGCCTGTAATCAATTGTGTTGCTTCTAGATTTCCTGTCGATATATCTGCCGCCGCAACACCATATTGCATACCAAGTTTATATACGCAAACCAGGAAATTATTCTTTTTTTCGTCAAGTCCTGTCGTATCGGTTAATGTGCCTGGAGTCAGCACTCGAGTAACAGAGCGCTTTACGAGCCCCTTTGCTAAGGATGGGTCTTCCATTTGGTCGCTTATGGCGACTTTATATCCCAGTGTAACAAGCTTTTGCATATAGTTTGCAGCCGCATGATGTGGAACGCCACACATCGGCGCGCGTTGATTCGAACCACAATCACGTGCTGTTAGCGCAAGCTCCAACACACGAGAGGCAAGAATCGCATCATCGAAGAACATCTCATAAAAATCACCTAAGCGGAACATTAGTATCGCATCGGAGACAGATTTCTTTTGCTCCAGATATTGTCGCATCATCGGAGAAATAGATTCTTCGACAATAGATGCATAGGTAAGATATGGTTCGTCAGTCATCAATTAACCTCACAAGTTCACCTTCAATCGAAAATGGACGCGCTTCTGTAAAACGGACTTCACAAAGTTCACCCTCTAATGCATTCGCATTAAAGGAAGCATCATTCGGATGTAAGGTTTGGCCTTTATAAACTGTTCCGTCTGGAATGGTAAAATTCACGAGTCGATTTGAATTAGTTCTTCCGGTTAAAACATGCTTCGCCGTAGCACTTTGACCTTCAATCAATATCTCCTCGACCGTTCCAAGTACAGAATTATTTGAATCTGCACAAAGTGCATTTTGTAATTCAGTCAAACGTCCAAAACGTTCCTTCACGACGTACGGTGGAATTTGATTCTCATAAGCTGCCGCTTTTGTACCAGGACGAATGGAATACTGGAATGTGAAAGCATTATCAAACTTCACTATCCTCATCACTCGTAATGTCTCTTCAAAATCCTCTTCCGTCTCTCCGGGAAATCCAACAATAATATCCGTAGAAATCGTTCCTTCCGGTATGAGCTCGCGAAAACGAAGTGCGGTTTTCAAATATTGTTCTTGATCATAGTGACGGTTCATTTCTTTCAAAATGCGAGAGCTTCCGGATTGCATTGGAAGATGCAAATGCCGTTCTATATTTGGATACTTTTGCATCGTAAGAAGGACTTCTTCAGATATATCTTTCGGATGAGAAGTCATGAAACGAATTCTTGAAAAGGATGTAATCTCAGCTGAAGCTGCCAAAAGCTGTGCAAAGGTCATCTCTCCCGGCCGGTCTTTACCGTACGAATTAACGTTTTGTCCCAATAAAAGAATCTCTTTATAACCCAATTCGGCGATTTGATGTAATTGCTGCAAAATCGCTTCAGATGAACGCGAGCGTTCCCGTCCACGAGTATATGGAACGATACAATACGTGCAATAATTATTGCATCCGTACATGATAGGAATTAAAGCGCGGAATTTTCGTTCGTGTGATATTGGAATTTCGAGGTCTTCCGGAAGATAATCCTCTTCGGAAACCTGATAGAGTTTACGATGACGAATCAAACGATGATAGATGTATTCCGGAACCCGATGAATATCTGCAGGCCCGAAAACGCAATCTACAAAGGGAAAACTCTTCTTAATCTTATCGACATTATGCGATTGCTTCATCATACAACCGCAAACCCCGATAAATAATGCTTTATTACCCTCACGCCATTTCTTGTAGGCACCGAGATTACCATATAGGCGATCTTCTGCATTTTCCCGAATAGTGCATGTATTCAAGAATAGAAAATCAGGCCGTGTATCTTCATCTTCTTCATTCCAACGAATCATACCGATGGACTCAAGAATGCCGGCAATCTTTTCACTGTCGGCTTCGTTCAATTGACATCCATATGTTCGGATAAAATATGTTAGCGGGCGTCCCAGAAAAACCATGCGGTCTTCCATCAGGGGTATGAGCTTAGCAACATATTTCTTCTGTCGCTCATAATCTTCTTTGGAAACAATCACAGTAGACAAAACAAAGAGATCCTCTTTTCTAATTCTTTATGATAATCATACATGAATGAAAGGCTTTTGTGAATGATAGATTTCGTGTAAAATAGAATAAATTTGTGTGTAAAGAGGAAGTAAAATTGTTGACTGAACATCGTGCAAAATCTAGTTTTTACAAGGTCATACAGATAAGATTTACCGCTACTTTTTTGGCCATTATTTCCATCCTATGGTTGCCTTGTTTTGCAGGATTAATTCTTGCTGAAGAAACCGAACCAACAACCGAAACAGATATTTCTGTCTCGACAGATACAAGTATTTCGGAAGAAACATTACCTACACAAATGATTACCGAGACAAGTTCACAAGCAACGACAATAGAGCCTTCTGAGGTAGTTGAGCTTCCCGACAGTCTAAAACCAAGGAATGAGCTTTTGGATTCAAATCCGGTAAATGCTCCGTCAGTGGACGGAAGTGCATATCTTCTCTATGATGCCACTTCAAATACCATGTTAATTGGCAATAATTACGACACGGCACTCCCTCCTGCCAGCATAACTAAGGTAATGACCATTTTGTTGGCTCTTGAAAATCTATCGCTCACAGATACTATTACCGTGACACCTGAAATGTACAACACGATCCCTGCTGATTATGCTCGTCTTGGTATTGTTGAAGGAGAAGTCCTCACCGTAGAAGACTGCCTGTATGCCTGCCTGTTAAAATCTGCAAACGACGCGTGTATGGCACTAGCCATTCATATGGGCGGCACAGCTGAGGGTTTCGCCGCAATGATGAACGAACGAGCACTCGAGCTTGGATGCACAAAGACAAATTTCACAAATCCGTATGGTCTCTCTGATCCTGCTCATGTAACCTCCTGTCATGATATGGCACTTATTCTCCAAGAAGCATTAACACACGAGGAATACACAATCATATCCACCACTTCTTCATATACAATGCCCGCAACCAATAAGTACAACGATACTCGTGTACTTTCAAATGGAAATCGTTTTATTGCCACAACCACCTATTCTTACGAATACTATATCGGCGGAAAAACCGGATTTACTGACCTGTCTCAATACACGATAACTGCGGCAGCTTCGAAGGACGATCAAGTATTAATCGGTGTCATTTTCGCCGCATCCTGCTCCGAAATTCGATATGCAAATCTGATTTCTCTTTTTGACTATGGTTTTCAAACATATACGACAACTCGAATCGATACAGCAGAATATCAAGCACTAAAGAATTCGACAATCGAGCAAATTCAAAACAGTATTGAATCATCCGATTTATCCATCCTCGATGAGAACCTTGTAATGCTCGAATACTTCACAACGACAGCAACACGAGCAACAAATGGATATAGTTCTACCATCGATATGTCCGGTATCATATTGGATCCATCATTAGATTCGCAAACCATTGTTCTTCCTGTCAATCGAATCTATGCTGATGGTATGCAATATTTGGTGGGAGAACTGACGGTTACCATCGGTAAGGAAAAACAGCACGTAGTTATAGATAATAAAGAATCAAATGACACCAATTGGCTCTCTGTGATAGGAAAAGCCATTTTAATCATATTACTTGTTGTGGTGCTTATTTCCTGCGTCATAGGCTATCTCACAATCCGAAAAAAACAAAATAATCGAAATAATCGACGGCCACCACGCGTTCTTTAATCCTTACACAAGAAATTAAAAGGAAGCGATAACGCTTCCTTTTTTCATCATAATACGTATGTGAATCGTTTCATCATTCGCCAGAAATGGCAACATCAGGAATCAATAGACTTGGGGATTGTGTCATGTTTGCATCCGGCTTCTTGAAATCAACATCATCACCAAGAAGCGCGATTTTCATTAATATCGCGTAGAAATTATCTGAAATGGTGATTTGGTTAAGTGGTCGGTCTATCTTTCCATCCTTAATTAAAAAACCTTCACAAAGTAATGAAAAGTCACCGGATATAGCGTTCACGCCAGCATGCAAACCGCTGACATCTGTTATATATATACCATTCTTTGCCGTCTCAATTAATTCGTTCAAAGTGCATTTACCCGGTTCAATAAAAAGATGTGTTGATTGAATACCAATGCTCCCCTTGTATCCGGAACGAAAACCATTTCCTGTTGAAATGACACCCGCTTTCGATGCGGTTTTTCTGTTGTGTAAAGCAGAAATCAAAATGCCACAATCAACAAGAATAGTATCCTTGGTTAGAACGCCTTCAGAGTCGAAAGCAACAGATTCGATGCTTCCTCCGACGATACCAACATCGCGAATGGATATAAACTTCGCAGCAATTTGTTTGTCCATATTTTTCCCTAAAAGAGAAATTCCCTTTTGCATTGCATCTGCTGAGAAATTTCCGGAAAATGCTTCAAGAATATCACTTGCGGCGCGTGTATCAATAACTACCGGGTATTTGTCGGAAGAAACATTTGAGGCATTCAGCTTATCAATTGCCATCTTGGCAATATCACGAGCTAAATCTTCAGGATGAAAGGCGTTGTAATCAATATAGGCTCCACCCTTTTCTGCAGTTTGTACATCTTCGCCGTCCTGTGCGCGACAAGAGGCATATGCAGCAAAATGGTTGCTTCGGTTAAAGCACCGCATTCCTTTTGTATTCATAATCAAGACGCACTGATCTGCATATGCAGTAGAGCAATAATCCGAAGCGATAATGCGCTTGTCATAATCGAGCATGCTTTTTTCTAGTATTAATGCCGAAGAAGCAAGCTCTTGGTAGCCGATTTTCTCCAAATCTTCGTTGTATGTCTTGAGTTTAGGATATGTGGTTTCTCCCTCATACACGGAAACATTTTCCTTCACTTCAAGTACTTGGCAATTATCTTTGGCCTGTGAAAGCAAAAATGGTATGACATCATCATCAATTTTCTCAGTAAATGCATATCCCATCTGTCCACATTGCTTACCACGGAATGAAAGTCCGTTCGTTTTCGATTCCTCAAATACGGAAACTTCTCCGTTTAACACTTGTACCGATATAGCGCTTTCTTCTTCATAATAGACCTCGGCTTCTTCAAAGCCATATTCCTTTGATTGCGAAAGAAGCTTATTAATGATTTCTTCCGTATAGTTATTCATCAAAAATCCCCCTTGTCGCTTAAGCTTCGCCGGAATCGCTTTGACCGCCGACAGTTATCTCGGACACGCGAATAGTCGGTTGACCAACGTTCGTTGGAATATTGCCGCTGATAGAGCCGCAAACGCCTTGTGCTAATGCTAAGTTGTTTCCGACCGCATCGATATTCATAAGTATCTCATTGCCTTTTCCAATCAATGTCGCGCCGCGTACCGGTTTACCAATTTTACCATCCTTAATGAGATATCCTTCATTCACAGCAAAATTGAATTCGCCTGTAGCTGGGTCAACAGAACCACCGCCCATACTGGCCGCATATAAACCATATTCAGTTGATGCGATAATCTCTTCTGGTGTTTGTGTACCATTTGCGATAAACGTGTTCGACATTCTCGAAGTCGGAGCATATGTGTAGTTTTGTCTTCTACCGCAACCTGTCGAACGCATATTCATACGACGGCTGCCTAATCGATCAATAAGATAACTATTCAGAATACCATCCTTGATGAGTAAGTTCGATTCAGAAGGCGTACCTTCATCATCCACATCATAACTTCCCCATTCTGAAGGAATTTTTGCATCATCGTATGCAGTAACAAGTTTCGAAGCAATTTGTTTTCCCAGCTTGCCATCAAAGACCGAGGCGTGAATACCGACTGCAGTTGCCTCAAGTGCATGGCCACAGGCTTCGTGAAAAATGACACCACCGAAACCATTACCGATGACCACTGGCATTTTTCCGGAAGGACAAGGTGAAGCAGAAATCATGGTAACTGCCGTTTTTGCTGCCGCCTTTGCCTTTTCATTCAAGTCATAATCTTGTGCAAATTCAAAGCCACGACCAGCACCGGGTCCCCAAAATCCAGATTGCTTTATCTTGCCTTGTGTCGCGATTGCCTGAATGGAAAGCCGCACACGAGAGCGATTATCCTCACAATAATCGCCCAAAGAATTAGCTATCCATACGTGTTTTTCTACATCCCCGTATGATGCGGAGGTTTGCGTAATTAAATCAGAATAATCCTTTGCCGTTTGAGATGCTTCTTTGAGAATACTGACTTTCTGCGATTTATTTACATCAACCGGCGGAATTTTAATTGGATTAGAAGTATATGCCAATAGCGGCTTCATAACGATTGTTTTGTTTTGGGGAACACTTTGCAAAGAAGCGGACGCATTCTTTGCCATACGTATAAGTGCATCTTCATCATGTAAATCATTTGCATATACATATATACACTTCGTGCCTTCCATGATACGAATACCGATGCCGCAATCCATACCAGATGTAACGCCTTCAACAACGCCGTTTAGTAGTCCGACGGATGAAGATTTTGCGGATTCAATATAGACCTCGGCAAAATCACCGCCACATGACAATGCGGCGTTTAAGAGTCTTTCTATTGAATAAGAAGATAACATGAAAATGTCCTTTCTAATGCTTGGCTAAATATAATGATACCATAATATTCATCCATATTTACGAAATGTATGCGCAAATCAAAAAGAAAAAAGAAGCCATAATTCGTCAATAATTGATCGAAATATGGCTTCATTTCACTCTGTATACGTTAGATAATTACTTCTTGTATTGTCTTCTGATTTTCTTGCTCGTTGTCTTCTCGAACTCGGTATCACGAATAACAACACGACGAACATGTTTATAATTGACCAAATGTGCATTGACTTTGTTAACTTCTTCTTCGAGAAGCATTTGAATGGCGTCATCTTCCGGATTTGAACCAAGCTTTTCCTTTACAGCGTCCATGTTCGGGAAAATTGTAGCTGTAACAATAACATCCTCGCGAGAATCCTCTTCGCCAGAAACCAAAACCTCTGTCACATATGAAGATAAAGATAACATCGATTCAATCTCTTCCGGGAAAATATTCTTTCCGTTCTTTGCGATGATTACGTTCTTTTTTCGTCCTGTAATGATGACAAATCCATCTTTATCTAAATATCCTAAATCACCCGTGTGATAATAACCATTATCATCAATAGCTTCCTTGGTTGCCTCGTCATTGTGATAATATCCAATCATTACATTATCACCTTTACCGATGAATTCTCCGATGCCATTCTCATCTTTATTGATGACTTGGACATCAACACCAGGAAGCGGTAAACCGGCTGCGCGATTGTTATAATCCACGTCACGATTCAAAGCAAGAATAGGTGCACATTCAGTAAGTCCGTAGCCTTGGATACATGCAAAACCCATGTCTTGCATATCCTGCAAAATCTTTGGGTCCACACCTGCACCGCCGCAAATTATGAGGCGAAGCTTTCCGCCGAATGTCTCATGCACTTGTGCAAATATCTTCCGACGAATGTCAATTCCAAAGAAAAGCAGGAACTTGCAAAGCTTACGTCCGAATTCAAACTTGCGCGCCATCTTCTTTGTTCCCTTTGCCTTCTTCATAATGGCTCGGTGGAACATTTCCAGCATAAGCGGAACTACCAAGATAATGGTGACATGTGACTCTTGCATGTTTTGCGTAATATAGCGAAGGCCTTCACAAATAGCAATATGACTACCGCGATATACTTGGCAAAGGAATCCACATGTGCACTCATATGTATGATGCAACGGCAAAACAGAAAGGAACAAATCTTCTCGATCGATATAGACCATCTGGCACATACCTTCCAAGTTCTTACAAATATTCTTTTGACTCAGCATAACCGCCTTGGCCGTATCGGTCGTACCGCTCGTAAATAACAATATCGTCATTGCATCCGCATCAATCGGTGCGTCTAAGAATACACGGTTTCCCGCCTCGAGCTTTTTCTTTCCATCCGCCAATAAATCATAGAAGTACAAAACATCTTCTCTGTCTTCCAGCTTATCCATGCAAATAAAATGCTTCACATTGGAAATACAGTCCTTAATTTCATCAATAATATGCTGCTTTGACGAAGAATATACAACTACATCTGCTTCAGAACGATTTAACAAAGAAGCAATTTCCTGCTTCGGTAATTCTTTATCCAAGGGAATGACAATACCCGTTCCGTTCGTAGTGGCAAGATACGTTACATACCACTCGTAGCGTGTCTCAGCAATAATTGCAATTCGGCTTCCGAGACCGGAAAGATTGGAAAGTGCAGTTCCGAATGACTGAACATCTGCATTGTATTCTTTAAAAGTATAATGTAAGTATTCACCGCCCTTTTCTTTCTTATAGTAAAAAAGCGGGTCGTCACCGTAAAGCTCAACACTCTGCTTCAACATATCACGTAAATCGTGAATTTTACGGACTTCATACAATGGGATGTTTTTCATAAATGCTTCCTCTTCTTGGTAAAAATAAATAGTTTGATAATCAATGTATTTAGTATACTCGATTCATAATCGGCTTTCAACCCAAAATATTAACCTTTGTTTGATTTCGGTAATATGTATTTTTTCAATTGCTTTCGTCTTTCTTTGTAATCTGGCATCTGCCGGGCAAGACGAGTCCAAAAATCTGTTGAATGATTCATAAAATACAAATGGGTTAACTCATGCAGTAAAACATATTCAAATAATTCATCATTCACCGCATCCAAATAGATGCTTAATGATATATTTCCGAGACTGGAGCAAGACCCCCATCTCGATGTTGATGCACGAATGAAGATGCGTTTCGGCTTTATTCCATCGTATGTTGAAAGAAAAATCTTCGTTTTATTAAGCAGACGTAATCGCGCGGCTTCTCTCTCTTTTGGATTCATCGTATCAACTTTGATTGCCTCTTCCAAGTGACGAAGTCGCTTTTCAATCCATTCGCTCTTCAAATCGACAAAAGAATCAATAAATGAAAGTGAAGCGCGTCTGGGCGCCTTTACTACTACCATACCATCGATGACAGATAAGGATATCGTTTTCCTGTTTTCTTGAATTAAAGAATAAGGAATACATCGTTTGCATGAAACAAACGTACGAGTGGACGAAAGATTCTTTTTCATTCGACAATCCGCATATTATTTATTGGGAACATAACCACGCGAGATTGCGAGCTCCGCTCTCTCCCTTGGTTTACCGCCGAGAGCAATTTGCTCATCAATAAAATCCGGATGCTTCGATAGATAATCCTTCATGTAATCAATCGGTGAAGCCATAAATGAGGCAACCATCTCGCGTTGTCCATCCGTAATAATTTCAAGTGATAGTGCTGTATCAAAAAGTGATGCTTCAATGGCAACGAAAGTATGCATAGCAACGCCTTCTGATTTCAGATTGTCTTCCCCACCCTGAACACGATCAATAACTGCAATTGTGTCCGAAATGCTTGCGCCGAGCTTACGAATCGCTGGAATCCATGCGCGAGTATAACTGGAAGCTTCTGTGATTAAATCGGCAATATGTAATGCCTTACGGTCAGACAAATCGCCTGCTTTTACTTCTTTACATGTCATGAAATTATCTGTGGAATAGAAAGTACTTCCATCCTTAAAAATTGAAAGATGTGGTTTTTTCATGAAATAAGCAGGCAATATAGAAAAGAAGAAATCGCGACGTTCACCGCCGGAAATGAAGTCGAAATCCGGTAGCTTTTTTGCCTCTGCAACAATCAAATCCGTAACGGTTTTGAATGAAGCAGATTCTTCATAGGCCTTCAATAAATAATGTAGAATCGTCGTAGGAAATGTTTTCTTATCCGTGGCGGCCGTCTCAATCAAATGAAGAAGCTCGTTCGCCTTTTCTTCTGAGCCTAAAAGAAAATGCGTATTGATATAGAATGGTCCGAACGTACCTGAAGCATACCAAAATGGGTGTTCTGGATCACTGACGCGTACCGCGGATGTATTGAATAAGTCATTAATGATTGTCGTGTTCATAGGGTTACCTCCATAATTCCAATGTGCCGGTAAGCGATGATAAATCATCTATGGCATTTGCTTTTGCGTATTCTTCTAAATCGTGTACGATCTTCTCAGCGCCACTCGGATGAACGAGATTCCATGTTCCGATTTCCACGGCAGAAGCACCGGCTATCATGAACTCCAAAATATCATCAGCAGAAGATATACCTCCGCAGCCAATTACAGGAATAGATACTGCCTCATAGCAATCATGAACCATCTTGATTGCTATTGGCTTAACACATGGTCCGGAGAGTCCTCCTGTGTTATTGTGTAAAATTGGACGTCGTGTTCGAATATCAATCGCCATGCCCATCAGTGTATTTATGGCAACAACCGCGTTTGCACCGCCGGCTTCAGCTGCCTTCGCAGTATCGCGAATATTGGTTACGTTCGGCGTTAGTTTTACCCATAACGGAAGACTTGTTAAGGAACGAAGCTTGGCAACCAAGGCTTCGATGGCTTTAGGAGATGTACCGATAACCATGCAGCCTTCCCTCACATTGGGACATGAGAAGTTTAATTCAAGCGCATCGATTCGGTTTGCATATTCATTTAATCTGGATACCATGGCAATATAATCTTCTTCAGAATGACCTGCCACGTTCACGATAATCTTCGAGCCAGTTGTCTCCATAAAAGCAAGCTCATGATCAAGAAATGCTTCTACACCGGGATTCTGCAGACCGACACAATTTAACATGCCCGATGGTGTTTCTGCGACACGACAGCCTTCATTTCCTTGACGTGGCAAAAGAGTTAAGCCCTTCGATGAGAGTCCACCAATTTTCGATAAATCCATATATTCAGCAAGCTCACGACCGAAACCACATGTTCCTGATGCAAGAATTACGGGATTATCAAGCGATACAGTATCGATTTTAACCTGTAAAGTGCTCAAAAAATCACCTCCTCAGAAGAGAATACCGGACCATCCTTGCAGCAACGTGCATGTTTAAATGGAACGCCTTGTTCTTCAGCCTTTATTTTGCATACACACACTAAACATGCACCAATACCGCATGCCATACGCTTTTCCATAGAAACATAACAAGGCAATGCTTGTGTTGCCGCCCATTCAGAAATCTTCTTCATCATGATTTCAGGACCAACGACAAATAGCGTCGTGTCATTCAAAGCTTCGGACGGTAAGCTAATTACTGCATCTAATGCTGTTCCCTTCATTCCGTAGTCACCGGAATCAGTAGCCACAATGAATTGATCGGTCAATGCCTCGAATTCTGAAAGCAATAATGATTCCGATTTTGAACGATAACCATTTACACAAGTGACGTTGTACCCTCGTTCTTTGGCATAATGGCAAGTAAAATGAATCGGGAAAATACCGGTTCCTCCGCCGATTAGCAAAAGCTTCTTTGTTTTCACCATGGAATCAATATCCAGCCCGTGTCCCAGTGGTCCAATAACCGAATACGCATCACCCGGTTTGGCATGCGTTAATTCGCGACTACCTTTACCAACATTACGAATGCCAATCTTTACGAGTCCTGTAGAGGCATCTGCGTCCATAATTCCAAATGGCCTTTTTAGGAACGACTTACATGAGATGTTGATAAATTGTCCCGGGATTGCGGATTTCGCAATCTCGGAACAATAGAAAGACAATATTGAAACAGATTCATTTAAAGCAGTGACGCTTTCCAGTATAATCGGGTATTCTTTCATGAAAGCTCCTTCTTATTTCATCAGCATCGCGTTTTCCGGCGGTTTTTCGTTCTGCGGAAGCTTCTCTTTACGTGTTTCAGCAACAATCTTTGCAAACGTCGACAGCTCATATGCTTCGATATCCGTTGGCTTCATTTGACGTTCAAGACACTCAAGAACAGCAACAAGTGTGTCCAAAGCCGTAATGGTCGGAACGCCGTGCTCGATGCATTTTCTGCGGAGTCTGAAACCGTTATTAATCATAGAAGCAGCATTGGATTCTGTATTTACCAAAAGCTTAATCTTTCCCGACGAAACGGCATCCAGCAAATTCGGAGATTCTTCCTCCATCTTGCGAACAGAGTTTGTTGGAATACCGGCCTTGTTTAAATAGTTTGCCGTACCACCTGTCGCATAAAGCTCAAAACCAAGATTCATCAACTTGTCTGCAAGCGGCAACAAGTCAGATTTATCACTGTCTTTAACAGTCAAGAGTACACTATCGCCCTTTTTAGGGAACTTAAATCCAGAAGCCAAGATGGCCTTGTACATTGCTTCGGCATAGGTCGTCGAAAGTCCGAGAACCTCACCTGTACTCTTCATCTCAGGCCCTAAGCTGACATCAACATCGTGGAGCTTTTCAAACGAGAATACCGGGGCCTTTATTGCATATACCCACGGATAACGTGCATAGAGTCCGGTACCGTAATCAAAGTCATCCAATGAACCGCCAACCATAATTTTCGTAGCCAAATCTACAATCGGAATACCAGTAACCTTACTGATATAAGGAACAGTACGTGAAGAACGAGGATTGACTTCGATTACATATACTTCATCGTTGAAGAGGATGAACTGAATATTTACAAGGCCGATAACATGAAGTGATAATGCCAATCGTTTTGTGTATTCAACGATGATATCGCGAATACGGTCAGAAATGTATGCAGGGAAAATCGAGATGGAGTCACCGGAGTGAACGCCGGCACGCTCCAAGTGTTCCATGATGCCAGGAACCAGAATGTTCTTGCCATCGCAAACCGCATCTACCTCTAACTCGACACCACGCAGGTACTTGTCAACAAGAATCGGATGTTCTTGTTCTACCAAGTTAATGATACGCATGTATTCGACCATCTCATCGTCATTATTAACGATAGCCATACCCTGACCGCCGAGAACATATGAAGGACGAACCAATACTGGATAAGTAAGCTCCTCCGCCATCTTCAGAGCCTCTTCGGTTGTAAACACCGTACCGCCCTTCGGACGCTTGATTTCGCATTTTTCAAGAATTTCATCAAAACGCTCACGATCTTCTGCGGCATCTACCATGTCAGCTGAAGTACCCATGATTTTGACGCCCATATCAGAAACGGCCTTAATGAGCTTAATTGCTGTTTGGCCACCGAATTGACAGATACAGCCGTCCGGCTTTTCATTCTCAACAATCGCACGAACATCATCCACCGTCAAAGGCTCGAAGTACAAACGATCTGATGTGTCATAGTCAGTTGATACAGTTTCCGGATTGTTATTGGCAATGATTGCTTCATATCCCAAACGACGCAAAGCCCAAACCGAGTGAACCGAGCAATAATCGAACTCAATACCTTGGCCGATACGAATCGGACCGGAACCGAGAACCAATACCTTCTTCTTATCTGTACGAATTGATTCGTTAAATGTATCAAATGTGGAGTAATAGTATGGTGTTAATGCTTTGTACTCACCAGCACAGGTATCTACCATCTTGTACGTGTAATTAAGCCCCAGCCCCTTACGACGGTTTCTAATTGTCTCTGCATCTGAATGTACTAGCTTTGCAATATATGAGTCTACAAAGCCCATCTTGACGATTTTCTTCAAGAAATCATCTGTAAGCTGATCCTCGGAAGGAATCGCACACAGCTCATCTTCGGTATTTACCAAGTTACGAAGCTTTTTCAAGAAGAACTTGTCTACCATCGTAATATCGTAAAGTGCTTGATCAGAATATCCGCGACGCATGGCCTCTGCCAAAAGGAAAATTCGCATGTCATCTACGGTTTTTAGTCTTTCTGCAACTTGTGCATCAGAAAGAGATGTCATCACAGGAACCTTGAGTCCGAAGATATTGAGCTCCAACGAACGAATCGCCTTCATAAGTGACTGTTCAAAAGTATTACCAATACTCATGATTTCGCCAGTTGCTTTCATCTGAGTGCCGAGCGTTCTTTTTGCTTTAACAAACTTATCGAACGGGAATTTAGGAATCTTCGTAACGATATAGTCAACCGCTGGCTCGAAGCAGGCTTTCGTTGTGCCAGTAATTTCATTTGGAATTTCATCCAAAGAATATCCACATGCGATTCTCGCGGCAACCTTAGCAATCGGATATCCCGTTGCTTTCGAAGCTAAAGCCGAAGAACGTGACAAACGTGGGTTAACCTCGATAACAGCATATTCTTCCGAAGTCGGATGCTGTGCAAATTGAACGTTGCATCCACCGGCAATTTCAAGCTCTTCTACAATGTTCAATGCGGCCGAGCGTAATCTCTGGTATTCCGTATCCGTAAGTGTTTGTGCAGGTGCAACAACAATGGAGTCACCTGTATGAATACCGACTGGGTCTAAGTTTTCCATGGAACAAATGGTAACCTTATTACCCTTTGAATCACGAATGGCCTCGAACTCAATTTCCTTCCATCCGGCAATACTCTTCTCGATTAATACTTGATGAACACGACTCGCTTCGAGTCCGACTGTTGCAATCTCAACCATCTCACGTTGGTTTGCTGCAATACCGCCGCCTGTTCCGCCAAGAGTAAACGCCGGACGTACGATAATTGGATAACCGATTCGGTTTGCAACGGAGATACATTCGTCAATGGAATTCGCCGTATCCGAAGGAATACATGGCTCATGAATACGAAGCATCGCATCACGGAACTCTTCACGGTCTTCACCACGCTTAATACCAGCTGCCGGAGTACCCATGAGCTTAACATTGTGTTCAGCCAAGAATCCTGATTCAGAAAGCTCCATCGCGAAATTCAAACCTGTTTGTCCGCCTAGTGTTGCTAACAATCCGTCAATCTTCTCGTCAATAATCAGCTTCTTTACGACATCTAGTTGTAAAGGCTCTAGGAAAATGCGATCCGCCATACCCGGATCGGTCATGATGGTAGCCGGATTACTATTTACCAATACCACATAGAATCCCTCTTGCTTTAATGTTCGGCAGGCTTGTGTACCTGCATAGTCAAACTCGGCAGCCTGACCGATAATAATCGGACCTGAACCGATAACCATTACACGACTGACATCATTTCTCTTTGGCATAAACTGATCTCCTTTGTCCGTATTCGGACTATTTATATATATTCTTGCATTTGTATAATTATACGCCTCATATGCATACGGCTCAACTGAATTCTATTGTTATTTTCTCGATTTTAATGCTTCCTGCAAATCATTTCTCATGCGAATTGCTTCATCACGAGTTGCTTTCTTAAACTCCATCGGCTCCAAATCCGTACGCTTCTTCCATGCACACATTAAGCTACGGGAAGCATTCACGATTCCGCCCTTGCCATCAGCTGTAAAGGAAGCAACGGCGTCACTTCCACTTCCGCCCTGTGCACCGTATCCCGGTACCAAAACAAAGGCATGAGGCATACGCTCACGAACCGCCTTCGCTTGTTCAGGCCAAGTCGCACCAACAACCGCGCCTAATGAGCTGATTCCAGATTCTCCGATTAATTCCTTGCCCCATTCTTCGACTTTATCAGCCATAGCTTCATATACATATCTTCCATCTTCTAATTTCAAATCTTGTAAATCACCGGCAGATGGATTTGATGTTCTTACTAGAACAAAAATTCCCTTTCCTTTTTCTTTCGCGACATCAATAAATGGCTTTACGCCGTCAATTCCAAGATAACCATTCACCGTAATCGCATCACAACCGAACATTTCAGGTGTTGTGTCATTGATAATTTTTGTCTCACCGATAATTGCATTCGCATATGCAGTAGCTGTTGAACCAATGTCGTTTCTCTTTGCATCACCGATTACCAACATTCCCTTGTCATGTGCATATTGAATCGTCTTGCGAAGAGCCGCAATGCCGTGAATGCCGTACATTTCATAATATGCAAACTGCGGTTTGATTGCTGGGATAATGTCATATACGGCATCAATCAACTGTCGATTGTAGTCGAACAAGGCCATCCCCGTCTCCATTTGCTTGTTTTCCGCCTGCCCCTTCCATTCTTCAAGAAGCTCTGGTGGAAGATATTCCAGTTTTGGATCCAATCCCATTACGGTTGGATTATTGCATTTAGCAATCCGCGCCGCTAATTCATCCGCGAAGTTCGTCATAAGTAATTGTTCCTCCTTTTACGGTAAGCTTGCAACGACCATAAAGCTGAAATCCGTCAAAAGGCGTATTTCTAGACTTTGAAAGCATTTCATCTTTATGGAAAGTGAATTCATCAGAAAGATTCATTAGTGTAAGATCAGCAGGTGCTCCTGCATCTAGGGTGCCGCGACCAAGTCGAAGAATATCCGAAGGATTCGTCGTCATTGTTGCAACGAGATTGATAAGCGAAAGGAAACCTGGCTTAACTAAATAGGTATATCCGAGTGCAAATGCTGTTTCAAAACCAACGATTCCGTTATTTGCGAGTGAAAACTCGATATCCTTCTCATCCGCATGATGTGGTGCATGATCAGTCACGATACAATCGAGCGTACCGTCCTTTAATCCTTCAATAACAGCCAAACGATCCGCTTCCGTCCGAAGCGGAGGATTCATCTTCGTATTTGGATCAAAGGTGCTACATGCTTCTTCCGTCAAAGAGAAGTAGTGTGGGCATGTTTCGGCCGTTACGCGTACGCCTCGCTTTTTCGCCTGTCGAATAATGTCAACACCACTCTTGGTACTGACATGACAGATGTGAATCGGCATATGTAGGTATTCTGCAGTCAAAACATCTCTGGCAATCATTAAGTCTTCTGCGATAGAAGGAATCCCACGAAGTCCTATGGATGTTGACACAACCCCTTCATTCATTGCCCCTTCAGAAACAGATAATTCTTCACAGTGATTTAGTACCGGCAAATCAAAGTCGGAAGCATACTCCATCACTTTTTTAAGAAGATCTGCTGTGGCAATCGGTTTTCCATCATCAGAAACGGCAACAATACCAGCTTCCTTCATAAGCCCCATTTCGGAAAGCTCTTTTCCGAGAAGTCCCTTGCTTGCTGCGCCTATCGGGAATACATTCGTCGAAGCCTTATCATGCGCCTTTTTGAGAATACCAGAAACCACGGCAGCATTATCACAAACGGGGTTCGTATTTGGCATCGGACAGACACTCGTAAAACCGCCCTTTGCCGCACTCTTCGTGCCACTTTCAATATCCTCACGATACTCAAAACCAGGTTCACGCAAGTGACAATGCATATCAATGAGTCCCGGCATCACGGTTAATCCTTCTCCGTCAATCTCAACTGTATCGGCATCTGCTGAAAACGCTGTATCAGAAAACAGTCCGTCTCGGATATATACGGAAATCATCTCACCCGAAGAGAAATGCTTAACATTCTTAATAATCATCTTGCTCATTATTGATTTCTCCTTGCTATCAGCAAATAAAGAACTGCCATGCGCACGGCAACGCCATTCGTTACTTGTTCATTAATAACCGATTGCGGGCAATCGTAAACCGCAGTCGGTAGCTCTACACCATGATTACACGGACCAGGATGTAAAAGAATCGCATCGCTCTTAGCTAGCTTAAGACGCTCTTCAGAAATCGAGTAGAACTTCGAATACTCCGCGACTGATGGGAATAGCGACTTTGTCTGACGCTCAAGCTGTACACGAAGTCCCATAACCGCATCTGCGTCCGTTACTGCCTCATCGACAGTACGACATACCGTGCATCCCATTTTCTCAAGTCCGACAGGTACCATTGTTCGCGGGCCTGCAACATTAACCGTCGCTCCAAGCTTCGTAAGTCCAATGACGTTACTTCGAACAACACGACTGTGATATAAATCTCCGCAAATCGCAACCTTCAATCCATCAATATGTCCATACTTTTCGTACATCGTGAACATATCCAGCAAGGCCTGTGTCGGATGCTCATTCATTCCATCTCCGGCATTCACGATTGAGGCAGAAACTCGAGGCCCCAAGTAATGCGGCGCACCAGATTGGCTGTGTCTCATAATGATAATATCCGTAGCCATCATATCAATCGTTCGTGCGGTATCCAAAAGAGATTCACCCTTGTTTACAGAACTGCCGGAAGTCGTAATGTTTGCACTGGCAGAACCCATATATTTCGAAGCAAGCTCAAAAGACAATCTCGTTCTTGTACTGTTTTCATAGAACAGCGTCACAACCGATTTGCCCTGAAGATGTGATGTCTTCTTGTTACCCGAAGTTAAAACCATCTTCATCATCTTCGCCGTGTCCAAAATCTCCATGATTTCTTCCGCGGAAAGCTCCTTTAACCCTAACAAATCCTTGCTTCTCAGACTCATTCTCTCACCTCATCACACAGAACTACACGATCTGCGCCGTCGATTTCCTTTAACTCTACATGAATCGCTTCCGTGTTCGAAGTTGGAACATTCTTCCCAACATAATCAGCGCGGAAAGGTAGCTGTCGATGGCCACGATCAACCATAATCGCCAAAGAAATGCACGCAGGACGCCCCATATCAAAAATCGCCTCGATTGCAGCTCTTACGGTACGACCCGTATATAGAACATCATCAATCAAGACGACCTTTTTATCATTAATATTAAATGGAATATCCGTACCATTCACAACCGGATGCGCTGAAAGCTTACTTAAATCATCTCGATAAAAAGTAATGTCCAAAATGCCAACCTTCGGCTTCACCCCTTCAATCGATTCAAGAATATCAGCTATACGAATTGCCATCGGAACACCGCGTCTCTGAATACCGATTAAAACCACGTCATCCAACCCCTTGTTCTTCTCCACGATCTCATGTGAGATTCGTGTCAAAGCACGATTTAGAGCCGTGTCATCCATCAAAACAGACTTCTCGTAAAATGCTGCCATCCGATAACCTCCGCAATCTATATGAAGAATGGGCATAAAAAAACCAACATCTTCATTTCATCAATCATGAGCTCGAAGAAAGGTTGGTCAAATCATTTCATATCACATTTTCGCAACATACGAAAATCATTATCGACAACCCTTATGATCTCACGGGATCAGTCTTAAAGGATCCTTTTCGAAATATAGTAATCCAACAAGGTCTCGATTGCAACCCGTTAAGCGAAGAAAATGTATCAAATTTAACGTAGCACATATGGCAAATGTAATGGTGAAGTATTTCTCATATAGAATGACCAAAAAAAATGAACGGTAACTTATGAAAAAGCTACCGTTCTTAATTGGTGGGGCTG
>DAIPXZ010000006.1:0-66294 GCA_036782995.1 Bacillota bacterium
TATGTCGCTTTCAATTATTATTATACCCAGTTTCGGGCATATGTCAATAACCTTTAAGAAATTTCTCAGATTTTTTGCAAAAAAATAGCCGGGCAATCCCGACTTCAACATTTAAACACTCATTTACCTGCACACCTTAGCAATGGGGGGGCAGAGAGGCAATTTTGTTTATGATTGTTATTTTAATCTATCTACCATCCTCAAATACTTACGACTAAGTAAAGAGGATATTCACACTCTCACTCGGAACAAGCGTCAAAAGCCGAGGGTGTGCACAAAGCAAACGGAACAAACGGGAAAACCGTAAGGGGGTGCATTTTGTATCAAACTCGTGTCCTTCTCCAAGATAGCCAAGGACGATTAAATTCGTTCTTGGTTTTTCTTTTTTTACAATAGTAGATGTATCCGAATGATATATTTTCTTGACTTCTATGCAATAACATGATATTTTTTCCGTGTGTGTTTGAAAACGAAGGGGAAATTCTGTTTTCAAACATGGAGGGGGAAAATTTATGAAAAGATTTAGATTGGGTTCTATGTTACTTTGTGCTGCTATGGTAGTATCCATGCTACCGAGTATGGTAGCAGCAGATGGGGAAGTTGCAATTAATAGTACGAACTTCCCGGATGAGACGTTTCGGAATTACGTAGCTAGATATTTTGACGATGATAATAATGATTTTTTGAGTGCAACGGAAATTGACGCAGTAACGGAAATTGAAATACATTCCTATAGCGTCAATGATCTTACTGGTATAGAAAAATTCTCGCAATTAACCAAACTTGATTGCGACAGCAGTTTGCTAACTGAACTCGATGTCACTCAGAATAGAGCATTAACCGAGCTCGATTGTGGATATAACCATCTAACTACACTCGATGTTTCTCAGAATACCGCATTAACCTATCTTGATTGTTGGAACAATAACCTAACCGAACTTGATGTTACGCATAACACAGCGTTAACCTATCTCAATTGTGGGGAAAACTTGTTGTGCTCACTCAATGTTACTCAGAATACAGCATTAACTGCTCTTGGGTGTTATGGTAATAACCTAACCGAACTCGATATTACTAAGAACTCAGCATTAATTAATCTCGGTTGTTTTAAAAATAGCATTATCGAACTCGATATCACTCGTAACACCGCATTAATCTACCTTCGTTGTGATAATAACCCGATAACATCATTGGACATATCGAGAAACTGGAGTCTAAGAGTATTAGACTGTGAAGATACAAATCTTGTTGAATTAGATATCCATAGAAACAGCCTTCTGATGGATTGTTTTTCAAATGGTAGATTACCAGATTATAATGATTATCAAAGATATGACGATGGTGATAATTTGTTTGCTGTTCCAAATTCCACCACAATTATCACGGAAGGGCCGACGATTCCCATGCGTCCTTGGCCCAATATTTCATTGTCATATGACTTTATTGCTCGCTGCTATACATATGCATTAGACCGTGAGCCAGAGGACCCCGGATTCAGTTCATGGGTCAACAAACTTGTTAATCAGGAAATCTGTGGTTCTGAAATGGCATATGGTTTCGTATTCAGTCAGGAATTTCAAAATGCCGGCTATAGTAACGACGAGTATGTAGAGCACATGTACCAGATTTTCTTTGGCCGTCCTTCAGATGCGCCAGGAAAACAAACGTGGGTGAACATGCTTAATAATGGCAGTTCAAGAGAAGAAGTTTTCGCTGGTTTTACGAATTCCACGGAATTCATCACCATGTGTTACGAATATGGGATTAATCCCGGATATTACGTACAAGGCGTGAATTGGGAGCAGCAAACCAAGGTAAATGCCTTCGTAGATCGACTTTACGGCTTCTGCCTTGGTCGAAATGGAGATTTCAACGGTCAAAAAGACTGGGTAACGATGTTAATGAACGGCTCCTTTAGTGGTGCGCAAGTAGCGCATGGATTCTTCTTCAGCAATGAATTCATCAACAAGAATTATTCAGATGAGGTCTATATCACACTCCTCTATAAAGTAATACTAAACAGAGATGTAGATGAAGGTGGCTATGCGACATGGATGAACGAATTGGCAGCCGGAACCAGTCGTCTTGATGTATTTCGTGGATTTGTCAATTCTGTCGAATTTACGAATCTGTGCAATGATTACGGCATTCAAAGAGGAACCATCTAATTAATCATTTGCTGAAAAACCAGAAAAGGAATACCAGAAAGCAGAATCCGCACATTAAAAGATGTGCGGATTTTTCTTGCAGGCATTTCATTTGGGAAAAGCTTCTCGTCACATTTGAATGGGTGTGGTCAAAAAATTCATGAAACATGTTGACAAACAATATTATACGTCATACAATATGGTCATACGATATAATATGAAAGGAGATAGAATATGATATTTCAACTAGGAGCCCCACTGCTCGATGCATGTGTCCTTGCCGTCTTGCAAACAGGCGATGCATATGGATACACATTGACGCAAAAGGTAAAAGAAGTAATCGATATTTCAGAGTCGACACTTTACCCGGTGCTTCGTCGTTTGGAAAAAGAAAAATGCTTGGAAACCTACGACGAACCATATCAGGGAAGAAACAGAAGATATTACCGACTTACGGCTGATGGACATCAGAAGTTATCTTTCTATAGTAATGAATGGAAATCTTTTGTCAGTGCCGTAAATCTTTTGATGGAGGGTGCAGGGAATGAATAAGGAGCAGTACATTTCCAAATTAGCGACGCATCTCAGGGGTATGCCGAAAGAAGACCGAGACGAAGCAATCGCGTTTTATTCGGAATACTTAGACGATGCCGGTGTTGAAAATGAAGAAGCAACCATTGCCTCTTTGGGAACACCAAGAGAACTCGCACGAAAAATCTTTATCGAGTGCGTGGATAAGAACTATGTAGAACAAGTAAATTCTGAGGATGACCGCGAGAGTGACATTAATGAAATCGCGACGTCAGACAATCGGGAAACAGAAACGAAAACCAAGAAAAACAATATGAGCACGGTGTGGGTGGTACTATTAGCAATCTTTGCATTGCCATTCTCACCAATCCCCATAGCGCTTTCCATTGTGGCATTTGCAGTTTTACTATCGATTCTCATTACCATCTACTCCTGCGCATTATCAGGAGCTGCGACAGTTATTGCCGGAATCGGAACATTGATCCTCGGTTTTATCGTACTCTTTACGGACCCGATCAATTGTATTCTCCTCTTCGGTTTGGGAATCCTTTGTATTGGAATCGGACTTTTGCTGATGGTCGGTTTCCTAGAACTTGGTAATTTACTCATCGGCTTATTTATTAAGTGCGGATCAAAAGTTGTTCATGAGAAGAAAGGAGGAAAGCAACATGCCAAAGTGGATGAAACTGTTTCTTAAAATCGGCGCGATTGCAGTAGCAATTGGTCTTGTTCTTACGGTTATTGGCTGGTTTGTTGGAACAGAAAAGAATTATACTATGCAACTAAAAGATGGTAAGTTGATTGTCAAATGCGGTAGCGAGGATAAACAAGAGCTTCCGTACACAAAGCTCGACTCCTTTACGAAGATTGACGTTGACATGAATAGCGCCGATATTCGTTTCGTGAAGGGCGATGATTTTGCGATCGAATACATTGTTTTTGGTGATGA
Source organism: Bacillota bacterium (assembly GCA_036782995.1). Classification (GTDB taxonomy): domain Bacteria; phylum Bacillota; class Clostridia; order Saccharofermentanales; family Saccharofermentanaceae; genus DAIPXZ01. Next base: position 3,628 of record DAIPXZ010000006.1, read on the forward strand.
GCCAATCTACTCCGTTGAAAACGATACGCTTACCGTGAAAAGAGAGCAAGAAAATACTATTATCAACTGGAATTTAAACTTTTCATTTGAAAACAATAATCAAATCACCATTTACTATCCTGAAGATATGACATTTGAAGACGTGAATGTTTACAACGGATATGGTGATATCACATTGAGTAACAACATAATTGCTGACCGCGTGACAGTGGAAGCAAAAAACGGTGATATTCATATCGAACAAGTGAATGGAGAACTTTTCGTATCATCAAGTTACGGAGATTGCGTTATCAATGGCGGATACATCAGCGATGCAAAAGTCGAACTGAAAAATGGGTCTTTCAATTGTAGAAACACGGTGTTTTCTGGTACGACTGAATTCTCCAATAGCTACGGCGATATCGATGCTTCTGGATGCGACTTTGAAAACCTCGTGGTCACCATGAAAAACGGCTCGCTCAATGTTTCATCTGGCTCCGTATCCGGAAATGTTAACTTATCTAACAGCTATGGCGATACATCTTTGAATCTTCAAGGCATTCCAGACGAAGCCGCCTACGGATATGAAATACACAACAGTTATGGCGACATCAGACTAAATGGTAATAATTACGAATCAAAGAAGGTCATAGAAGATTCGAATGCCGAAAACCAAATTGTCGTCGATAGCAAGAATGGAGACGTTAATATCTCCATCACATAAATAGCTGCCCCTTCCAAGCAAAATAAGCTCCTGTGTTGTCCATAAGGACCGCACGGGAGCTTATTTGCGCATGAGGAAATGTCTTCATTTACAATGCAAACATTAATTATTTAAAGGATTACTTTAAAAAGTTATTGCAATTCGATAAATAGCGTGCTATTATCGTCTTGTGATCACAGGTGACTAGTATTTGAAGAAGTGATTTGTGTTAAAGGAGAATCGTTATGGAAAAAGAACTCAAAGATTTTCAGAAGAAATTCAAGAAGGAATTTCTCGCAATTATGATTGTTTTGATTTGCTTCTGTGTGCTGCTAATTGGAACTAGTTTTGATCGATTGTCGTCGTGCTTTTATTCCGCAGATAAATATGATGTACAGTTGATTGAAGAAACGACAATAGATAACGGGCAGAAGTACTACAATCTCTACATCGATGGTAAGAGTCGTGGACCAGTGGATTATGATGACTATTTTTCGTTAAACGAAGATGGCGAGACGAATTTCAAGGATAGTTACATTGCCGAAACAGTACATGATGTTTCATCGAATCTTTGCTATATAGCAATAATGGTGACGGTCGTTTGGTTGCTTTTGGATTTGTCGAAGGGACGTACACCATTTTCAAAACGGACAGTGATAATGATTCGCGTGATGGCTTTTATTGAGGGACTCTTGGCTGTGATACCGGGCTTCGGAGAGTTTGTGACACGCTTTGTGAGTTTCTCTTATGTGGATGCAACGATATCAATGGTGCCAATTCACACGATCGGATTGGCGGGCGTGTTCCTTTGTGTTGCCGAAATAATTAATTATGGCATTAAGCTCCAAGAAGATTCGGATAGTATCGTGTAAGAGAGGTAGCAAGTAATGATTATTGTTAGATTAGACCGCATGATGGCGGATCGAAAAATGTCGCTTGGCGAGTTGGCAGCGCGATTAAATATGACGAATGTCAATCTTTCGAATTTGAAGACGGGCAAAATGAAGGGTATTCGCTTTGAAACAATGAATTCGATATGCGAGGTGCTCGAGTGTCAGCCTGGAGATCTGTTCGAATTCGTAAGTGCTGCGAATGACGCAGAGGCACTTCAAGATGATGCGACATCGATAATAAATGAGTAATTTTGAGAATTGAAATGTGAATAGATGAATCGAATAATTGTAAGATAATGCTTCCAAAACGGCTAAAAACAACGAGATTTTGTAATGCCGAGGGAGGCATTTTCTTTACATAAAATATTTGCTGTGCTATATTGACTCAAATGCATGTATTTCAATTAAGTAATCATAATAATTTGAGGAAAGAGGGCAAGACCATGAAAAAGTTACTTGTATTAGGGGTGGCACTTTGTCTGATGCTAACGTCTTTGGCGACTGGATGCAAGAGCAAAGAGAAAAAAAACGGATTCATCTACGACACAAAGCGAAACGACATCTGATACACAGGTGATTGAACCAACAGGTTCGAAGATTGACGTATCGATTTCAATGGAAGATGCAGATTGGCAAAGTATCTATCTCGAATATATCTCCAGCCAAGATTACGGTGATATGGCACGTTACGATTGGATTTATGTCAACGATGACGAAATTCCGGAAATTGTGTGCTCTTCGCAGGTTGAAGCAATTGGTGCTGAAGTGCTTACGATTACCAATGGTTCTTTGAAGGTTTTCACTTCATCCCGTCTGGGGTTGCAGTATGGAGAGAATTTGAATGTGCTTTCCAACCGTGACGGACACATGGGAAGTTATTATGACAAGTATTATGAGATTACAGATAATGGTTTTGAGTGCATTGGTGAAGGCACACGTGAAGAACAGGGGGGATCGGCTTCGCCCAATCAGGAATATGTATACATGTGGAATGGCGAGCAGGTTTCAGAATCGGATTACAATATTTTGAGAAATAATATACTGAACGATTCAACGGCCAAGGATGTCAATTGCTTTATGTTCTATGGCGAAATCATAGAATTATTGGGGGGGACGGTGGAGTCAACAGTACCGAGTGTACCAGATTATTCACTTCCGACGCCGACACCGATTCCGGCATGGGCCGTTACGTTAGATTGGAAGACACAATATAAGAATGTTGTTGCGTCATGTGGTCATGAAGGAGTGACATTCGATTTGGTCAAGATTGACAACGATGTTTATCCTGAATTGATTATACAGGGCTCTTCATTGGCAGAAGGTACATATATTTATACGTACTGCGAGGGAAGTGTTAATACGTTGCTTCTAGGTGGATTTGGTGTTACTTATATTCCGGAATCTTGTTATTTCCAATGTGAGTACGGACATATGGGTACGTATTATCGCGAACTCTATCAACTATGGGCAGGCAATTTCGTCAGCGTAGTGGAAGGAATGTATTGTGATCCGAATGGCGTTCCGACTTTCGACGAAAACGGTGAATACGTATATGACTACTATTTGAACGGGGTAATGGTTTCTTTCGAAGAATACCAAGCCGGCTTTGATGAAGTTATGGATTCTTCGTCTATGCAGAGTGTTGAGCTTTCATATAACGAAACAAGCATCATACAACAAATAGATGACTATGTAATTTAATATGAACGGAGGAAGAATTGCCACTAAATGATTGCTTGATACAAAAATGCAAATGAACCGCAAGTGTGGATGATTCTTCCATACCATCACAATATCATCAAAGAGGTGGAGCTTGTGCTCTGCCTCTTTCCATTAGCTCGTTTTTGCGTTACAATTTTTATTGATAATAAAAACGGGGGTCTCTAAAATGAAACCTTATATGGATATTCATTTCTTACTTTCCACACAAACATCTCAGACTCTATACAAACAATTTGCTCGGGAATGTCCGATTATTGATTATCACAGTCATTTTCATCCGAGGGAGATTGCCGACGATGTTCAATTTGATAATTTAACGAAGCTCTGGCTCGGTGCCGATGAAAACCGCTGGCGGCTCATGCGCGCGGGCGGTATTGAAGAGGAGCTCATTACGGGTGACACTTCGGATAAGGACAAGTTTTTGGCATATGCTTCAGTAGTCGGTAAGTCGCTGGGCAATCCAATCGCGCATTGGACGAACATGGAGCTGGCCCGCTATTTTGATTATCATAAACCGCTATCTTCTGCTACGGCGGATGAAGTGTGGGAGATGACGACAGAAAAGCTCATGGACACGGCGTTTTCCACGCGGCGAATTATTGAGATTTCCAATGTTTCGCTGATTTGTACCAGTGATGACCCAGCTTCGGATCTAAAATGGCATGCGGCCATTGCGGCGGATTCATTTTTTAAGACGAGTGTGCTTCCGACATTTTGTCCTGATTCCATCCTGAATATTGAAATGAATCGCTTTGCGGACTATATTTCTCGGCTATCGACGGTCTCTGGTAAAGCGATTGCATCGCTGTCGGATATGCTCGACGTTTTGAAGACCCGTATGGATTTTTTCCAGGCCAACGGATGCAAATTAAGCGATCACAATATCGAGAAGTTCATCTACGCGCCATCTTCGATTGAAAATATCGACGACATTTTCCAGAAGAGAATGGCGGGCGGCGATATGGAATTGACAGAGAAGGAAATCAACGAATACAAAACTTTCATGATGCTCTTTTGTGCGTCTGAGTATGCGAAACGCAAGTGGACCATGCAGCTTCATTTGGGTAGACATCGCGATACGAATACGAAAATGAAGGAGAATCTTGGCACGAAGTCCGGTTTTGACTCGATTGCACAGGGTAGCTCGATTGATGCATTACGTGCATTTCTTGACATGCTGGCCAATACGGATTTGCTCCCCAAAATGATTTTGTCGACGGCAAATCCGAATGAGTACAATGCAATCAATGCCTTGGTGGCCTGCTTCCAAGACTCGCCGTCTGTTATGATGGTGTCACAAGGTGCTCCTTGGGGATACAACGAGTGCTATGACAGCATGAAAAATTATCTTGCCGGTATCGCGGCGCACTCCTATTTCCCGGGATATATTGGCATGACAACGGATTCACGTAGTTTTCTTTCGTTTGCCAAGCACGAGTATTTCCGTCGCATTCTATGCGATATGATAGGAAGTCAGATTGAAAACGGCCTCTATCCACTTGATATCATCGGTGCAGGTGAGATAATCACCAACATTTGCTACAACAATGCGGCGAAGATGATTGAATGAGCTACACGACACGAAACACAGTAAGCAAATAGTAAATGAGCATTTAGAATTATTAATAAAAGACGCCGTGATACGGCGTCTTTTTGGTTGTTGGCAATACAGCGATATACAAATGTTCACACTATGAACGGAACGATGCTTAACCTTCGTTCACGTGAACGTTAAATCAGCGGCAGATGCCGTCTATTGCATCATTTAGCTCGGATTGCATAATCGGAAGTGTCACGATAGAGAGCCCGAAAATGGTGAGGAGCAGGTAAAGAATGCTGTTCTTGGATGGTGTTATGCCTTGTCGTTCTTTGGCGCGGTCGAGGAATTCGCCCATCTTGTAGCACCAATAGTAAAAATAGATATCGCATGTAATACATGAGAGCAGTAGAACAACGAATCCGGAGGGGCCGTCGGTAATGCCGGCGACCTTCTTGGCTTGATTATTCATAGATGCAATCCAGTACAGCGTGTAAATACCACATGTGATTAGAGAAAAAAGAATACAAAGACCGATACTGCGCTTTTTAATAAAGTACACCTCCAAAGAAAATCGAATCTCGACCAATTGAAATGAAAATTATCGAGACAGTATTCGGGATTACCGCCGAATATAAAGCGTAATAGCCATGTAATTATGACTGCGCCTATAAATACTATATATAAAGCGTTCTCTCGTTTTTTGGAGCCGAGCAATGGCCTCGTTCCCCAGCCGATATAGTAGCACATGGGAAGTAGTATTGGAAAGAGAGGATGGTAGTAGAATGCTTTTGCAAAATCGAGGTGAAGGGCGCTTACGTAGGCACGGGTCGCACCGCATGCAGGGCATGGGAGGCCAGTCAGTTTTTTGAATGGACAGGTGATACCGAAAAGCGGGCCAAGGATTGCGAAGATGGCAAGGCAAAGTGTGATAAGTGCCATTTCGATGAGTTTTTTCTTGTTGGTTTTGATCCAGCTTTTAACTTTCTCCATGGTGCACCTTTCTTTTTTTCTCATATTACACCTATTCAGATTACACCTGTTGTACCATTTGAAAATATCTGAAATTTTTGACAGAATTTTTCCGTTTTTGACACAAAACGACAAGCTTATTGTTTTTTGATAATTGCTTGCTATAATGATGAAGAGTATAGTATATGGGCGTATTGTACTTGTTTGATGCCCTTTTCGATTGAAATTATTTAAGAACTGATACATTTTCACTTATTTATGGAGGATTTTCATGAAAACACAGAACAGAGTTTTGCCATTTTTTCTTGCCATAATTATGTTAATTGCACTTATTCCGGTGAATATTTTGGCAGATGAAGAAGAAACGAGCGGCAATCCGGAGGTGCCAGCTTCCGATACTATTCTAGATGACGATTCGGAAGGCCAAGACATTACCTCGTCTGTGATTCGGAAAGCGGAAATTCGTACCATTGCTTCCGATCCGGACTCGAAGATTGCGGATTTAAATGCCATGACAAGCGAGAACGCGTTAACGGTAGGCACCGAGTACTATCTGTATCTTGAATTTGCAGATCCTTGCGAAACGGATAATACCTACGTAGATATCACACTAGGTACACCTGATAGTAACGGAGTTATGGTAGCTAACGGTCTTTCGTTTACGAATATTCCGGGGTCTCAATATGCTGCAGGAGATATCACGCATAATAGCTTTTCTTCGATTCTGAGCTATACAGATATTGCCGATGTGACATATGGAAAGAACAAATTACCATATACGATGAAGGATGGTACGCTTCGTTATCTTTTGAAGGATACGATCCAAAAGGATGAGGTTTTCTCCTGTACGGTCGGATTTATTTCTGATAGTGCATTCTGGGGCGGCGAAAATCAGTTGACGAATGCAATTCATATTGATATCGGATCGATTTCAGCCGAAAATCAGACTACGTCGATGAACTCGTTGTCCACAGATGTATTCTTACAGGGTACGCGCGTCAATAACTTTACAGTGAATAACTCGTCTCTTTCGGCAACTATTGGAAAAAACACGACGGGCATATCTTTCTATTTAGGATACGCTGGTGGTAAGCCTGAATACAACCCGGCTATTCTGTATAAATCACTTGAATTCGATATATATTACCCATCGACAGCTACAATAAAAACTATAACAAATGGTTCACCAGCTTCGTCCGGAGGGTTATTAATTGGAGCTCAAACCGTATTGCCGGATGGTAGAAGATGCACTCATGTTACCCTAAGTTCCGGATACAAGGCACAGCTTAGTAACACGAACTTTACTATTGTTATGAATTTCGCCGAGGGGACACCGATATCGCCGACAATGAACAAGACCGATGCACAAGTAGTAGAGATGACGAATGCGAAGATTACATCGTTTAACGATATGATCACGGAGTACCAAGATGTTTCTTCTATAGATCCGGCACCGGCATGTTCGGCACGTTTACAAAACGCTTCTTGGATATGTTATTTCACGACGTATGCCGCTACTGGGAGTTCTGTGAACGTATATGCTATGAATCGTACCGTGTATAACTGGACGAACGATGTGTTGGCAGGAACGAATATCACGTCATTTGGCGGTGCTCGTTTCCTCAATCCGAGAAGTATTAACACAGTTGATACATATACATATGAGGCACAATTTAATACTGGTAATAAAGCCGCTGTTATCCAAAAGGTGACAATACCTATCGGAATATATGACGGTGAAAATACCAATTATATGATTACAACAGATGACGTCAATCAACAGATTACAATTAATTTTCAAGTTGTCGATGCTAATGGAAATATATCGAATGGTACTTACGAAACAGACAAATCCAAATGTCTCGAACGTACTTCTAAATGCCCGTATCTTATCGTGGACGTGAAAGACTTCATTGCTACAACGGAACTAGATACGACAAAAACGTATAGTATCGTGTTCGTATCTTGTTTTATTGGTCATCTCCCACCGGAAATGTCGACATCGGGATGGACTAGCTGTGTATCGTACACGTATAATCGCGCCGGTGCGTTCGGCTATTTCTTAAATCCCACCGATACGAATAACAGGATTACCGTAAAAAACACGTACAAATTGATTTCGACAGAAGATAGTACGATGATATCAGAGGTATCATCGACGGCAACAGAAGCTGTTTCAACGAGCCAGAAAAAGGCCGCACGTGTGATATATCAGTCAAACTTTATTAATCCGACACCATCACAGGTCACGGCAGGAAATAAAGTATCGATTACCAATCAGAGAATTTTTTTGCATCCGTGCATGACGGATGGTGGTACGACAGGTATTGTTGAAAACCCAGTGATTTATTTGGTTCTCCCTAGGGGAATCGGATTCGATCCGGCTTCATTAAATATCATCTTACGAGAAACGCCAATTGGATGTGCTGTTGGCGGTACTAAGGATGACGTTACAAATTTGACGGAGATAGTCACCAATATCACGCCTGAGGACGCGGCGGCTGATGGTCTCACGATTTACAAAATAGATTTTGAAGAAGATATCTCCATTGGTTACTATAATGCGGATGGAGAGGCCGGAGAGCTTCGTTTCAATATTGACTTTACTACCGATGCTGCATTGACGACTGGGCGGTACAACTTAAGTGATTTAATCTATATCGGGTCACGTTATGCAGTCGATGCCGGATACTACAATGGACAGACGCAAAATAAGCAGGACACCTATGACATCGACAATGCTTTCAGTCTAGGTAGTATCACCAAAAAGAGTGCAAATGGTCTGGAATCCGGGTTTGCGGTACAGGCTTTATCTGAGATTGTCGTCAGCAACTCAATAGCTGCGACAAAGGTGAACGGACAGGTCATTGATAATCCGACATGGTCTACTTACAGCGCTGAAAATCCGAATAGCGTAGTCCTTTTGGGTCAACAAAGCGAAGGCGAATTCCGCGTGCAAGTACAGAACGAGACCGAATCGGCGACCTGTGATTTGAAGGTATATATCCCGATTCCGAAGGCGAATGAAGATATGGGCGATCTCTTCATGGATGGTGCACAGGGATTCAGCATGAACATGGCGCTGGATGAATCATGTGCAGATAATGACGGGTTTACGATGACCTATATCAGTATTTCGAAAAAATACAATTCATTTCCGACAAATGGTGAAATAGCATACACCGTAGTGAATAATGCGTCGGAAGCTAACGCCATCTTGCTTACTTACGAAGGCAGTTTTCCAGCATCTACAACAAGAAATGTTCAGTTCGTTTTTACGAACAATTCACCAGCTGATGATATCGGAAAAACGAATTTATGGCGGTCGGTCTATACTTATACAGTATCCAGTGACAGAAATGCTCGTATGGGTAGCTATGTTTCTGTCGAGCTCGCAAAGTCGGGCGTATCCGGATTTGTTTTTGAAGATATAAATGCCAACGATATTTATGAGGACGGCATAGACAAGCCGCTCGAAGGCGTCTCGGTTCAGGCAACGGATTCAGGTAATCGTAATAGTGTTACAACGACAGATGAAAACGGATACTATGATTTTACACTTTTCGCAGACGATGATATCACACTCACGATGTCAGCTCCAAGCGACAGTCGTTATTGCTTTATGGATGTCGCAACTAATCCGACAGCCAATACGATTGTAAACAATATGACTCCTGATGCATCACGGAAGACAGCGACAAAGGTAATTCGTAGCTCCACCACATCGTCGGTCATTAATGCCGGATTGTATTCAGTATGCAATTTGAGCTTTGTCTCGAACCTCGATGGAGTGACGGCACCGCAAACAGTCCAATTCCGTTTCAATATGCCTACGGATTTCCATATAGAGAGTATGACCGATATGGAAGATTATTCCTTTATTAATTGGAACACAGCTGCAGATGGAACTGGTACCGACTATTCTGCCAATTCTTCAAACGAAACATCGCAGCTCACATTAAGCGGAGACATGGTATTGTATGGTGTCTGGAAATACATGTGCGCTCCGGATATCGTTGATGGGATAGAGCTTATCGAAAGAACGGAAAACAGTATTACTGTGACGAACGTGACAGGCGCAGAGTATTCTATTAATAATGGTGAAACATGGCAAGATTCCAATGTTTTTACAAACCTGATGTCTGGAATGGAATTCTCAATCATTGCACGTATGAAAGCTACGGATGAATTGAAAGTCGGGAAGATATCGAATACGGTCACGTGTCGAACAATCGGTATGCTTTTGCTCGAGGTGGACGTATTGAATAATTACGTATCGTTTGATTACTCTTCCGTATTACAGGCTTTTCAAACACAGGAAATCGACGTGCTTTTGGAGACCGGATACAATGTGTCTGTGAGTACAGTGGTAGAGAATAAGTCTTTGAGTATCGATCAATTAAAGGAATTGTACCCTGCGATTGCGGATGAATTGGATAGTTTGTTTGTCGAGGGTAACGTATTGATTAATACATATGATATCACGATTAGTTATTATGACGAATTAGCTAATAAGGAAGTCACTATTCATCAAACGCTAACACCAATTGAACTCTCTTTCTTATCACTCGAATGTGACGAGGGCCAATACGCAATAGCATATCGTCTCCATGTCGATTCAGAAGGAATGCCCAGTCTATCTCTCTTGGAAGACAGTAATCCGGAAGCGACGCAGATTGATACGAAATCGGATCTCTTCTCTCTTTACTTGATATTTGAGAAGCCAATACCAGTTGCACCAATTGTTACACCACCACCGACGATCACGCCGCCTCCGCCACCAACTGTGGCACCGACAGTGGCACCGACAGTAGCACCGACAGTAGCACCGACAATCGTACCAACAGAAGTACCGATTGCCACACCGACTTCGGGTGTCTTAGGTGCAGATCGTCCGAGCACAGCGCCAGCTGCGGCTGCTGTGAAAACCGGGGACATGATTACATCATTTGTTTCTTCTGCCGGAATACTTCTACTACTCGGCGGCATGGCAATCGTAATACAAAAGAGTCGAAAAAAGAGTTATTGATTGCATGATTGCATCGTAGAAAAATCAAGTAAAAGACTCGGTAATGAAATGCCGAGTCTTTTTATGTGTATCGATGTACGTCTATGTGTTTTAGTATCTTATTTTATTTGGTGAATATTTCAGTAAATTCACAAGAAAATTGTCTTTGACATGGATTCCGTGTGTCTGTAGAATCGAATTGTACAGAGAATGAATGAGAGACGCAAAGGATAGTTTTTGCGAGAAATGTTTTGGTGAACATCAAAAATGAGTATTGAGAATATTTTAGCATTACTCGGCGGATTAGCCCTTTTCCTTTATGGTATGAAAATGATGAGCTCCGGACTCGAGGCCGCCGCCGGAAATCGTTTGAAGGATATATTAGAGAAACTTACTACCAACCGCTTTCTCGGTATCGCCGTCGGAGTTGGAATCACAGCGTTGATTCAGTCTTCGTCGACTACCACCGTGATGGTCGTTGGTTTTGTTAATTCTGGGATAATGAATCTTTACCAGGCCCTGTGGATTATCATGGGAGCCAATATTGGTACAAATGTGACGAGCCAATTAATCGCACTTGATGTGAGTGAATTCGCCCCGATTTTCGCCCTCGTCGGTGTCGTGATGGTTGTCTTTCTCCACAAGAAAAAGCTCCATTACATCGGACAGATTGCCGCTGGGCTCGGCATACTTTTCATCGGTATGTCCATGATGAGTGAAGCCATGGTGCCTCTTCGTGAAGAACCAGCCTTCATTAACCTCATGACACAGTTCTCCATTCCAATCATCGGCATACTCGTCGGTATCGTTTTTACGGCAATCATCCAATCGTCGTCGGCGTCGGTCGGTATTTTGCAAGCCCTCGCAGCATCTGGACTCATCGGATTACCAAACGCGATATATGTTCTTTTTGGGCAAAATATTGGTACCTGTGTTACCGCACTTTTGGCGTCAGCCGGAGCGAGCCGCAATGCCAAACGTGCAGCTATCATGCACTTAACCTTTAACACCATTGGTACGACGTTATTCGTGTTTATTGCGATGCTTACGCCATTCACATCATGGATGGAAAATCTCACACCAAACAACGTAACAGCACAGATTGCAAACGTTCACTTAATCTTCAACTTATCGACAACCATTATTCTTTTGCCATTTGGCAAATGGATTGTTAAATTGGCAGAGAAGATTTTGCCGGATCGAGCAAGCGAACACGAAGGCGAACAATTCCTTAAATATCTTGACCCTCTACTTCTGAGAAACGAGCATCAAGTCGGTACTGTCGCAATTTTCGTGGCACAGCTTCGCCATGAGGTCGAAAGAATGCTCAGCATGGCCAGAAACAACATCGACCGCAGCTTCACCGTAGTTCTAACCAACAGCGAGAAGCTCCAAACCCAAATCGACAACTCCGAAGAATATATCGACTATTTGAATAAAGAAATATCTTACTACATCTCGCACTTGATTTCGCTCGAGATGACAGAAGCCGACTCCGTTACGATTAATGCCTTCTTTAAAATCACCGGAAACATCGAGCGACTTGGCGACCACGCAACCAATATCGCTGGCTACGCGAACTTGCTGGAGGATAAGAAATTGAAGCTCTCCGCCAAAGCCTTAGCGGAAGTTGAAATCATGCGCGAGGTGAGCCTCCAATCTCTCGACCTCATCTACGATTCCATCCTGTCCAAATCACCCGAAGAATTACTTGCCAAAATGGAAGAAGCTGAGCAAAAAATGGACGACATGACAAGGGAATTCCGCAGAAATCAAATGAACCGCATGGTGAGCAATGAATGCTCCGGCGAAGCGTGTGTCATCTATTCTGAAATGCTTACTGATTTCGAGCGTGTCGGCGACCACCTTCTCAACATCGCTGAAGCGATCACTGACGGTAAACTGAAAAGTCTTCACATCGACGATGATACTCGTGCTGAAATGAAAGAAGTGATGGCATAATGAGCGTACATGTAGTTCTTTTTGAGCCAGAAATCCCGCAAAACACAGGCAACATCTTACGCACCTGCGTCGCCACCAACACGACCGTCCACCTCATCGAGCCTCTGGGCTTTGACATGGACCCTATCAAAATGAAGCGTTCGACATCGAACCACCTTTCCAAGGCCGAATACCACATCTATCCGAGCTTTTCAGATTTTGAATCAAAGAACCACGGCACATATTTCTATATGACGCGCTATGGTAAAAAACCGCACAGCAGCTTCGACTTCAAAAGTGTCGAAGGCGACATCTACCTTATTTTCGGCAAAGAAAGCACGGGCATCCCTTATGACCGCCTCAAAGATCATCTGGACATGTGTTTTCGCATTCCGATGGCTGGCGATTGCCGAAGCCTCAATCTTTCTAACGGTGTTGCCATTGCTCTCTATGAGGTGATGCGGCAGCTCGACTATCCGGATCTCTCATTGCACGAGGTACAAAAGGGCGAGGACTTTTTGGAGTCTTTTGATTGTGTTACGCGCAAGACGGGAAAATAATCTGGAGATATACCCTCGCATCGTTTGCCAAACAGTGAATAAAAAGACCACCCCAAAGGATTTTCCTTCGGCGTGGTCTTTTCTTTACCATCTAATGCAACGGCTTTTATTTTGCCGTCTTCTTTTCTGTGTCCGGGATAATGAGATTCATGATAATACCGACTACAGTTGCAATGGCCAATGGCGAAATTTCAACGCCCTTTATCATAATCTTCAATGTGTTGATTCCAGTGATATCTCCTGCGAGGCTCATTGAACCGAGGCCTAAGCCGATGGAGAGGATAACGGAAACAACCATTAAATTCTTAGCGTTAGAAAAGTCTACTTTGCCGTCAACCAAGGCGCGAAGTCCAGAGGCGGAAATCATGCCGAAGAGAACGATAGAAGCACCGCCGATTACTGCCGACGGAATAGTAGCGATGGCTTGACCAAATATGGAGAAGCATCCAAAGAATACTGCAAAGCATGCTGCCAAGAAGATGTTGGCGGGGTTGTAGTTTTTGGTGATTGCGAGAACTGCCGTGTTTTCACCATAGGTGGTGTTTGCAGGTCCGCCCATTGCACCGGCGACCATGGTTGCAACACCGTCACCGAGAAGCGTTTTGTTTACGCCAGGATCAACCATGAAGTCTTTCTCGCAAACTGTGCTGTTCGCACTGATATCGCCTAAGTGCTCCATGAAAGTAACGATTGCAATCGGGACAATGGCGATGATGGCAGATGCATCAAATCTCATGTCACCGTAGAAGCCGAATGTGTTTTTGAATTGATCAGGCTGGAAAATTACGAATTGCTTCGCATCCCAAGCAGCTTTCAATCCATCAAAGTTTACGATGCCAATGCAAAGCGCATAGACATATCCAACAACGAAGCCAAGCAATATCGGGATAACCTTCAGGAAGCTCTTCGGCTTCGCAAAAGCATTCACGAGGATAATGGTAAGGGCTGTGATGCCTGCAGTTGTCCATTGCTGCCATGCACCGGAGCCTGTGCCCCATGCCCCGAAGTTTTCTGCGCCGGCAGCATAATTACCGATGATGTTGTTCCAGAATGTTTTTGGTACCAAAATCATACCGATAACGATAATAACTGGTCCGACAACAATCGGAGGGAAGAGCTTCTTGATTTTTTCAACTCCGACCGCTTTAATGACGAACGAAAAAATGACGTATACCAGACCGGCTAACATGATAGCGACTGATGTACGTCCCATTGCTTTGTTCCAGGTATCGGAACCGATGGCTCCTGCGCCGCCCCCGACACATGAGCATAATGCAGGCAAGAATGCAAAACTGCTGCCCAAGAAAACCGGAACCTTCTTCTGTGTAATGAAATAGAACATGATTGTGCCGATACCTGCAGAAAGCAGTGCGACATTGATACTCATGTTTGCCAAAATCGGAACTAAAACAGTGGCTCCGAACATCGCGAACATGTGCTGGAAGCTAAGGACAACATCCTTGCCAGTATAACCCAGCTTCGGGCTCTTCGACTTCTCCATAAATTCCTCCTCGTGATTGTTTATATGTTGACGGAAATCAACACTATGATGTTATTCTATCATCAAATAAGTAAAGCAAAATAACGTATTCTTTGAGATTTTCACAAAGAAAGACATTTCTAACACTAATGCGATAAAATGTGATAGAAAACAGTTTACTGTTATCCCTTTTGTCCAGAATAAAGGAGCCGCGAGCAAGGGTTCGGAAAGAGTAAATGAATTGAATAAGGAACAGAAGAAAGATTTTTCGTGGGATTCGTTACCAATGAATATTGTAGCGCTTCTTTGGCTTCCATTTGTATTATTTTTGTCCGAGTGGATGATGGCATCGATGCTTGATTACAAGATGACGTTTGACGGGGTGATGTTGATTCTCTCGTTTGGCACTTTTTTGTCAGCGCTTATCTTTGCGGTACCGTATCGCAGATTCCGCGTAATTTCTATCGGCGCGATTACCATAGTATCGATGGTTATATATATCGCTCAATATATCTATTGCCACATTTTTGGGACGATTTTTATTTTGGCGTCGATGCAAGCAACGGGTGCGGCGGTTGAATACAGTGAAGTGGTTTTGGCCGCGGTGAAAAAGTCGTGGTGGGGTATTCTTTTGATTATTGTGCCGTCGATTGTTTATTGGATTTGGGTACGTAAGGCGGTGCGCGAACTACCGAAGAAGGCTCGCTACCCGATCGCTTGTACAGCGGCATTTTTTGTTATTACTCTCGCAGGTATGGGCGCTATTTTGACGGACAACAAGGATGCGATGAGTCCACGACGACTCTATCTTTGTGAATTTGCACAGGAGCAATCGCTACAACAGTTTGGGCTATTGCCAACGATGGGACTGGATTTTCGATTTAATGTTTTACATTTGAGTGTCAATGAAAAGGTAAATGTCGATGTGAGTGATATTCAGGTAGTGGATGCTTTTATCACGACGTCACCTTCGCAGGCACCTGGTTCTTCGTACATCCCGTGGACGGGGGCGACCGCAGAGCCGACACCGGAGCCGGTTTACGAGGCAAATGTTTTGCCCATAGAATTTGACTTAGATGAAGAAAATTCGACCTATCAGGATATGAATGCATTTTTCTCGGAACGTGAGCCGACGACGCAGAACGCTTATACGGGAATGTTTGAGGGAAAGAACCTGATTCTTATTACGGCGGAAGGGTTTTGCGGGTTTGCCATTGATGAAAATCTGACGCCGACACTCTATAAACTGAAAACCGAGGGATTTTCATTCACGAACTTCTACACACCGGTCTGGTACGTAAGCACATCTGACGGCGAATTCGTTGAGACAACAGGTCTTATTCCGAAGTCCGGTGTCTGGAGCTATACGGAAATAGCGGATAACTACATGCCCTTCGCGTTTGGCAATCAGTTCCGTGAGCTCGGCTATTCGACCTATGCTTATCACAACCACACTTATACATATTATAACCGAGACCGCTCGCACCCCAATATGGGTTACGATTATAAGGGTATCGGCAATGGACTCGATATCGCACAGACCTGGCCGGAATCGGATCTTGAAATGATTGAAGTCACCGCGCCCGAATACATCGGAAATGGTCCTTTTCACGTTTACTATATGACCGTGAGCGGCCATTTGCAGTACAACTTCGGCGGGAACTTCATTGCTGCGAAAAACCGAGAATATGTCGAAGATCTCGATTGCTCGACTTCTGTTCAAGCCTATTACGCTTGCCAAATGGAGCTTGATTTTGCTCTTGCCGAGCTTCTCGAACAGCTCGAAGCTGCCGGCGAGCTCGAAAACACCGTTATTGCATTAAGCGGCGACCACTACCCTTACGGTCTCGAAGAAGAGGCTTTTGAAGAATTGGCGGGTAAAGAATTATCGCTCCCGTTCTCTATGTTCGAAAGTGATTTCATTCTCTGGTGCGGCGATATGGAAGAGCCCATCGTTGTTGACGAATATTGTTCGTCTCTGGATATTGCTCCGACGTTGTCGAATCTTTTTGGATTGCCATATGATTCGAGACTCTATATCGGCACAGATATCTTTGCACCCGAACCCAATTACGTTATCTTCAACGACCGTAGCTTCATCAATGACCGCATTATGTATGACGCACGTACGCGTACCGTCACGCGTCTCGTCGACGAGGAAGTGAGCGATGCATATATTGAGCAAAAGATTGAATACGTGAATAATCTTTTCAAGTATTCCGGACTCATCATTGAGAAAGATTACTATCGATATTTGTTTGAGAACTAGGAAAGAAGAACGAATGAAAAATAGGTGGGGTTATCCCCACCTATTTGTTTTCATAATATCAGCGAAGTGAAGTCAAGTGCTTGTGCATTAGCAGATGCAATTGCGCCCCTTCTCCTTTGCTTCGTACAAGTGCGTGTCAGCTTCCTGAACAATTTCTGTCGAGTCAAGCTGGTGATTGTAGGATGCGATGCCGAAGCTCATGGTTATTTTCAGGTTGACGTTTTCGTGAGAGAACGGGGTGGACTCAATGCGGTTGCGGAGACGCTCGGCGAGGAGCTTTGCTCCGGCATTGTTGGTATCGGGAAGGATGATAGCAAATTCATCTCCACCATAGCGGAAGACGTCATCCGATGCTCGGGTGTTCTCTTGAAGGAGCTTAGCGATGTGACGGATAGCGGCGTCGCCGATTACGTGACCATAGGTGTCGTTGATGGTTTTAAATTCGTCGATATCGGCGAGTATGATGCTGAATCCAGAGTCGTACCCACGCCCGCATACACGAGAGAAGATGCGCATGGTTTTCTTTAGAATGTCGTAGAAGTGTCTGCGATTATAGAGACCGGAAAGCTCGTCAATGATGGAGATTTGGATGAGCTTCTGGTTTAAGGTTTCGTATTTGTGATTGAGGTCGGCCAGTTCGGATTCGGCGAGCTTCTGCTCGGTGATATTTTTGGATACACCCCAGATGCCGATGATCTCATTGTTTTGATTGCGGAGGGGGTATTTGGAGGTTGAGTAGCAATGGATTTCGCCAGTTGGTTTGCCGTTGGACATGATTTCGGTAACCTCGATGCTGTTTAGCATTGGGATTCCGGTTTCCATGATGCGGACTTCTTCGGCACGTGTTTTAGCAGCGATGGCTTCGGGGAAGAAGTCAGCGTCAGATTTTCCGATGATGTCTTCCGCGTGGTCGTAGCCGAAATGGTTCGCATGACCGGTACTGCTCAGGACGAAGCGAGAATCCTTATCCTTGAAGTAAATGTCGTCGTTGGATTCTTTAAGAAGTGTCCGAAACAGGTAGTTGTCCGAAAGCATCAATGGATTGTCAATGTTGTTTAGAAAATCATTTGTCATTTGCATCGTCCTCCGATACATACGATATGTGATTAAGAGAAGATCCAGGCGATGATGAGACATACGGAAAGTATGGCAAAAATTCCCATCATGATAAAAATAAACTTCTGCGTATCATTTTCGTCGTACATGGCAGGGAGAATGCTTTGGATGAAGTCGTAATATCGGCGGTACCATTTGGTAACAGTGGCAGCAAAGCGCTTCGCTGTAATTACGACCTTTTGCCATATCGTCATGCCTTCTTTGTAGGCAAGAGAGTCATCTTCGTCTTCGTCGGTTGATGACAAAATTGAAGAAGATTCTGTGACGGTGGCGTCGATTGTTGAGGCAGGGGCATCGGCGGAGTCCGTCGGTGCTTCGGCAGCAGTGGCTGCCATGCCGGTGACCGGTGCAACGACAACGGATTCGTCAGATGAACAATCCGGTGTGGAAGCGAGGTCGAGTGGGGAGGCTGATGTACCCCGCGGAAGAAAAACCGGTCCTGTAACTACCGGAGTTTCTTCTTTTTCTCGGTCAATCACACTCTGTACCTTCCATGCAGGGGTGGCGGGTGAGATGACCTGTTCGATTACATCGGAGTCATCGTCATCATTTCCAATCCCTTCGTAAGAAATCGGAACCTGTTCCTTCTCACGATTGGACCTATTTGATGAATGACGCATGATCTTCCTCCCAGTGCATTTCCCAGAGTCTATGTACAGTATAACATGGTTTCGTGAAAGAATGCTTAAAATTGTGTGTCTTTTCATATCACGACGCTTGTGTTGGGGGTATTGCGACCCTACAAAATAAGTTATAATGATGCTTAGCTTGAACTTGGGGGACATACGATGAATCGAATATTTTTCGGACTTGACGCTCTTTATTATTGGGCGGATGACGCTGTGAACAGCAAGAGACTCAAATCTCTAGGAAATATCATTATTTCTGATAATGAGGCACTGGATAAGGTCGCGGAGGCTTCTGCTGACCAAGATATTATGATTGACCCAGATGTGAGAGAGCTTTTGGAGTCTCTTCGGGATAGCGGTTACAGTATTTGTCTTTGCGACAGTGCCCCCATGGTTTCTTCTCGTTCGATTTTACGAAAACTCAATCTCATTGAAATGTTTGATGAAGTTTGCTGCGCGAAGACGCCACAGACGACGGCGAAGGCATTGAAAAAATGGCGTACAGCGGATGATTTTTGCATGGTAGTCGGTGACTCGGAGATTCTGATTGAAGGCGCAAGACTATGTCAGATGCCTTCCATCGCTTATGGTGCTTCTTGGAAGGACCGCGCGGAAACCGCTTTTGCGATTGCACGTTACCCTCTTGAGATTGAAGATCAGGTTAACATGTGCGTGATGGTTCACGAAGTAGTGAAGAAGGCACTTTTAAAGAAGACCCGCATTTTGGGCATTGACGGCATTGATTTTGCAGGTAAAAAGATTTTTGCGAACAAGGTAGAGAAGTATTTAGGATTGATTGGCATGAAGTCGACGATTATCAATTTGGAAGATTTCCATCGTTCAGTCGAAGTCAGCTATCGCGGCGAGGATCCAGTCGAGGCGTATTACTTTAATGGATACAATAACGAGAAGCTTATCAAGGAGATTCTCGATCCGTTCTTAGCAAATGGATCGCTCGATGTCGAACTCTATTGTGTTGATGGAACTGATAATCAGTTTAATAAGGAACGCATTTATCAGCTTGATAAGGGATCAATGATGATTGTTCTCGGCACGATGATGTTCCGTGAGCCGCTGCTTTCGTTTTTTGACACGAAAATCTACATGCGTGTGGATTATCGCGAAGCGGAGCATCGTGCTTCTTTGATTGAATCGCCGATTTACGGCGAGGATCCACTCGAGGTGTATCGCACGAAAAATATCCCAGCGCAAAAGATGTATGTGCAAAAGCACGATCCATTTATCAAAAGTGATTTCGTTATTGATAATTCTAATTATCATCGTCCATTTTTTATGGAGCAATAGCCTTTTTTATTCGTTAACTTGGGTTTATAATATTATCACCTCGATGAGAACCGCGGCAGATTTTTCCAAGAGAGGATAATGGGGGCAAATGAAAAAAGCGTTAATTATTGGTTGTGGCAAAGTGGCTCGCGTGGCCGTTCCGATTATCGGCAATAACCCGAATTTCTTTCGTGAGATTTGCCTATCAAGCCGCACGAAGGCGAAGTGCGACGAGTATAAAGCAAAATACAGCAGTGATTCCTTGAAGGTCATTACTGCATATGTAGATGTTCGAAACACGGAAAAGACGACGTTGATGGTTCGAATTTTCAAGCCTGATGTTGTTATTAATCTTGCCCCTTCCCACCTTAATTTAAACATTATGGAATTATGCCTCCAGACCCGTGCGAATTACGTTGATGCGTCAATGTATTATCCTCGCGGTTCTGCGATTTGCGGACTGGCCGAACAGAAGGCACTGAATGAGCGTTTTGTAAATATGGGTCTTACCGCAATTACCGGATGCGGCTTTAATCCGGGTGTTACCGGTGTTTTCACGCAATATGCGAAGACGAAGCTTTTCGATTCGATTTCTTCGCTTGATGTGATTGATGTGAATGCTGGCACGAACGCGCATCCTTATTTAATGAATTCTCCGATTATTACGAATATCCGACAGATTACGTCTGAGGGAAGATATTGGGAAAAAGGTGCTTTTGTAAAGACGGCACCGATTTCTGTGAAGGCGAAGTATGTGTTTCCGGAGGTGGGTCGCAGAAGCCTTTATCTCCTAGACCATGAGGTTTTGGATTCTTTTGCTCAGGAGATGCCGGACATAGAGACGATTCGTTTCTTCTCATCATTTAAGAGACCATTCCTGTATATGGTTAAGACGCTTGAGACGGCTGGCATGACATCGACTGAATTAATAGATATTGATGGACAACAAATTTCGCCTCTCGCATTCCTGACTGAGGTCATGCCGCAGCAAGAGGATTTGGCAGCAACGGCAAAGGGACGTACCGGTATCGGATGCGTATTCCGTGGCATGAAGAATGGAAAAGAGAAGACATGTATGCTCTACAGTACTGCCGACCACTCGGAGTGCTATGAGAAATATGGTGCATCCGCGAATGATTATATGGCGGCAGTCCCTGTGGTTGTCGGTGCTATCATGATTCTGAGTGAGAACTGGAATAAGCGCGGTGTGCATACGGTTGCAGATTTTGATCCGGAGCCTTTCCTCGAAGAATTGAAGAACCAAGGTCTCGAATATAAGCTTGTAGAGAAAGCGAACATTGTAGATGCTATCTCTGATTTAGCAGAGGACGAAGAGGACGAAGAGTAATCTACGGGCTTTTCGAATATTTGTAGTAAAAATCGCTTGTTTTTGGTCATTTTATTATGGACAGCTTTGTATTGCATAAATTATTGATGGTTGATTCAACAAAGAAATCTAACCTATACAATTATGAAGAGGAGTGAACCTATGAAATCAATGAAGAAAACACTAGCAATTATTCTTGCGTTTACGATGGTACTTGCGATGACGAGCTGTAAACAAGACAAGAAAGAAAGTACTACAGCGAAAGAAACAACGACTGAAGCGACTACGACGGAATCAACGACGGAAGCAACTACTGAAACGACACAAATTACGACAGAATTTCCCTATATGGATGCGACATTATCTACAGAAGAACGTGTGGCGGACCTGCTCTCTCGTATGACACTTGAGGAGAAGGCCGGACAGATGACGCAAGGGGCCATTGAGGGAGTTGATAAAGAGACGGTTACGGAGTATTGTCTTGGCTCAGTCTTGTCAGGTGGCGGCGGAGTTCCCGGGAACAACTCTGTGAATTCATGGCAGAGTTATGTTTCCGGATTACAGGAAGGTGCACTGGAAACTCGTTTACAGATCCCGATTTTATATGGTATCGACGCGGTCCATGGCCAATCCAATGTAAAAGATGCGGTGATTTTTCCGCATAATATTGGACTTGGTGCTGCAAATAATCCAGAACTCATGTATGAAATGGGAGCCGCGGTTGCGGAAGAAATGAAGCTTACTTATACGTTATGGAATTTCTCACCATGCGTGGCTAATGCGATGGACCCACGATGGGGAAGAACATATGAGAGCTTCTCTAACGACACGGATATTATCACCTCGTTGGCCGTTGCTTATATGAATGGTATGCAGGACCACGGTGTTGTTGTAGACGCGAAGCATTATTGCGGTGATGGTGCAGCACTGTGGGGGACTGGTGAAGGCTCCAATTTGATTGACCGCGGTAACTATACTGGTTCAGAAGAAGAATTCTATGATCTTCACGTGACGCAATACGCCGAGATGATTGAACAAGGATGCTCGATTATCATGGCTTCCTTCACATCCTTCGACAAAGTAAAAATGACAGAGAATTACCACTATCTAACCGAAGTGTTAAAGGAAGATATGGGCTTTGAAGGTTTTGTTGTTACCGACTGGGCTGCGTCAGACGGATTAGGCGAAGAGACATATGAGGAGCGCATAGCAGCGGCTGTTAATGCTGGCGTTGATATGTTTATGGAACCTTATACATATGCTGAATGCATTAATGCGATTATTTACGGCGTGGAGAATGGTTTGATTTCACAAGAGAGAATTGACGACGCTGTTGCCCGAATTCTTACCGTGAAGTTTAACATGGGGCTCTTTGAAGACCCGATGTTTGAAAACATCGAGCACGAAGTTGACGAGCTCGGTTCACAGGAGTATCGCGATTTGGCCGAGGAATTGGTCAGTCAGTCTTGTGTTCTTTTGAAAAATGACAACGACGCACTCCCAATTGCGCCTGGTTCAAAGGTGCTCGTTATGGGCCCTGCTTGCGATGATATCGGTGGTCAATGCGGTGGCTGGACCATCTCATGGCAAGGAGGACTTGACCAAGGGTTATCTGAATGGACGACGGGAACCTCGATTTTAGAAGGATTTGAAGAATTGGCGGCAGACGCCGGGATTGAGATTCTTACTGACCCAGAACAGATTGATGAAGCCGACGTCGTCGTCCTCTGCCTTGGTGAAATACCTTATGCAGAATACTCGGGTGATTCTGCCGATATCTCTATTACCGGAGCTCTCGCTATGGAAGGCAACGCCGAAGCCATCGAGATCGCAAATACTGCATCTTGCCCGGTCGTGACATGTATCATTGCCGGCCGTCAGGTTATGATTGGTGATTATCTCGGACAGTGGGATGCTGCTGTCATGTGCTATCTCCCAGGCACTGAAGGTGCAGGTATTGTAAAGAACCTTCTTGGCATGCACGACTTTACCGGTAAACTTCCGATGCCTTGGTATGCTTCTGTAGATGAAATCGGAACGAGTGATCCGGAATTGCTCTTTGATATGGGATATGGATTGACGATTGAATAATGAGAGAATGGCTGCCGATTCCGAAAACACTCCATAGCGTGCGATTCGCATTTTCTGCGTTTTTTTGGTTCGAAGTGGTGTATAAGCTTTTGGGAGCACTTGTACTCTTTCCGCTTTGTATCTCCACTCTGCAGGTAGCTGCTAAAAAGGCTGATATGGCCTATATATATGATATGAACTTTCAGGAGTTCATCGATGACCCGTATTCAATTGCCATGTGTCTATTGGTGATTGCTCTCTTTGTCATCTATACCATGTTCGAATTTGTCGTATTAACTTACATTTTCGAACGTGCTCATGAAGGTATTCGCATTACGCCGCTTGGCGCGATGATGAACGGGCTCTTACGATTCCCGCGCATTGTCCGCCCGAGCGGCATTTTGTTGTTCTTCCTCGTGCTTGCTGTCAGCGCCTTTTTAAACTTTCCAATGGCTCTTCTTTTGGTGACAAACACCGGAATTCCAGAATATTTCAGCCTTTCATTTACGAATTACCCCGTGGTGCATTATGGTGTCATAGGACTCTGTTTCTTGATTTTCTTTTTCTTCGGTTCACAGCTCTTTACCATTTGCTACATGCTAGTTGAAAAGAGAGGTTTTTCCGAGTCATGGAAGAGGTCACTTATCTTAACAAAGAATAATCGTGCGCGTATCTATCTCACGTCAATTCTTTGGTTTTTACTGATTTCTGCCGTGATTCTCTCTGCCTATGCAATCATTCTGATTCTTTGCTCCGGTGTGGTGCATATCTTTATTACCGCTACATACGAGGTGCAAGCGTATCTTACCGTATCGCGTATTGTATCGCTTATTTTTTCTTTGATTGCCTCGGTATTTACGACACCGCTTTATTTTGCACTTATCGTGACTGTCTACTGGCAAAGTCGTCCAAATCTCGATAAGGAAGGGAAAACGCGCAATGAAAAAGATATTGCTTCTGCAGAAAAAAAGTTCCTACGCACACGTCGACGGAATGCCATTATTCTTTCCGTTATGATGCTTTCGCTATGTGCACTGAATTACGGAGTCGTTGCAAAGGAGATAAAAGAAGGTGAACTAACAAATATCATCTCTATCCGTCAACCGGAAATCGCCGCACATCGCGGCAGCGAACTCCGTGCACCGGAAAATTCTTTGGAATCCGTCGAACTGGCCATCGACGAGGGTGCCGAATATGCTGAAATTGATGTTCAAATGACTAAAGACGGCGTTGTTGTCTTAATGCACGATGAGGATCTTTCCCGTGTTGCCGGGGTGAAGAAAAAGGTATCCTCTATGACCTACGCCGAAATCGAAAAACTCAATATTGCCGGCGAACACGCCGACGAATACGGTGTTGTCCGTATACCTACACTCAGTGAAGTCCTCGAGCTCGCCAATGGCAGAATCAAGCTCCTTGTCGAAATCAAGACCTCCGACGCCTCACCAGAGCTTCCGCAGGCTGTAGCCGACCTCATCATTGCGGCCGACATGATTTCATCCTGCCCGATCCAATCCTTTGACTATAAGGCTTTGCGGCAGGTTAAGGCCATCGATCCGACCTTCACTGTTGGAGCCATCTTCAGTATGCCAATCGGATTCTATGCCGACATGAACGTGGATTTCTACTCTATCAAAGGCTCATTTCTCACCTGGCGTCACATAGAATATGTTCACAGAGTAAACCGCCGTATTTTCGTTTGGGGCAATATGTCCGCGAAAAGACTCAGCGAGCTCAATAATCTTGGCGTCGATGTCATTATCACCAGCGACCCAGTAAAGACGGAAGAAATACTTCTCATCCAGCGAACGAATCCTATCGTCATATATTGCGGCGACCTCTTTATTGGTAAAGAACGCATGCGAAAAAATGCTGCGGTTAACTGGTGGTTATGAAAAGCTTCATGAAAAATCAAGAACAACCCCGTGACAATGAGAGGGTTTCTTTGATTAATCAAAACATATGATATGTAACAGAATAAAGTTCACTTAATTCTCTCGGCGATTTTTCGTATGATAAAGATAGATATGGACTATCGTAAGACAATTTGCGATAGTCCATAAACATCTGATTTTGGTAGTTTTTCGTGGCATATCCGGGAGTATTGTTTGACAATAAATGGCATATGGAATAGAGTTAAAAATTGTAAATGAGGAAAGAATTTACTAATACAATTTCCTTACAGAATAGCTGTGAGTAGTTCGAGAAGGAAAAAGATTAAGTGGTTCTTTATATCCATACTAAAGGTGGAAGTTTATACATGCTTAGTATTAAAGAAACGGTGTTAGGTGATTAGATGCAAAAGGGTATAGTATTACACATCTGCGCCAAAATAGTAGTTATTTTCTCCAGCTGCCTGTTACATTTCTTCATTGGAAGATTTATGTCCATAGAAGAATACGGTATTATCGGTATTGTAATCACGTTGTGTAATTTCTATTATATGTTCCTAACAGATGGCGCAAAACAATCGATTTCAAAAAACATTAGCAGCCATAAATTTGACCCGATGGATGTAATCAAAAAAAGCGTAGTCATACAAATTGCGTTAGGTATATCGATTGGAGTATTAAACTACTTATTGGCTCATCAAATTGCAGTATTGTATAACGATCCTTCACTCGAAAAATATTTTAAAGCAGTCAGCTTTTTGATTCCCTTAACTGGTTTGTTTTTTGCATTAACCGGTGTTTTGAATGGTATCAAGTTTTTCTTGGGGGAAACGATACTGCTTATGCTGTATCCTATACTGAGATTAAGTGGCGTGATCATTATTCAGTATATGGATGAAAGCAAGCCGTTAGGTGTCATTTGTGGTTTCATTTTATCTTCTTTTATATGTGTAATTGCTGCCATTATTATCATTGCAAGAAAAAAGAAACGTATAGTAAGTGAAGCTACAAATGTGATAAAAATATCGTATAAAGAGACGTTACAAGGCGTCGGGTCATTTATTGCATTCTTTGCCGGAATCATTGCCGTATTAAATATGGGCGTGTTTATCCTTAGAGCCCTAACGCAAGATAAAGTAATAACCGGATACTATACTGCTGTATATAATTTTGCTCTACTTCCGTACTATGCCATATCCGCATTTTTCCTCGTACTACTGCCCTATGTTTCAGATAACTATGCTAAAGGAAAAATAGAAGAAATAAAGCAAATGATTATGAAATTTTTTCATTTAGTCTTTCTGCTAGTATTGCCAATCGCAATATTGGTTTGTTGTTCTGCAGAAAGCTTACTTACATCGTTCTACAATGAAGAATACATTCCTGCAACATTATCTATGCAAATTCAGATTATAGGAGTTTTGCTTCTTTCAGTGTCGGTATTGCTTAATATGGCACTAAGTGGCATGGGCGAACAAAAAACGGTTACGATCATTACTTTAATTACAGTTATAGTCGATGTTTTGCTACATTTTGTGCTAATCAATAGTATAGGAATGGTCGGTGCATCAGTCGCGACACTTATCGTATCTATATTTGCATTCATTGCTAGTTATCTTTCACTCTGGAGAAAAATTGGCGCAATTATCAACGTAAAATCATTTTTGAAGCCAACCATTCTGATAACGATTGTCACAATCATTGCAGCTGTCCTATTTAGTCTAGTCAGTGTACACAATCTGTTATTGTTAATCGCAATCTATTGCGCATTAGGCGTGCTATATTTAGCATTAGGTGTAAGTATGAAAATAATTGATATCAAATCATTAAAAAGAGGGCAAAATGAGTAAGAAAACAGCACTAGTCACAGGAGGAAGTCGTGGAATCGGTAAGGCCATTGCAGATCAGCTGAGAAATGAGGGTTATGATGTAATCGCTCCCAGCAGAAATGAAATGGATTTATCAGATGATGAATCTGTTATGAAGTATTGCCAGTATCTTAGCGGCATTAAAATTGATGTAGTAATAAACAATGCAGGGATTAATGATATTAACGATATCGAAAGGATATCCGATGAAGAATTGGATAGGATGATTGAAGTTAATTTGAGATCTCCCATTCGTATTCTTAGAGCTGTTGTTCCTAAGATGAAAGAAAATAATTACGGACGGATAGTCAATATCGGTTCAATTTGGGGTATCGTTTCCAAAAGAGGTAGAACGGTTTATAGCGTTACCAAGCATGGTATTCATGGTTTAACAAAGACACTTGCCGTGGAATTGGCACCGAATAGTATTCTTGTGAATACCATTTGTCCGGGTTTTACACTAACTGAATTAACGTATAAAAATAACACGCAAGAACAAATCGAAGTCATTTCAAAGGACATTCC
The DNA here is from genome assembly GCA_036782995.1 of Bacillota bacterium. Taxonomy (GTDB): domain Bacteria; phylum Bacillota; class Clostridia; order Saccharofermentanales; family Saccharofermentanaceae; genus DAIPXZ01. The sequence continues at coordinate 31,403 of DAIPXZ010000006.1, forward strand.
CATGCAAAGAATGGCAAAGCCCGAAGAAATCGCGAGTGCGGTGTGTTATTTAGTTAGCGAGAAAAACACATATATGACAGGGCAGTTAATTGCAGTTGATGGAGGGTTTACATCAAAATGATTATTCATTCACTTTTTAAGGATTATGAGGTCTCTATTGAAAAGGATATACATTTTCTGAATGACTTATGTAGTAAGAGCAATGCAGAATACGTAATAGATAAAAACATTTATGAGATTTACAAGGATCGTTTTATCGCTATTCCCGAAGATAGACTTATCGTTTTGGAAGCAACAGAAGAAAACAAGATTATTGAATCAGCGATGAAAATTTGCGGAAAAATGACGGAGATTCCTGAGAAAAGAAATGCTCTATTGATTTCTATTGGCGGGGGGATTATTCAGGATATTACTGGATTTGTGGCCAATATTCTCTATCGTGGTATTCAATGGATTTTTGTACCGACAACCTTACTTGCATCATGTGACAGCTGTATTGGCGGCAAGAGCTCATTAAATTATCAGAAGTATAAAAACTTAATTGGCACCTTTTATCCGCCGGACAGTATTCATATTTGTCCTCAATTCTTTCAAACATTGACGGAAAGAGATTATAAAAGCGGCTTGGGCGAGGTTGTTAAATTCAACTTGATGGCAGGCGTTGATGGACTGCATGTCTTAAATGCGAATATTGATTTGCTATTGAAGCGAGAGCCTGCTGTTGTAAGCGAGTTTGTTAACAGCAGCTTGTTGTTTAAGAAAGACTATATTGAAAAAGATGAATTCGACAAGGGCGAAAGAATCAAGCTTAATTTTGCACACACCTTTGGACATGCCATTGAAGTGTTGACGGAGTATGAAATTCCACATGGTACGGCAGTAGCCATTGGTATGATTATTGCTAATCACATTTCGGTAAGACGAGGCATTTTGAATGCAAGCTTTGCAGAGGAATCGCAGAAGATATTATTGAAGGTAATCGACATAGATATCCATGCTTTAGAGAAACCACTTGATGTAATTGTGCAGGCGATAAGAAAGGATAAAAAGCAGACAAGTCGTAATCTAACAGCCGTTTTGATGACTGACACGCCAAAAGAGTTAGTAATCATTCATGATTTAGAAGAGGACGAAATAAACGAGGCATTTTCGTATTTTGTCAATTTATATAAGGAGACAAAACGCTAAGAACCAAAGAGAGTAAGCACCTTCATTTGCAGCACAAAGTAGAGAAACTGAAAGCTGCAAAGGGAGGTGCTTTTTTCATGTCTTTTTGCTTGTGAAATGGAACACATATCAGCTCTATAAAGTCCCGATTTCGGTACTCGTGTTACGGCATAATTTCTTCATAAGCTACAAGTGAGCAAATGCAGAAGAAAGTAAGGAGCGTGAAGAAAATGATTGGGTTAGTGATGATGTTCGGGTTTGTTGGGTTTGCGATTGTGTTTGTGAAGCGAACGATTGAAGATGTGATAGGGCATCAACTAGATATGGAAGAGGAAGAGGTTCTTGATTACTCCTTTCTAAAAGAAGGAAAATAACCTTGTTACAACCATGTCCCTGTCTTTATTGTGACGTTGGCTACAAATACGTGTTTTAGATGATGAACCAACGAGTAATAATTTCTTGGAAAAAAACGAAGGAGGGAGAGCTTCACGAGAGGCATATTTAATGTCGGGATATTGGTTTTTTCATAGCGCTAAATTGCGGCGAGCGCAGAATAATTTCGTTTACAAATTGTAAACAAAAAATCGCCAATGTGTAAAAACTCGCGAAATAGCGGGTTTTTAGCGTTTTTTTGACGTGCTTTTTACACACTTTATGTTGAATAGTATTGCTTCGACCCAATCGCTTCGCTGGAAATTGATTCTGTGAACGAGCCGCGCGGGTTGCAAGGTAACCTCCAAATTACGGGCGACGACACCAATGTAACCTACCAATGGCAAGAGGATGGCGTCGATATTACTGGCGAAACAACAAATAGTATAACGTTGGGCGAGACGATTGTCGGAAAAACCTTCACCTGTATCGCTACCTATCAGGCCTACGGACAAACCTTTGAGCTGAGTGCCGATTTCCATTATCAGCAAGTGATTTATGTGGATCAGACTAATGGAGCCGACGCAAACCCGGGAACTGTCGAGAGTCCTGTGCAAACGCTGAAGCAAGCATATGCGCTTCTTATCAATACGGATATTGCAGAATCCAACGTCATTGTTATTATTGGTGATTACACTACGAGCGGTGTTGTTGAATATAGCGGTCGATACTCGTTGGTGTTCCCGGAAATCACCTTACAAGACAATGACTCCATTCTATGGCAGCCGGGCAAAGCGGCTACCATTACATCAAAGTACGACGGTGTCTCGTATGATGGAAAAATAGTTTTGAACTATAATGTAAATTCCAATTCGTCAGACTATCACGGATTACTTATGGCGAACACGGTCTTTGAAAACATTGACTTCGGAAAAACTGGCAGATCAGGTGGCTGTAATTTCTTCATTTACGCGAACGGATTTGATATTACGATTGGGGAAAATGTATCTTTCGATGCTCTCGAAAATGCTTCTCCTTCAGCAAATAATGGCATCCCGGATGGCGCAATTGGATACAATAACGTCCATATAGTTGGTGGAGGTGAAAATGGTTGCGCAATTCTTGGCGGTATTGAAAATACGATCACGGTCTCGTCTGGAAATATTGCCCGTATCATCGGTGGCTCGCGCAACGGAAATACATTCAGTAATGGCGTCTCAGTGAATGGATATACCTATAATTATGACAAGACTCCACCAGCTGAGAATCTCTACCAGAGTCACATCATAGTAAATGGTGATGCATCGGTAGCAATCGTTGTCGGCGGACAACCTGATGGTATCTATCATGGTAGCTCGGACATCGTAGTCGACGGCAATGCAAACATTGTCCAGATTACAGGTGGTAACCAAGGTCAGAGCCGCTTAGTTGATGCCAAAACCAATGGCCAGAAAAACTACGATGGAGACGTTTACAATGAAGCCGAAGCTAAAGCCAACAGCCCATATTTCAATGACTTTAAGGGTAGCATCAGTATAACGATTCGCGGTGGTACGGTAGGCACAATCTATGCGGGCAATACGGTTCGATCGTTGAATCAATCCCGCGTCCTCGGTAACATCCAACTTACTATGCTTGGAGGCAACGTTGGAACAATTTATGGCGCAGGTGCTTCATCTGATGTCGGTACTGCATCGAGCGAAAGTTCGATTACCATGAATCTTCAGGGTGGAACGATTACCGGCGATGTTTATGGTGGAGCAGCATACGATAGCCCGTATAACGTTGCAAACGCGCCAGGCACACTAAAGGGCACCGTATATGGAGATATCACGATTACACTCGGAGAGAACCTCTCTGTTGATGGTTCTGTCTATGGTGGAGGTGATAGCCGAGATGTTACAGGTAACACCCAAATAACCATTAATGGTGCACAGGTCGAAGGTTCGATTATTGCTGGTGGTAACGCCATCGATGCATCGGCCAATGTCGGCGGAAATGCAACCATCATCATGAATTCTGGCTCGGTTAATGATATTTTCTCGCATGGTGTTGGCACCGAAACACACAATGTTGCCGGCACAAAATCCATCATCATAATGGGAGGAGACATCCCGGGGACTGTCGTAGTCGACGAAAATAATCCTTTGAGTCTCCCGACCAACGGACAAGAAATAGTTCTTTCTCGTGAGATCATTTTTACCGATGATAATGGTGATATCATTGCTGACACAGATGCCAATACTCTCCCGCGCGACAAGTACGAGCCGCAGCTTCCGAGCTACTACTCGCTCAAGAATACATACACGGATGAGAATGGTAAAATCGTTATCTATGCTCCGGTTGTAACGAACCCGAATGATCCGTCCATAACGCCGGAAAATCCGACAGTAGATCCGGAGGACCCGAGCGAACCGACAATAACTCCGGACCCGAGCGAACCGACAGTAACTCCAGACCCGGGAGAACCTACAGTAACTCCGGACCCGGAAGAACCGTCTGAGCCGACACCGACGCCGGTAACACCACAAATTACACCAGGTATCACGCCTTCTCCTGCATCAGACATCTTAGGTGCGGCCAGAGAACCGGAAGCAGTTATTGGACAGACCCTCGCAGCACAATCCTCGAATAGCTCGCTAATAAAAACTGGAGACGCATGTAAAGCAATTACATGGATTGGAGCTTTGATGGTGGTTGCTGCAGCGATTATCGGAACAAGAGAAGCCAAGCTTTTTGTGAAGACAAAGAAGAGTGAAAACGAGTAACAAAGGATCTTCGCGAAGAGCGATAAACAGTCAATGGTTCATCCACTAACGTAAATAAAGGCGTCGCAAATGCGGCGCCTTTTCTATTACTTCGGATTGTGTTTCGTGCATTTCTATCTTTGTGCTTCGTAAGCTTCCGAATTACCTGTGGCATTCAACATTTTAACCGTGGCTTTAATGGCAGAGGCAGCCTGGTCGCAGTCGAGGCCGTGCGTTTTGAAATCGTGACCATCGGCGTCGTGCCAGGTGATGATGGTTTCAACGAAGGCACTGGTGCGGCCGCCCGGGGGAATGGTAACGGAATAGTCGAGAAGCTGCGGGAGCTCGCGTCCGAGAGAATGGTATATTTTTTCGAGTGCACGCATGAAGGCATCGTATTGGCCGTCGCCAGAAGCGCTGGCTTCGTGGACTTCGCCGTCGATGATGATGCTGATGGTGGCGACAGGTTTGAGGTCGCGCGCGTGGCAAAGGTAGTAATTCTGTATTTTCACGCGTTCTTTCTCTTCTCCAGTGCCGAGGACGTCACGAATGAGATAGGGTAGTTCATCGGTGGTGACGCTTTCTTTACGGTCGCCGAGTTCGACGATGCGAGCCGTTACTTTGGCGAGGGATTTTTCGTCGAGGTCGAGGCCGAGCTTTTCGATGTTTTTGACGACGTTGGCCTTGCCACTGGTTTTTCCGAGAGCGTATTTGCGTATGCGGCCGAAGCGTTCGGGCGCGAGGGCATTGCAATAGAGCATGTCTTTGCTATCACCATCGGCATGGACACCGCAGGTCTGTGTAAAAACGGCTTCCCCTGTTACCGGTTGGTTTTGGGGGATACGAATACCGGAAAGGGCTTCGACGGTTTTGGCGACACGGTCCAGTGCTTCTTCATTAACACTGAGGGCCACATTATCGCAATAGTCGGCGATGACGCTGACTATGGATGCAAGACGGGTGTTGCCGGCACGCTCGCCGAGTCCATTTACGGTCGTATGGATGCCGAGTGCACCTGCTTTTACGGCCATGAGAGAATTGGCGACGGCGAGGTCATAGTCGTTATGGCCATGGAAATCAAAATGAGTCGATGGAAAGTCGGTAACCATTTTTCGCACTAATTCGTAGGTCTGGTCAGGTGAGAGAATACCGAGAGTGTCGGCAAGCATGAATCGGTCGACACAGCCCAACGCGAGGAGATGCTTCATTAAGAAAGTGACGTATTCGTAATCGGTGCGTACACCGTTTGACCAATCTTCGAGATAGATGTTGATGTGAATGCCTTGCTCGGTCGCCGCTGTGCAGAATGCCTCTATGTCACGAATATGTTCTTCCGGGGATTTGTGGAGCTGGCCGGAAAGATGGCGGAGGGATGATTTACATAAGAGATTGGCGGTGGTGACGCCTGTCTCACGAAGCCAATCGATGGATTGCTTACCGTCGACGAAAGCCAAGACTTCAATTCGATTTTCGAGCCTCTTCTTTCTTGCCCATTCGACAATGCGTTTTGTCGCTTCCTGGTCGCCTGCTGACATTTTTGCGGAGGTGACTTCGACGCGGTCGACTTTGGCGTCCGTGAGAAGCATTTTTGCTATGGTCAATTTATCGCTGGCGGAAAAAGCAACGCCCGGCGTCTGTTCTCCGTCACGTAATGTAGTGTCCATGATCTCAAGCTTCATATGATCTCTTCCTCTCCCATATGGATTTCAATGCCGAGCTATGCTGACAACTGAAATCTCCGAAAAAAACACCCTCCATCCGTAACAGGACGAAGGGTGCAATCATTCGCTTATCAACCACCTGTACGACATACTAACATATGCGGTCCTGGTAACGGAGGACATCCGTCAGAGCCTAATCGGGAAAAACCTTTCGGTCTGCAACTCAAGGAGTGATATTCGTTCGTGTAGTATCGGATTGCCAAGCTCTCACCATCCCTGACTCGTTCACCGTTCCTCAAACTGCACGCCTACTGTCTCCGTCAAGCGTCTTTAACTCTATATATAAGTGACTATAACGGCTTTTCTCGGATTTGTAAAGCCGCCGCGGCAAGAAAACAAAAGTGACGTGTCGAAAAAATTCGCAAAACTATTTTCTTTTTGACAGTTTTTTGGCATACTACTAATAGTATGTTTTATGGTTTGGTTCATTCTGATAAAGAAGGAAGTATTAAACATGAGTGATACAGATTTGAGCAACACTATTTCTGATGAGATTCTCTTAGCTACCATTCGTGATTGTTCAAGTGACACCGTATATTTTAAGGATGCGAATTCCCGCTATGTTTGGAACAGCAAGGCGCACGCCGAACAATTCGGACTCTCTGATCCGAAATCGATGAAGGGTCGATCTGATTTTGATTTTTTTCCGTCGGATTTTGCTGAGCGTGCTCGAAAAGAAGAACTCGAAATCATGAATACAAAGACACCTCAAATCTCAAATATTGAGAAGCTTGAGAAGGAAGATGGTACGGTAATTTGGTATTCCGCTTCAAAATACCCGCTTTTAGATAAGGAAGGAAATTGCATTGGTACATGGGGCTCTTCCCGTGATATTACGAAGCTTAAGTCCATTGAAGAGGAACTGGCTCGCGCAAATGCCAAGTTAAAACGACTCTCGCGTGTTGATGAGCTCACTGCTCTTTTCAATCGCCGCTATTTTTATGAAATTATGGAGAAGCTCGCATCGCAATATGACCGTCGTGAGCGAGTCGGCGATAAAGATGACCCGAAGAACACATTCTCCTTGATTTCCTTGGACATCGATCATTTTAAGGTGATTAATGATACTTTCGGTCATCCGAAGGGCGACGACGTTTTACGTCTTGTGTCCGGAACTCTCGTGGCACATAGCCGTAAATCTGACATGGTTTTCCGCGTCGGAGGCGACGAGTTCATGATGATTCTACCTGACACACCTCTCAAGGGCGCATGGATTCAAGCTGAACGTATCCGCACCGCACTCAACAGTGCGCCAATCATGCTCGACAATAACCCGATTCGCATTACGGCGAGCCTCGGTATTGCTTCTTATATTGATCACGACGATGTTACCGAGCTAATACATGTTGCCGACGAGCGTCTTTACACATCGAAGAATCTCGGAAGAGACAGAACAACGTGAATAATTGATAGAAAACAGTGAACTGTGTATCCGTGAGGATATTCGCTTACTAATGCAACAAAAGCACCACATCGAGGCACCTCTCTAAGGAAGGTACTCCATGGGTGCTTTTTTGTTTGTGCTATGCTTGATGATTCGCTTACACGTATAATCTGTCAATTTTAATGATGCAGTCGTGTGTCGGGTATTCTTCGTGCACGGAATCAGTAAGTCGTCTGATAATCTCATCTTCGGAAATATTGGTGCCGTGAGGAATGACGCAATCGAATTTGAGGTTGGTGTGGTCTTGGGCAGGGACTACATGTAAATCGTGAATGGTGATACGAGGGTCGATTTTTTGGGCTTTGTTGATGACAATCTCACGAAATTTCACGAGGTCTTTGTTTTTGACATCGATGGGGTCAAGCTGGATAGCGGCTTCGCAGAATAGTGCTTTTTCGAGGTCGGCTTCAATGCTATCGATGACGTCGTGGAGATAGAAGAGATCATCATAGGCGGAAACCTCGACTTGAAGCGAGAGCATACGACGGCCGGGGCCGTAGTCATGGACGACAATATCGTGGATACCGATGACGGCCTCACGAGACATTACGATTTCTTCAGCGATTTGGAGAAATTCTGTGGTTGGCGGTGTGCCAAGGAGGGGCTCGATAGTTTCACGGCCAGCTTTGAATCCGGAATAAAGGATGAAGAGAGAGAGGGCAACACCGACGTAGGCATCGATGGGTAATTCGGTGAAGGGCGCGAGGCAGAAAGAGATAATTACTACACTAGTAACAATCATATCGTTGCGAGAGTCGATTCCGGAAGCACGTAGGGCGGCGGAATTGATTTTTTTACTCCAGGAAAAATTGAAGAGAACCATGTAGAGCTTGACGGCGAGGGAGGCAATGAGAATGATAATAGCGATGATGCTTGTCTCAACATCGGAGGGGTGTATGATACCGTCAATAGAAGACCTGGCGAGTTCAAAACCCATGAGGATGATGAACATCGAAATGATGAGTCCGGTAATATATTCAATTCGCCCATGACCGAATGGATGCTCGGCATCGGCCTTTTTTCCTGCGAGACGAAATCCAATCATAGTTATGATGGAAGAGCCGGAGTCGGATAGGTTATTGATGGCGTCGGCCATGATGGCAATGGAACCAGTGAACAATCCGATAAAGAGTTTACAAATAAACAGGAGAAGGCTCAAAAGAACACCGGCGAGCCCAGTGATTTCACCGATTTTACGTCGCGTGACGGGATTCTGGTAATCTTTGTCATTCGGTAGAAAATGACGAATGAGAAAGGAAATCATGTGCTCACCTCATTTCGCTATATATCTTTTAATTATACTATGCTTTGCAGTGAAGAAGTGCCGTTCTTTCTCTTTTTATGGCATGCAATGTATGTACGAACTATTTTGCATCGCAAGCTGATTTGTCACTCCACTTGCAAGTGCGGTATCATAAGTTATTAGGCGCGTGAAAGGAGAGCATATGGACGATAATCTGATAAAGAAGCTCGAAAAAATGTCTGGATTTTCATTGTCTCCGGAGGAACGTGCGCGTGCGAAAGATGAGCTCGATGAGCTTGTTGTGATGATTACGATGAATGAAGACGCAGGGCTAGACGGGGCCACGGCGGAGATATCGTCTGAGTCCCTTCGCGAAGATGAGATAATAAGCACGAATCGACATGATGAATGGATGGCGAACGCAAAGCATCACGAGGCGGGGTTATTTCTGGCGCCGCCGGCAATCGGGGAGGATGCCTTATGAAGGAGATTCTCTCGATGACGGCGCTCGAGCTTGCGGCGGCAATGAGACGCCGTGATATCCGACCAACGGAGGCTGTGGATGCGGTTTTTCAGTGTATTGCGGAAAAGGAACCGATGATTCACGCGTATATCTCTCTTTTTGAAGATGATGCGAGGCGTCGGGCAGTGGATGCCGAGAAGCGTATTTTGGCGCGTGAGGATTTACCGCCGCTTTTTGGAGTTCCAATCTCGGTGAAGGATAATCTATGTACACGGAATCGGCGGACGACCGCTGGGTCGCGGATGCTGCAATCTTTTGTGCCGCCTTATTCTGCGACAGCGGTAGAGCGTCTCGAAAATGCAGGACTTATTGTGATTGGGAAAACGAATTTGGACGAGTTTGGCATGGGTTCGACGACGGAAAACTCGGCTTTTGGGGCAACTATGAATCCACGAAATGAAACACTTGTGCCGGGCGGTTCTTCGGGAGGAGCGGCGGCTTCTGTGGTAGCACGGGAATGCTTCGTTGCGCTCGGGACGGACACAGGCGGTTCGGTCCGTACGCCGGCCGCTTGGTGCGGTTGCTATGGTTTTAAGCCGTCGTATGGACGGATATCTCGATATGGGCTTATTGCATATGCTTCGTCGATGGATACGGTGGGGATTCTTGCGAGAAGTCCGCTTGATGCGGCGGTGATGTGCAATACAATTAGTGGCGCGGACGGAAAAGATATGACAGCCGTGGGCGGCAATTATTTGGATACGGAGTCGGCGGAGAATTATGACATCCGTGGAAAAAGAATCGGTATCCCAACTGTCTTTATGGAGGATAAGCTACTCGATGCGGATATCCGGTCAGCAGTGGAAGAGGTCGTTTTGCATTGTGAAAGATCCGGCGCGGTTATCAAAGAGCTGTCAATCCCGTCGCTTGCGTATTCGGTGGCTACTTATTACACATTGGCATGTGCCGAGGCGGCCTCGAATTTGGCGCGGTATGACGGCATTCGTTACGGATATTGCATAGATGAGGATGACGATGTACCGCTCTCGGTGCAAAATCGCACACGGGGCTTCGGTAAAGAAGTGAAAAACCGTATTATGCTGGGCAATTATGTGTTGTCAACGGGGCATTATGATGATTATTACCGAAAAGCACTTGCGCGACGTGCAAAAATTCGAGAAGAAATGGACGCAGCATTCGATAAGGTCGATATTATCTTGAGTCCAGTGACTCGAAAAGGGGCGCCTCAGATAGGAAAGAGTCTTCACCATCCAGTTAGTATGATGCAGGAGGACGCTTTTACGGTGGCCGCGAATCTCTATGGCGGGCCAGCCGCTTCGTTACCGATTGCCGAAGGTATCGGACTTGGCATTATGGGAAAATCCGGCGATGACGCGAGTGTAATTGGGATTTCGAACTATTTGGCGAATGCCGCGGAGGTGTATCAGTGAAGAGCGAATTTATCACTGACATTGGCCTCGAAGTGCATGTCGAATTGAACACGAAAACGAAGATTTTTTGCGGATGCGAATCGAAATTCGGCGGTGAACCGAATACTCGCGTGTGCGAAGTGTGCCTCGGACTACCGGGGGCTTTGCCACGTCTCAATCAAAAGGTCTACGAAGCAGCGGTTCGCTGTGCAATGGCTCTTGACGGAAGAGTGGCAGAACGCACTCGTTTTGATAGGAAGAACTACTTCTATCCCGATTTGCCAAAGGGGTACCAGATTTCGCAGCTATATGCGCCAATATGTGAGGGCGGGTATATTGATATCATCGATGTATCTGGGGCTACGCAAAGAATTCGCATTCACGAGATGCATATGGAGGAAGACGCCGGTAAGCTTATTCATGACACGCCGCGAAAAATGACGCATGTCGATTACAATCGTGCCGGTGTACCACTTCTCGAAATCGTGACGGAGCCGGATTTTCATGACGCGAATGATGTTGCGACATTCCTTCAAGTCTTGCGGGATATGATGGTTTATTTAGGGATATCCGATTGCAAAATGGAAGAAGGCTCGATGCGTGTCGATGTGAACGTGTCGATTCGCCCCGTTGATTCAGAGGCGTTGGGTACGCGAACGGAGATGAAAAATCTCTCGTCGATTCGCGCTGTTACGGCAGCTATTCGATACGAGGCCGACCGCCAATGCGAAGTGATAGCGGCGGGGAAGATGATTGAGCGGGAGACGCGACGTTTTGACGAAGTGAAAATGACTACAAAAAAGATGCGTTCGAAGGAAAGTGGCGCTGACTATCGATATTTTCCTGAACCGGATATCCCGTGCATTGTATTGTCGGATGAACGAAGGGCGGCGTTGAAAAAGACGATTCCTGAAATGCGATTGGCGAAAATCAAGCGATATGTGCGAGATTTTATACTCTCGGAATATGATGCCACATGCCTCACGGTTACTCCGGAGATGGCGACGCTATTCGAAACTGCGACGGAGGTATGTCATCGTCCGCAAGAAACGGCGCATTGGATGATGGGCGAGCTTTCGCGCGTGACCAAAGAAATCGGAATGGAACCGAATGTGAAAGCAATATCGGGTGTCGATTTCGGCATCATCATTGCCCTCGTAAGCGATGGAAAAATTACGCGAAATGCGGCAAATACAGTTCTTTTTGAGGTGCTGACGCATCACGTGAGGCCAGAGGAGTATATCGAATCTCATGGATTTGACCAGTCTGTCAATCCGGATGAGCTCGAAGCTACGATTAAGCAAGTCCTCGATGCTTTTCCGAAAGCCGTCGAAGGGTATCGAGCTGGCCAAACGAAAAATCTCACATTCCTCATGGGGCAAGCGATGAAAATGCTTGGCATGAATGCGAACCCCAAAATTATTCGCGAGAAAATAGAGTCCATGATAACGTAATTCACATGACCAAAAATGTTAGATGTGTCGAATAGTGCCTAAGTGAACAAAGAAAAATGATAAGGTAAAATCCGAGACGAAAAAATGCCGAAAAACATTGAAATATCAAAGACTTTAGGGTTTGACATTTTAAGTGACGAACCATAGAATAATGGATAGTAAAAGGCGTATATAGGAGGGTTTATTGTGAAGACTAAACGTTTTCTTTCTCTTTTTCTCTGTATTGCGATGACGCTCAGTGTGTTGACCGGCGTCACAACGAATGATCGGGCGGCAGAAGAGAAGCGGCTCAACATTGCAAACGGTAATATCTGTATCGAGGCAGGCGTCGAAGCCAACACTGTAAAAGTGAAGCAAGGAGATGTTACATCCTATATAGCATCCGATGTACCGATTTGCATCACGGGTGAAAGCATCTCCACATCAGAGAGTGTCATCAACACAGTAATTGTGAATCTTCCGAAGGATTCTCCTCAAATTACGTTAGTGCTGGACGAATTAAAAATAGATGCGGATTCAACTACAAACGCCGGGAAAACACTTGCTCCGATATCGATTCAGGGTGGAAGTGATGTGAAGGTCGTACTTCGCGGAGCGTCTGAACTAAGGGGCGGCACAAAGGCAGCGGCAGCAGGTATTCAGGTGAGGAGTACGCTCACGGATGCATGCCCGAATGTTGTCTTCTGTGGTGAAAATGACGAGGCATCTCTTAAGATTATCCTTGGATATAACTCTATAGGTATCGGAAATTATGAACAAAGCAGTGAGACTACCGGAGACATCACATTCGAGTCAGGTAAATACGATATTGATGGTACTTCTTCAATTACGACTGATCGTGCCAGCGGCATCGGAGGCAGGAAAAAAACCGTAGACGGAGTCGACTACGGCGGCAATTTTACGTTTAATGGCGGAACATTTTCGATTGCTCTGCGAACTGAAGGCGCGGCAATCGGGGGGAGCGGAAATTACCAGACCATTACTATTAATGGCGGTGATTTTACAATCAACAAAACAGGCCTTTCCACGGGCATTGGTGCTTGGTGGCTATGTAGTAACAATGGTGTGATTTCAATCACAGGCGGTACAATTCGAATCAACGATAATGAAACAAGAAGTGGTAAATCCACCGGCGCCGGTATTGGCGGCGGTGGGGAAAACGAGATGGATACAACAAACCAAACCGACGGTGGAGTTATTAACATCAGTGGTGGTGATATTACATTTAATTGGAATAACACGAAGGCTGCGTGTATCGGCGGTAGCGGTTATGCCGGCCAAATCAACATTAGCGGCGGCTCTCTGAAGTTTTCTTCGAACCAAGAGAAGTATACTGCGATTGGCGGACGTTCAGAGAGTAATTCGACAGACTCGTACATTTGCATCACAGGAGGAGTCTTTGATTTCGGGATAGATGAATTTGATTTAGTGAAAGATCTAGAAGACGATGTAGTGTTAGTAAATCCGACTCCGAAAGACGCGGTCACGGGAGGGCAGGATTGCGTGCCGGTTAGTCCATGTGTGGAAGGATTATATGCTGATTTGAATAATGATCATGAGATTTCTTCGGTGGTTCTTTCCAATGGAAAATCATATGAGGTTGGCAGTTTCAAATTATCGGATTCCGAAACGCAATTTTTCTATATCCCCGCAGATGTGCACATTGCGGAGTTCGAGTCTAGTACACTTTGCAAGTATTATAAGAAAGTATCGGCATCGGGTTCGATACTCGAAGACATTCTTATTCCCTACCTACAACCGACGGTGGAAAATAGCTCGTATACTTTGCCTACCCGAAATCAAGAAGAGGCTGCAACATTTTTGGTGTTTGCGGAAAAGTCATCATCCTTTGAAGGAGCCTGCGAATTATTCATGGATGAAGCTTGCACAGTAAGTGCTGAAAACTATACTTTATCATACTTCAAATCATTCCAAGATAATGGAACTACTCGAAGATATAGCATTACTATTACTCCGAAAAATGGATGGCCGATTACTTCGCCAGTCAAGCTTTATTTCAAAATTGGAGACGACGAGTGTGCCTATTTCTCGCCAGTAGAGCTTACCATTGGTGTGCCGGCTCCGACTAACACGCCTACACCAACAAGCACGCCGACTCCAACACCGGGCAGTGTTCTGGGTGAGGATCGTGTGCGTGAATTTGTAACACGTTGTTATCAGATTACTCTCGGTCGTGCCCCAGAGACAGCAGGATGCAACGACTGGACGAACAAATTGCTTTCCAAAGAAGTTACTGGAATTAGTTGTGCATATGGTTTCATTTATAGTGCCGAATACCAATCACGTTCGATGAGCAACGCAGAATATGTTGAAAATCTTTACCGATTATTCTTTGACCGAGGAAGTGATGGACCAGGATTTGCGACATGGTATAACGGCCTCGAAAGCGGCCAGCTTACACGGGAAGATGTATTTCAAGGATTTGCGAACTCTGTGGAATTCTATAATATATGTAAATCTTTTGGTATCGTAGCAGGTACTTACCAGATGGGCAAAGACTTCATGTGTACATCAAAAATAGACTTCTTTGTATATCGCTTGTATACGATTGCACTCGGAAGAAGCGAGGACCGCATGGGAATGTATAATTGGTCGCACGCACTATCTTATGGTTCGATGGACGGCGCGAATGTTGCCTACGGATTCTTCTTTAGCAGTGAATTCTTAGCGCAAAACAATACAAAGGAAGAATATTTAACACGCCTCTATCGCACCTTTATGAATCGTGAACCGGATGCAGAAGGAATGGCGAACTGGATGGCCGTTCTCGAAAATGATACGATTGAGAACAGAAAGATTGTCTTCAACGGATTTGCTCAATCTACCGAATTCAATCAAATCTGCCAATCATACGGAATAACAGCGGGACACATCTGACGAAGACCGTACGTCCCGCAATAGAAGGAAGTACGGAAACTTATGATTGTTAATGACAAGCCGTTTTTAGATAAGGAAATTTCTTCGATGAAGCTGCATTACTATGCATATGTCGAAGGGAATAAGAGTGCCATGGTGAGACTTGGCATGGATAAACAAAAGAAAAAAGGAACCGTGGATAAGGAGACCTTCGCCCTCTACCGAAAGGCAGCGGACGGAGGTCATCCTACGGCAAATTATCTGGTCGGAAGCTGCTATCTCTTTGGATTCTATGTCGAAAAGGATACAAAAAAAGCGTATGAATATATTCGAAAGGGTGCTGTCGGTGGAAATCCCGATGCTCGCTGCATGTTAGGTTGCATGTTTGAAGTTGGCGCATGTGTCGACAAAGATCCGAACGTGGCACTCACATGGTATCGCTTGGCATCGGCTCAGCATCACTCGCTGTCCAGTGTGAAGCTCGGGACCTTTTACCAAGACGGACGTGCTGTCGAAAAAGATGAAACACGCGCGGTCGAGCTATATAAAGAAGCGGCTGATGCTGATTGTGCCGCCGGCCATTATTACATGTCGCTGGCGTACCACGATGGAATAGGCGGTCTCGAAAAGAACCCATCAGAATCATATAAAGAATGTGAAAAAGCTGCAGCTGAAGACTACCCTCCGGCACTTTTTCGTATGGCTTATTTCTACGAGGATGGCGCGATAACGGGGAAAAACCCTGACATGGCACGAGAATATTTGCTTAAAGCGGCGTCATTTGATTTTCCGGAAGCTCTATATCGGCTCGGGGAGATTTATCGTTACGGGGAGAATACGAACAAGAACTTGAAAAAATCCTTCAAGTATTTTAAACGCGCAGCGGAGCGCGGTTTTCCTCCTGCTTTTGTGCAGGTTGGGCTAGCATATGAAAATGGTATTGGTGTGGATGTTGACATGAAAGAGGCATCTTCCTTTTACACGAAAGGCATGATAAAGAAAGATATGTCCGCCGCTTGCTGCCTTGCGGTCTGCCATCTCAATCATTCCCTTGGAGAACCTAATCAGGAGTTAGGATATGGATTGCTGCTCTATGCTGCAGAGCATCATGATGTACGAGCAATGTGTCTCTATGCTTTACGCGAACGCCGGTCACATATCGATGGTGAAAAAGAAAAAGAATTTCTTCTTGAATCGGCGAGAAATGATTATCCAGAAGCAATGACGGCGATGGGTGAATTATTATTGGAGGGTAAAGTTTTCCCGCGTAGTACGGAACGAGCATTTTACTATCTCCAGCGTGCAGTGAGCAAGGGTGACCTCATGGCAAAATTTGTTATTGCGGATGCTCATTTCTCCAACAAAATTAATCGAATCACGGACAAGGTTGCAATAGAGTATTTAAAAGAAACCGCGAATGCGGGTCATACTCGCTCGATGATGAAGCTCGCGAAGTGCTATAGCAACGGCTATGGTGTAAAGAAAGACGATAACGAAGCCTACATATGGTATAGAAGAGTGGCGGATGAGCCATTGAAGCCTCGTCCGAGCTTTCTGGCTAATGAAAAAGATCGGATACTCTACGCGTCTCACCAGCGTCAAGCGTATGCTGCCATGAGGACGGGTCAATATCTGAATATCTTTCAACATCGAGGACTAGGTTCTGAAAAGGCAAAAGAATATTTCGAAAAAGCGTCCGTCAGCATACCGGAAGCGAAAGCGGCTCTGGCGGCGCTATGGTTTTACGGCAATCCGTTGATGAAGAAGAAAATCTGTCTGAGTAGGGCACTCGATATAATTACCGATTTCTCGGATGAAAAAATATTAGCGCGACTGGTATGGAATATATCATACAAATAATGGGCGAATTTCAAGAAGACTACTCTTACCGATGGTTCGACATGAAGCGACATCGTCGTATTTATGTTCCGGCGATGTATTACACGTCTTCGTCTGATGTGGCAATAATACGGAATAATCTCACAAAGTATTTGAAGTCGAATAATCCCTATATTCGGATTGCTTTCGGTCTGGCAATCGAGGCGGAATATGCGTCCAAAATGCCGGAGAAGAGATACAAAAAAGTAGTTGCGTTCATGAAGATTCCCGCTTCGGTTTACAAGGAATCCTATATACATTTTCAGAAGGCAATCGGAGATGACACGCCCGAGGCACTTTTTTACGCGGGACGAGCTCTTCTTTTTTCGGCGGAAAGCGACGAGGACCGAAAAAAAGCGTGGGAATATCTGGAGACCGCCGCCGATGTGTTCCATATGACGGAGGCGAGTGAAGTGCTTGCTTACGCCTATCAGCATAAACAATTTGGAAATCGAAATTTGTGGAAAGCACATAAGCGTCGGTATGAATATCGGAGATATATTCATTATCGTTGCATTCTGTTGGATGCTCTCTTTCATCTGATTTATTGAATAAGTAACTCAAATCTGCTATATTTTTACCAATAAGTATCTCGCGAGCGTCGTCTTTTCACGCACACGCTCTTTTTGAAGGAAGGAAAGGAATACAAGTGCCCGAAGACAGTATCGGTCAAATAGTAATTGACCTGATAATCGTTCTTATCTTTATTCTGATAAATGCGTTTTTTTCGGCAACCGAGATGGCCGTTATCACTCTCAATGACAATAAAGTAAAGAAGCAAGCGGAGGAGGGCAATCGTCCTGCCAAACGCGTGCTGAAATTCATCGAGAATCCCAGTACATTTCTTGCCACCATTCAAGTCGGTGTGACACTTGCCGGATTCCTATCAAGTGCTTTTGCCGCGGATAAATTCTCGTCGCGTCTTTCATCGGCAATTGATCCAAATGGCAAGTACCCGATTCTTGCCACACTTTGCATGGTTGTTGTCACTATCATACTTTCGTATTTTTCCCTCGTACTGGGCGAATTGGTACCGAAGCGTGTGGCGCAAAGATATCCGGAAAAGCTTGCTTTCTTTTCTTCTTCCATCGTTCGAACCTTTGGTATTTTGCTCCGCCCGTTTGTCGCATTTCTGACTTTTTCTACGAGCGTCGTCTTAAGGATTATGCATATCAATCCGGAGGAAAAGGACAAGAACGTCACCGAAGAAGAGATTCGCTTGATGGTTGATGTCGGCAGTGAAGAAGGCTCAATTGAAGACGAAGAAAAGCAAATGATCCAGAATATTTTTGAGTTTAACGACAAAGATGTTTCGGAGATAATGACACACCGCAAAAAAATTGTTTCCCTCCCGATTGACGCGAGCTTCGAAGAGGTCATGGATATCGCACGCAATGAAAAATACACGCGTATCCCTATATATCGCGACACAATTGATGAGATTGTGGGCATTCTCCACATAAAGGATTTACTTGGCGTGACCAAAGAAGACGCGGACAGCGGGCGGTTCTCGCTCGATAAAATCATGCGTCCACCGCTGGTGGTTCACGAGACGAAGAAGATTTCCTCGCTGTTCCATGAGATGAAAAAGGGAAAAATGCAGCTCGCAGTCATCGTTGACGAGTACGGCGGTACAATGGGAATCGCGTCAATCGAAGACATGCTCGAAGAGATTGTCGGAAATATAACGGATGAATTTGATGAAGAGGACGAACAGGTTACAACGCTCAATAACGGGGATTTCCTCGTGACTGGTGATACACCGCTCAGCGACCTCGAAGAACAAATTGGCGTTGACCTCATCAGCGAGGATTATGATACCATTGCCGGATTAACATTAGGACTTTTGGATCGAGTTCCGGATGATGGGGAGACGCCGACCGTGCAGTATAAAAACATTTCTATCAAAGTATTGGAAGTTGAAGAGAACTGGATTTCGAAGCTTCTTTTGCATGTGGTGCCCGAAGAAAAACCAGAAGAGAAGGAAGAGGACTAATCTGCAACCGTCGGTGCATATCCGATAGAGAGAGGTATGGCTATGAAAGACAAGGAACAAGACAAGAACGTAATTAAACAAGCGATGGACGAGAAGAAGGCTGCCGAGAAGAAGGCTGCCGAGAAGAAGGCTGCCGAGAAGAAGGCCGCCGAAAAGAAGGCAGAGGAGAAAAAGAATCGCCGACCCTTTGCTAAATTCATGTGTTCCCTTTGTTGTATTCAGGGCGTTCTCGCATGGGTTGCTGTTATCGCATATTTCGTCTTCTTGATTGTCGGACGAGATATGGATCATTCTCTTTTCTTTTGGAAAATATTTGTGGCTGGCATTCTTTTTGCAATCGTCCGCGTTGAGAAATATCTTTCGCTGGTCGCTTGGCTTGTCGCGCGTGGATTCCGCAACCGTCAAATCAAGGCCGGATCGGAATCGCTTTCTGCAAAGATGGCGGTATGGCTCAATCGGTCGTATCTTTTTACCGCAGGTATCGGTACGATTGTGTACCAAATTGTGATTTATTTGATTAACCGACAAACAAGTAGAATCAAGGATGGAAACGTTTCAAAAAAATCAAAAATATGCTCGGAAATAACAATAGTTTTCCTTGTGTTGGGCAAGGCTTTCGAGTATACTTTATTCGGAAATCCTTGGCTCTATGCTGATTACATGTGAGTGATTTTGTTGGGGTAATTGCTTGTAGTATGGTAACAATCCGAACTATATATGTGACTTTAGGGTGAGGAGTACTTCTTTTGAAGTGATTTCCGACCCCTTTTTTATTTGTTATTTTTATTGATATAAGGAGTGGACGCATCGTATGAAAGTAAAGATTACAGAAACAGTGTTGCGCGACGCGAATCAATCGCTGATGGCAACGAGAATGCCATTTTCCGATTTCGAAGGCATTCTGGAGACCCTCGATGAAGCGGGCTACTATTCGCTCGAGTGCTGGGGAGGCGCGACATTTGATTCGTGCCTTCGTTATTTGGACGAGGACCCGTGGGAGCGCCTTCGGAAGATTAAGGCAAAGGTAAAGAAGACACCTCTTCAAATGTTGCTTCGCGGCCAGAACATTCTCGGATATAAGCATTATCCGGACGAAGTGGTTCGCTTGTTTGTTGCGAAATCGGCTGAAAACGGTATGGATATTTTCCGCATTTTCGATGCGCTCAATGACTTCCGCAATATCGAAACAGCAGTCGATGAAGTTAAGAAGCAAGGCAAGCACGCGCAAGGCTGTATTTGCTACACGACGAGCCCGATTCACAATCTTGAGAAATACGTAGAAATGGGAAAAGAACTCGAAGGTATGGGTGTCGATTCCATTTGTATAAAGGATATGGCTGGCATTATGGGGCCGCAGGAAGCATTCGACCTGATCAAGGCATTGAAGACGAATGTTAAGCTGCCGATTTTCCTCCATACACATGCAACAACAGGCCTCGGACCGATGACCTATGTTAAGGCAGTCGAAGCTGGCTGTGACGGTATCGATTGCGCGATTTCTTCTTTCTCCGGCGGCACGGCTCAACCGGCTACTGAGACGATGAAATATGCACTCGAGCAGATGGGTTATGAGACTGATTTGGATACCAAAATACTGAAGAAGATTAATGATTTCTTTGCTCCTGTTAAGGCAAAGGATATCGAATCCGGACTTCTTGACCCGTACGTAATGGGAACGAAGACAGACGCTCTCGTTTACCAAGTACCGGGTGGTATGCTTTCGAACCTCGTTGCACAGCTTAAAAAGGCGAATGCGATTGACCGTTTGGATGAAGTTCTTACCGAGACACCGAAGGTTCGTAAAGACATGGGATACCCGCCGCTCGTTACACCATTGAGCCAGATGGTCGGCGTACAAGCAACGTACAATGTATTGCTCGGTGAGCGTTACAAAGACATCACCAAGGAGATTAAAGCATATATCCGCGGTGAATACGGCCGTGCTCCGGGCGAAGTCGATCCGGACCTCATCAAGAGAGTTTTGGGCGATGAGAAGCCAATGGAAGGACGTTTTGCCGACACTCTGGAACCGATTTTCGAAAAGACAAAGAAGGAGCTCGGGAAGATGGCTCGCTCGGATGAGGATGTTCTTTCCTACATCGCTTTCCCGACAAATGCCGAGAATTTCTTTGCGGCTCGCGAAGAAAAAGAAAGCCGCTCCGTCAACTATACGATTGAAAAGAAGGAGGCTTGATTTCCATGAATCAGCTGATTCTTTTAGACACATTGGATTGGACAGTAAAGGATGCCGTAATTAACGCATTGATTTGTGTAATTTTGGTTTTTTCTGTGCTTTTCATCATCGCCTTCATTTTGACTATTGTATCGAAGATTATGCAGGCCTTTACCGGTAATGATAGTAAAAAGACGGTTTCGGACACTCCGGCTACTGTTGCTTCGGATGATATGCCTGCCTCGACAGCCGGCAATGAAGAGATTTTCTCTTCTGGAACACTCCGCCTAAAGAATGTCGACGAACCCACTGCTGCCATGATTATGGCGATTGTCAGTGACGAATCGGGCATCCCGCTTGAAGAGCTTTGCTTTAAGTCGATTGCATTGGTCGAATCCAAATAAGGGAAGAGGAGAAGTAAAACGATGATTTATGTAGTAAAAATAAATGATAAAGAATACGAAGTGGAAGTGGAGAAGGGTAAAGCCAATCTTCTCAAAACCACGACCATAACAGCCGCTCCCGTAGCTCCGGTAGCTGCCGCACCAGCTGCTGCCGCACCGATTGCCGCTGCTCCTGCTGCAGCTTTGGCTGCAGGTGCGACTCCGGTGAACGCCCCGATGCCGGGTACGATTCTTAATGTACGTGTTACTGCCGGTCAGTCTGTGAAGGCCGGTGAGATTCTGGTGATTCTCGAAGCCATGAAGATGGAAAATGAAATCGTTGCCCCGAAAGACGGCGTGATTGCACAAGTCGCGGTGACCAAGGGTGCTACGGTAGACACCGGTGCTCTCCTCGTATCCATTAGTTAAGGAGGAGAAGCAAAGTGATTATCATTGATACCATTGTTTCCATATTGAAGGATTCTGGTTTCGCTGCCATTACATGGCAAAGCGTAGTCATGATCCTCGTATCCATTGTACTTATGTACCTCGCTATTGCGAAAAAGTTCGAACCGATGCTTCTGCTTCCGATTGCATTTGGTATGCTGATGGTAAACCTACCAATTACGGGTATTGCCGACCATCCGGTCGGAGTCTTCGGAGAAGATGGTTTTCAAGCCGGCGGACTTCTTTACTACCTCAAGTTAGGCGTTGATTTAGGCATATATCCTTCGCTTATCTTCATGGGAGTCGGAGCTATGACTGACTTCGGACCGTTGATTGCACGTCCTTCCTCATTGTTCCTCGGTGCTGCCGCGCAGGTTGGTATCGCAGTGGCTTTGATTGTTGCCGTAGCACTCGGCTTTGCTCCGAATGAAGCTTCTTCCATCGCTATTATCGGCGGAGCAGACGGACCAACCGCAATTTTCGTAACGAATAAACTGGCACCAGAATTGTTGCCGGCGATTGCCGTGGCGGCCTATTCTTACATGGCATTGATTCCGCTTATTCAGCCTCCGATCATGAAGCTTCTGACCACAAAGAAAGAACGCGCCATCAAAATGGAGCAGCTTCGTACAGTCAGCAAGACCGAGAAGATTTGCTTTCCGATCATTGTTATTCTTCTTTGCGTATTGCTCCTTCCGTCGGTCGCGCCGCTCATTGGCTTCCTGATGCTCGGTAATCTCTTCAAGGAGTGCGGTGTTGTGGATCGTCTTTCGAACACGGCACAAAACGCATTGATGAACATCGTTACCATCTTCCTCGGCGTTTCCGTCGGAGCGAAGACAGATGCCGCCATTTTCCTGAAGGCAAGCACGTTGAAGATTGTTCTTTTGGGCCTTATGGCCTTTATCTTCAGCACAGTCGGCGGTATTCTTATTGGAAAGCTAATGTGCGTAATTACCAAGGGAAAAATCAATCCTCTTATCGGTTCTGCAGGTGTTTCCGCTGTTCCGATGGCGGCCCGTGTTGCTCAGGTTGAGGGACAAAAGGCAAACCCGTCAAACTTCCTTCTCATGCACGCCATGGGTCCGAATGTGGCTGGTGTAATCGGCTCGGCTGTAGCTGCGGGTATATTGATGAGCTTCTTCCGCTAAGAAACGAATGAAGCATATTTCGAGATTCTTACAAGGCGTCGCATCTGCGACGCCTTTTTCTTGCATATTTATTATGCTTTTAAAAAAATACGATATGTGATAAACTTCGACATAGACAAAACTATTTGTCATTTTGGAAACTAAAAGATTTATGTTTTGGAGGAGAAAAAACATGAAGAAACAGATTTTTTCCGTTATTTTGGCGGGGGCTATGGTTCTTTCCTTTACAGCCTGTAACAAGGATGACGACAAGGATAGCAAGAAGAGTAGCGAGGATGTTACAGTGGAGTCTTTATTAGAGGACGCATCTGCAAATTACAGTGATATTGAGTCCTTCGCTATGGGCATCGATGTGGATTATGATGTTGATTTGGGCATTTTCGCTGAGCCGGAGAATAGTACAGATAACGTAAAAGCTACGTTTGAATATTGTGAAGATGCAATGCATATGACGATAGAAGCTAGTGAAGAAAGTCCTATCGGCAATAGGGAAATTTATGTCGATAATGGAGAGGGCCTGACCTACACCTATAATGATGATGAAAACGGCTGGGTGAAATCTGAGACAGCCGCCAATGAGAATCAAATGGATATGGCATCCGGCAAGGTGGATGAATTACTTACTTCTTTGAAGGATAATGCCGATGATCTTACGCTTGAGGATGATACGGAGAAAATTGAGGGAGAATCTGCATATGTGATTACGGGCCTCGTTTCCAGTGACATAATTATTGATATGCTCCTTGATTTTGAAGCCGGTCAAGACGTGGTTGAAAACAGTGGGCTTGAGTCTATTGATTTCGAAACGATTTTAGCTGATTTACAAGAAGCTTTTGGTGAGAATTTTGAAGAGGTTGATATCGATATTACGCTCTGGATTTATGAGGAATCGCATCAATTTGCCGGTTTGTCTTTTGATGGTACAGAGTTGATGCAAAATGTTGTGGAGACAATTATGGATATGCCGGCAACATTCTTGTCAAGCATCAGCCCAGAGCTCGGTATGTTTGCTGAGGAAGGTATCACAATGCGTCAGCTGATTGAGTCGCTTGGTAGCATGATGTCATCGATGAGTGAAGATCCGGGTGCAGGATATGGGTTTGAGTATTCAATTAATCAATATGATATGGAGTTTACTTTGTATGCTATTGATGATACAACGGTAGAGATTCCGGATGATGTAATCGATAGCGCAGTGACGAGTGATAGTACTGGCGGTTTCTCGCTTTGAGATGACGCGGGAGAATTCGGTGATATCTCATCGGAAATGAACCTTTGACTATCTCGATTACTATGGTTTATGTAAAGCGGCTCCTTTCTTCGGCAAGGGGCCGCTTATTTATCTTCGGACAAGGATTCGTACGATGATGTTTTTTCGTGGTAAACTAACGTGAGAAGATAAATGTTTTCGTGTGTATGCGACGTTCATTAAGGAGTGAGGTCATGGGGAGCAGACGTGTTATCTGGATAGTACTCGACAGCTTCGGCATTGGGTTTGCAAAAGATGCAGTTGCATTTGGTGACGAAGGTAGTCATACCTTGCGGGCGGTAGCGAAAAGTGAATTTTTCGA
Organism: Bacillota bacterium; assembly: GCA_036782995.1. Classification (GTDB taxonomy): domain Bacteria; phylum Bacillota; class Clostridia; order Saccharofermentanales; family Saccharofermentanaceae; genus DAIPXZ01. The sequence continues at coordinate 55,920 of DAIPXZ010000006.1, forward strand.
TGTGCCGATTTTACAAAGTATGGGATTGAGCTCGATTGAACGGGCGTTTCCGGAGGACCGTGCGACAACGGGCGGTTCTGGGGCGTATGGACGGTTACAGGAAGCATCGATGGGTAAGGATACGACAATCGGACATTGGGAAATGGCTGGTATCATTTCGGAAAAGCCATTACCGGTATTTCCGAATGGTTTTCCTCAGGAGTTGCTTGATGATTTTGCACGAAAAACAGGTCGAGGGGTTCTTTGTAATTTGCCTTATTCGGGCACGAAGGTGATTGCCGATTACGGCCGGGAACACGAAGCGACTGGAAAGCTGATTGTTTATACGTCAGCGGACAGTGTTTTCCAGATTGCGGCACATGAGGAAGTGGTACCGATTGACGAACTATATCGTGATTGCGAAATCGCGAGACAGCTTCTTGTAGGAGATTACGGTGTTGGACGTGTGATTGCTCGACCATTTGTCGGTAAATATCCCGATTACGAACGCACGTCGAATCGTCATGATTTTTCGCTTCTGCCGCCTCGAAAAACCGTTCTGAATTTGATTATGGATAAAGGACTCACGGTCTATGGAATCGGTAAAATCAATGATATTTTTGCCGGAAGCGGGATTACGAAAACAGTGCGCACACAAAATAATGAAGACGGTATGGATCATTTGCTTGTTGCGATGGATGAAGTGGAAAATGGCTTGATTTATGTCAACTTGGTCGATTTTGATATGCAATACGGGCATCGTAATGATGTTGACGGATACGCCGCTGCTTTGACGGCTTTTGATCGAAGACTACCGGGGCTGGTGGAGAAGATGAAGGCGGATGACATGTTGGTTATCACGGCGGATCATGGCTGTGACCCATCAACAGAATCGACAGACCACTCCAGGGAAGATGTGCCTGTCATTCTTTACGGGAAGAAGATAGCGTCAGGTGTGAATATCGGGACACGAAAGACTTTTGCCGATTTGGGCGCAACGGTCGGTGCGTATTTACATGTGGAAACGAAGGATATAGACGGACAGTCTTTTCAGCAGATAATCGAAAAAATGGAATAGAAAGGCGAACAACATTATGGGAAAAAAGTATACCAATGAGGAGAAAAACATCCTGAAAATCGTCGACCATACGCAACTATCTATAACGGCGACGTGGAAGGATATCAAGAAAGCGATTCAGGATGCGTATGATGTTGGCACGGCAAGTGTTTGTATTCCTCCGTGTTATGTGAAAAAGGCGGCAGAGTTTGCACGGGGTAAGATGCCGATTTGCACGGTTATCGGCTTCCCAAATGGATATTCGACTACGGCGGTGAAGGTTTTTGAGGCAAAAGAGGCTATCGCGAACGGAGCAACGGAGATTGATATGGTGATTAACCTCTGTGATGTGAAGTCCGGCGCGATGGATGCGATATACGCGGAGCTACTAGCGATGCGCGAGGCTTGTCATAACGTAATATTGAAAGTAATAATTGAGACGTGCCAACTTACGGATATCGAGATTGTGAAGCTTTGCGGCCTGATATCAAAGTCCGGATGTGATTTTGCCAAGACGTCGACTGGTTTCAGTACGGCAGGCGCGACGGCCAAGGATGTCGCACTCATGAAAAAAAGTGTGTCGTTCGGTGTGAAGGTGAAGGCAGCGGGTGGAATCCGTAATTACGAAACGGCAGAAGAGATGATGAACGCGGGTGCGGACCGCCTTGGAACGAGCCGATTGATAAAGTAATCAGCGATTTGCAGGTGGAAGACTTGCCTATGAGCGCGGCTTGAAGATGAAAGAGGCTAATGAAATGGAACAGCAAATGATAGAGAAGCTAGTATTGGCCGCAACGGCGGCGAGAGAAAATGCGATAGCCTCTTTCTCGAATTATATGGTTGGTGCGGCCCTTCTATCGGCGGACGGACGTGTTTTTACCGGATGTAATATTGAATCGAGTGTCATGGCACCTAGTCTTTGCGCGGAAAGAGTAGCGATTGCCAAGGCGATAAGCGAGGGCGTGACGGATTTTCTTGCCATTGCTGTCGTCGGGGCAAAAAGAGGCGAAAGGCCTGATATACCGTGCTTTCCTTGTGGCATTTGCCGTCAGGTGTTGTCCGAATATGTATCCATTCAGGATTTTTCTGTGTATGTTGTTGAAGGTGGCGAAGCGAAACGTTTCGCGCTCTCGGAGCTTCTTCCCCATTCCTTCTCGCTCTAATCCACTGATTTCAAAGGCTATTCGGCTCTTTTTATCGTTGCTTTTCTGCTATGAGGGTATAGTAGAAACGTTGATAAAACTGTGCAATTCGACAAATGAAAACGGATTGAAACGAAGTGAAAACCCCTTATAATGATAACGAAATAAAGAAAAAAGCAAATGCAACACTAGTGGGGCGCATGATTTGATTAGATTTAGTAAAAAACCAATCACATTTACGAGAAACAAGATACGCATTGGCATAGTGGCACTTTTAACGCTAGCTGCTATGGCAGTCATCATTTTTGACTCCTCGATTTTCACTTCGGAAACGACTGCGTCATATCTTGGACGTCGTTCGCAGACGCTCGGCGTATTGGACGGCGATGAGCCGTTTGTCCAACCATTTGTTCCAGAGAAGGAAGATATTGCTTTTATTGAAGCTCGTCTGGCCACATATACGGATGAAACTGCGAAAGGATATATCACCTTTCAAGTACTAAATCCATCTGGCAAGGTGCTTTATAGCGAGAACGTCGACATAAAAGATCTCGTTAACGGTGAATATCATCGCTTTAACGTGAATTTGGAATTAGATACAACACAAAAATACAGATACACGCTTCAGGCTTTTGAATATGGTTTTGAGAAGGCCCCGATGGTATGGGTTTCCTCCAATGTTCAAGATGCACTTCGTAACGTCTCTTATCCGGGATTAGAAGAGGGTGTACGTTATCAATCGAACGCACAATTTGGGTATGTGGAAACAAATACATTCTGCATGTATGTCAGTGTTATCCTCGTGGCTCTTTCTGCTTTTGTTGCTATAATTGATGTCAATGTTAGAGAAAAGACACGTGAAAAACTCTGCTTTGGAGTTCTTTTTACCATGCCGATTGCCATGTACTTCATGGTTGAAATCTTAAATGGTAACTCTGCTTTGCTTAAGACGTTACCAATCTATTTCATCAGCTACATATTCTACTTGCTGGTGTATCTGATTTCGTTTGCAGTATTTAATCGTTTCCGCCTTTCGATGATTTTGGCAAATACGGTTTTCTTCGCTGTGGCCGTTTTCAATCACTTCAAATTGCTTTGGAGAGGGGAGCCAATACAGCTTCTCGATATTGTTACATTGAAGACTGCCGTCAATGTTTCAGGTAGCTACCATCCGGAGCTTTCGCCGATTCTTGCCATCGCGGCACTCGGTTTTATTCTTGCGACCTTAACTATCTGGAAATGCAACTATAGAATCCCGCGTATTCGTACTCGTATCATTGTTGGTGCTCTTTCCGTATCACTCAGTGCTTTCCTTGTTATGGCTCTTTTTGATACCGATCGTTATCAGGTAACTGCCTTCAGCGTGATGCAAAAGCTCGGTATCGTAAACAACGTCTGGAACCCGCCTTCAAACTTCACCAATAACGGAATGCTGATTGCGCTTACCATGAATGCGCAATACTTGAATGTCGAAAAACCAGAGAACTATGGTGAGGGCTCACTTCGAGATATTCAAGCGCATGTCGAATCTGGCACGGGTTATGAAATGCTCGATGAAGAAGTAATGAACGCATATGAGGAAGAAAAAGCAAATCGCACAACGCCGCTTTCTACCAGCGAAGAAGCTTTAGCGGCGGGGCAAAAACCAAACATTATTTGCATAATGAACGAATCGTACACCGATTTGTCCTCAATCGGTGATTTCGAAACCAACTTGCCCCTTTCTCCTTTTATGGATTCCATGGAAGAAAATACATTACGTGGTGACGTACATGTGTCGACATATGGCGGCGGTACAGCGAACTCGGAATTTGAGTTTTTGACAGGAAACTCGATGACCTTTTTCCCGAACGGAAGTATCCCTTACCAGCAGTATATTGATTCGACTTCCGGTTCTCTTGCACGCATCCTGAAAGCAGAAGGCTATAGCGCAATCGCAGTTCACCCATATCTGGCAAGTGGATGGAATCGACCAGATGTGTACGAGCATCTCGGATTTGACCAGTTCCTTTCTATTGACGATTTTGGTGACAACGCAGAGTTTATTCGTTCTTATATAAGTGATCGTTGCTCGTATCAAAAGCTCATCGAGCTCTATGAGAACAAGCAGGAAGGACAGCCGTTGTTCCTCTTCAATGTCACGATGCAAAACCACGGCTCGTACACCAGTACGAACCCGAACTTCAACCAAGACGTTGAACTTACCGAGTATCCGGGTCGTTTTCTGGAGACTGAACAATACCTGTCCTTGGCACGCCAATCGGACATCGCGGTTGAAGAGCTTATCAACTATTTTGAGAACGCTGACGAGCCGACTATCATTTGTTTCTTCGGAGATCACCTCCCAAGCATGAAGAACGGATTTTACGAGACCGTCATGGGCAAAGAGCTTGTTGAATTATCCGCCGAAGAGATGGAAAACCTCTACATGACAGACTTTTTCATCTGGGCAAACTATGATATTCCAGAAGCAGAGATTGAGGACATTAGCCTTAACTATTTGTCGACATTGCTTCTTCAGACAGCGGGTATTGATCTTCCGGACTACAATATTTTGATTTCGGAATGCTATCAACAATATCCGATTCTGAGTACGATGGCCATTTACGATGCTGAGGGTAACCGCTACTCTTCCGTTTTACAAACGGGTGACCCGACAGGCATCCTCGAGTATTACAACATGCTGACTTACAACAACGTCTTCGAAACAACGGGACGTGTAAGTGGCTTCTTTGACAAGGTGAACTTTACTCCGACACAGTATGTATACGGAGTAAAGCGAGAAGAAGAAGGAGAACCTATTGGAACCTGAGACATTTAAAGATATGAATCTTTCTGAGGAGATGTTACGCTCATTAACGAAAATGGGCATGACATCTCCGACGTCTGTTCAGAAACAAACAATTCCATTATTGATGGATAACCAATGCGTCATCGCAAAAGCTCCTACAGGTACAGGAAAAACATTTGCTTTTGGTATTCCGATTCTGGAATATCTCAATATGGAAGCTCCCTTCGTGCAAGATTTGATTCTTTGCCCGACACGAGAGCTTGCTTTGCAAATATGTACCGAGCTTCGTATGCTCGCGTCAACTATAAAGGGCGTTAAAATCTGTCCGATTATCGGCGGCCAGCGCATGGACACACAGATTGAAGCTTTGCGTAAAAGACCGCAAATTGTCGTTGCTACACCGGGCCGCTTACTTGATCACATCACTCGTCATTCGATCGACGTTTCGATGATTTACACACTCATTCTCGATGAAGCCGACAAGATGCTCGACATGGGATTTATTCGCGATATTCGCAAAATCATGAAGCTGACGCCGCAAGACAAGCAAATTGCCATGTTCTCCGCCACCATGTCCCGAGAAGTCATGGACATCTCTTGGGAATACATGCAAGGCGCTGTCGAAATCGATGTTGCCCCAAAAGCTGAAGACATGCCGAAAATCAAGCAATACATGATGACTGTCGCCGAAAAAGACAAGGTTACGACATTCGATAAAGTGATGAAAGGCCACACACTTACGCGTGTCATGGTTTTCTGTAATACAAAATCCCGTGTCCGCTTCGTCACGGAAGGTATCCGCAAGCTTGGCTATTCTGTCGAATGTTTGCATGGTGACATTGGCCAAGGGGCTCGCAACCGAATTATGGACGGCTTTCGTGCCGGCAAATACAAAATTCTCGTTGCAACAGACGTCGCCGCCCGCGGTATTGATGTCTCTGACATCGACGGTGTTTTCAACTTCGATGTCCCGAATGAAAATGAATACTATCTCCACCGTATCGGTCGTACTGGCAGAGCAAAACGGGAAGGGGAAGCGTTTACCTTTGTGTCATACGCGGATACCCCACGCATGGGAGATATCATTAAGTATACGAAGGTCTCTGTGGAAGAGCTACAACTCGAAGAAACGATGAGCTAATATCACAGACAATATCCCTTTTTGAAACAGAAATACTCATCTCCGCTACGAGGAGATTTTTCTTTGCGTTCTGCGTAAAGAAAACACTATGCTCGTCGCATAAAAAAGCCTAATGCACACAGATGTGTAGCATTAGGCTTTTTATTAAGCGATATTCAGGGGGCAGCGATTAGTATGCGATGCCCTGAGACATCATAGCGTCTGCAATCTTCAGGAAGCCTGCGATGTTTGCGCCCATGACGAGGTTATCAGCGTCGCCGTATTCTTTTGCTGCAGCGGAAGCATTCTTGTAAATGTTAACCATGATATCGTGAAGCTTTGAATCAACTTCTTCGAACGTCCAAGAAAGACGAGCAGAGTTCTGGCACATTTCAAGAGCGGATGTTGCAACACCGCCGGCATTTGCAGCCTTGCCAGGTGCGAAGTATACGCCATTTGATTGGAGATAAACTGTTGCGTCTGGTGTTGTCGGCATGTTAGCGCCTTCAGCAACATACTTGCAGCCGTTTGCAACCAATGCTTTTGCATCGTCGATATTCAATTCGTTTTGTGTTGCGCAAGGAAGTGCAACGTCGCATTTTACTGTCCAAACGCCCGTACCCTCTGTGTATTTTGCTGTAGGTACAGCAGCGACATAATCCTTAATTCTGCCACGCTTTACGAGCTTGATGTCCTTTACAACGTCGAGGTTGATGCCGTTTGCATCATAGATGTAACCGTTGGAGTCAGAAAGTGTTACTACTTTGCCGCCGAGTTGCGTTGCTTTTTCTGTGGCGAAGATAGCTACATTTCCGGAACCGGAGATGGCTACTGTTTTACCTTGGAAGGATTCACCCTTGGCTGCGAGCATTTCAGCTGTGAAGTAGCAGAGGCCGTAACCTGTTGCTTCTGTACGAGCCAAAGAACCGCCGAAGGAGAGGCCCTTACCTGTTAATACACCAACATAGTCGTTATTCAAACGCTTGTATTGGCCGTAGAGGAAACCGATTTCACGAGCGCCTGTTCCGATATCACCGGCAGGTACGTCTGTGAATTGGCCGATGTGCTTGGAAAGCTCTGTCATGAAGCTCTGGCAGAAACGCATTACTTCACGATCACTTTTACCCTTAGGGTCAAAGTCGGAACCACCCTTACCACCGCCGATCGGAAGACCGGTTAATGAATTCTTGAAACATTGTTCGAAGCCTAAGAACTTCAAGATGGAAAGGTTTACAGAAGGATGGAGGCGAAGACCGCCCTTATATGGTCCAATAGCGGAGTTGAATTGTACACGGAAACCACGGTTTACCTGTACGTTTCCCTTATCGTCTAACCACGGTACACGGAATGTGATGATACGCTCAGGCTCAACCATTCTCTCCATTAAGGCTTGTTCTTCGTACTCAGGGTGACGGTCAATAACCGGCTCCAAGGACTCTAAAACCTCAAGGGCTGCCTGATGAAATTCTTTTTGGTCGGGATCTTTTTGTTGAATGGTGTTATAAACACGCTTCAAATACTCGTTTTTAATTGCCATGGGTGAAACCTCCGTAAATAATATGAATCAGTAGATAATGTGGATGTCGAGAAGATAAGCCTCTTCACGACCAAACAGAAACATTATACAACGCTTCCATTTAAAAGAAAATAGCCAACGAACAAAAATTGCAAGAAAATAATTATTTGTTGCAAAATATGAACGAAAAACGCATTGCAAGAAAATTGCAAAAATGGCGAAATATGCGATGAACAGGCAAGTTACAAGATGGCGGCAGTGTTTTCAAAAGTGAAACAATGTCAAGAGAATATTGCAAAAACAGATGGCTTCTATACAAAAGATTCACTCGAGCTCGATGCGCATGTATGCGATAAATGTGATAGTATGTACGACGTATATATGTATTAATAGGAGGTTGCGAGAAATGGATCAAAAAGCAACAGAACTCTCTTTGCTCATTTCGAAATTCATTTGTTACGCGAGCAAGCATTTGCCGGACGATGTATTGGCGAAGCTTAAGGAAATGCGTGAGGACGAGTCGACGGAGTTTGCGAAAATAATTTATGACGCAATGTTTGAAAATTTAGAGTTGGCGGACTCATTGTCTCGACCTTCCTGTCAGGATACAGGTGTCATTCAGTTTTTTGTTCAAATTGGAACGAAGTTTCCATATATAGATGAGATGGAAGAGTGCCTGGTTGAGGCAGTACGAAAGGCGACGAAGGATGCGCCGCTCCGTCCAAATGCGGTTGAGGTTTTTGATGAAAAGAATACGGGTAATAATATTGGAACACGTGTTCCGTGGATTGATTGGGAATTAATGCCGGGCCGTGATGATGTGAAGGTTTATGTATATATGGCTGGCGGCGGATGCAGTCTTCCGGGTATGGCGACGGTCTTGATGCCGCTTGAAGGATATGAAGGTATTATTAAGCGAGTATTCGACCAAATGACTTCATACGGGATTAATGCGTGCCCGCCGATTCTTCTCGGTCTCGGCATCGCGGGTTCAGCAGAGGTTGCTGCGAAGCTTTCAAAGAAAGCACTGCTTCGTCCGATTGGTACACGAAACAGTAATCCACGCGGCGCAGAGCTCGAAGAGAAACTCGAAAAGGGACTTAACGAGATTGGTATTGGGCCAGGAGGACTAACCGGCAAGAATTCAGTGATGGGCGTTCATGTCGAACAGGCGGCTCGTCACCCTGCAACACTTGCAATGGGCATTTCGACCGCTTGCTGGGCACATCGTCGTGCGTCGATTCTCATTAGATCTGATTTAACCTATGATTTCATTACTTCAAAGGGGGTGACACTATGAAGCAGTATCATCTTTCAACCCCGATTCGTCCGGAGGATGTAAAGGATATTACGATTGGCGACATTGTCTACCTAGACGGTCTTCTTGTAACGGGACGTGATGATGTTCACCAGCGCGTGGTCAAGCAAGGGAAGCCTTCACCTGTCGATTTAGAGGGAGGCGCGATTTTTCATGCGGGCCCAATTATGAAGCCGATTGGAACGAAGACAGACGCGGATGGTAATGAGGTGACGCAATATCAAGTCATTTCCATCGGACCGACGACCAGCATGCGTATGAATGCTTACGAGGCTGAATATATTGAAAAGACAGGAGTTCGCTTAATTGTGGGCAAGGGTGGCATGGGCGATAAGACTGTCGAAGGATGCAAGAAGGGAATGGCCCTTCATACCGTCTTTCCGGGCGGCTGTGCGGTACTTGCGGCGAAATGCGTCGAAGAAGTATCCGGTGTCGAATGGCTTGATCTTGGTATGCCGGAAGCTATGTGGGTCATGAAGGTGAAGAATTTTGGGCCGCTGATTGTATCAATCGACACGAAGGGCGGTAATCTTTTCGAGAATAACAAGAAGATATTTAATGAGCGAAAAGGCCCGATTGTCGAGCGAATCAGCAAGGAAGTGGATTTCCTCGATTAACGAATCATTTCCGTAAAGCTTTGAAAGGCTGATGTGGCAGTTTCTTGCATGTCTGGCCATTCATCATGAGATACTTTGTCATAAATACCGCAGGTCATAAAGCCTGCGGTTTTTGCTGCCTTGATACCGAGTAAGATGTCTTCGAAAACGACGCATTGATCTGGCGAGAGGGACATTTTTTCTGCGGCAAGCAGATAAATATCAGGGCTACCCTTGCCGCGAGTTACTTCATCGAGCGTAGATATATGCTCAAAACAGTCAAGGATACCGTTCGCTTCGAGAGCAATCGTTGCATTTTCAAGTGTCAAAGCGGTGGCGATGCTAAGGCGTATGCCTCGGACACGAAGGCAATTCAGGAGTTCCTCGGCGCCGGGCTTTAATCGGACTTCATGAGCATATTTATCACGTGCCATTCGATTCCATTCTTGCACGACTTCGACTGGTGTGAGTGGGAGATTGAAGAGCTCAACCGTGTAACGGGCGGCTTCTTCGTAACCCATGGTTTTCATGGCATATGTATATTCCGGGGTCACGATATGGCCGTGATGAGAGATGAATTCATTATCTATTTCTTTCCATAATTGCATGGAATCGAGAAGCGTACCGTCGAGGTCGAAAATAGCGCCAGCGATGGTGGGGAAGGTCTTGAAGACGGTATTATCTATCGCCGGGATGTAATTTTTGTGCGGCATGAGAGCACCTCATTTCTTTGCTTCTACTATGAAGGTACTACAAAATGTCCTTAAAAGACTTCAAATATTCTTGAATAACGCGTAATATAAAGGAGGGTTACTCTATTGTGGCTCGCCAATTTTTACAAAAAATTTACCTTTTT
>DAIPXZ010000007.1:0-58749 GCA_036782995.1 Bacillota bacterium
TATTCCATTTTGATTAAACCAGTTTCTTTGCCCACTTGTAGGTGCGAATGCGGATGAAGGAAAAGATCGTTTTGATGGATTCTTCTGCAATCATGACACCAAACATGTAGGCGAACGGGAGATGGAAGACGTAGGTGACAACTAATGCGAGCGGGACACCGAAGACCCACAGCATACCGATGTCGATGCTGGCAGCACCAAAGGTATCACCGCCGGCTCGCAGAATTCCGTTCATGGTCGTGGCATTTATGGATTTTGCCCATATTGTTATGGCAGACATAAAGAGGGCGATACTCGCAAAGTCGAGGGCTTCTGCGGAGAGTTCAAAAAACGGCATCAACATGAATTTGCGCAAGAATATGAAAATCGGGCCAAGTATGAGTCCGGAAAGTAGCACGATGTGCAAAAGACGCCAAGCGTAATTCTTCGCTTTTTCAATGTCGCCTGCCCCGAGCACGTGGCCGATGAGGATACCGCCAGCCGCACCGACTGCATTAAAGAACACGTTCATAATTTCTTGCAATGTCGCATATGCGTTGTAGGCTGCGGATTCCGCAAGCCCGATGCTCGAGAAACAAATACTGTAGACCATGACACCAGCAGCCCAGAGCTGGTCCTTTGCCAAAAGAGGGATGGCGGTTTTGACCATTTTTTTCGTGAGATCGCGATCGGGCTTTGCGTAGTTTTCTTTGGACATGCGAAGCGGGACTTTCTTAGCGGCGGTTAAAATAATGTTCAGAATCAGTTCGACGCCCGCTCCGACGACGGTCGACATGGCGGCCGCGGTAACCCCGAGTCTGGGGAAGCCAAGAAAACCAAATACGAGAACGCTGTCCATTGCTATGTTAATGCATATTGCGACGATGGATGAAATCATTGGAATACGTGTTACACCGATCGATCTAAGCATGGATGAGAACATAGATGACACGCCCCATAAGGGGTAAGCAAACGCCAGGATTCGCAGATAGAGTACACCGACCTCGCGAGCCCCGGAATCTTTGGAAAGAAGCATCATGATTGGTTCCCCGGCAAAGAAGCCGAGAGCCCAGAAAGCGATGGATACGATAAGACCGAAGATAAGAGTTGCTGAAAAGGCGCGTCGAACGCCGTTCAGGTCTTTATTCTTTCCCCAGTATTGCGCGGCGAATATGCTACCGGAAGAGCCGACCGCAAATAAGCCGCACCACATGAGCATAGTTACGTTATTGGCTTGCCCAGCCCCGCTCAGGAATTTGTCTCCTAATCCGCCGATGAATACGACATCGAAAATGCCGACAACGGCACTCATGAATTGCTGGAGAATCATCGGAATGGCCAGTTTTGTTAGTTTCTTTGTGAATTCAGCGTCGTGACGCTTGGCAAAAAATGCCGGAACATGAGATTTAGGAGCCATTAGGCACCTCCTATAAAGTTATTTTCAAGAACTGCGGGGAAGCTCTGCCGTGAGAAGACAAAAAACCCGAGGTGATTCGTTTATCGCCTCGGGTAAAATAACTACGTGATTTCTTCGCAAGAAGGAAATCGCTTAGTAATCCAAGTGAGAGGCTCGAATCGTGTTATTAAACTGTTCTGTACGATTAATATGTTTCAACCCTCTCGCCTCCTTACGTTTATGATGGTTTGAGTTTACTCTTTGACATATGTCGTGTCAACATGAAATTTTTGATAGATGAAAGATATATATTTTGGTATAATAGAAAAGCTTTAGTGCCCATTTTTTCGAAATGAGCTTCGAGGCAATTATTTCTTATCCTATGCTAATGAGAAAGAGCGGACATTTTCCCGTACGGAGAGTGAATGCCACAGTCTTTGCGGCAAAAAAATATGAAGGAGCGTGAACTTTATGGCAATGGTTCAAAAGAAGAACGTCGAGGACTTAAATGTTTCCGGCAAGAAAGTAATCGTACGCGTGGATTTTAACGTCCCGCTCGACAAAAAGACAGGTGAGATTACAGATGATAAGAGAATTAAGGGTGCTCTCCCGACAATTCAATATCTTGTAAATCAAAATGCGAAGGTCATTCTTGTTTCCCACTTGGGTCGTCCGAAGAATGGTCCGGAGGCTGCTTTCTCCATGAAGCCGGCTGCAGAGCGTTTGAGCGAATTGATTGGTAAGCCGGTTATTTTGGCTGCTGATGTTATCGGTGAAGATGCGAAGGCAAAAGCTGCCGCTCTTAATGACGGTGACATTTTAATGCTCGAGAATGTTCGTTTCCACAAGGAAGAAACAAAGAATGATCCTGCTTTTGCTGCAGAGCTCGCTTCTATGGCAGATTTGTATGTCAATGATGCATTTGGTACGGCTCATCGTGCACATGCGTCTACAGCAGGACTTGCAAATTTCCTTCCTTCTGCATCCGGTTATTTGATTCAAAAAGAAATCGATTTCATCGGCGGTGCTTTGGCAAACCCGAAGCGTCCTTTTGTCGCTATCTTGGGTGGTGCGAAGGTTTCCGATAAGATTGGTGTTATTTCTAACCTTATTGATAAGGCTGACACGATTATCATCGGTGGCGGTATGTCTTATACATTTGCTGCTGCGAAGGGATATCCGATCGGCACTTCTCTTTGCGAAGCGGACAAGATTGACCTCGCAAAGGATTTGATGGCGAAGGCAGAAGAGAAGGGTGTTAAGCTCTTGCTCCCATTGGATACTGTGGTCGCAGATAGCTTTGCTGCTGATGCAAACTCTCAGGTAGTTGATGCAGATCAGATTCCGGATGGCTGGATGGGTCTGGATATCGGACCGAAGTCCATCGAGTGCTTCTCTGCTGCTATTAAGGAAGCAAAGACGATCATTTGGAATGGCCCTGCAGGTGTTTTCGAGTTTGAAAAGTTTGCTGTTGGCACACGTTCCTTGGCGAAGGCTATTGCCGAATCCGAAGCCATTTCCATTATTGGCGGCGGTGATTCCGCAGCAGCAATTGAAAAACTCGGATTTGCAGACAAGGTATCCCATATCTCTACCGGCGGCGGTGCTTCCCTCGAGTTCATCGAAGGAAAGGTTCTCCCGGGTATTGATTGTCTCCAGGACAAGGTTGCTTGCCGCACATTTGCTGCCGGTAACTGGAAGATGAATTGTGGTGTTCCTGCCGATGCTACGAAGCTGATTGAGGCTTTGAAGCCGCTTGTGAAGGATGCAGAGAATAAGATTGCTCTTGGCGTTCCTTTCCTTGCGATTCCGGCTGCTTTGGAAGCTGCTGCATATACGAACATTAAGATTGCCGCACAAAACTGCCACTTCAACGAGAAGGGTGCTTTTACCGGTGAAATTTCCCCGGCATGGCTCGCAAAGCTTGGTGTCACTTATGTTATTCTCGGTCACTCAGAGAGAAGAGAATACTTTGCAGAGACGAATGAGACCGTAAACAAGAAGGTTAAGGCTTGTCTCCAATGGGGTCTGAAGCCGATTATCTGCTGTGGCGAGACATTGGAACAACGCGAGAGTGGTGTTCACTTTGATTGGATTAAGAGCCAAATCGTCGGCGCATTTGAAGGCGTTCCGGCAGAGAAGCTTTGCCAAATCACAGTTGCATATGAGCCAATTTGGGCTATCGGCACTGGTAAGGTTGCTACAGATGAGCAAGCAGAAGAGATTTGCGGATTTATTCGCAGTGTCCTCGCTGACCTCTATTGCGAGAAGTGTGCTTCCGAAATGACCATTCAATATGGCGGATCGGTAAGTGCTACATCGGCAAAAGGCCTCTTCGCACAGAAGAATATCAACGGCGGCTTGGTCGGCGGTGCTTCTTTGAAGGCTCCTGATTTCTCCGCAATCTGCCATTCCTAATCTAAGGGACGCAGTACATTTCATAATTGAATCATGAAAACTCCCGAGGCTGGATATCCACGCTTCGGGAGTTTTTTATGCGAAATACACGTGGTACAATAATGCAGATTGGATGGCTGTCATATCGCTTTGACGATATTCCCCTGAAATGAAGAAAAAAGGTGTTGTATGCAAAATAACGATAGTAAAACTGAGCAAAAAGTAACGGTAAGCTCCGGATACGTGGCATTGGTTTTCCTGGCTTTGTCATTGGTGCTACTGGTTGGCTCCGTGATGTGCTGTCGTTTTCTTTCGATATCGAATTATGACACGGGGCTCATTATCATTGCAGAGGTGATGCTGGTCGGTGCGGCATTCGTGGACACGCGTACATCCTGTCGTGGGATGGTTTTTGAAAAGGACGGATTAAGGATATTGCGATTTTTCCACAGGGACACGTGGTATCCGTATGAGCAATATACGGTAATTCCATGTGCGGTATACCCGCTTGATGATAATCAGGAGCAAAAGCAAGAGGATTATGTAACCTTGGAGAAGGCCAATGCTCAAATAGTGCATATTCTTGATAAGAAAACCGGCGTCGAGAAGAATATACCCTTCTACTATATGTCGAAGAACGCGGCAATTCGATTGGCGGCACGTGCGATGGAAGAATCATTAACCTATGAGACGAAAGCGAAACCACAGGAAGTACATCTCCGCTTCTATCCTGATCAGGTGGAAAACACGGAGGATCGGGGCGGTTTCTTGTTATACCTGTTTTTGCTGGTGGTGCCCGCGATTGTCTTCTATTCTTCTTTGCACGGCAGTGCAATTGATCCGAAAATGCATTTCATGGCGATTCTAATTACATTTGTCTTTTTTGCGATATCCTTTACGACGATATTTGCGTCTTTTTCACGCCGAAAAAAGCTTGGCCGCCAGGTCAGTGTTACAGTGAGCGAAAAGCAATTGACTGTTGACGGGGCGGTTTTTCGGCATGAAGATATTTCAAACGTTCTGGTGACGAGTCCGTTTCATCCGACACAGGATCGTGCAATGACGGTGGAAAGGCAAGGCGCGCCGAAAACGGAAGTGTTTCTTGGAAAATGTCGTTTGATTCAGAAATACAATGAACATGGATTGAAGTCCATTCAAACCATAGGTTTTTTCTACCCGTACCTTTTTATGGTATTATTACTCACAAAGTACAATTATACGGAGGGCATACCAATGAAAGAGCTTATTTCTATTGAAATCGAAGAAATGAATCGTAATGTCGTTTCTTTTCGAGGCGACAAGAATAAGTGAGGGTATATGCCAAATATAGATGTAAACCATTTGTCTTTCACACATGACGGAAGATATATTCCTGTATTCGAAGATGTAAGTTTTCAGATGGACACGGCCTGGCATTTGGGCTTTGTGGGGAGAAACGGTCGCGGAAAAACGACTTTTCTCAAGCTTTTGATGGGTGATTTTGAATATTCAGGCACCATCAGCACGAAGTCGGTCGTTTTCGAGTATTTTCCTTTTGCTGTCGAGCATCCGGAGGATTTGACGTACGAGGTCGCCGAAGAGATTATCCCAGAGCTGGAGATGTGGTCGCTTGAAAAAGAGCTCCGTCTCCTCAATATGGACCCAGATGATATTCTTTATCGTCCCTATCAGACACTCTCCTTCGGGGAGCAGACAAAGGTCATGCTCGCAATTCTTTTCCAGAAGCAAAACGGTTTTTTGCTCATTGACGAGCCGACAAATCACCTTGATGTGAGCGGACGAAAGCTGGTCAGCGCGTATTTGAAGAAAAAATCCGGCTTCATATTGGTATCTCATGACCGTGATTTTTTGAACGAATGTATTGATCATGTTTTATCGATTGAAAAGACCAACATCGTGATTCAAAAGGGTAATTTTGACTCGTGGTGGGAGAATCGCGAACGCCATGAGGCCATGGAAATGGCGGAAAATGACAAATTGAAGCGGGATATATCGCGGCTTGAGGCGGCGTCGAAAAGAACGGCTTCATGGTCAGATAAGGCGGAACGCAGTAAAATCGGGTTTGACCCGACAAAGGTTGAAAAGCAAATATCACGAAGAGCCTATGAAGGGGCGAAGGCAAAAAAGCTCATGAAGCAGGCATCGGCAATTGAGACGCGCCAATCGGCGGCCATCGAAGAGAAAAAGGGACTTCTTAAAAACCATGAGCGTGTCGATGAATTAAAAATCAGTCAGCTTCCGTATTTTTCAAAAACTTATGTCGAGGCACGTGACTTATCATTGTATTATGGAGAAAAAATGGTCGTGTCGGGCATTACGTTTCGTATCGATCGTGGCGAGCGCGTGGCGATTCAAGGGGCGAACGGATCGGGAAAATCGACACTTTTACATGCGGTGATGGGTGAGGATATCCGCCATACAGGCGAGCTTATCTGTAATCCCCAATTAAAGATATCGTTCGTGTCGCAGGACACGTCGTTCCTTGAAGGATCAATTGCGGAGTACTCTCGGACGAATCAGCTTGATGACGCATTATTCCGTGCAATTCTCGTAAAACTGGGTGTAGAGAGGGAGCAATTTGATGTTGATATGAAGGGCTTTTCCGGCGGACAAAAGAAGAAGGTTTTGCTCGCGCAAAGTCTGGCGACTCCGGCGCACATTCATGTGTGGGACGAACCAATGAATTTTATTGACGTTTTTTCACGTATGCAAATTGAACAACTGATTCACGATTATGAGCCGACGCTTCTGTTTGTCGAACATGATTCTAGATTTAGCGATAATGTTGCGACAAAATCAATCTCATTGTAGAATATAAATTTGAGGTGATAAATATGCCGTATAGGGAGTTATTCTACTTTTTAGTATACCCGCTTTCGATTATCATGCTGCTTTTGGGCTTTGGAATCAACGCTTATTGTCGTTTAACACTTAATACGTACAGTAAAGTTCTGCCGAAAGCAGGCTTAACGGCCGCTGAAGTTGCGGAGCGGATTCTGGCGAAGTACGGACTTTCGGGAGCCTACGGATATGAGCATACTGTGCAAGTGGCGCATGTATCGGGCATGTTTACCGATCATTATTCGCCGAAAGAAAAGACAATTCGTCTCTCGGACAATGTATACGGCAGCAAATCAGTCGCGGCATATGCGGTTGCAGCACATGAATGCGGACATGCCATTCAGGATAAAGAGCAATATATCAATATATGCCACATATTGTGCACCAAAAATTGGCATCCGTAGCCAAATTCTGTTCTCGATTCGGATTACCCATTGCACTTTTTGGCATGCTTATGGCTGCCGATTTGGAGGGTGATGTAGCATTCCTTGATAAATACATGCTACAAATAATGAATATAGGTATTATCCTGTATGCGGTTGGGGTTCTCTTCTATTTTGTGACGATTCCGATTGAACGAAACGCGTCAAACCGTGCACTTGCTATTTTGAAGGACGAAGGCATTCTGGATTGCGTCGAGTTGGTCGGCGCACAAAAAAGTCTGAATGCAGCAGGTCTGACTTATTTGGCTGCAGCGGCGGCGTGGGCGGCGACATTTATCCGATTAGCCGCTTTACGAAAAAGAAAAAAGTAAGTATATACGGTATAAAAGAAGCGGGTGCAATGCCCGCTTCTTTTCATATATTTACTGTTTTCCCTCGGGTATACCCGAATCACGCAGAACTTTAAGAAGCGTTGGTACATCGATTGGTTTTGAAATGTGCTGATTCATTCCAGCCGCGGTAGACTCTGCGATATTCTCGGCAAAAGCATCGGCCGTCATGGCAATAATTGGAATTCCGACTGCATCTTCGTGCCCAGAGGCACGTATTTTTCTTGCCGCATCGAGGCCGTTCATAATTGGCATCTGAATATCCATGAGAATGGCTTTATAGGTATAGGGCGCGGCGGAAAGATAGATTTCGAGGGCTTCTTTTCCGTTCCAAGCCTTTTCGACAATAAGACCTGCGTTGGTCAAAATGGTATCGGCGATTTCCATATTCATGTCATTATCTTCGACCAAAAGCACCCGAGCCTTGGCAAAATGAATGAACGTATCACGTTTCGGGATATCCGAGCCATTTGACCTGCTGAGTAACAAATCAAAAAGCATCGACTGGAAAACCGGTTTGGACAAGAAGAGAGAAACACCGATTTCTCGAGCGCGAATCTCGATATCTTCAAAATTCATTGCCGAAATGAGAACAAAAGGAAAGTCTGGCGCAACAAAAGGCTTTAGCGCTTTTATAGTCTCGATACCGTCAATTTCAGGCATTTTCAAATCCATGAAGCACATGGTATAGGGATGATTATCCGCGACGGCAGACGCAAATGCGTCGAGCGCGATTTTACCGGAGGAAACAACTTGATGCGGTACATGAAAACGATTAAGCAGTATCGACATATAATCGCGGGAGCATTCATCATCGTCCACAACGAGGATATTTTGGTTCGAAAAGTCGTAATTTGCACGTTGGCGTGCGTGGTCAGATTTTGCAAAGGATAATCGGACGGTGAATACGGAGCCTACCCCTTTTTTGCTTTCAACCACAATGGAGCCATGCATCATATCAACCAGGTTTTTTGTTATAGAAAGTCCGAGGCCAGTGCCGCCAAATCTTCGAGAGATGCTGTCATTTTCTTGTTCGAAAGGATTCCAGATATTGACGAGAAAGGACTCATCCATACCGATGCCGGTATCCTTCACTACAAATTCAATATCGACATTTTCAGGAGTCTCATTGATTTGGGAGACGGAGAGTGTCACATGTCCGTCCTTCGGTGTGAACTTTATGGCATTGGAGAGCAAATTTGTGATGATTTGATTGACACGAATCTGATCGCCAATGAGCCATTCTTCGGGAGGTGCAAGGAATACGACATCAAAATGTACGCCCTTGCTGTTCGCAAGAGAAAAGAACATGACTTGAATGGAATTGAGGAGCGCTTTGAAATCGAATTCCTCTTTGCTCAGGTGGAATTTACCGCTGTCGATGGAAGACATATCGAGCACGTCATTGATAACGGCGAGCAAATGTTTCGAAGCGACGTCACTCTTTTTAAGACAGTCGGTGACTTTCTCGGCGATTTGCAAACGATTCTTCTCTTCGGATATGCCGGCTACAGATTCACGTGCGATGGCATTAAATCCCATGACGGCGTTGAGCGGAGTACGAATCTCGTGACTCATACGTGAGAGGAAAACACTCTTCGCAACGTTTGCCTGTTCGGCAGCGATTCGAGCTTCATTCTCAACGGCGAGGCTCTTTTTTAATCGCTTATTTAAACCATATATCATTGTTCCATCGATTGTGACCAAAAGGAGTATGAATGCGACGAAAACAAGCACGAACACAGTATTCATACGACAAACGGGAAAAGAGGATGTTGGTACAGCGGAAAAATAATACCAATCCGCCGTACCCTCGATATGATGGTACGAATAGAGACATTCGGTACCGCGCGCGTTATATAAGGTAATAAGACCGCTCTCATTACCGAGTACGGTTTCGCGGAAGGCGTCGGACTCAATATAAGAAAAACTATTGAAACCACGGAAGAATTCGTAAATATTGGTTCCCTTAAATCCGCTACTTTTTATGATGTAATTTCCGTTATTGTCGATGATGGTGCCATCGGCATTATTGTATGGTGGGAGGGGAAGTCCTGTTTCCATAATTGTGTTAATTGGAATGGCCATGAGAAACAAGTATGATTTTTCTTGCCCTTCGTCAATGAGCGTAATATCTGTGAAAATACCGATGCTTTGCATGCCGTTTTGGGGGTCTGTGAAGGTGGACGTCGAATTGAGGACGTTATCGTCCACCTTTCCGGCGAGGACTTGCTCACAGGCACTCTGAATTTGCTTGTAGGAAGATTCGTATGAAACTGAAGAGATTGCCCCCTCGGTTGAAATACTGCTACCAACTCGGGTTTCACAGTCTATGATTTGGAAGGTGGCGGTGAAATAGCGATTTGAGTATTGCAAATAGGAGATGGCGGCATCAAGTTGATTCTCGGAAGTAGTCTCGAGATAGTACTTTCTGTTCAAAAGCACCTGATTTTGCTGATCAAAATAAAGACGGGTCATGTCTGCTATACTCTCGGTTGATTGCGTAACGAGGGTATGGTTACGAAGCATTTCTCTTTCGTCGATATTAAGCTTATATAAGGAGAGAACGGTAATCATCACGCCGACGATTAGAATGTTTACGATGACGGCCACGGTCATGGCTTTTATTCTTTTTTTCTCCATATCCGGACCTCCTTTCGTTTCATTCCATTACATCGACGTGATGTGGGTTACTCTGCGCTCGCTTCCTCGGCTCTCTTTTCAGCAATCTTTCCTTCAAAATATGCCATCGCTTGTTCCGGGTTCATGCGCTCCGGATCGTCTTTGGACTTTACGATTTTCTTGAAAGTATTATTAAGAATACTATAATAGGTGATTTGGAAATTGTCGGTCGTGGCGACAAAGTCATCTGGAATTTGATAAAGAGAGGCAAATCGCAAGTCGTCGGTCTGTGATTTTGTATTGGAGGGTAGACCTTTGATGGAGGCAAGAAGCGAGAGATTCTCTTCTTTCATAAGGAAGTTTACGAAGGCGCGTGCCCAGTTCTCGTGCTCGGCGTTTTTGTTGACGCTGATTCCCTGCCAGACCTGCCAATAACAATAGGCACCATCGTCACCGGCGGGAACAGCAACAAACTCGTAATCGAACGGGTTTGCGATGTATGCTTCGGACATTGTTTCTCTCTTTTCCATGCCGCTCACGGTTTCGGCAGTGCATGGCATAAATGGGACGTCACCCTCGAAGAAGTTCAGAATCGCATCTTCATAATTGTTTTCAAAATCTGCTGTCTCCTCATAGACGATATAGTCGTTTTCAACAAGAGTATAAACGCGGTTCAGGAAATCCTCGATACAGGCGTATGAGCCTTCTGTGTAGGTATTCATCTCTTCGAAAATGGTTTCATAATCCGGACTGTGGACGATTGTGTTTGCATAGTATGAATACATGAGACCGATACCCGCATAATCATTTTGGCATTGAATCGGTATGAATCCTGCTTGCTTGAATGTCTCACAAGCTGATAGAAATTCGCTCCAATTTGTCGGAATAGTGACGTTTTTTTCTGCAAGGAGCGTACTATTTACAACCATACCACGCGGAGAAGAGGCAAGCGGGATGGAATACAGTTTTCCGTCAATTACTTGTGAATTTGTAAGACTCGGATTCGTTGCCGAGATATCTACGCCAACATTGTCATAATCGTTAAAATCGACGGCGAGATCTCTCAAAACATCACTCTTTTCGACATTGGTGGATAACGACAAGAACATCTGTGTCGTTGTACCCTCGTTCTGCATGCGCATCTCAAGATTATTCTCGTAATCGTTGAGCTGGACATATGTGATGGTGCAATTCGTGTACTTTTCTTCGAACTTTGTGATGACCGCTTCAAGGCCCTCGAAGTTTTCGAGTCCGCCGACAATCGTCAAGTCAACTTCCTCATTCGGATCGAGCCCAAAATCAAAGCCTTCTTCTTCCTTCTTACAGGAAGTAAACGCGGAAAGCATCGTTACAAGAATCGTAATCGAGAGAAAAACGGAAAAAAGTCTTTTCATAATGAGCTCCTTTCGGGAGAAAAGCGTGAGCGACTCTATGGTAAATAATAGGTAGATGGTGCGTTTGGGATGAATGATTTTGCAAGGAAATGCAAAATGCTGCGCAAGCACAGCCTCAACAGATAAAAATAGGTAAAAGAAAATTATTACTTCTTTGTCCTCATTCTATCACTCAGTCGATTAATTATCAATAAACCTTATGAAATGACGAATAATGAAGATAGTTCATTGACGCGGCCGCGGAATAGAGAGTAAAATGGTCAAGCACTTCGGAGAAAAGTCGAAGTGACGTGCAATATTTACCTGAAGGAGGAGTCGTTTGATGTCCGAGAATACGTACCAAAATGTATTTGATGTGTTGGAGTCACGCGGATATATTTCGCAAGCAACACATCGCGAAGAAATTTATGAATTATTGTCTAAGCCGGGTGTCACATTTTATATTGGCTTCGATCCTACGGCAGATAGCTTGCATGTCGGTCACTTTGTTCAGATGATGGTGATGAGCCATATGCAAGCAGCAGGACATAAGCCGATTGCTCTTATGGGCGGCGGCACGGGCATGATTGGCGATCCGACGGGACGCTCGGATATGCGTCAGGTGCTGTCAGTTGAGACCATCACACATAATGTCGATTGCTTTGTGAAGCAGATGGGCACAATCGTTGATTTTTCTAAGGATAAGGCAACGATTGTTAACAATAAGGATTGGCTCATGAATCTCAACTATATTGAGTTCTTGCGTGAAATCGGCCCTCATTTTTCTGTCAATCGCATGCTAACCTTCGAGTGTTACAAGCAAAGACTGGAGAAGGGTCTTTCTTTCCTCGAGTTTAACTACATGTTGATGCAAAGCTATGACTTTTTACATTTATATAGAGAGTATAATTGCCGACTCGAAGTGGGTGGCGATGACCAATGGTCGAACATCCTAGGTGGTGTCGAGCTTGTTCGCCGCAAGGAGCAGGGCGAGGTATACGGTCTTACCTTCACACTCCTTACAAATAGCGAAGGAAAGAAGATGGGCAAGACAGCGAAGGGTGCTGTATGGCTTGATCCGAATAAGACAAGCCCATTCGATTTCTATCAATATTGGAGAAATGTCGATGATGCTGATGTCATCAAATGCTTAAAGCTTCTGACGTTCGTCTCTTTGGACGAAATCAATGAATATGCGAAGCTTACCGATGCGAGTATCAACGAAGCGAAAAAGCGATTGGCCTTTGAGATTACTAAGATTGTTCACGGAGAAGAGATTGCAACGGCCGTCAAAAAGCAAACAGAAGATCTTTTTGAAAAGAACGGTCGCTCGGATGACATGGCGACTACAACGCTTACGTCTACTGCGGTAAAAGAAGGTTTGTCGATTCTCGACATTCTTGTGACGACAAAGCTTACCGCTTCGAAGGGCGAGGCACGCCGTATGATTCAGCAAAAAGGAATCTACCTCAACGACGTCGCTCTCGATGATCCATTCTACACGTTAGGTGAGAAGGATTTTACTGACGGCGAGGCATTCTTGAGAAAAGGAAAGAAAGTCCACCACAGATTACAAATCGGCTGATTTGTCTATTGAAGACGTTAATCCGTTCGTAAAGAACATCAAAAGACCATGGGAAACGAGTTGTTTTCCATGGTCTTTTTTTGCTTGATTATTCGATGACTGGTTTATATTCAAACACTCTTTCGAATTTTTGCCACCAGCCCCGTCAATACTTTTCCGGGGCCGAGCTCGACAAAATCAGTGATGCCGGCTCGTTGCATGCATTGAATCTCGTGGGTAAAGCGCACAGGCGAAATCATGTGTTTGGCAAGATATTCCGGGAATGATTCGTTGGCTTCGAGTGGTTCTCCGGTCACATTGGAGTAAAGAGTGCATTGTGATGCATGAAAAGTGAATTTGGCCGCATACACAGAAAGCCGTACGGATGCAGGGGACATGTACTTCGTATGAAAAGCACCACTGACATTGAGCTTTAAGGCTCTCTTGGCATGAAGAGCGAGTAGCTCTTCTGACGCGTGTGAGAGATTTTCTTCATCGCCTGCAATAACGAGCTGCCCCGGACAGTTGTAATTTACGGGATAGATGTTGTCGTAGGAAAGAAGAACCTTTTCCACAGTTTCGTCGGGAAGACCGATGACGGCGACCATGCCGCCAGGATTCTGCTTGGCGGCTTCGTCCATATAAAGAGAGCGGTGGTCAAGTAGGTCAATTGTATCTTCGAGAGATAGAACTCCGGAAGCGCAAAGCGCCGAGTACTCACCAAGTGAAAAACCACCCATGCAAATGCCTTGAAGGAACTCGGATTCTGTTATTCCCGTGGAAAGACATCTCTCTTTCTCTTCCTCATAACGGCCGATTGAATGCAGGAAAATCGCGAGTTGCGTGATACGTGTGGATTTCAGGTCATTTTCGCTGACCGCGGTAAAATCGATGCCGGTTATGCTTTTTGCTTTCTCATAGAGGATGCGAGCCTTCGGGAAATCGGTCAACAGCTCGGAAGCCATGCTGATACTTTGTGCGCCTTGGCCGGGAAAAAGATATGCTTTCATGAATAATCTCCTTCGCTTATTGACTGCCCCAGAAAAAGGAAGTACAATAACGTTAATTCTTTGACTATCAAAATAATCGAAAATCAAATAAATTGCAAGTCAAAATAATAAGAATACAAAAGCTCGTGTGTATATACATACGGATTAGAAGGAATGGTCGCATGAAAACACAATACCGGATTTTAGGAACAGGCTCGTATTTACCGCCGCTTCGCGTCAGTAATGATGATTTTGCCGCGAAGATGGATACCAGCGACGAGTGGATTCGAACGAGAACCGGCATTTGTTATCGTCATCTGTCTGATGGTGAAGAGACATGGGAGATGGCTTCGAAAGCTGCGCGTCAGGCAATCCGAGCGGCGGACATTTCTCCACTTGATATTAATGTCATTATTGTCACTACCTTGACACCGGATTATGCAACACCGTCGACCGCTTGCTTGGTGCAGGGTGAAATCGGTGCAGATCGTGCATTTTGTATGGATGTAAATGCCGCTTGTACCGGATTCATTCAGGGCTTTGATATTGCGATGCGTTACATCAGAACAATGGAAAATTGTCATGTGCTGCTTATCTCGGCGGAGTCCCTTTCGAAAATTGTTGATTTCGAGGATCGCTCGACCTGCGTGCTTTTCGGCGACGGCGCCGGCGCGTTGGTGATATCGAATGCAAATGAGAAGGAGCGTCTTTTTGCTTCTTGTTTATATGCGGATGGCAAGAACGGTGCTTCGATGATTGCAGCGGCATTCCCCATCGCAAATCATCCTTTTCGTAATCCAAATCAACCATCCCATTTACGTTACGGCGAAATGAAAAAGCCATTCGTCGAGATGCAGGGTCAGGAGGTCTACCGCTTTGCGACTACAGCAATGCCTAAGGCGGTGGAGGATGTCGTTGCGGAGGCGAAATTGACTATGGACGACGTACAATACTTGATTCCTCATCAAGCCAATATGCGCATTTTGGTTTCGGCGTCGAAGCATCTTCATATCCCAGAGGATAGGGTACTTTCGACGATTGATGAAACGGGCAACACGTCATCGGCATCCATTCCGATTTGCCTTGATACGTATATTAAAAACGGAAAAATAAAAAGAGGTGACATCCTTGTATTGACCGGCTTCGGTGGAGGACTGACCTATGGCGCGGTCTGTGTTGAGTATTAAGTAACAGAGAAAGAAACGGAGGAACGAAATATGTTTGACGGAAGAGTGGCGAAATTACTGGGGACAAAGTATCCGATTATTCAAGGTGGTATGGCATGGGTGGCTGACGCAAATCTTGCTGCAGCCGTATCGAACGCCGGCGGACTCGGATTAATCGGAAGCGGCGCAATGGACAGAAATCTTTTGAAGGAACAAATTGATATCTGCAAGAAACTGACGGACAAGCCATTCGGTGTCAACATCATGCTGATGAATCCGCATGCGGACGACTTAGCGCAACTATTGATTGAGGAAAAGGTTGCCGTCGTAACAACAGGGGCCGGTTCTCCCGGAAAATATGTGGAAGCTTGGAAAGCCGCCGGTATCGTAGTTATCCCGGTTGTTGCATCCACAGGTCTAGCGAAGCGTATGGAATCATTGGGTGTTGATGCCGTAGTTGCGGAAGGCTGTGAGGCCGGTGGACATATTGGCGAATTAACAACAATGGTTCTTGTGCCACAAGTAGCTGACAGTGTATCCATTCCGGTATTGGCCGCTGGCGGAATCGCCGACGGAAGAGGACTCGCTGCCGCCAAAATGCTCGGTGCGAATGGTGCACAAATCGGGACTCGATTCCTTGTCGCTCGCGAATGCACAATCCACCAAAACTATAAGGATGTCGTGTTGAAGTCGCGTGATATCGACTCACGAGTGACTGGAAGAAGCGGCGGTCATCCGGTTCGCAGCGTAAAAACTCCGCTTGTTGCCGAGATGCTCAAGATGGAAAAAGAAGGTGCGACCTTCGAAGAGATGGAAGCAATGACTGTGGGCTCGTTACGTAAGGCTGTGAAGGACGGTAATGTGAAAGAGGGCTCGTTCATGGCCGGACAAATTGCCGGGATGATCAACAAAGAGCAAACCGCCGCCGAGATTTTGCAAGAGCTCTCGGATGAGTACGAAGCTTGTTTTCAATAAAGGAGAATAACGCATGGAAGCAACAACTGAAACAATAAGAAAAACTGCCATTGTCACGGGTGCGTCTCGTGGAATTGGTGCAGAGACGGCAAGAGAGCTATCGCGAGCGGGTATGAATGTCGTTATTGTGTATCGTTCAGGAGAAGAGAAGGCGAACGCCGTTAAGTGCGAATGCGAAAAAAATGGTGTGACAGCAATTACTGTTCAGGCAGATGTATCGCAGGAGGATGATTGCAAAAAAATCATCGAAGCGGCGCTTGACGCGTTCGGACGAGTTGATGTTTTAGTCAATAATGCGGGACAAACCAAAGATGGCTTGGCAATGCGTATGACAAAAGAACAGTTTACATCCGTGCTCGACGTGAATCTTGTCGGCGCATGGCAGCTTTCGTCTTTGGTCTTAAAGCCCATGTCGAAGCAAAAGGGTGGTCGTATCATTAATCTCTCGAGCGTGGCAGGGATCTACGGAAATGCAGGTCAGACTAACTATGCGGCTTCAAAGGCAGGTATTATCGGCTTCTCGAAAAGTCTTGCGAAAGAGATGGGTAGTCGAGGAATTACCGTGAATTGCGTAGCACCGGGTTTCGTTGAAACGGATATGACAGATGCACTTTCCGACGCAGTGAAAGAGAATATTTGCGGCCACATTGCATTGAAGAGAACGGGGAAGCCTGAAGATATCGCGAAATGCATCGCTTTTCTGGCATCGGATGATGCGTCCTATATCACAGGACAGGTCATCGAAGTCAGTGGCGGTTTGTCCATGTAACGTAAAGAAAAGAAAATAAAGGAGAACCTACATGCAAAATCAAAATGTGAAAACGAAAACCGGCGCGAATCGCGTTGTGATTACGGGAATGGGCGTTATCTCGCCAGTCGGAAATGATACGGAAACTTTTTTCGATGCACTGGTCGAAGGGAAAATTGGCGTGAGAAAGACCGAGGACTCTCGATTTGCTGGATATAAGGTGACACTTGCGGCGGAGGTTCTGGATTTCGAGCCGGAGAAGTACATGGATAAGAAGGAAGCACGTCGTATGGACCGATATTGCCAATTTGCATTAGCAGCGGCTGACGAAGCGGTCAAGATGTCCGGGTTACCGCTTGCAGATATGGATCCATTTACTGTCGGCGCCATAATCGGCTCCGGTGTTGGTGGATTAACAACCATGCATAACCAATATGACGTGCTTTTCAATAAGGGTGGAGAAACACGTATATCGCCACTTTTTATCCCGATGATGATTAGCAATATGGCAGCGGGACAAGTCGCTATGAAGTACGGAATTAAGGGCGCAAATTTCTGTGTTACGACTGCTTGTGCATCGGGAACACATGCGATTGGTGAAGCCTTCCGCAAAATTAAGCACGGCGACTTAGAGGCGGCGATTGCAGGCGGCGCAGAGGCTCCGATTTCGGAAATCGCAATGGGTGGATTCACGAACATGAAGGCACTCAACACTGTGGAT
The DNA here is from genome assembly GCA_036782995.1 of Bacillota bacterium. Lineage (GTDB taxonomy): Bacteria > Bacillota > Clostridia > Saccharofermentanales > Saccharofermentanaceae > DAIPXZ01. The sequence continues at coordinate 17,544 of DAIPXZ010000007.1, forward strand.
GATCCGAACCTCGGTTCACTTCCTTTTGATGCAAGAAGACAGGGCTTCGTTATCGCAGAGGGCGCGGGTATCCTCGTTCTTGAATCGATGGAGCATGCTCTTTCCAGAAATGCGACCATCTACGGCGAAATTATCGGATACGGGGCAACCGCAGATGCATATCACGTCACATCGCCTGACCCGGAAGGCAAGGGTGCGGCTGGTGCGATGAAGCTTGCCATGAAGGAAGCGGATGTTTGTCCTGAGGAGATTGATTACATCAATGCACACGGAACAGGAACACCAATAAATGATAAGTATGAGACAAAAGCGATTAAGGATGCACTTGGAGAAGAGGCCGCATATAAAGTTGCTGTCAGCTCTACAAAGGGTGTCACAGGACATCTTCTCGGCGCGGCGGGCGGTGTAGAAGCCGTATGCATCGCACAGGCACTTCGCAAGGGAATCATTCCGCCGACCGTTGGCTTGCAGGAGAAGGACCCGGAGTGTGATTTGGACTATGTACCGAATATCGCACGAAAAGCCGACATTAAAATTGCTATGAGTAATTCGCTCGGCTTTGGTGGACAAAATGCGACTTTGATCATGAAGAAAGTAGAGGACTAAACCGTGGCTGTAACAAACGAAAACAAAAATACCAAGCTCGCCGTATTAGGACTTACTATCGAAGATATCAAAGATCTGATGAGTCATATGAAAACGTGCGACACATCGACGCTTTCTATCGGAGAAGGTGAAAGCTCCATCAAAATTGAACGCGAAAGTCGACTCGTATCACAGTCCTTCGCTCCGATTCTTTCGCCGCATTCCGAGAAGTACGATCTTGTCACAGAGTCAACAGAGAAAGCATCTGCTGATGCTGTGCCGCAGGGACATGCGGTTACGAGTCCGGTGGTCGGTGTTTTCTATGACGCGGCCTCTCCGGAGGCGGAGCCATTCGTGAAGGTCGGTGATTACGTGAAGGCGGGCGCCGTGCTTTGCATCATAGAAGCCATGAAATTGATGAATGAAGTAACTTCTCCGATTTCCGGTATTGTGACGGAAATCAAAGCGGAAAAGGCATGTCGCGTCGAATTCGGCGAGATTCTTTTCATGATTGAACCGGCTGTTCCGACGGAAGATGTGGAGAAATAAGCAGGTAGAAAGAGGAAAATATGGAAAATGTCATTATGAACCGTGAAGCCATTGAGGCGATAATACCGCACCGTGACCCGTTTATTCTCGTGGATGAAGTATTGCAAATGGATGAGACCCATATTCGTGCGCGCAAATATGTTCGCGCCGATGAATACTATTTCAAAGGCCATTTCCCGGGCATGCCAATTATGCCGGGCGTGTTGATTGTCGAATCCATGGCGCAGGCCGGCGCAATTGTCGCGCTTTCACAAGAAGAAAACCGCGGTAAAATCGCTGTTTTTGCAGGCATCGATAAGGTTCGTATTAAGAAGTCAGTATTCCCGGGTGACACACTCGAGCTTGAGATGGAGCTTACCGGAAAAAGAGGCCCGATTGGTTTTGGCAAAGGTCGTGCGCTCGTCGGCGGTAAAGTGGCGGTCACCGCCGAAATTATGTTCGCCATCACGGATCGTACTTAAGAAAGGCAGGAACAAGCTTTGTTTTCGAAAGTTTTGATCGCCAACCGCGGCGAAATCGCGGTTACTGTTATTCGCGCGTGCCGCGACCTTGGGATTCAAACCGTGGCCGTGTGCTCGGAGGCGGATCGAAATGCCCTTCATGCCTGTCTAGCCGACGAATGTGTTTGCATTGGCCCTGCCTCCTCCAAAGACAGCTATCTTAATATGCAAGCCATTCTGTCTGCTTGTCTGACTACCGGCGCAGAGGCGATTCATCCGGGGTTCGGATTCTTATCTGAAAACCCACAATTTGCGCGGCTTTGTGAGAAATGCGGTATCACCTTTATCGGTCCTACCGCCTCTCTCATGGAGCAAATGGGGAATAAGGCCAATGCTCGTTCAACTGCAGAATCAGCCGGCGTTCCGGTCATTCCAGGTTCGAAAGGCATTTTACGTTCTGTCACGGAAGCCAAAGAAGAGGCAAAGAGTATTGGTTTCCCTGTCATGATAAAAGCCTCGGCGGGTGGCGGTGGACGAGGAATGCGTGTCGCACAAAATGAAACAGAGCTGGAGGCGGCTTATTCCATGGCAAAGGCCGAGGCAAAAGCGTGTTTCGGTGACGATGAGATATACATGGAAAAGCTCGTTATCGAGCCTCGTCATATTGAAATCCAGCTACTTTGCGACGGATACGGTCACGCGGTTCACTTGGGAGATCGCGATTGCTCTGTACAAAGGAGAAATCAGAAAGTGATCGAAGAGGCATCATCGCCGTTCATGACCGAAGAACTCCGCATTCTTATGGGAGATGCCGCGGTTTGTCTCTCGCGAAAAATCGGGTATATTGGCGTCGGAACGATTGAATTCCTGGTGGATAAGGAACGAAATTTCTACTTTATGGAAATGAACACACGCATCCAAGTCGAGCACCCAATCAGTGAAGCAATCACGGGCGTGAACTTGGTAGAAGAGCAAATTCGAGTCGCGGCGGGCGAAGTGCTTCGCTTTTCACAACGAGATATCGTGCTCAAAGGTCATGCCATCGAATGTCGTATCAATGCGGAAGACCCCGAAAATGATTTCCGCCCGTGTCCGGGCATCATTGAGACGCTCATTCTTCCGGGCGGCCAGGGCGTGCGCGTCGATAGTGCCATATATCCCGGATATGAGGTACCGCCGCATTATGATTCACTCCTTTCAAAAGTTATTGTATGGGCACCCACGCGTGAGGAGGCTATCGTTCGAATGCGCCGTGCACTTACGGAATTCGTGATTGTCGGGGTGAAAACGAACATCGATTTCCATTTGTCTATATTAAGCGAACCGGATTTCATCGCCGGAATTTACGACAATACTTATCTGACGAAACGCATGAAAAACAACGGCTGACGGCCGCAAGAGGTACAGGAAATGTCCAACGAAAAACCATTTGATGTGATTCGCTCCCGAATCAGTCATGATAAAGCTATCCGCGACGAAAAAGAGGCGCAACGTCTTAAGATGGTGAAAGCGAAGGTCGGCCAGCCCGGTATCAAAGATAGCTTTTCTTATTTGATGCCTATACCGGATGATCTTTGGATTCGCTGCCCGGCATGTCAAGGTGTCATGCTCCGCGAAGACTTCGAAACCAACCATAATGTCTGCTTGCATTGTGGTCATAACTTTCGCGTGGATGCACGCACCCGAATTGCGATGACCGTCGATGACGGTACATGGACGGAGCTATGGGAAAAGCTCTTTGGTGAAGACCCGATTGGCTTTCCACGGTACGAACACCGTCTTTCGAAGCTTCGTGAAAAGACCGGCATGACCGAAGCGGTGATTGTCGGACGCGCAGAAATTGGCGGTTTTCCGTGCATGGTCGGCGCGATGGACAGCAACTTTCTCATGGGTTCTATGGGCGCGGCAGTCGGCGAAAAAATCACTCGCCTCTTTGAGGAAGCTACAAAAGAGAAGCTCCCCGTCGTTCTATTCACAGCTTCTGGCGGTGCGAGAATGCAGGAAGGCATCATTTCGCTGATGCAAATGGCGAAAACAGCGGCGGCGGTCGAAGAACACTCGCGTGCAGGGCTTCTTTATCTGACGATATTGACCGATCCGACAACGGGCGGCGTTACAGCGAGCTTTGCCTCGCTAGGCGACATTCTCATGTCCGAGCCGGGCACCCTCATCGGATTTGCCGGACGTCGTGTTATCGAAGGCACGATCGCACAAGCCCTTCCAGACGATTTCCAACGAGCCGAATTCATTATGAAGCACGGCTTCTTGGACATAATTACTGAGCGAAAAGACATGCGCGCGGAAATCATCCGACTTCTTGCGCTTCATTCAACAGAAAAGCGTATCGCTGATCCGGAAGCAGGCATCCCGAAAGGCCGATTACCATCCTTGCCGAAGCAAAGACCATCCGGTTCGAAATGTCTGCAATTAATTCGCCATAAAGATCGCCCGACACTCGACGATTACTTGCCGATGATTTTTACCGATATTCATGAAACACACGGTGACCGTTTTTCTGGGGATGATCCTGCAATGTACACAGGCATAGCTCGATTGGGCGGCATTCCGGTCACCGTCATCGGTCACCGAAAAGGAAAAACGTTGCTGGAAAATCAAAAATGCAATTACGGTATGCCGCATCCTGAAGGATATCGCAAGGCGCTTCGAGCCTGTAAGCAGGCGGAAAAATTTGGCCGTCCGATTATCACCTTTGTCGATACACCGGGCGCCTATTGCGGCGTCGCTGCAGAAGAACGAGGACAGGGTGAGGCGATTGCGCGTAATCTTTATAAGATGATGTCACTTCACGTCCCGATCATCTCAATCGTCATCGGCGAAGGCGGAAGCGGCGGAGCACTTGGTATCGCAATCTGTGATCAGCTGGCGATGACCGGCAATGCCATCTATTCTGTGATATCGCCACGCGGATTTGCCTCGCTTTTATGGAAAGATCCAACGCGTGAATCCGAAGCGGCGGATACTGCGCGAATCACGGCGTACGACTTACAGGAGCTCGGAATTTGCGACACGATATTGGCTGAGCCGGGAGAAGGATCGCACACCAGTCCAGAGCGCATGGCCGCTACCATGAAAACCTATCTTTTACGTGAGACAGAAAAACAGATAAAAGCATATCAGACTGACATTGATGCGGCACTTTTGCTTCGAAAAGCGAAGTTTCGGAAGCTGTGAGTATTATTCTCTTTTTCTGTTATAATGTTTCTGATTATTTCATTTATTGGAAACATGATTTCGGGGGAGGAATGAAAAATGAGTACTTGTCGCTTTTGCGGTGAAGAGGGCGGAATCGGTAATTATTGCAAACAGTGTGGAGCACCGATGGCGTCTGACGCGAAGGGTCTTGATTTTTCAAGTGAGAGTGAATCTCTTGTAACAGGCGGCACCTATAAAGCAGCGGTTTCGAATTCCAAGCCGGCACCGACGCCTACTCCGGAAGTGCCAGACGCTCCTATAACGGAAGAAGCGAGCCCTGTATTTGTACCGATAACCGAACCGGCACAGGAGGCTTCTCCGGTAACGACACCGATTAATTCGGATGCGTCTGCCATCGAGCCGATGGATGATTTCGATATGGAAATGGGTATGGTCGATGAAGAAACGACGAAGCCTTTGTTTAAACCTCTAAATGAGCAACCGAATGCTGACACCGCCATTTTTAAAAGAGAGACACACCAAGCTTCTTTTAACCCGGGTTCCGAGCGTGGCGATCGTAAGGTTTTGTATCAGGAAAATTTCGACAAGCATGTGGTGCATAGCCCTGTACCGGTCCCCGAACCGGCGGCGGACCCTGGCGAGCAAAATCCGAAGCAGATATTAAGAAATATGTCGATTTCAACAAAGATGATGGCGATGCACAAAATTGCACTAATCTCATTGATTGCCCAATGTATATGTTTGACCATGTGTTGCTTATCCAATATTGTTTCTGTGATTCTTTCCATTATTGCCATGGTCTCTATCAAAAAAGCCACGACGGCAGATACTGAAACGGAAGCAAACAGACTATATAAACAAACAAAGGTATTAGTCATTTTATCGTGGTGCCTGTTTGCATTTACCCTTTTCGTTTTGTGGCTCATCCTATTCTTCCAAGAGTAAAACGAACAGAATAGACGGATGATATGCAGGTAACCTAAGGTATTAGTCATTTTATCGTGGTGCCTGTTTGCATTTACCCTTTTCGTTTTGTGGCTCATCCTATTCTTCCAAGAGTAAAACGAACAGAATAGACGGATGATATGCAGGTAACCTGTTGTTGTTATTCAAAAGCCCCGGATGGATCGGTTTTGTTAATTCTACTCGAAAGAAATGAATGAAAAAACGCAATCGACGGCAGCTCCAATTATTATTGTATTTGTCGATTAATTGTGATATATTCGAAGAGATATTATGGCTCGGTGAGTTCATAATGTGATGAAAAGAAAGAGAAGGAGATACGTTATGAAGAATTTGAAGAAGGTTTTGGTCGTAGTTCTTGCTTTTGCAATGATGCTCTCCATGACAGCTTGCACAAAGTCGATTTCTGGGGATGATTTTGAGGATATCATGGATGATCTCGATTACAACGTAAGAGAGTATGATGACACAGATAAGGGAATCAAAGAGCAATGGGTAGCTTATGACGACGATTACGAGTACTATGTTACCTACATGCGTTACAAGGATGCTGAAGATGCAAAGGACGATTTCAACGATGCATATGATGATCTGAAGGATGCAAAGGATGATGAAGAGTTTGAGGGTAAGCTCAGCAAATCTATTTTTGGCGCCAAGAAGATTACAGTGAACGGCGAGTTTGATGATAGCGATGATTGGGCCGATGGCGAAATGTACATGGTGATTATTCTTGCGGATGATACAATCATCACATTGATAGCATCTGACAACGGTAAGAGCGACGTTAAGGAAATTGACAACATCGTTAAAGAATTGGGATATTAATTCATAATTGATACCGTAACAAACAAAGAGGCTTTGACTTTAATGTCATGGCCTCTTTTTGTTGGCTTAAAATGCAAGTGATGATTACGATTTAGTAGCTTACAATCATGATACGCTTGTTTATTTAAATTTATCAAAAGGAAATCTTTGTTTTCCTTTCAATTCCTGTTAGAATAAAAGCATCTGTGAAAGGTTTGTATGAAGGAATAAGGAGATAAGCATGAAACGAGTGTTTTATTTTCTCATCGCAATAATCGTTGTCGTACAGCTCTTTTCTTTTACGGCTTGTGGACCTGCTGAGCGATATGCGAATGTGAGACAGATTAATGCCATTGATGCGACATCATTCGAATCGACTATGACGAAACACGGGTATAGACTCGTCGAACATGATTTGCCAGACGCGAATTTTGTTGAGCAATGGGATGCAAGAAACGATTCGGAATTGATTGTTTATTCTTTCTTCCGATACGAAAGTGCAGAGGAGGCGCAAGCCGCCTATGACTGGCTTCTTGAAGCTATACAGCAAGCCAAGCAGGACTCCGAGTTTTCAGGTTCAGTGGAATTCGAATCTGATCCGGTCGATAAATTAACAATGATAGGTGAGTTCAGCAATTTCCGTGATGTATCCGGTTACCATGCTATTGTTGTGGTACATGTAGAGGATACAGTACTCACTTTCGATGCAAAAACATATAACGAGGAGACCAAGGCGGAGTTGGATGCGATTTTATTAGAGTTCAATTACGCACCCTTGTGACAGAAAATATGTGTTTATTATGAAAGAGCGTGGTTCTGTCCGCGCTCTTTTTTGTTCTCATTATCCGCACGTGGTTTCATGCTATAATAAATAGAACTTCTCCGCGGGAGGTATGGGTTTAATGAATCGCATTTTGTTGGTTGAAGATGACCCGAGTATTATCACCAGTTTGACAGCTTTTTTGAAGACCGAAGGATATATCGTTGAATGGGCTTCTGGGCAGGAAGCTGCACTTCGCATGATAGCCGCAGCTGAATACGATCTCGCACTTCTGGACGTTTCACTGAATGATGGTAATGGGTATGCCGTGTGTTCTGCCATTAAAGCACATTCAGATACGCCAGTGATTTTCGTGACGGCATCCGGAGACGAGTATAGCGTCGTCACGGGGCTTGATATGGGTGCCGATGACTATATCAGCAAACCATTTCGGCCGAGAGAATTACTGTCCCGTATTAAAAGCGTGCTTCGCCGTTCTGGTAAGAAGCAAGATGTGACGGAGCTTGGTAGTATATCAATTGATATCGGACGTGCGACTGTAACGAAAAACGGAAACGAAATTATTCTGTCAGCATTGGAATATCGATTGCTCTTGCTCTTTTGTAACAATAAAGGAAACGTATTGACACGTGCTAAGATATTACAGGATTTATGGGATGTGGCTGGCGACTATGTGAACGACAACACACTCACGGTATACATTAAAAGATTGCGCGAAAAAGTAGAAGATGACCCGTCTGAGCCGACACTCATCAAGACGATTCGCGGCATTGGATATCGGGCGGATGACAAATGAAGTATCTGCGAAATCGTGAATTACTTATCACTCTGTTGATTGGACTTTTGATTTCGGCATTGGCAACGGCCGAGGCATTTCACATAAACTTTTCAGCGGGTTTATTAAGCCTTGGGACGTGCGTGGTTTTTCTTTCCTTATACTGTGGGATGACGATTTATCGATATTGGAAAATCGAGAAGATGGCGATGTCCATTGATTCGGTTTTACATAACACAGAGAAGATTGATTTTGACCAATATGTTGAGGGAGAGCTTGCTGTATTGGCGTCTGAAGTCACGAAGCTCACAGTGCGCATGCGCGAACAGGAGCATCAATTAAAGACGGAAAGATGCTATCTTATGGACTCGCTTGCGGATGTGTCGCATCAATTGCGCACGCCGCTTACTGCGATGAATTTATTGGTGCCACTTTTGCAAAAACCAGATTTGACGGAGGAACAGCGGCTGGAGCTGCTTCACGAAATGCGCATGCTTTTAGCGCGGATTGAGTGGTTGGTTGAAGTACTCTTGAAGATTTCGAGGCTCGATGCGGATGCCGTTATTTTTGACAAGAAAGATTACGCGATAGATGAACTCGTGAAGCGTGCATTGGAGCCCATTGCGATTCCGATGGACGTCAAAAATCAAAGTTATACGCTTCATATTGAAGACGGTTCGACGATGTTATGTGACCTCACATGGATGGTTGAAGCGGTTGGAAATATTCTTAAGAATTGTATGGAGCATACGCCAAAGGGCGGGCATATCGATATTATCGGTCGGAAAACACCAATTTTTTCTGAAATCGTGATTCAAGATTCTGGTGAGGGTATTGCAAAGGAGGATTTGCCATATCTGTTTGAGCGTTTCTATAAGGGAAAAAACTCGAAGTCGAGCAGTATCGGCATCGGGCTTGCGCTTGCTCGCATGATAGTAAATAAACAGAATGGTACCATTAAGGTCGAAAACAATCGCGAGCCGAAGACCGGCGCGATATTTACGATTCGGGTATATTGAGAGAATGCTTGCTTCAAGCTGGCTCGGAGTCTTTCGTTGCAAAATCACTACAATTTACGCCTCTCCAATTGTGCAAATGACAAAACAGTCACTTTACAGTCACGTCGATGTCACCCGTTTTTGTGATACTGAATGAGAAAGAAAGTGAAAGCGGAGGTATTGTATGGAAATCTTACGTGTTGAGGATCTTTGTAAAGTTTATGGAAAAGGCGATAATGAGGTTCGCGCCTTGGATCATGTTTCATTCTCTGTGGAAAAGGGAGAGTTTATTGCAATTATCGGGCCTTCAGGTTCCGGTAAATCTACACTTCTTCATATGCTAGGCGGTGTCGACAAGCCGACTTCCGGTCATGTTTATGTGGACGGAATCGATGTGTATAAGCAGGATGACGAGCAGCTGGCGATTTTTCGCCGTCGTCAGGTCGGGCTGATTTACCAATTCTACAATTTAATTCCAGTCATGAACGTGATTGAGAATATGACAATGCCGGTTTTGATGGACGGACGAAAAGTGAACGAGGAACATTTACAAGATTTGCTTTCTGTTTTAAAGCTAAACGGAAGAGAGAAGCATTTACCGAATCAATTATCGGGAGGGCAGCAACAGCGTGTTTCCATCGGGCGTGCATTGATGAATTCGCCGGCGGTAGTATTGGCGGATGAGCCGACAGGTAATCTCGATTCCAAAAATAGTCAGGAAATCATTGAGCTTATTAAGATGTCGAATGAGAAGTATCATCAAACGGTTATCATGATAACGCATGACGAGCAGATCGCTTTGCAAGCGGACCGAGTCATTTCCATCGAGGATGGGAAAATTGCGAAGGACGAGGTGATTCGCAAATGAATATCATGCAGAGATATGCACTCCGTTCTTTGAAAAAAAATAAGACGCGAACAGTGGTTACGATTATTGGTGTCATTTTATCCGCAGCCATGGTAAGCGCGGTCATGGTTTTCACAAGTTCACTTATGGCTCAAATGGAGCAATCGGTTATTTCATCGGTGGGTGACTGGCATGGTATGGCAGAGGATGTCGACGAAACGACGTATGAAGCGGCGATTGAAGATGACGATGTCGAGAAATTTGCTTCATTTCGAAACGAAGGCTTTGTCGAGCTGGAGAATCCGAATATGGGTCGACCATTTGCTCATATCATGGGTATGAGCGATGGCGCGGAGAATGTGATTCCTATCCAAATAAAAGAAGGCAGAATGCCGAATGACGGAAGCGAAATTGTGATTCCGAGCATTATGAATATCGTCGATGAAGGATATTTCGCTATCGGCAATGAGGTGACACTAAATGTGGGAACGCGATACAGCGGTGGTATGCTGACGCGAACGAATTCCGTGAAATATTATGGGGATAATGACGAATATGACGAAGAAGTTCGGGACACAAGCCCACGTACTTTTACGATTGTCGGCATTTACTCCGATACCGGAATATCAGATTACGGATATGCAGGATACAGTTGCTTTACACGGGAAGACGATAGTATCACGTTGGCTGATTCTTCGTACAATGTATATTTGCATTTCTCGGATATTCAGATAGCAAAAACCAAAACCGCGGAACTATTTGAAGGTAATACAGTTACCTTAAATAATGATTATCTTCGTCTTCACAACGCTTCCGGAGAAGGTGAATTCTCAACCGTATATTTGACCGTGCTTTCTTTATTGGTGATATTGATTGCCGTATCGTCAGTATCGCTCATATATAATGCATTCTCAATTTCTGCGAGTGAAAGAACGAAGGATTTTGGACTATTGAAGTCGATCGGTGCTACGAACCGACAAGTGAGACGTTCAATCTTTTTTGAGGCCTTTGCGGTATGTCTGGTGGGCATTCCCCTTGGATTGGTTGCAGGTGTTCTCGGCATCGGTGTGACACTGAAGGTGTTGGCAAACGATTTATCAAGTCTGTTCTATACCTCCATGTCAGGAGATTCTTTTGATGTGGTTGTCACACCATCGGCTTTACTCGTGGCGGCGCTCATTGCTTTAATTACTGTAATGATTTCGGCGATTATTCCAGCCATTCGTGTGACGCGTATGACGGTCATAGATGCATTGCGTCAGGCAAAAGACATAAAAATAAAGAGCAAGGATGTGCATACATCAAAGCTGGCGAAGACTCTATTCGGCTTCCCAGGCATGATCGGAGCGAAGTATTTTAAACGCAACAAGAAAAAGTATAGGACAACCGTTGTGTCTTTGTTTGTCAGTATCGTTCTCTTCATTTCTGTTACCAGTTTACTTGATTATGTGAATACAGCCACTTCGGAATTATTAACTCCACCCAAGTATGATATTTGGTATTCTTTCTATTCAACGACGAAAGAGGAGAAAACGGAAGAAGATAGATTAAACCTTTATAAAGAGTTATCCGAGGTATCGGGTATCACTGGACATATCTATACCAAAACAACGGCGAAGATTGTCCCAATCAACGAAGATATGCTCACAGAAATCGGAGCCGGAGCCTTTGTTAATACGAATGAGATTTTTTCTGAAGACTGTATATATGTACTTGTTTGTTATTACGAAGACGATGCATTCGTCCGATATTGCAATGAAAATGACATTGATCCGGAGAAGTATCTGGAAGATGGCAGCAATACAGGACTATTAATGGATAGTTTTCAATATGTTTCTTCGAACTCGAACCAACGTGCGACGACGTATATTTTCGACGAAGTACCCGAAACACTGTCTTTTCGAACGGAGAAGACAATCGAAGGATATCAGTTAACCGGAAGAGCATGGAGTGACGAAGAACAAACGACGTGTATGCAATACACTTCGCTTACAGACCCCAATGATATCATTTCTATACCTGCAGCCGAGGCAATGACTGACGTTCGAACACTTCATATCGGCGAACGTATCACCACCCCACCGATTGGTATGGAAGAATATTTTGGAAGAGTTCCCACAATCATTATGCCGTTATCTCAACGCGAGAATAATCAGGGAGTCATTTTAGAGGATAACGTAAAAACGTATTTTACTTATGAGGAAGGGGCAAATATTAAGGATGAGATGCAAAAAATCATTCTCCGTCATGGATTTAACACTTCAATGCTGAACGATGTGACTATGGCAGCAAGCGTTGATCGCTCGGCAGTGCTCGTCTTACGCGTGTTCACCTACGGCTTTATTGCATTGATTTCAATGATTGCCGCAGCGAATGTCTTTAATACAATATCCACAAATATCCGATTGCGTCGGAGAGAATTCGCCGTACTACGTTCGATTGGTATGACAAGAAAGGACATGCGACGAATGATGAATTACGAATGCCTGCTCTATGGAATTAAGAGTATATCGCTCGGCGTTCCGGTCTCCATTTTGATATCCATATGGATTTATGTGAGCATGAACGATTTGATTCTCGTCGGATATATCCTACCTTGGAAAGGCATTGTAATTGCTGTCCTCACCGTGTTTGTCGTTGTTTTCTCGACGATGCTTTATTCGATAAACAAGATAAACAAAGAGAATACAATCGAGAGCTTGCGGGCGATTTGATAAGATTTCATTCCGCAGGCTAAAAAGAAAAGAAATTTGACAAGTTATCGGATATATGCACAAAAACATTTTTGAGGTATTGAGTGATTCAGGTTAAAAGGGCAAACTTCCGGGTGCCACAATGTAAAAGTCTTTCCGTGGCAAAAAATCATGATATAATGACTCGAAATGAAAGAGAGGTACATACAATGAAGAAATTTTTAGTCATAGCATTGTCTTTGACAATGGCACTTTCTTTTGTTGGTTGTAAAGATAAGGACGACAAGGAAACAGAAAAAGAGACAACAAAGGTTACTACTGAAGAAACCACAACCGAAGAAGAAACCACTACTACGGAAGCTACAACTGAAGAATCCACGGAGGATACTTCGGGCGAACCAGATCTCAGCCAAGTAACACTACCTACATTGGATAAAACACTGTATTCTCCTGAAGAGCAAGTGATGCTTGATGCTTTAGAAGCAGCAGGCTACACCTTGATGTCGCTCGAAGAAGAAACAGCTACTATGAACCTACCTGAAGGATCATTTGGCTTCATGTTCATTTCTGCTTCTTATGAAGCTGCTGGTGTGTATATGTCTTGCCCAGATGGTTCTGATATGTCGCAAGCTCTCGACGCGATAGTAGGAACGGGAACGATCAATATGGACGAAGCAACAGTTACGGAAGAGAACGGTGTGCAGACCATTACATACACCGATGAAACCGAAGGCGCAGCTGTCATTGTAATCGTTGATTCAAACACTTCGACATTAATTGCTTTTAGTGGCATGACCATTGAGGCCTTGCAAACTGAACTGGTTAATTTCGGCTATTAATTTACCCATTTTCGTTGGGTGATGCTTTTTCCAAAAGCTCACCCCCTGTAATTTCGTTTATATGAAAAACCGACTCTGAGCTACATATGCAAGGAGCCGGTTTTTTCGTGCGTACTTTCTTTGATATAATAACGAAAGAACAGAGATGGAGGTTTCTTCATGATATATACAGTGACTTTGCATCCGGCCATTGACAGAATGATTACGGTATCAGCCTTTAAACCCTATGGTCTGAATCGCGCGCAGAGCGTTATGGAGCGTGTGGGCGGAAAAGGGATTAATGTCGCACGTCAAGTAAAAAGAATGGGCGGCAACGTGATGGCGTTCGGGTTGATTGGCGGCGAGACGGGTAGTCGAATTGAAATGACACTGCAGGAAGAAGGAATCCGAACAAGATTTGTCCGGGTCGCGGGCGCAACAAGAACGAATATCAAGGTTGTAGATGCACTCAATCATGCAGTTACGGAAATCAACGAAACGGGAAATGCCGTGACAGAAGAAGACCTACGTTCGCTGGAAAAGGAACTGACCGAAGCGATCTGTGTCAATGATGTGGTGGTGTTTTCCGGAAGCGCTCCTAAAGGTACGCCCTCGGACATTTATGCGAAATGGATTCGTCTTTGCAAAGAGAAGGGTGCTAAAACGATTCTGGACGCGGACGGCGCACTTCTTATCGAAGGTCTCAAAGCGGCACCGACGGCTGTGAAGCCAAATACAGACGAGCTGTCTCGTATCATGAATCAGGTCATGCAAAGTCCGGATGAGGCAAGAGTTTTGTCGGAGAGACTGTTGGATTATGGTGTCGAGATGGTACTTTTATCTCAAGGCGAAATCGGTGCACATATGGCGACACGTGATGGCACATGGACGGCCCCAGCCCCAGAGGTTCGTGTCATTTCCACTGTTGGCGCAGGAGACTCGATGGTCGCTGCGATGGCGATGGGTATTGATAACGGAGATGCCGCGCAGACGATATTACAGGCAGCAACAGAGGCTGCTGCTGCCTGGATTTCAGGAGCGATGAGCAAATAAGTCAGATATGATTCATGCTTGTTTTTGCTCTTGCCATTCATCGACAGAATAGGCTTTGCCATGTGCCGGGAAGTAGTATGGCAGATGCAAACGTCCGAGCGTTTGCATGGATAGACGCAATTGTTTTTCATTATCCATCCACAAAGGCGCGCAAACGCCTTTTTTTGTGTTTTGGAAGGAATCACCGATGAAGCAAATATCGCCAACTTGGTAGGATACGGAATCTTCGGAGTGTCCTGGCGTGGCAATCAATCGTGCAGTGTCGCCAAGCCATTCTTTGGCAACAATAGGCGTTATGGCTTGTGCTGTGGGACAGCCTTCAAAGGGCGCGAAATCGGGCATTTGATTAACGACAGAGTAATTCTTGATTTTTTGGGCATAAGGATGTGTCGGTGGCGGCATCGTGACATGCCCGCGGGTAATGGCCGGCAAAGAAAGCTTCGGACAATAGACCGGGCAATTAAAGAGCATCGAAAAATACTCGGCATTTCCGGAATTGTCGGCGTGCCCGTGTGTCAGAAAAATAGCATCGACAGAGAAAAGAAAATCCTTTTCCATCCCGGCTTCGATGGCGGCACGTTCGATGGCGAGACCAGTGTCAATCATGACGGTTTTGTCTCTATTTGTCACGATGTAGGTCTGGTAATATTTTGTATCGGTCATGAAAACCTGAATGTCGCCTTGGCGATAGATATGCATGGCTTATACAATTATCCTTTCATGAATTATTCGTCAAAAGGCATTATCTGCGGTTTGCCGTAGTATTCCTCGAGAGTCATAATGCCGTTGTCATACATTTCGGTTGCAATGTCGACGCCAACGTAACGGAAGTGCCATCCCTCGACGCCATAACCAGTTATATGACCATAGTTATTTGGATAGCGATGGATGAAACCGTATTCATGTCCGTGCTCCAATACCCATTGACCGGCTGTGGTTTCTGTGAATGCGTCGCGGATTTCCGGGTCGCTCCGAATATTTATATCGAGAGCCAAGCCGAGCGGGTGCTCGGATCTTCCGGGATAGGCATTTTTACATACTGCCTTGGCGAGGCCGCGGCGCGTGATGGCATTATTGAAGCTGTAGGTTTGTGTGCCCCAATCACGATAGCCGGAAATCAAGTAAAGGTCTTCTCCGCAATCAGCAAGGCAGGCATCGTGCATGGAGGCCCATGCTTCTTCGCATTCGGGGCGGAGTTTCTGACCTGCAGAGTATCGCGCATCAACGAGCTCGGGAACATAGGATTCCGGCATAGAATAGTATTTATTGATTAGGACACCGATATCTTCCGGATTTGCAACTACCTCGGCACGAACCGTTCGAGGATCGACATAGCCATCGTACCAAACCGGTTCCTCCGTTTGGGGCTCAATATACTCGGGAATCGGCGTCGGAGTTGGCGTCGGAGTAGGGGAAGGCGTGGGCGTGGGAGACATTGTCGGCAGGGGGGTAGGAGTAGGTGTTTGCGTCACAACAACGGGTGTTAAGTCGTCAACCTGCGGAGGTGCTTTTGTGCCCGAATCCGATGACGAAGAAAGGGACGAGCAAGCTCCCAATGCAAGTGCAGTGATGCAGACAATCGTGATGCCGAAAGTGCGTTTCATAATGACCTCCCGGAATTGTTTTTTTCAGTATAACGCAAATTCGAGAAAACTTGTTGAAAAGTATCATCAAGAAGTTAGAATCGACAAAAGATTCTTTGTGCTATATAACGATTGACACAAATGAAAACTAAAGCCTATAATAGGGCCGTAACTTCAGGGCGGGGTGTGACTCCCCACCGGCGGTGAAGCGTGAAGATAATCTCCACGATAAGCCCGCGAGCATTTGCCGAACCGGTTAGAATCCGGTGCCGACGGTATATAAGTCCGGACGAGAGAAGTAATCGATAGGTCACGCGTGAGATCGCGTGCCAACTGATGCTTTTTAGATGCTTTCCTCTGATGTTATCGAGAGGGAAGCTTTTTTGTATCCTTGAAGCTCATATTACGTTTCCGGGAGGAATGAACAATGAGTGGAAATGAATCACTGACCCGATTGGACAAGAAGGATATGCAGGCACGTAAAACGAGACTGCGTTATTTAGCGATTACCGGAATTTTGGCGGCGATGTCGGCCGTTCTTATGTATATCGAAATTCCGTTACCGCTCATGCCGCCTTTTCTGAAATATGATTTGAGTGATATCCCCGCGCTTTTTGCGGCGTTCGTATGCGGCCCGATTTACGGAATTATCGTGGAGCTCATTAAGAACCTCATACATCTTCCGGGATCAGGCTCGGCCTATGTCGGTGAAATTGCCAATTTTATCGCAGGAAGTGTCTTCGTTCTCACAAGCTCCCTCGTTTTTCGTCGCAAAAAGACCTTTGGCATGGCGATTCTATCTCTTGTCATCAGTACAGTTGCGTTTACGATTGTTACCAGCTTTATGAATTACTATTTCATCCTCGATGCTTACGAGAAGCTCTTCCATCTCGACATGAAGACGATTATCGGAATTGTCGACAAAGCCAATCCATGGGTGGAAATCAAGAGCAAAGAAATGGTGATTATGGCAGCATTTGTGCCTTTCAATCTCTTTAAAGCAATATCGGTTTCTATCGTTTCCATGCTTGCGTATGTTCCGCTTCGAAAATTTCTTGAAGAACAAGGTCAGCATAAAATCGAGCAAAACAAGAATTAGTATTCAGTAACATCGAGTTTTCGGATCTTTAGCCAATTCAAGAAAATAGCAGGTATTACGACCACGAGATCTGCGATGAACGTGGCAAGGATTCCTTTGGATGATATTGCAGGGAATACCATTCCATTTGGCAGGAGAAGCACCTCGTTTAACGTGATAACAGTAATCCAAGTGAGTATGGCGCCGACGATTAAGCCAAGCACATTCATGATGAGAATTTCGCCTGCAGTTTTTCGGAGAAGCGTAAGATTTCCAAATCCGAGTGCGCGATAGATAGCATATTCAAAGGTTCTTTTTTCATAGATTCCGGAAATGGTTGCATTAATGGTAAGGGAAAGAACGAATGCGATGATGATAATCATTCCCCAGAAAACAAAGTACATAAACTCCAAAGCGGTGGCAACTTGCTCAAAAGTGGAATCGTAGGAGGAAACATAGATTTTGTTTCCATATTCGTTTCTCAGTTGAGATGCAAAGCCTTCAAGGCTCTCTTGGACAGCCGCATGCTCTGGACTATCCGGACTCACAGATGACAAGACGAGAAAACTAGTGCCAGGTTCTACAGAATCAATTCCATAAAACATATATGAGTTATCGTCGAATGTAGCGGCCAGACGCATATCATTGGCAACAACAAGAGGACTATCCGGATCATCCACAGAAATAATGTCACCAACGGACAGGCCGTTGTTATCGGCGAGAAGCTTTGTCATAACAATCTCATGATCCCCGATAACAACATCATCGGGAAGGTAGTCGACCTTGTCGTTAAATTCGAGAAAATCCTCGACGGAGCAGAATAGAAAGCCTTCCTGCGTGTTTCTACTTTGCATGATGTTTTTATATGCCACATATGAGTATCCAACATGAAAAACAGTGGAGGCATTTTCGGGGGCGTTTTCGCGAATATATGCGTCAAGCTCCAGATACTCATCGCTACCGTAATTGATTGTGTCCGGAGCAATCCAAAGAAATTCTTTATTTGCTTCCATGCTTCTGTAGAACAGGATTCCGGGATTGTCGACGTACATTCCACCAAGCTCACAAATAAAGACTAGTGCCATCATCAAGGTAAGAATAATTGCCCGTGTTTTATTGCGAAGGAGAAAAAAGGGCGCGGAAAGAGGCTTCATGAGTTCACCCCCGTTGTTACATTGGTAATCTCACCGTCCCAAATATCAATTTGCATATCTGCATCTGTAATAACAGAACGGTCATGCGTAATTACAATGACTAAGCGATCCTTGGAATATTCCTTCAAATGATTCATAACTAAATGTGCGTTTTCGTGATCGAGCGAAGCCGTCGGCTCATCGGCAAACAGCACCTTTGGATTGTTCATCATGGCTCTGGCTATTGCCACACGCTGGCGTTGGCCACCTGAAAGCTGTGAGGGGCGCTTTTTTAGCTCCCTTGGCTTTATTCCGATATCAAGCAGAATTTTCTCCGCTTTCTTCTTTGCTTCTGTTGTCGATTTGTCTGAGGCAAGAATGGCATTTTCTATGGCATTCATGTACGAAATGAGATAATGCCGCTGAAAAACAAAACCAAATTCATAACGGCGAAGCTTTTCACGCTCAGAAATACTATAGTCGCTCAGTGATTTTCCGTTATAGACAATCTCGCCGGAGGTGAGTGCTTTTAATCCGGATAATACGTACATGAGTGTCGATTTGCCGCAACCCGATGGCCCGATGATGGCAACCATTCCGTGATCAGGAAGCGTAAGATTGATGCCTCGGAGTGCGTAGAGCTTTTCTTCCTTGTCAATATCGTAAATCTTTGTAACGTCCTTTAATTCAAACATCTTTCTTCTCCTTTATTCGATATCATCGACGGTTTGTATTTTCTGCATTGAAATGAAAAGTGGAATCTGGCATATACCGAGAATCGCGGCAAGTACGGCAAGGATGGTAAATATCATACTCGGGGTGAAAATATATGCGACTAAGCCACGCGGCGCGATAAGTGTGTTATAAAGAATCGCGACTGTACCGGTGGTGAGGATGCTGCCGATACCAATCGCCATACCAAAGCAGAAGAGCAATTCGCGCATCGCCATTTTGTAGATTTCAAAGATGGAAAATCCAATCGAGTTCATCAAGCACCATTCGTTATGACGATCATGAATATGAAGTGAAAGAACAGCGACGAGGCATATAGACAACAAAATCGTTGCCACGGACGTAACAAGCGTTTTCACCGTTTCCATCGGCTCGACAATCTCTCGGTCACAGTCTTTTCGAATTTCCTCTTGGGTCGTAACATCTGCATAGGTAATGCCAAGATTATGTATATCTGCTTTGACATCGTGGCCCCGCGTCTCACCGATTAGGATGACAGTATTAAGCTTTGTGGAGGGTTCAATACCGGTACAAAGATATGTATCACTCTCACAATAACCGACGATGGTAAACGTCGACGAATCAAAGACCTCACGATCATGAGCATCCCAATTTTTTCGTAGCTTCACATCAACGATGATTTCACCAGGCTCTGTGGGAAGTCGACCCTCAACGATTTTTCCGTTATAGGCTTCCAGATAATACTCAACATCCTCCGTGGTGAAGAAGAACGGCGTGTATGTGCCCGTCATGCCCATAAGTGCTTGTAACGAAGTTACGTGCATATTGGCAGCTATGGCGTGGTCAATGTAAGGCAGCGCCTCACATTTTGGGGCATCACTTTTGATTATCTCACGGACTATATCTGCGGAATCCACTATTGACTCTATCTCTGTATGTGCATCCAAAAATCGTTCACTGTTAATCGTGTAAAAAATGGCTTTCTCCGCTTTTATTGGAGCAGCAATCTCCATTGGAAGTGTTGTGGCCGAGAGCAGAAAGCTGAGCAAGTAAAGCATCATACAAAATAACGAAAGACTGATGACGAGAACGCTGACTCTCCGACGATTATTTCGGATATAAGGCATGGCCGAAAGCTTTTGTTTATCCTTCATGGAAGTCCCCTCTTTGTTTCATTTTGCTTTATTGTAGCCAATGTAAAAGAAGGGAAAAAGTGACTGGAGTCATAAATAGCAAGGGGAGAAGGTGACTGGAGTCATAAATCGCGAAGCTTTGCCACGAGCATGGCTCGATCGTGAATATCGAGCTTGTCATATATAGAGGAAATATAGTTCTTCACTGTACCTTCGGAAAAGAAGAGTACGGATGCAATTTGTCGATTGGTTAGTCCATCAGAAAGAAGCCTACAAATTTCTTTTTCTCGTGTGGTTAATGCATCAAGGCAAAGAGCTGCTTTGGAGGTTGCTGACGGAAATGCGCCGGATGATTGTTCAGCATTTTCTTCGATAACGGATGCTCTTGTGCGTGCTTGTGCAGAAGTGGTGTTCGTTGCTACAAGCATCTGTGTCAGTTTTTCCATCACCTTTTGGTCAAGTACGCTCCGTCCGCTGATGACTTCTTTTATACTGCGAAGAATTTGGTCTTTACCCGAATCCTTTAGCAAGTAGCTGGTTGCACCACCCGCAATTGCGGAAGCAATACTTTTTTCGTCATAAAATGTAGTCAATACGAGTATTTTGACCTCCGGATAGGAAGCGTGAACACGCGAGATTAATTCGATGCCGCCCATTTTGGGCATGTTGAGATCGACGAGCAGGATGTCGATTTGCTCTTTTGCAAAGTAAGGCAGTGCTTCTATGCCATTTGTTGCTTTACCAACGACATCATATCCGCCCGATATTTTAAGGATGATTTCTAAGCTATCGAGAAGAAGCGGCTCATCGTCTACTATGAGAATTTTGGTCATATGACTTTTCCTCCCGGCAAGGTGATGTGGACTGAGAAGCCGTCGCTTCCGTCAATGGTAAGACTCCCACCATTTTCATTGACATAATCGCGAATTTTCCGTAGCCCGAAGCCGTTGCGAATAAGCGATTGCTTTTTTTCGTTGGAGAGTGTGCCAAAGCCCTTTCCATTATCCTCGA
The DNA here is from genome assembly GCA_036782995.1 of Bacillota bacterium. Taxonomy (GTDB): domain Bacteria; phylum Bacillota; class Clostridia; order Saccharofermentanales; family Saccharofermentanaceae; genus DAIPXZ01. Next base: position 38,655 of record DAIPXZ010000007.1, read on the forward strand.
AAGACAACGCAATACCTTCCTTTCGGAAGGACATAACGATTACGATAACCGTCGCGGCTCCGTGTTTACTGCTGTTTGTTAGCAATTCCTGCATGGCATTTGTGAGGAAAACGGCGGTGTCGATGGACAAGCTTTGAAAAGCCTCCTCTGTACCATTATCGTCAGCCAAGAAAAAAGAACGAATGGAAATCTCTGCTTCCATTTCGAAGGTGGAGAGCATCTCTTGAATGGAATGTATGTAGTCCGTAACAAGTATCATTTCATTTGCTTCGAGTGTGCGAACGACACTTCGGACACTCGAGATGGCTTCGTGGACGCGATCGTTGGCAAGCGTGATTTTCTTTGATGCCTCTTCTTGGTCTTCCGGTAAAAGCACGTTTGCCGCATCCAAAGAAATGGCGGCAGCACTCAAGGTGTGCCCCACGGCATTATGAATGTCACGACTTATGCGCTCGCGCTCGGAAAGCCGGGCATTTTCAGTGCGCATTCGCGTTTCTTGCGCGATTTGCATCCGCAATTTATGCTCCGTCATACAATCAATCGCGGATAAAGTTAACGCGTTATCGAGTTTTTTCTTCGTTTGCGAAAAATGATAAACCGCGATTTTTACCAGAACAAACGCGACTAAGATGAGTATGAGAAAAAGAACGTAATAAAAGAAGTAGCCGATTGATAGCTTCTCGCGATGTGCGGAAATAGCATGTGCGGTAATAACGGTCGCGAAACTGAACAGAGAATAAGAAAATATCGTCCGAAAGAAAAAGACTTCTGCTATTGAAAGAAAAATAAGACTCGCCCACCATGCAGGTATCCACCAAAGATAAAGCAGCACATCACAAAAAAGAAGGGCGATGAGTAGAATGCGAGATTTGGAATTTGCATCCGAAAGAGAGGTTGCAGTAAGCAGCATGGCAGAAATGCCGAGCCAGAAAAAGCCGTGCAAAAAGGACAGCTGCAGAATAAGAGGAACGGAATAGACAACTACAATAGCAAGGGCTAAACCCCAGGAGGCAATCCACTCACTTTTGGTTTTGTTATTCTCCATTCTGATCTCCACTTTCTCCTTCATTTCCTTTATTTACATCAATGGTGCAAAAATACGGAATATCAGACCCAAAAATGTATGCAAAAGCGCATGACGTGACATGTCTTTTTTCTCGATAAGATGGCTACGATTCATGGCAGAGCGGATATCATTCGATACGGCCATGACTGCTTTTTGATCCGTGAACCAAACGCCGTCTTCGTATTGGATATAGAAGCTTCGATTATCGAGATTGATGGAGCCGACCATTGCATGCTCGTTATCGACACATATCATTTTCGCATGAAGCATACCCGGCGTATAACGATATATCTTGACGCCTGCGTCCATAAGCGGCTTAAAAAATCCACGCGTTACTTCGAAAACGTACCAATGGTCGAGTCGATACGGGACGAGAAGAGAGACGGCGACTCCACTTTGTGCGACGCGACAAAGCGCGTCGAGAAATGCCTGTGATACGGCAAGATAGGGTGTCACTATGCTCATCATTGTCCAAACTCACGCTGATATCCTCTTCTATAATCGGGAGCTTGAATTTGATGGACTTTATCCACTGACCGTTAGGCTGACGTTCCTCATAAATCTGTATTTCCGAAATGAGCGATTCTATTAAACGACGTTTTTCTGTTTCATACATTACGCTGTACAGCTTTTCAAAATATATCAGTACTTTGTATATATTATCGCCCGTCAATTTCTCTGCTTCTACTGCTTGTTTTTTTGCTCTTGCGGCAATGAGCTTTGTTTCAATTTCTTCTATCTTATTATACAACTTATATAGACGTTCATCAAGGTCTGATTTTCGATGAACATAATGCTTATCATCTGGGTCAAGAGTATCTATTTCCTCAATCAATTTCGACTTGACCGCATACGTTTGCCGAAGCTGTTTTTCATAGTTAGAAAGCTCCTCATCAATCGCAGCAGTGTCCACCTGCATATTAATTTTTTTCTGCATTAAGTCAGCAAATTTAGTATTGCTAACAAGCTTTGTAATAATTTCTGTAATTGAGTCATCAATCAATTCCTCACGGATTTGTTTTCTATAATCGCATTTATGTCCTCGTTCCATTTTACGATGTTTACAGCCATAATAATAGAAATCCCTGTATCTTGTTCCGTCGCTTTTTCGCTTGACACTCTTGTTACCATACATTCCCGCACCGCACACAGGGCATTTCAGAATACCTGAAAGCAAATGTGTTTTTGTATCCTTGCCGATATTGACGTGTTCATATTTCTTTGCTTGAGAAAGTAGTTTAACCTGTGCGGACTGCCAGACTTCCTCTGAAACAATAGGTTCGTGAATGCCGTCCACAAGCAAGTAATTATCCTGTTCTACAAGATGATAGTCGTTTCTTGTTCCGTGAACTTTCTCCGTTTTTCTGCGTCCGTAAGCTATTTTTCCACTGTAGACAGGATTTTTCAGAATAGTTCTTACTAAATGTGCGTCAAAGAGAGGGTTCTTGCCGTTTTGTCGTTGCAACTTGCGGATACCGTGGTCTTCCAAATATTTTGACACTCCATTTGCACCTATGTCAGTGGTAACATATTGATTGAAAATAACTCGGATTGCTTCCGCTTCTTCTTCATTAATCTGGAGCTCACCGTTTGTCAGCTTATATCCATAAGGCGCAAAGCCGCCGTTCCATTTACCCTCACGGGCTTTCTGAATACGTCCCTCCATTGTCTGAACACGAATATTCTCACGCTCTATCTCGGCTACGGCGGACAATACAGAAATCATCAGCTTTCCTGCGTCCTTTGAAGAATCAATGCCATCCTCAACGCATATCAGATTAACTCCGAAATCCTGCATTACCTGCAAAGTTGACAACACATCAGCTGCATTTCTGCCGAAACGGGAAAGCTTAAACACAAGTACATATGATATTTTGTCTTTTCCTGACTTGATATCTTCAATCATCTGATTAAACTGAAAACGTCCTTCGATTGATTTTCCTGACTTGCCTGCGTCCTCGTATTCGCAGACAATATCATAATCATTGTAATCAGCAAAAGCTTTCATCTTTGCTTTTGTGCGTCGAGAGAATATCCGTCAATCTGCATTGCGGTTGATACTCTTGTATATGTGTAAACCCTTGTTCTTTTCTCATTCATAGTATTACCTCACCTATATGTATCTTTCTTCTTGTTTTCACAAGAAGAAAGTTTGGACAACTGTTTCACGATTTTGTCATAGAGTGAGGACAATGTACCGTTACCAAATGCCATTATGCGTGAATAGATTTTCGCTTGATACGGCTGTATATTTTTTCGCTCAATTTCAATTTCGTCCTCGGCTGTAACAAGCGTTTTCAGCGTGTTGGTTTGCGGCAGAGCCTCCATTTTCATATCGTCATCAATGAAACAGTAAGTGTTTTCAAGGCTTGCTCTTGCAAATCTGCTTGTTTCAAGCGCCTGTAAGCTGCCTGTGGCAAGACCTTTCCCGAAAAATGATTTCAGAAGAATACCAAGTCGGCTTTTTCCCTCGCCGCCGTTTCCGATAAGCATAAGCATTTTCTGTGCCTTTGCACACGGAATGAACAGGTAACCGAGCCATTCCTGAATAGTCGGAATATCCTCGCTTTCAAGCAATCCCGAAAGATATGCAAGAAACACATTGGGCGGAGCTGCGGCTGTGTCATAGGTGATGTTCAATCTTGAAAAACACGGCTGTTTCTCCTCAATGAAATTGCCGTTGGTGTAAAGCGTTCCGTTCGCAAGATGAATTCTGTCGTAGGTAATTTCCGGCGGCAACGCAAATGCTTCCATCTTCAACGTGCCGACAAGCTGTTTTACCTTGTTTACCAGACCACTGGAGATAAACGGCTTTATCATCTCATAGATATTACTTTCAACCTCACTGTCGGATATAGTGCCGTCAATGTCAAAAAAATTTCCGTTGATACAGCGTAAATCATAGCGTGTCAGATAATCCACACAAAAAGCAACGTCAAGAATTTTATTTCCGCATAACCATAAGGGCGGTATCTGCGAAGTGTCAATCGCTTCCGCAATCTTTTCTTGTCGTGCGTCCTCAGGCGATAATGCCTGCTGTGGCACAATTATTTCGTTCGGTGGCACGATAAGCGTTGTGCAGTTTTCTGCTGAGTTCATTGAGTAAATCTCTCCTCTCGTTCATGAATTCCGTTCTTTCCTCCTTACTGCCCGAAATTAAAATATCGCAGTAAAATTCATATTCGGCAAGGTGTTGCAGGCTCTCGATGAACAGCGGGTGAAACGGCTCGTTCTCCGATTTCGGAGCAAGCTCTGTTCGAGCGGAACGTAGCAAGTGGCAGTAATCGCAGAGAACACGGAATGCCTCCTGCTCTCTCTGACGTTCCCCTATAACGGTAAGCTGTGATTTGATTGACGGTTTCGCTGTGTTGTGTACTTCCGCAATGCCGAAATCTGAAGCAAGCTTCTGTGCGGCTTCCGCCTGTGAGATACCGAACAGCTTTGCGGTCAGAGCAGTCACATCGCCACAAGCTCCGCAACCGAAGCAGAAGAAGTGGTCTTGATACAGCTTCATTGACGGATTGCGGTCATCGTGAAAAATACAAGCGGTCATTCCGTTTCTGCTGTCAATGCCGTACCGCTCAGCAACGGTACGCAGGTCAAGCTGCTCCTTGACAGTTTCGTAAATGCTCAAGCTGCATTACCTCCTCCGAAAACAACGGCGAATAACGCTTCTGCCGAAATGAGATACTTTTTCCCTGCCATAAAACATGGGAGCTGTCCGCTTTTGCACATCTGACGGATACGGTATTCGGTAAGACCGTCGATGAGCTGTGCTGCTTCTTTGATTGTTAAGACCTTTTTCTTTTCTGTCATAAGTTATGACCTCCTGAAATGAAATTCGGCATTTCTGCCGACATCCGCCGAAGCGGTATGTATGGAAACAACACGGTTTATTCAATTGTCAAGGTGCTATAAAAATACCTCCTACTTTTATAAGCCGAAAAAATGAGGGGGTGGAAACCATAAATCTGATTTTTAGATGTTAATTCTCCTTTTTCAACAAAAAGCTACGCAGTAAATTATGCAGGAATACTAACGCAAAATATCCATCTACTTTTATATGCCGAAAAAATGAGGGGATGGGCGAAAAATCTTCTCATTTTTATATGCCGAAAAACGTGATAGGTGTTCCACTATTTTATAAAAAACCGCTTGATTTCTCAAACGGTTCACGGGTGATTATATAATTTTAGTGTAGCGTTTCGGGGGTGTGTTTGCCCGAAATATCGGCTACACATTGGCTGTCAGAACGGCTACGGTGGTGTCGGTAAGATAGTTATATCCCTACTATTCAAACGTGAAAATGTGCGGTTTTGATACATAATGTTCAATCTCCTTTCAGACATAAAATAAGGCAAATCGTGATTTGCACGACTTGCCGAAACAATATGTATTTTGTTGCATTTTGCCAAAGAATGTGTTATACTATAAAGTGATTTATGGCGGTTTTGCGGGCGGCACACATATTAATGTCACCGATTGGTGTGCTAAATGCAGCCTGGGGCGGAATCACTGAGGAAAATCAGATTTCTATCTGCCTTTCACCTGAACACAAGACATGTAAAATTTTGCAAATACAGGAGCATTTACAGTAAGTATGGCAGATGCAGCACATGTTGCAGGATGTGATTATGTAGGTATAGCGAGCGGCAATGATATTGCTGATAAATTTACCAAAGCCGGATTTACAGCAACTAAGAGTGAATTTGTCAATGCACCGGTTATAAATGAACTTGCAGTATGCGTTGAATGCAAGATTATTGACTTCAATGAAGAGACATGTATTCTCAGAGGCGAGATAGTAAACGTAAGTGTTGACGAATTATGCATTACAGGTGATAAGGTTGATATAAGCAAGGTTCAGCCGCTCTGCTTTGATCCGTTCAACAGGGCTTATCATGTTATGGGTGAAAAAGTCGGTGAAGCGTGGGGTAGCGGTACAGAGCTGATGTGATAGCGAAAGAATAAAAATGATAACCGTATCCAAAAAATACCAGAAGTTTTACCATTAAAGATTGCCCGATCAATATGATGACTTTGATGATCTTGATAAGCTGATAAGTTTTATCAAAAACGGGAAGGTATAATGCTATTGTCGGAGGATTTGCACACAATCAGGTATTTGCTCTTGCAGACAAGGTCGTTGGTGCTGTAAAATCAGGTGCAGTAAAAAAATTCTTTGTTATGGCCGGCTGTGACGGACGTATGAAGTCAAGAAGCTATTACACTGAATTTGCCGGTAAGCTTCCGGAGGATACGATTATTCTTACTGCAGGCTGTGCAAAATACAGATATAATAAGCTCGGACTGGGAGATATCGGTGGCATACCGAGAGTTCTTGATGCAGGGCAGTGCAATGATTCATATTCACTGGCGTTGATTGCACTTAAACTTAAGGAAGTATTCGGACTTGAAGATGTAAACAAGCTTCCTGTTGTTTATAATATTGCGTGGTATGAGCAAAAAGCTGTTATAGTTTTACTTGCTCTGTTATATCTGGGCGTTAAAAATATTCATCTTGGCCCTACACTTCCTGGATTTTTATCACCAAACGTTGCTAAAGTTCTTGTAGAAAAGTTCGGAATTGCAGGAATCGGTGATGTTGATTCTGATATAGAAATGTTTATGAAATAATTTGGTAGAGGTTTTTAAAAAATTATTTTAAAAATATTTTTAAAAAAGGTTGACAAAAAATTTTATATGTGCTAGAATATAAAAAATTAATAACAAATAATCGTTAAAAACTATGACGAGGAATGATCAAGGTAAATACATTTCAGAAAGCCGATGGTTGATGTAAATCGGTATGTAACACTTTAAAGATCTCTCACCTCTGAGTTGGTGCCCTGAACCGTTTAACAGCCCAGTAAGGAATCCCGTGTATGCTACGTTAGTGCATAGAGGTTTATTGACTTCGAAAAGAAAAGGCTATGACGAAGACGGTCAAGGCTGAAGCATTTCAGAGAGCCGATGGTTGGTGCAAATCGGTATGATTCTTCCTTAATGACTTATCCCTTCTGAGCCGGAAGCCCAAAATGGTTTTTCCAGAGTAGGCGTTTCCCGCGTATGCAGCGTCAGTGCATAGAAGTTGATAGACTTCGAAGAGTGGCGGATTTTTATTCGCAATTTGAGTGGTACCGCGAGTGTATATAAATTATTACACCCGTCTCAAAGTAACAAATGCTTTGAGACGGGTGTTTTGCTTTTTATAACCCTTCATAAAGCAGAATCAAAAATGAAAGGCGGAATATTTATGCTAACTCTTGACAAGGTTTTTAATGCACAGTCAGTATTGAAAAATATAATCAGGGAAACCAAGCTTGTCCGTGCATACGGCATTGCACCTGAATGTGAATTGTTCCTTAAACCGGAAAACCTACAGATCACAGGCTCGTTTAAAATAAGAGGTTCTGCGTACAAAATTGCGATGCTGTCAGACGAAGAAAAATTAAACGGTATTATAGCCTGTTCAGCAGGAAATCATGCACAGGGTGTTGCTCTTGCAGCTACAAAAAGCGGTATAAAATCACTTATCTGTTTGCCCGATACCGCACCGCTTTCAAAAATCGAGGCAACGAAGAGCTTTGGCGCTGAGATATGTCTTGTAAAGGGCTGCTATGATGATGCATACAAAAAGGCTTTAGAACTAAGGGACAGCGAAGGTTATACATTTGTACACCCGTTTGACGATGAAAATGTGATTGCAGGGCAGGGGACAATAGCCCTTGAGGTCCTTAATGAATTGGAAAATATCGATGCTATTGTGGTTCCTATAGGTGGAGGCGGACTTATTTCCGGTATCGCATTTACAGCAAAGCAGATAAAACCGTCTGTTAAAATCTACGGAGTTCAGGTTGTCGGAGCGCCAAGTATGTATGATTCGGTAAAATGCAACAGTATTGAATGTCTGAGGAATGTCCAGACCATAGCTGATGGTATCGCTGTAAAGCAGCCGGGGGAGAATACATTCAGATATGTAAGCGAATATGTTGATGATATTGCGCTTGTTACAGACGACGAGGTTGCCTCAGCAATTCTGGGACTGATTGAAAAACAGAAAATGATTGCCGAGGGTGCGGGTGCAGCAGCTGTTGCTGCGGTTATGTTTGATAAGTTTTCATTGAAAGGAAAGCGTGTTGTAAGTATCGTTTCAGGTGGAAATATCGATGTAACAAGTCTTTCTAGAGTAATCGAACGAGGACTCTTTAAATCAGGACGTTCGTCAAACCTTTTGATTGAGCTTATTGATAAACCTGGTCAGCTCAAGGATATTTCAAAAATTATCGCTGACAACGGTGCAAATGTAACAGGTGTACATTACCAGAAAGGTAATACCGAGAGCGTAAACGGATGCTTCCTTAGAATCGAAATGGAAACAAGAGATTACGAGCATATTCAGACAATCACGCAGTTATTGCGTGATGAAGGCTTTAAAATATTATAAATGAAGTGAGGAAACTGATATGAGTGAACTGATTAACACAGAAAATGCGCCGAAAGCGATAGGACCTTATTCACAGGCTGTCTGCTCCGAAAATCTGATTTTTACATCGGGTCAGATTTCACTTGATCCTGAAACAGGAAGTGTTACAGGTGAAAATATTGATGAACAGACCCGCAGAGTATGTGAGAACCTTAAAGCAGTTCTTTCTGCCGCAGGCGGAAGCCTTGAAACTGTGGTAAAGACCTCATGTTTTTTAAGTGACATGAATAATTTTGCAAGATTTAACGAGATATACGGTGAATATTTTACCGGAAAGCCCGCACGTTCCTGTGTGGAGGTTTCAAGACTTCCTAAGGACGTTTTAGTTGAAATTGATGTTATAGCAGAAAGGAGCTGTATTTAAAATGATGGATGCAAAGAAATACAAAATAGGTTATTACCCTGCACCAAAAGAATTTAATGAATGGGTCGGGTGTGACCACATAGAAAAACCGCCTGTGTGGTGCAGCGTGGATATGAGGGACGGAAACCAGAGTCTTATTATTCCTATGAGCCTCGAGGAAAAGCTGGAGTACTACAAAGTTTTACTTGATGTTGGTTTCAAGGAAATAGAAGTAGGTTTTCCGGCGGCAAGCGATACTGAATATGAATTTCTCCGTACACTTATTGATAACAATATGATTCCTCCGGATGTTTCGGTTCAGGTTCTTACTCAGTGCCGTGAACACATTATACGTAAAACCTTTGAAGCCTGCAAGGGCGCTCCGAGTGCAATAATCCACTTCTATAATTCTGTAAGTGTTGCTCAGCGTGAACAGGTTTTCAAAAAATCAAGAGATGAAATCAAGCAGATAGCTGTTGACGGAGCAAAGCTGGTCAAGAAATTAGCATCTGAATATGAGGGAAACTTCCGTTTTGAATATTCACCTGAAAGCTTCACAGGAACCGAGCCTGAATATGCACTTGAGGTGTGTAATGCAGTTCTTGATGTTCTTGAACCTTCAGAAAGCAATAATGTTATCATAAATCTCCCTGCAACGGTTGAAATGAGCCTTCCGCACATTTACGCAGGTCAGGTAGAATATATAAGCCGAAACCTCAAATACAGGGAGTTTGTAACGCTTTCACTCCACCCTCATAATGACAGAGGCACCGGTGTTGCAGATACAGAGCTTGCACTTTTAGCAGGTGCTGAACGTGTAGAGGGAACCCTGTTCGGAAACGGGGAGAGAACCGGAAATGTTGATATTATCACGCTTGCTATGAATATGTATTCGCACGGTGTTGATCCCGGGCTTGACTTATCCGATATTCCTTATCTGGTTGAAAAATACGAAAAATGCACACGCATGAATGTATATGCACGTGCCCCATATGCAGGAGCACTTGTGTTTGCAGCCTTTTCAGGAAGCCATCAGGATGCTATTGCCAAGGGTATGAAATACAGATGCAAGAACCAGCTTTGCGAATGGTCTGTACCGTATATTCCTATTGATCCACAGGATATAGGACGTACATATGATGCAGATGTAATACGTGTTAATTCACAGTCAGGCAAGGGCGGAATCGGATATCTGCTCGAATATACATACGGCTATGTGCTGCCGGCTAAAATGCGTGAGCATTTAAGTTACATGTGCAAGAGTATATCTGACCGTGAACATAAGGAACTCAAGCCTGATGATGTTCTCAAAATATTTACAGAAAATTATCTCAACATTGACAGTGATATAACAGTAACTGATTTCGATTTTATGCGTGAAAATCAGACTGTAAAAATTAATATCACATTTATGCAGAACGGCGTTGAAACCGAAATGGAAGAAGAGGGCAACGGTTCGCTCAATGCTATTAATAATGCATTAAAAGCATATACAGGTAACCAGTACCACCTGCAGGTATTTTCTCAGCACAGTCTGCAGGGGCAGGGTTCTCAGAGTGTAGCTGCTTCGTATATCGGACTTGAAAATGAAAACGGTGAAATGTTCTGGGGTGCCGGCACTGATACGGATATTATTAAGGCAAGTACAAACGCACTTCTCAGCGCATATCACAACATGACTAAAGGAGGAAGTTAATAATGGGAATGACGATGTCTCAGAAAATTCTTGCTGCACACGCAGGGCTTGATGTTGTGAGTGCAGGACAGCTTATTAATGCCAGACTTGACATTGTTCTCGGAAATGATATTACAACACCTGTTGCTGTAAATGAGTTCAGAAAAGCCGGATTTGATAAAGTTTTTGACAAGGAACGCATTGCAATTGTTCTGGACCACTTTGTTCCTAACAAGGATATAAAGGCAGCCGAGCAGTCAAAAACATGCAGAGAATTTGCATGCGATCACTGTATAAGTCATTTCTATGATGTCGGCAAAATGGGAATAGAGCATGCTCTTCTTCCTGAACAGGGTGTTGTAACGGCAGGCGACTGTATAATCGGGGCTGACAGTCATACCTGCACATATGGTGCTCTTGGTGCATTTTCAACAGGAGTAGGCAGCACTGATATGGCTGCTGGTATGGCGACAGGTATGGCATGGTTTAAAGTGCCGTCCGCTATTCGCTTCAAACTGACAGGAAAGCTTCCTTATAACTGCAGCGGAAAGGATGTAATTCTTTCAATTATCGGTATGATAGGCGTTGACGGTGCATTATATAAAAGCATGGAATTTACAGGTGAGGGTGTGCATGGACTTTCTATTGACGACCGTCTCTGTATCTGTAACATGGCTATTGAAGCAGGTGCTAAAAACGGAATCTTCTCTGTTGATGAAAAAACAACAGAGTATATGAAAAACCGCTGTGAGAGAAAGCCTGTCATCTATGAGGCTGATGAGGATGCGGAATATGAAAAGACATATGAAATAGATCTTTCAAAGATAAGACCGACTGTAAGCTGTCCTCACCTTCCTGAAAACACAAGAAATGCAGATGAACTTAACAACATAAAGATTGATCAGGTTGTTATCGGCAGCTGTACAAACGGACGAATGGAAGATATGGAGGCGACTTATAAAATCCTTAAAGGCAAAAAAATTGCTGATAATGTTCGCTGTATTATAATTCCTGCAACTATGCAGATTTATCGTGAATGTGTAGAACGAGGATATGTGACAGCATTTATTGACTCAGGTGCGGTTGTATCCACACCGACATGCGGACCGTGTCTTGGAGGATATATGGGTATTCTTGCAGCAGGCGAACGCTGTATCGCAACAACCAACCGTAATTTTGTAGGAAGAATGGGTCATGTAGACAGTGAGGTTTACCTTGCATCACCATTTACAGCGGCAGCCAGTGCAATTGCAGGCTATATCACGGAATACAGGGAGGCTTAGTAAAGATGAATACACAGGGAAAAGCTTTTAAATACATGGATAATGTTGATACAGATGTCATAATTCCTGCACGTTATCTGAATACCTCCGATGCGGCAGAGCTTGCACTTCACTGCATGGAGGATATTGACGGAGAATTCGTAAACAATGTAAAAAAAGGTGACATAATTGTGGCAGGCTGGAATTTCGGCTGTGGTTCGTCAAGAGAGCACGCACCTCTTGTTATAAAGACATGCGGTATAGGCTGTGTAATTGCCAAAAGCTTTGCAAGAATTTTTTACCGAAATGCTATAAATATCGGACTTCCTATTCTTGAATGCGAGCAGGCAGCAGAGGAAATCAGCGCAGGCGATGAGGTTTCAGTCAATTTTGATACAGGAGAAATCAGAAATATTACTACAGGCAAAAACTATATGGCACAGCCGTTTCCGCCTTTTATTCAGAATATTATAAAGTGCGGCGGACTGCTTGCATCATTAAAGGAGGCTGAAGATGAATAAAAACATTGCTGTTATCCGCGGGGATGGGATAGGTCCGGAAATCATAGATCAGGCCATTCTTGTGCTTGACAGAATTGCGAAGCTTTACGGACACACCTTCTCATATACAGATGTTGATATGGGTGGCTGTGCCATTGATAAGTACGGTGATCCGCTTCCTGAAGATATGCTTAAAAAATGCATAGAATCCGACAGTGTTCTGCTCGGTGCGGTGGGAGGCAACAAATGGGATAATGTTCCGGGAGATAAACGTCCTGAAAAAGGACTTCTTCGTCTTCGCGCGGGGATGGGAGTATACAGTAATAACCGTCCTGCAAAAATATGGCCGCAGCTTGCAGGTGCTTCACCACTCAAAAAATCCATAGTAGACAGAGGAATTGATTTTATTATCGTAAGAGAGCTTATCGGCGGCGTTTATTTCGGTGAGCATAAGACTGAAAATACAGACGGGGAAAAAACAGCTACTGATATTCTGAAATACAGCGAGTCCGAAATTGAGCGCATCGGCAGAATAGGATTTGAAACGGCAATGAAGCGCAATAAAAAACTGTGCTCGGTGGAAAAAAGTAACGTGCTCGATTCCAGCCGTCTCTGGAAAAGTGTTATGCACAGACTTGCGGATGAATATCCGCAGGTTGAGCTTTCAGATATGCTGGTAGACAACTGCGCTATGCAGATTGTAAAGGACCCTTCACAGTTTGATGTAATTGTTACAGAAAATATGTTCGGAGATATACTTTCTGATGAAGCGTCTATGATTACAGGTTCAATCGGAATGATTCCTTCATCTTCTCTTGGCGCCACATCATGCGGACTGTACGAGCCTATTCATGGTTCAGCTCCTGATATTGCAGGAACAGATACCGCAAATCCAATCGGAACTATACTTTCTGCCGCTATGATGCTCAGATACAGCTTCGAAATGAATGACGAGGCACAGGCAATAGAAAATGCTGTTTTTGAGATACTTGACAAAGGATACCGCACATCGGATATTATGCCTTCTGATAAAAACGAATCAGAAAAGTGTATTAAGGTGGGCTGTAAAGAATGTGGAAGACTTATAACGTCCCACATAAGATAGGAGGAATGGTCACATGATATTATCAGGTGCAGATATTGTTGTACGAACCTTGATTGAACAGGGATGTGATGTCGTTTTCGGCTATCCCGGAGGACAGATTATTAATGTATATGACTCCCTGTATAAATACCGTGATGAGCTTACTCATATTCTGACAGCTCATGAGCAGGGGGCTTCCCATGCTGCTGACGGCTATGCGAGAGCAACAGGAAAGGTCGGAGTTGTTATTGCAACATCAGGCCCGGGAGCAACTAACCTTGTAACAGGAATAGCTACTGCATATCTCGATTCAATCCCGATGGTAGCTATTACGGGAAATGTTTTTTCCTCATATATAGGTTCTGACAGCTTTCAGGAGATTGATATAACAGGAATAACACTTCCTATTACAAAGCACAATTATGTTATCGGCAGTGTCGATGAGCTTGCCGACACAATCCGTGAAGCCTTCAGACTTGCAGTTTCAGGCAGACCGGGACCTGTTCTCATTGATATCCCAAAGGATATACAGATAGCAAAATGTGAACATGAGCCAAAAGCCCCTTGTGTTCCTGATGAACGCATACATGCGGACGATATCAGTAAAAAAGAAGCCGCAGAATGTATTTCTGAAGCGGAACGTCCTTTTATATATTTCGGAGGCGGACTTATTTCATCACATGCTGAAGATGAGCTTATGCAGCTTGCGGATTTAATTGATGCCCCGATAGGCTGCTCTCTTATGGGGATTTCAGGGGTTGAAACTGATCACCCAAGATTCCTTGGAATGCAGGGCATGCACGGCCATTATGCCTCATCAGTTGCAATGCATCGTGCAGACTGTATAATCTCTCTTGGTGTACGATTTAATGACAGAGTTACAGGCAACCGAGAAAAGTTTGCAAAGAATGCAAAAATAATTCACATAGATGTTGACAGCTCTGAATTATCAAAAATAATTTCACCTGCATATGCAATCCGCGGCGATGTAAAGTATACGGTAAAAAAACTTATAGAATACCTTGCTCCTGTGAAACATTCGCAGTGGTGGGAAACTATAAAGGGTCTTCGCGCAGAGGAAACAGCTATCATGGATAAGCGTGAAGGTCTTACCCCTTTAAGAGTAATGGAGCAGCTAAACAGGCATCTGCTTCCTGATACTCCGGTAGCTACAGATGTAGGACAGCATCAGATGTGGGCAGCTCAGTATCTTAATTTCAAAAAAAGCAGAAGGTTTATTTCCAGCGGCGGTCTCGGTACTATGGGCTTCGGGATAGGTGCTGCCATAGGTGCACAAATAGGAACAGGTAAACATACAGTACTTGTAACAGGCGACGGAAGCTTTGGAATGTGCCTTCAGGAGCTTGCAACTGCTGTATCATATAAAATTCCTCTTGTTATCCTTATGCTTAATAACGGCGTGCTTGGTATGGTTCGTCAATGGCAGACACTGTTTTTTAACGAGCATTATTCAAACACGGTGCTTGACAGAAAAACTGACTTTGTACAGCTTATAAAGGCATTCGGCTCTGACGGTGTTCGTGTAAACAACATAGATGAACTCAGCCCGGCACTTGAAAAGGCATTTTCTTACGACGGTCCGTATCTTATAGAGTGTATGATAGATAAGGATGAGTTCGTTTTACCGATGCTTCCGCCGGGGGGCTCAATGGATGATATAATCGTAAAGGTGGGTGATTGATTTGCATGAATTTACTTTGGCTGTTCTTGTAAAAAACAAATACGGCGTTCTTAACAGAGTTACAAGTATGTTCAGAAGACGCAGATTCAATATCCGTTCCCTCAGTGTAAGTGAGACGGAAACCGATGAATACTCAAGAATTACAGTAACATCTTATGGATGCGATACAGAAAAATGTCAGCTGATAGATCAGCTTTCAAAGCTGGTGGATGTCTGCTTTGTCAGGGAGCTTGCAGATAAGGATTCAGTAGGCTTTGAGCTTCTGCTTGTCAAAATCAGAAATGACCCTGAAAACCGTGCAGCTGTCCGTGACACAGCAGATTCCTATGGTGCAGAAACTGTAGACTACACAAGAGAATCAGTTATTCTGAAGCTTACGGGAAGTACGCGTAAAATAAATGCTTTTATTGACCTTATGCGTGATTTTTCAATACTTGAAATCTGTCGTACAGGAGTTGCATCTCTTGAACGCGGAAACACAACGATACGTAAAATTAAAATATAAAAACTAAACAGAAAGAGGTAATTATTATGTCAAAAATTTATTATCAGAAAGACTGCAATCTTCAGAAATTGGAGGGTAAGACTGTTGCAGTTATCGGTTATGGTTCTCAGGGACACGCACACGCTCTTAACCTTAAAGATAGCGGTGTAAAAGTTGTTGTAGGTCTTTATGAAGGAAGTAAAAGCTGGAAAAAGGCAGAAACACAGGGATTGACTGTTATGACTGCTGCAGAGGCAACAAAAGCAGCCGATGTAATCATGATTCTTATAAATGATGAAAAGCAGGCAAAGCTTTATAAGGAGAGCATTGAGCCTAACCTCACAGAAGGCAAAACACTTGCATTTGCTCACGGATTTAATATTCATTATGGATGTATACAACCGCCAAAGAACATAAATGTTATCATGGTTGCACCAAAGGGTCCTGGCCATACGGTAAGAAGTGAATATCAGGCAGGAAAAGGAGTACCTTGTCTTATTGCCATAGAACAGGACGCTACAGGTGATGCGCTTGATATCGGTCTTGCATATGCTCTCGGTATCGGTGGTGCAAGAGCGGGAGTTCTCGAAACAACATTCAGAACAGAAACAGAAACTGACCTTTTCGGTGAACAGGCTGTACTCTGCGGCGGTGTTTGCGCACTTATGCAGGCCGGATATGAAACTCTTGTTGAAGCAGGATATGACCCTAGAAATGCTTATTTTGAGTGTATCCATGAAATGAAGCTGATTGTTGACCTTATTTATCAGAGCGGATTTGCAGGTATGAGATATTCTGTTTCAAATACAGCAGAATACGGCGATTATATAACAGGTCCTAAAATCATTACAGATGAAACAAAGAAAGCAATGAAAAAGGTTTTGAAGGATATCCAGGACGGAACATTCGCAAAGGACTTCCTGCTTGACATGTCAGAATCAAGTTCACAGGTGCATTTTAATGCTATGAGAAAGATTGCTGCAGAGCACCCGAGTGAGATTGTCGGCGCAGATATCCGCAAGTTATACAGCTGGAGCGATGAAGATAAATTAATCAATAATTAATTGTGATAAAACTGTCTTCGCAATCAATTTTATATTTGAGGAGAGATAAAAATGAACAGTGAATTGCTTATTTCAGGAGCCCATAATGCACCGCATCGTGCTTTATATCACGCTCTTGGGTTAACTGAAGAAGAAATGCAACGACCTATGGTAGGAATCGTAAGCTCATACAATGAAATTGTTCCGGGACACATGAATCTTGATAAAATAGTAGACGCTGTAAAGCTTGGCGTTGCTATGGCGGGAGGAACTCCTGTTGTATTTCCTGCTATTGCTGTTTGTGACGGAATTGCTATGGGTCACAACGGGATGAAATATTCGCTTGTAACACGAGATCTTATTGCTGACTCTACAGAAGCCATGGCGTTGGCACATGGGTTTGACGCTCTTGTAATGGTTCCGAACTGCGATAAAAATGTACCGGGACTTCTTATGGCAGCTGCGAGGATTAATGTTCCGACTGTTTTTGTAAGCGGAGGTCCTATGCTCGCAGGAAAAGTTAAAGGTGTAAGAACCAGCCTTTCCACAGTGTTTGAATCGGTAGGAAAGTTTAATGCAGGTAAAATGACAGAGGAAGATCTCTATGAATACGAGTGCAAGGCCTGTCCTTCCTGCGGTTCCTGTTCAGGTATGTTTACGGCAAATTCTATGAACTGTCTTACAGAAGCACTCGGTATGGGACTCAAAGGAAACGGAACAATTCCGGCAGTTTATTCTGCACGAATTGAACTTGCAAAGCACGCAGGTGCGGCAGTAATGGAAATGGTAAAAAAGAATATAAGACCACGTGACATTATGACAAAAGAGGCTCTTATGAATGCTTTGACTGTTGACATGGCACTGGGATGTTCCACAAATACCATGCTTCATCTTCCTGCAATAGCGCATGAATGCGGTTTGGAAATCGGCCTTGATATCGCAAACGAAATCAGTGCCAAAACGCCTAATCTGTGTCATCTTGCACCGGCAGGCGAAACCTATATGGAGGATCTGGACGAAGCGGGCGGTATCTATGCCGTGATGAATGAACTTAATAAAAAAGGACTTCTTAACACAGAATGTATGACTGTCAACGGAAAGACTGTCGGAGAAAACATTAAAAACTGCAAAAATCTCAACACAGATGTTATCAGGCAGATTGAAAATCCATACAGTGAAACCGGCGGAATAGCAGTATTAAAGGGCAATCTTGCTCCTGAAGGAAGTGTTGTAAAGCGTTCTGCTGTACTTCCTGAAATGCTGGTTCATGAAGGACCTGCAAGGGTTTTTGATTGCGAGGAGGATGCGCAGGCCTTTATAAATGCCGGGAAGGTTGTGGCAGGTGATGTTATTGTTATCCGTTACGAAGGTCCTAAGGGTGGCCCGGGTATGAGAGAAATGCTCAATCCTACCTCTGCAATAATGGGCATGGGACTCGGCAGCAGCGTTGTTCTGATTACAGACGGAAGATTCAGCGGAGCAACCCGAGGTGCCTGCATAGGTCACGTTACACCTGAAGCTGCAAGCGGCGGAATAATCGGAATTGTTGAGGACGGTGATATAATCTCTGTAAATATTCCGGAAAACCGAATCGAACTTAAAGTTTCCGATGAGGAAGTCGCAAATCGTATGAAAAACTTTGTTCCTAAGCAAAAACAATTGTCCGGCTATCTGAAACGCTATGCAGCACTTGTTTCAGGTGGCGCATCCGGTGCTATTCTGAACATCTGATAGGTTTTTTTCCTTTCCTCACACATATATTAAAAAAAGCATAGCCGTTTTCGCGGCTATGCTTTTTTGCATAAAATTCATAATATCACCGGACTGCTTTTTGGTTTAATGGTTTACCTGTGCACTTGTGTGAAAAGCGTATTCCATAATTAAAATTCCTATATATGGTCTTATGCTGACGTTTACACGATAAAGACCGCTCGGAACATTGCTCCAGTTATGTGATGATGTCACGTATGAACCATTGAGTATTTCGCCATAGGAGTCTCCGTAATTTTCCCAACCGCTTCCGGTTGAACGCTGTAGAGACATCTGTACTATTTCTATGGAGTACAGTTTAGCAAAGAAAAAGGATTGTATTTTACACACATTGACCGTTTTATGCCTGATATTCACCATTTTATTGACGAATTCTATTATTACGAATGTTCCAGCAAAGCTGACTGTCTTGAGCACTTGCTGAATGATAAATATTGGAATGGAAAGTCGTTTTACGAAATAGAAAGTCAGTTTATATGGGTTGATGGGTAAGTATAAATAATTCGTGCTGAAATACAATAGTAAAAAACGTGGTACTTATTTGGCACTTATTATTACCTCAAATCGTTCAAAACAACCGCAAGCCAAAATACATCACGTCAAGAAAACCGCATAATAAAGCGGTTTACGACACTTTGCCTTACATTGCTACAATCGTTGGTCTGAATTCGTAATGCGCAGGTCGCAGAATAGATAAAGTTAAACTGACCGCCTACAAGAAAACCTTGCAGGCGGTCATAATTTATATCATCTTAAAATACTTCAATGCATCCATAATAGCCATTTCCTTGTCTTTAGGACATTTCGGCTGTTTTGAGTCATCTGACTTAGCCTTGTTGTAATTCTCACGCTCGGTAATTCCACATTTCTGCTTAACCTGTGCGATATACAGAGAAGAAACCGACAAGCTTGCGTGTTCCTTGACATAAGCTTTAATTTCATCATAGGTAGCTTTGCTTTCCGAAGCAGTCAAATCAAGCTCGTCCGTATTTAGTTCTATGTCGATATGTTGCTTCGTGTTAAGTTTGGACAATAATACTACGCACTCGGGTGGCTTTGCATCATCCAAACCATCAGAGTCACCCTCTGGATTGATTGGAAGCCTGAATCTTATAGCCTTTAGCCACTGTCCTTCAGCAGTTTTTTCTTCGTGTATTTGTATTTCTTCGATTAGGGATTCCATTAGTTTTCGTCTCTCTAATTGATCCATCACTTCATACACTTTACCAAAATCAACAAGAACCTTGTAGATGTTATCCGTAGTTATTTTATTTCTTTCGATAGCAGATTTCTTCTTCAAAGCAATATCGATTAACTCTTCAAGTTCTTCTGCTGTATCGTAAGATTTATATAGACGTTTATTTAAGTCTGCCTTCAATCTCTCATAGTGTTTATCTTCAAAATCCAAATCATCAATTTCAGATAAGATTCTGTCTTGAAGCATAATATTGTGCTTCAACTTCTTGTTTAGCGCCTCGAGTTCAGCATCAAGATCTGAAGTATCGACTTTTATATTTATCTTATTCTTCATTAGCTCTGCAAACTTAGGGTTACTTACAAGTGTCTTAATTACTTCTTCGACAGCACTATCAATTACTTCTTCGTTAATCTGTTTACTGAACTCGCACTCATGGCCTCTTGTTTTCTTATGGTGTTTACAACCATAGAAATAGTAGTCCT
>DAIPXZ010000008.1:0-57856 GCA_036782995.1 Bacillota bacterium
TATCTCGAGCTTCTAATGCAAGAAGGAGTGTATATACGGCAGCGATAGACTTCTCGGTAAGAAAAGTGGAACCCTTCGTGTTATATTCATTCACATTAAGAAGAATCGTGATGTTGTGCTCGAGAGTATAGGCGAGCTGATTCACCATGAGCTCGTCTTTCTTGGCAGTAGCCTTCCAATTGATGGCGCGGAAAGAGTCAAAAGGCTCATATTCACGAATGCCCGAGAAGGAGAACGGGTCGGAAAGTAAAGCACGACGGGTCGCTTGATCGCCTATTGGTGCCGATAAAATGCGATCAATGTCGATATTTGGAAGTACTTCCGGTAAGACAAGCAAAGTGGAATGACAAGAGAATTCTTGTGAAAAGCGACTCAGAAAAAGCAAATCGGTGGACGAAAGAAGAAACCGTTTGAATTCGAAAAAGCCGCGCTCCGCACATTCAACTTGGATTGTCCGTGTGTGCTTTTGGTATCCGCGAAGGGCCATCATATCTTCCCTGTAATATAGGTCAGAAAGAGATGTATTTGTCATATCGAGAAATCGCAATTTGCGCGGAGCCTCGAATTTCATGATAACAATCGGAATCGGTAATTTCTTTCGGTTGCTGATGCTTTCGACGACTTGAACAACATCCCCGTGATTGGCGATGTTGTTCGAAAAATGCACCTCGGCATCGACTCTTTTCAGTGCCCGACCGCGATATATCCATAATTGAATAACCGCTAGCAATGTAACGATGCACAAAATAATGATCATGGGCATAAGGATTACCTCTTTTCCGGAATGGCAAACTCCTCGGTAGGGCACACAACCTTCTTTAAGCATTCGGATACAATGGCGATGCGGCGATCCGTGACGGAAACACCAGACTGATTCTTCGCTAACGAACCGACGGAGTGTAGGCTTAAGCGGTGTGCCAATGTCGGCGCGGCAAGAGCCTTAATATCGTCTGGTGTGATAAAGCTTCTGCCTTCGAGCGCGGCCCGAGCCTTGCAAAGCTTCAGTAGCGCAATCGAGGCGCGGGGGCTGGCCCCAATCTTCACATCGTTGTGATTTCGCGTTGCTTCCACCACGGAAAGGAGATACTTGAGGCAATCGTCAGAAACGTAAACCGCATCGCATTCGTTTTGACATGCGGTTAAATCCGTACGATTTACGACTGATTCGAGAGTCTGAAGCGGGTCGTCCTTTTCATATCGTTTTAATATCGAGATACCTTCATCGACGGTCGGATAGGTCATGGAAAGCATCATGATAAAACGGTCAAGCTGCGCTTCCGGAAGAGGGAAGGTGCCCTGCGTTTCTAATGGGTTTTGCGTCGCAATGACGAAAAATGGGGCTTCGAGAATGTTTGTTTCACCATCAACCGTGATTTGTTTCTCCTCCATACATTCCAAAAGACTCGACTGTGTACGAGCGGTTGCGCGATTGATTTCGTCGGCCAATAGTACGTTTGTGAAAAGAGGACCTTTACGGAAAATGAAGGAGTCTGTTTTCTTATCAAAATAATGAATACCAGTTAGGTCTGAAGGCAATAAATCAATGGTGAACTGGATGCGGGAAAAGGATAGGTCCATAGAACGAGAAAAAGCACGAGCGAGCTTGGTCTTTCCTGTACCGGGGACATCTTCGAGCAATACATGACCACCTACAAGAAGTGACAGGAAAAGAAAATCAATTTGCTCTTCTTTACCAACGATGACTTTCTGAATGTTGTCTTTAACTTTGGAGCCGATTTCATGAGTAATAGTGCTTTCCTGTGCCATAAAAACCTCCGAAAATGAGCTAATTTCTTACTTTAATCTGATTATACACTATGGAAAGTGTTTTTGTCGGTTGACAGTTTTTTCGATCAAAACTATTATTAAGTTCACATTGAAAATGCGATATTATCGGTTATCAAAGGAGGAGCAAAATGACAGATCAATTGCAACAAATCGGCGAACGTATGAAGGCGCTTCGTGAAATTGAAGAAATTGATGTTCCAACAATGGCCTCGCGCTGCGAAATCAGCGTCGATGACTACATGCTTTATGAAGAAGGCAAAAAGGATTTTTCCTTTTCTTTCCTGAATAATGCAGCATCTATTTTAGGTGTAGACGTAATCGATATTATTAGTGGCGACTCGCCAAAGCTCTCTACTGCCTGCTTAGTCAAAAAGGGAGAGGGATACGAGATTGATCGCCGCGCAGCTTATAATTACAAGCATTTGGCTTTTACTTTCCGTAAGAAGCTTGCAGAACCATTCTTGGTTACGGTTGAGCCAAAAAAAGAAACCGTGCCAGAGCAACACGCACATGACGGCCAGGAGTTTAACTATGTCGTAGAGGGTGAAATGACCTTTTACATCGGCAATATCACATATGTCCTGGGCGAGGGAGATAGTATCTATTTTGATTCGGGAGTCCCTCATGCCATGAAAGCAAATAACAATCGCGCATGCCGCTTCCTTGCGGTCGTGATGAAGGGAGATCGTTAATATATGGCAATCTACGAAGAATACGTGGGGCGAAATCGCGATGATTTCGTGACACTGGAAGATCTTGTAAAGAATTACAAGGTGACATATAAGGACAACTTTAATTTCGCCTATGACGTAATGGACGTCATTGCATCTCGTACGCCTGATAAAGCGGCAATGCTATGGCTTTCTAAGAATAATGAAGAACGCATCTTTACTTTCGATGATATGAGAAAGTATTCCAACAAAGCGGCGAATTTCTTTAAGAGCCACGGCATCAAAAAAGGTGATAAGGTTTTGCTTGTTTTGAAGCGTGGATATCAATTTTGGTATGCCATTTTGGGCCTTCATAAGCTCGGTGCGGTTGGCGTTCAGGCAACGAATCAATTGATGTGTAAAGATTATGTCTATCGTATCAATATGGCGGAAGTCAAAATGGCAGTTATTACTGGTGATGATGATTGTACGAATCATGTTGACGAAGGAATGCCACAATATCACACACAGCTTATTCGTTGTGTCACATGGCACAAGAAGGCGGAGGGCTGGATTGATTTTGACGAAGAAATTGAGAAGCAAAGTGATGAATGGACGCGCCCAACCGGCGAAGAAGCTACGAAGGCAATTGATCCGATGCTCCTGTGCTTCTCTTCCGGCACGACCGGATATCCGAAGATGGTTTTGCATGATCACACTTATCCGCTCGGGCATATCTTTACCGGTTGCTTCTGGCATCGCGTGGAGGATGGTAAGCTTCACTTCACCATTTCTGATACTGGCTGGATGAAGTCCATGTGGGGAAAGTTCTATGGTCAATGGTTCGGCGAAGCGACACTTTTCGTCTATGATTTTGACCGCTTTCATGCTGCCGATATTCTTGAAAAAGTATCAAAATATCACATTACGACGTTCTGCGCGCCGCCGACAATGTACCGTTTCATGATAAAAGAAGACTTCTCAAGCTATGATTTTTCATCACTTAAGCATTGTTGCACAGCCGGTGAAGCATTGAATCCGGAAGTATATAACCAATGGCTTAAAAACACGGGCTGCAAGATTTACGAAGGCTTTGGCCAAACGGAAACCGCTTTGGTTTGCGGCACGTATTTCCCGTGGGTGTTGCCTCGCCTCGGTTCGATGGGTTATCCGGTTCCAAATTACAATGTCATCATCGCCGACGAAAACGGTAACGAAGCACCGACCGGTGTAACCGGCGAAATTTGTATCAAGACGGGTAAAGAAGACGGCGGACGCCCATGCGGACTTTTCCTGCGTTATGACAAAAATCCGGAAGCAATGGCCAGCGCTTGGCACGATGATCTTTATCATACAGGCGACACCGCTTATCGCGATGAGCTCGGATTCTTCTGGTATGTCGGACGTGTGGATGACGTTATAAAGAGCTCTGGTTATCGTATCGGGCCGTTCGAAGTGGAAAGTGCTTTGATGGAGCATCCTGCTGTTCTTGAATGTGCAGTTACAGGTATCCCGGATCCAGTTCGCGGATATGCCGTAAAAGCGACCATTGTTTTGGCGAAGGGCTTTTCCGGTACGGAAGAACTGACAAAGACTTTGCAAAACCATGTTAAGAAGACGACAGCACCGTATAAATATCCTCGTGTGATTGAGTATGTCGACGAATTACCGAAGACGACGAGCGGAAAAATCAAGAGAGTGGATATCCGAAATAAAGATAGTCAGAAGTAAAAAAATGTAATACAATAAATGCTTAAAGGCGCTTCATGCTTTTTCACTTGTGGTAAGGTATGGAGCGTTTCAATCATAAGCTCGGAGGAATCGTTACCATGACACGCACTGATAATATCAATAAGGCCTTTGAACCGCAGGAGGCGGAGGCACGACTTTATGCCAATTGGCAGGAAAAGGGGTATTTCAAGGCAGTTGTTGATCATTCCAAGAAGCCGTTTTGTATTGTTATGCCACCACCGAATATTACGGGTCAGCTTCATACCGGTCACGCACTGGATTGTACTTTGCAAGATATAATGACTAGATATAAACGTATGGCAGGATACTCTGCTCTTTGGCTACCGGGTACAGACCATGCTGCGATTGCCACAGAGGCGAAGATTGTTGCAAAGATGAAGGAAGACGGCGTAACCAAGGCCGATTTAGGGCGCGATGGATTCATGAAGCGCGCTTGGGAATGGAAAGAGGTTTACGGTAGCCGTATTGTAGAACAGCTAAAGCGTATGGGTTCTTCCTGTGACTGGGATCGCGAACGATTTACCATGGACGAAGGCCTTTCTGCTGCTGTTACCGATGTTTTTATTCGTTACTACGAAAAAGGATTGATTTATAGAGGCGAGCGTATTATCAATTGGTGCCCGCATTGCCTTACATCCATTTCCGATGCAGAGGTGGAATACGAAGAGCAAGAAGGCCATTTTTGGCATTTGCGCTACCCACTTACCGATGGAAGCGGTGACATGATCCTTGCAACGACACGTCCGGAGACACTCCTTGGCGATACGGCCATCGCTGTTCATCCGGAAGACGAGCGTTATGCACACTTAATTGGCAAGACGGTTATTCTCCCACTTGTAAACAAGGAGATTCCGATTGTCGGTGATACTTATGTTGAGAAGGATTTCGGAACCGGCGTCGTGAAGATTACTCCGGCACATGACCCGAACGACTTTGAAGTCGGTTTGCGTCATAATCTTGAAGTCATTTGTGTCATGACTGATGATGCTCACATGAATGAAAATGCTGGCGTCTATCAAGGTATGGATCGCTATGAAGCACGTAAGAAGATTGTTGCTGATCTTGAAGAACAGGGCTATCTCATTAAGGTGGAACCGCATAAGCATAATGTTGGCACATGCTATCGTTGCGGTACCGTTGTTGAACCGAAGGTGTCTTTCCAATGGTTTGTTAAAATGAAGCCTCTTGCCGAGCCTGCAATTGAAGCAGTAAAGACTGGGAAGACTCAGTTCGTACCCGCACGATTCGATAAGACGTATTTTAACTGGATGGATAATATCCGCGACTGGTGTATTTCTCGTCAGCTTTGGTGGGGACATCGCATTCCGGCATATTATTGCGCGGACTGCGGCAATATGGTCGTTTCCAAAGACGCACCAACAACTTGCGAGAAGTGCGGTGGTCAGATGCGTCAGGACGAGGACACTCTGGATACATGGTTCTCTTCCGCATTGTGGCCGTTCTCGACACTCGGCTGGCCGGATCAGACTGAAGCCTTGAAGTATTGGTATCCAACGAGTGTGCTGGTAACTGCTTACGACATTATTTTCTTCTGGGTTGCCCGCATGATTTTCTCCGGTATTGAGAACATGGGCGATATTCCATTCCATGATGTGCTCATTCACGGATTGATTCGTGATGACAAAGGTCGGAAAGTCAGTAAATCACTGGGTAACGGTATCGACCCTATCGAAATCATCGACACATACGGTGCTGATGCCCTTCGTTATGCATTGGTTACTGGTAATGCGCCGGGTAACGACCAGCGTTTCCAGAAGGAAAAAATCGAGGCTGGCCGTAATTTTGCAAACAAAATTTGGAACGCGATGCGCTTCGTATTAATGAATTGCGAGGATGACCTTTCCTTTGAAAAGGTAGACCGCTCGAAGTTTACACTTGAAGATAAATGGATTCTTTCCCGTTTGAATACGGTCACAAAAGAGGTTTCCGAAAATCTAGACCGCTACGAATTCGGTGTCGCGCTGGCGAAAATTTACGGGTTCATTTGGGAAGAGTATTGCGATTGGTATATTGAAATCGCGAAGGCCAGACTCTTCGATAAGGAAAATGCGACACGCCTCGAGGCACAATACGTTTTGAATGACGTGCTTGCCCGTGCGATGCAATTATTACATCCGTTTATGCCATTCCTCACGGAAGAAGTATATTCCTATCTTGTTTTGGATCAGCGTTGCGAATCGATCATGGTTTCAGATTGGCCGACCTTGAATGAGAATGAAATTTACGAGAGTGAAGAGAAGCAAATGGAGCTTCTGATGGATGCAATTCGTTCCATTCGTAACGTTCGTACGAACATGGGTGTTGTTCCTTCAAGAAAGACAAATGTTATCTTGGTGACCAACGATGATCAAGTGAAGGAAATGTTCCTCTCTGGTAAGGCCTTCCTTGAGAGATTAGCGAGTGTATCGGACGTGCAAGCTCAAAATGATAAGAACGGCATTCCTGTAACGGCAGTCGCATGCGTCTTTGGTGGCGGTGAAATCTACATTCCGCTTGAAGATTTAATTGACATAGATAAGGAATGCGAGCGTTTGAACAAGGAAAAAGCCCGACTCGAGGGTGAGCTTGCTCGCGTCGATGGTAAACTGAACAACCAAGAGTTCGTCGGGAAAGCTCCGGAACGAGTTATTGCCGCCGAAAGAGAAAAGAGAGTAACATACCAGGAAATGCTGCAAAACATCATGCAACGACTGACGCAATTAACTAAATAAGTTTCAAATTGATGATTCGTCATCAATTAACCAGAAAACTAATCAGGAGGGACTCATGAGCGAGAAAACAGAATCTTCGAACAAGGTTACCAAAATTCCGGAAGGCATTGATCAGTTACCGAAGAATACGGTACATTGCTTCCCGGCCAGAAAATCACAAATTGTCAGCCGACGCATTGTGACATCGATTATTGCCGCCCTTATGGTGGTTGCAGACCTATATCTCGTTATTGGAGATACAAACCCGTCCCCATTAATTTGGGCAGTTACTGGAGTGATTTTTGTCAGTTGTGTCGTTATTTTCATTCAGACATTTTTGATTGCAAAGTATCGTGTCGCAATGGATTATAACCGCAATTGCGTCATTCTTCGTTATATGTATTCGACTGTATCGATTCCTTTTGATTCGTTCGATGCCCGCGATGGAGAAGCAGATCGCGCAACGGCGATGCTTCAAGGCTCTACGATTGGTGCGAACATGGAAAGGAACAGCTACTTAATTCTCGATAATGTCTTTGATGATGTTTGTTATCAAACATCAAGAAAGGATCTCGAGTCCAAGGAAGACTATAATCAGCTTTGTGAAGAAGCAAAGCTTGTCTCTTCGATTTATAAAGCAAAGGAGCAATACGATGCTCTAAAAGCAGAAGTAGTCGAGCAGGAAACACTTGGCAAAGATGCATCGGTGGATTTGGTTCACGAGGTTATGAAAGAAGATAAAGCGGAGAAGGCAGAGGAGAAAGAAAAGGCAATCAAAGCGGCTGCGAATCAAGAAAACTCTTCTGAAACCAACGTGGAAGAAACACCGAAAAGCATTGACGAATGAAACCGTGAACATTAAAATAGTTCTGGTGTGACAATTCGATTACATTACATTAATCAAAGGAGAATATTTTTATGGCATTAGTATCTACAACAGAAATGTTCAAGAAGGCATATGACGGCGGATACGCTATCGGCGCTTTCAATGTGAACAACATGGAAATCGTTCAAGGTATTACAGAAGCAGCTGGTGAGCTTAACAGCCCAGTTATTCTTCAGGTTTCAAAGGGTGCACGCGCTTATGCAAATCATACATATCTTGTAAAGCTCGTTGAGGCTGCAGTACAAGAAAATCCTCAGATTCCGATCGCTCTTCACCTAGATCATGGTGATAGCTTTGAGCTTTGTAAGTCCTGCATCGATGGCGGATTCACATCTGTTATGATTGATGCTTCTTCAAAGTCTTTTGCGGACAACGTTGCATTAACAAAGCAGGTTGTTGAGTATGCACACGCTCATGGCGTTGTTGTTGAAGCTGAGCTTGGTACACTTGCTGGTATCGAGGATGAGGTTGTTGTTGAAGCTGGTAGCGAGAGCTACACACGTCCAGAAGAAGTGGAAGAGTTTGTTACAAAGACAGGCTGTGATTCTCTGGCAATTGCTATCGGAACATCCCATGGTGCATATAAGTTCACTCCGGCACAGTGCACACGCAATGCTGATGGACTTCTTGTTCCACCTCCGCTACGTTTTGACGTTCTTGAAGAGTGCATTAAGAGACTTCCTGGATTCCCAATCGTACTTCATGGTTCATCTTCTGTTCCACAAGATTTTGTTAAGATGGTTAATCAGTACGGCGGAAAAATGCCAGACGCTGTTGGTATTCCTGAGGAGCAACTACGTAAGGCTGCTGAGCTTGCTGTATGTAAGATCAATATCGACTCTGATATTCGTCTTGCGATGACAGGTAATATCCGTAAGTACTTTGCTGAGCATCCTGAGCACTTCGATCCACGTCAATACTTGAAGCCAGCTCGTCAGGCTGTTAAGGATATGGTTGCTCATAAGATTGTTAATGTTTTGGGCTCCGATGGTAAGGCTTAATCGCTGACACCTTCTATCTCTTTGAGATGAATTAATTGAATGAATAAGACCGACTCGTCGGAAGTGAATGCTTCTGAGGTCGGTCTTTTCGTTTTCATATGAAGGGTATTATGTTATAATTTGAAAAGCCGAAAATAAACAATCAAATGAGGAAATATCATGAAGAAACATAGCGACGACGATTTCCCAATGGATTATCTTTCATCCCAAGGAAACAATGACGCCTATCCGTATTCTGGACAGGATATGCCCTATCAAGGACAAAGCGCACCGAATCTTTCGATACCGCAAACTGATGATAGTGAGCGTTCATTTGATGCATTACCGAACGAACCGGAAGATGCATCAACCTATTCTTCGTTTGAACAGACACAGATGCCATACGACACACAATCTAACCTCGGTGGGCAAGCACCATACGATACACAGTCGAACTATGAGGCACAATCGCCATACGAATCACAGCCGTCATACGGTGAGCAATCATATTACGAAAATGTCCCTCTCATGAATACACAACAGCAAGAAATCCCAAATTACGAGCAGAATCAAGCACCGACGCCGAAGAAGAAAACATTAAATGATCAGATTAATGCCTTGAAAACAATGCTTTTGTCTTTTGTGGCCGTAACCATGATTCTCTTGTGCGGTATGGTTTATCTGATTACGATTCAACCGAGTAAGGGGGATGCGAAGGTGACAAAATCATCAACAACGACAGCCACTTCCGGTACGCAAAATGCTGTTGTTTCGGATTCAAGTGATTCTTCTTTGACAACAGATTCCACGGCGGCGACCAGCGATACGGCACCGCAGACGACGTATCCGGCTGGCACGAAGCTCATTGCTCTTACATTTGACGATGGCCCGGCTGTTTCTTATACGACGAGGGTGTTGGACGCATTGGAAGAGAAGGACGCTGTTGCGACATTTTTCCTTTTAGGTCAACGTATTGAGAATACTGACGCGGCATTCCTCCAGAGGATGATAGATACCGGAAGTGAAATTGGAAATCACTCCTATGATCATACCAATTATGGCACATTGACTTCTGAACAGGTGCGTGATCAATTGGCACGTACGGATCAAGCATTGATGGATAAAGTCGGTGTACAGACGACTGTTTTACGACCACCGCAAGGTAGCACACAGGATGAGTTGTTTGTTTATTCAACAGAACGCGGGATCCCAGTTGTAAACTGGAGTTCAAATAGCTGTCCACAAGATTGGGTTGCTGAGAATCAATCAGCGGAGTATATCGCAAACTTCGTGATTGAAAATGCCAGAAATGGTGACATTGTTCTCTTGCATGATATTCGTGATTGTACGGTTGATGCGATTCCGGCTATGATTGACGGGCTACGTGCCGCAGGCTTTGAATTGGTTACGGTCACAGAGCTTCTTGAAGCGCAAGCAGGTGGATTTGAACCCGGTGTTCTTTATTGCAATGCAACGCTATAATGCAAGAGGAAAGGCACAGATAAAGAACCGCTACATTTGAGCGTTTTTGGAATAATTAATCTGGATATTATCGGCATAGTATAGTGTGAAAGTACCGGATATGCCGATTTTTCTAACTCCGACAATGGTATAGCGACGTACCTATAAAGATTATCAAAGATAAAATTGAAACGGAGGTTATGCAAATGAACGAAAAGCTGAATTTGACAAGCGAATGGGATAAGACCTTCCAGCAGAGCGACAAGGTGACGCACAAGAAAATTACCTTCCACAATCGTTATGGCATCACCCTTGTAGCGGATATGTATACGCCGAAAAATGCAAACGGAAAGATGCCTGCTCTTGCGGTCAGTGGGCCGTTTGGTGCAGTGAAGGAGCAGGCTTCCGGGCTGTATGCGCAGACAATGGCGGAGCGTGGTTTCCTAACCATTGCTTTTGACCCGTCCTTCACCGGCGAAAGTGGCGGTGAGCCGCGCTATATGGCGTCTCCCGACATCAACACGGAAGATTTCTGCGCAGCAGTAGATTTTCTTTCTGTGCAGGAAACTGTTGACCCGGAACGAATCGGTATTATCGGTATCTGCGGTTGGGGTGGCATGGCGCTCAACGCCGCTGCCATCGACACCCGCATCAAGGCGACGGTCGCCTCCACCATGTATGACATGACACGTGTCAACGCCAAGGGATATTTTGATTCTGAGGACAGCGAAGAAGCCCGTTATAAAAAGCGCAAAGCATTTAGCGACCAGCGCACCATTGACTACAAAAATGGAAGCTATGCACTGGCCGGCGGCCTTCCGGATGCCGTCTCTGAGGAAGCACCATTTTTCCTGAAAGACTATTTTGCCTACTATAAAACAGAACGAGGCTATCATGCTCGCTCGCTCAATTCCAACGGCGGCTGGAGTGTTACAGGCTGCATTTCATTTTTGAATCAACCGATTTTGCAATACAGCAGCGAAATCCGCAATGCGGTGCTCATCATCCATGGTGAGAAAGCACACTCCTGTTATTTTGGACGAGATGCCTTTGAAAAGCTGACTGGCGACAATAAGGAACTTCTCATCATCCCCGATGCGGTACACACTGACCTATATGATCAGGTAGATATAATTCCATTTGGGAAAATTGAGCGCTTTTTTACAGACTATTTGAAATGAGCATCAACTGAAAAAACGCATATATATGACCACATCAAAGGTTTATCCTTCGGTGTGGTCTTTTTTAGCGACAGCTCCGCTTGAAAAGTGTCAGTCATAATCTCTTTGACGAACGCCTTTTGCGGTGTTTTTATGAACGGCATTCATTATGTTTCTCCGGATATTGCAACATATTCTTCATATAATGCTTCGAGTCGTGTGCCATTATCTGCGTATATTTCATAGGTCTCCGGTGTTGTGTCGGCGCCAAAAGACGCCTCCATTTCCTTTTGTGCGATTTCGAGCTCAGCAATCTCTTTTTCCAATGTGCGAATTCTTTCCTTACGCTTAGCGACTTCTTTTCGTTCGACTGCGCGATTTCCGTTCGCGACACGAGCATTTTGTTCTTTTTTTGATTCTTTTGCAGATGCGTGAGGATTTACTTTTTTCTCTTTTGTTGCTTTGGAATTTGCCACATCGGCGCGATAATCGTTGTAGTTGCGGAATGAGGCAACATGTCCCTCAACAAATCCGACAATGCCGGTTTGACATTTCTCGATGAAGTAACGGTCATGGCTGACGGCCAAGATGGCGCCGTTATATTCTGCCAAAGCATCTTCCAAGACTTCGCGTGATTCGATATCCAAGTGATTGGTAGGTTCGTCGAGGAAGAGAATGTCAGGTTTTTCCTGCAAAAGACAGCAGAGGTAGAGACGGGAACGTTCACCGCCGGATAAAACACTGATTTCTTTATACACATCGATATCTCGGAACCCGAATCGGGCGAGCATGTTACGTGCTTCTGTTTCTGTGAAATCGCTGCGTGATACGAGTTCATCAAGAATAGTACGAGTTTCATCATCAAATGGTACAAATTGTCCCATGAGGCCACATTGTGCAGATCCGGAAATCAGAACATCTCCGGAAAAATCGTCAATTTTTCCGAGAAGCAGATTAAGCATGGTGGTTTTACCGCATCCATTTGGGCCGACAAGAAATAACTTGTCGGATGCACGAATATCGAATGTAACATCACGAAATAATTCTTTTCCATCCGGGAAAACCTTGCCGATATGCGAAGCTGCGAGGAGACGCTTGTTTGGGTCACCTGTTTTCGGTTCAGGGATGACCTTGAAGCTCATATGCATCGGGCCACCGGCAATCTTCGACTTCTCTTGGTCGAGTTTGTCGGAAAGCTTCGCAACGACCTTTTCTCGCGCATGATATCCTGAAATGTTGCGGTGAGATAGCATGGTTTGCGTGACACCCTGCTGACGAACAAGTTCTTTTTCCAGATTAGCGACGAGTTGGCGCTGATCCTTCAGAAATTGCTCTTTTTGCGCACGATACTCCGTATAATTACCGCGATATGTTGTAATCTTTGCCCCATCCAGCTCGAAAATCTTCGTAACCGTTTTGTCAATAAAATATCGGTCATGCGATATGAGGAACACGGCACCGCCATATGACCGAATGAAGCCCTCGAGCCATTCCATCGCATCGGTGTCCAAGTGGTTTGTCGGCTCATCAAGTAAAAGCACATCGGGGCGAGATACAATCAAACGACTTAAGCAAATACGCATTTTTTCACCACCGGAAAAGCCCGATATCGGGCGCGTCCAGTCGATATTTTCGAGACCTAAACCCGATAGGGCAGCCTTCATGTCGGATTCGTATGTATATCCACCGAGTGCTTCATAGCGGAGCATGAGCTTCTCGTAGTTGCGAAGATTATTCGCCGCATCGGGAGACGCGGTGTCGACCAAGAGGGCAGATGCATTCGCGATTTCTATCTCGAGACGTGCGAGTTCTTCGCTTTTCAACGGATTCGTACTGATATCTAGGTCGTCCATGTTTTGAGAAAGGTAGCCACATGTGACCGTCCCATGATGAATGACCGACCCTTCGTCAGGAGCCAGCTTACCTTCAATCATGCGAAAAAGAGTCGTTTTTCCGGCACCATTGTTACCGATTAATGCAACCTTATCACCTTTATTGATTGTAAAAGATACTTCGTCAAGAAGCGTGCGGTTGTGAAAAGCTTTCGATAGCTTGTTGACCGAAATCAAGGGCATTGAAGTTATGTTTCCTTTCCGTCAAAGAAGTATCTTGATTATATACGAAAAACGAACACATCAGTCAAAAGGATTTCTTGTGATTTCCGTTCCGCAATAGATGCACTTTTGTTTTGTCCTGCCAGTCTTTTGAAGCGGGGCATTGCACTTCGGGCAAGCTTCGGCAGTAGCGGATTTTGAGATGTTTGTCTCTTCGGCTGCTTTTTCGATTGCATGAAGCTTGGAGATTAAGATTTTTTCGTCAACGCCTTGCTCGATAAGGGTTTCCCATAGGGCCTGGCAAATATGATCGAGACTCTTTAGCTTTTTTTCTACATCAAAGGTAGAGTCGATAGCATTAGGACCGTCAGAACTTGTATTCATGATACGATTTGGAAAGTTTTGTCTTTTATACTCCATAGTTATTATCTCCTACTCTCATCGTGTTATTCTTTATTCGTTAGGTTGGAGTGGAACGTCTGTTTATATGGTCTCTTCTGGTAAAGTTGTTTCATCGACTATATCATCATTCCCCAGAGCAATGACCTCTTCATTGAATACTTTCATGCCACAATAAATACATCTCTGTATAGGCTGATTCGATTTTTGCAAGGGCTTACCACAGGAGGGACAATCAACTCTAGTAGCTGATTTCTTTTTTGGGTCGATGTTTCTGAGATCCTCCGCGTGTTTTTTTTCAACTGCTATATTCATTTTATCCATTAAGGACTCCAATGAGCATCCTCGGTCTTCGAGTAATTCCCACATGCATTCAAAGAGAAAATTCAGATCCTCCGTTCGCTGCTTTAAGTCCATAATGTCATGAATGGCATAATCCATTCTCACGTTTTCAAATTGTATCTGACCTGCTGTATTTACTGTCTTTGCGCCATCCTCTGCGGCATAAGTAAAGTTACTAAATTCATCCATAGTACACCCCTTCCTACCGATTAATTAAATGGTTCATTTACAGTTGTAGCGCCGCAATATATGCATTTTGAAAGAAGGGCGTCGGTGCCCATCATAGGACGACCACATTTGGAGCAGGATAGAGGTTTATCCTTCGGATCCAATGCTTCAAGTTGATTTGATTCGTTAACAAGGTGCATCTTCTCGATGAGCTGCTCTCGTGTGCAACCCTGTTCCTCGAGTAAATCCCACATTGCTTCTGCAAGGATTTCCAAACGAAAAACTGTAGATTGTAATTCGCGAATTTCTGAACTGTGTTGCCGAATGGATGATTTGTCTTTTTCTTTTTCGATATACGCGCTGGTAAGGCGGCTTAAGATTCGTCGGTATGAATGCATAAAAAATTCCCCCTTTTTTATGTTGCATTATCAATATTTAATGATTATACCATACTAATGGCAGAAAACATCAACAAAAGGGTAGATTCCTGTTCTTGTGAATTGCAAAAAAAGACAGTAACATGATGAAAAGGGACACAAAGGAGGCTGATTCAAATGGGTCTTACCATGACACAAAAGATACTCCGTGCAAAGACGGATGCCCCGACAATAGAGGCAGGCGATTTGATTGAATGTCGCCTGGATTTACTGGTCGGTAATGATATCACTACCCCTCCTGCAATCGATGTCTTTGAGCAAACACAATGTGAAAGTGTTTTCGCATCGGATGCCGTCGTGCTGGTCCCCGATCATTTTGCACCGAATAAGGATATCAAGTCTGCTACGCAATGCCAAAAGATGCGCGATTTTGCCATTCAAAAGGGTATTCGCTATTATTACGAGCTTGGCGAAAAGGATATGGGCATCGAACATGTGATTGTCCCAGAAAACGGCCTTGTTGCTCCGGGAGATATTGTAATCGGCGCTGATTCGCATACCTGCACATATGGCGCCTTGGGTGCGTTTTCTACGGGCGTCGGCTCGACGGATCTGGCATGCGCCATGGCTACTGGAAAAACTTGGTTTCGTGTACCTGAGGCGATTAAGATTTCTCTTATCGGCGTACTTCCGCCGCATGTTTCAGGAAAAGACGTAATTCTTTCGATTATAGGAAAAATCGGAGTGGACGGTGCTCTCTATCAGTCACTTGAGTTTTCGGGTGAAGGCGTTGGCAGTTTATCAATGGCTGACCGCTTTACCATTTGTAATATGGCGATTGAAGCCGGAGCGAAGAACGGTATTTTCCCTGTCGACGATATTGCTTTGGCATATATGCGGGAATTCTGTCCGGATCGTCTAGCGGCGAAATCGTATGAAGTCTTCACTCCGGACGAGGACGCCGTGTATGCAAGTGAGTATACGATTGATTTATCGCAAATCTCCTTTACGGTGGCATTCCCGCATTTGCCTTCAAACACAAAGACTATCGGAGAATTTGACCCCGTGAAGATTCAACAGGTCGTTATCGGTTCGTGTACCAACGGAAGAATCGAAGATTTAGAAGTCGCTGCGGAGGTTTTCCGCGGTCGTCAAGTGAAAAAGGGCGTCCGAGCGATTATCATCCCCGGCTCACAACGCATCTATAAAAAGGCATTACAAAAAGGCCTTATCGATATCTTTATCGATGCAAACTGTGTCGTGTCGGCACCTACGTGCGGCCCTTGTCTCGGTGGACACATGGGCATATTAGCTGATGGCGAAGCGTGTCTCTCGACAACGAATCGCAATTTTGTAGGTCGAATGGGACACAAGGGCTCGAAGGTATATCTTGGCAGCCCATATGTGGCCGCTTGTTCGGCTGTTTTAGGTGAAATTGGCATCCTGAAAGAAGGAGGCGAGAACGCATGAAAAATGAGGGGATAGTTCATAAATACGGAGCTGACGTCGACACAGATGTGATTATTCCGGCACGTTATCTTGTGACATCGGATGAAAAAGAGCTTGCCATGCATTGCATGGAGGACATAGATGCGTCTTTTGTTGGTCGAGTGCAGACGGGCGATATTATTGTGGCAGGGAAGAACTTCGGCTGCGGTTCATCACGTGAGCATGCACCAATTGCAATTAAGGGCTCCGGTATTGCATGCGTCATCGCGCCGTCTTTTGCTCGCATATTCTATCGCAACAGTATCAATATTGGTCTTCCGATTTTAGAATGCAAGGAGGCGGCCGAGGCAATTCAAGACGGAGATAGGGTATCGATTGATTTCAATACCGGAACAATTGTCGATATGACGCTGAATCGGTCTTTTTCCGCAAAACCATTTCCGCCTTTTATTCAAGAGATTATGAAATCAAAGGGCTTGGTCGGATATACGAAGTCAAAAGGAGCAAATAATGGGTAATTATCGCATTGCAGTTATTCCGGGAGACGGAATCGGACCAGAAGTAACCGATGCGGCTATTGAAGTTATGGATGCCGTTGGTGCGAAATTCGGTCATACATTCGAATACACTAAACTCCTTGCAGGTGGCGCGGCCATTGATGCATATGGCATTCCGCTCCCTGAAGAAACCTTGGTAGCCGCTAAAGAAAGTGACGCGGTACTATTAGGCGCTGTAGGTGGTGACAAATGGGATGAGCTTCCTGGTGCTTTGCGACCGGAAAAAGCCCTCCTCGGCTTGCGAAAGGGATTGAATCTCTATGCGAATTTACGACCGGCAGTGCTTTTCCCAGAGCTAGCATCGGCAAGTCCACTTCGTTCGGAGCTCGTAAAGAACGGTCTTAACATCATGATTGTGCGTGAATTGACCGGAGGTATTTATTTCGGGAAACGCGGTCGCAATGAATCTGAAGAACGATTAGAAGACGGTACGCCTAAGGGACAAATCGCTTATGATATCGAAGAATACAGCGAAGCTGAAATTGAACGAATTTTGCGTGTCGGCTTCGATCTTGCCAATCAACGAAAAAAGCATGCATTTATTGTTGACAAGGCCAATATTCTAGAATCCTCTCGATTATGGAGAGAGGTAACGAAGCGTGTTGCCTCGGATTATCCGAATGTAACTTATGAATTCTTGTATGTGGATAACGCATCGATGCAGCTGGTGAAGCGACCAGCAGAAATGGATGTCATCATCACATCGAACATGTTCGGTGATATTTTATCAGATGAAGCGGGAATGATTACGGGATCAATCGGTATGCTTCCGTCTGCTTCATTGGGCGTTAAAGGGGCTCCCGGTATGTATGAACCGGTTCACGGTTCGGCACCGGATATCGCAGGTAAAAAAAAGGCCAATCCGCTCGCAACGATATTGTCGGCGGCAATGCTCATGGATCTCTCACTTGGCCTAAAGAAGGAATCCGATGCAATTCATCAAGCTGTCGGTATGGCACTTGCTACGGGAAAACGGACGCGTGATATTGCTTCTTCCGATCAGGAGACGATTCTCTCAACGAGTGAAATGACAGCGCTGGTTCTTGAGAAACTTTCCACAATAGAGTAATATGGTTGAACAATGGTAAAAGTTTCAGTAACTATCGATTCGGAGGAAATACCAATGAGTAGCATTCGCAGCCATAAAATGACAAAGGAAATGAATCGTGCCGGACATCGCTCGCTTCTTTATGCACTTGGTTTGTCAAAAGACGAACTCAATCGTCCGCTTATTGGTGTTGTAAATTCATTTTCAGAACTTATTCCCGGTCATGTTCACTTGAAAGAAATCACACAATGCGTGAAAGACGGCATTCGTCTTGCAGGTGCGGTACCTTTTGAGTTTCCGGCTATCGCAGTTTGCGATGGTTTAGCCATGAACCACGAGGGCATGAAGTATTCATTAGTGAGCCGCGATGTTATCGCTGATTCCTGTGAGTTGATGCTGATGGCACATCCTTTAGATGCTGTAGTATTTGTTTCCAGTTGTGATAAAGTTACGCCCGGTATGTTGATGGCCGCGGCAAGAATCGATATACCATCCATATTTGTTACAGGCGGACCGATGCTTCCGGGAAAGTATAACGGGAATCGTGTCGGACTTTCCGAGCTTTTCGAAGCATGCGGTAGTTGTGCCGCCGGAAAAATGACAGAGAATGAACTCGCAAAGATGGAAGAGTCTGCGTGTCCGACATGCGGTAGCTGCGCTGGCATGTATACGGCAAATACGATGTCGTGCTTATTGGAAGCCATGGGCATGGCACTTCCCGGAAATGGAACGATTCCTGCTGTATATGCAGAACGTAGGCGTCTTGCGAAAGAGACCGGAATACGTATCGTTTCTTTACTAAAAGACAATGTCACCGCGCGTCAGATTTTGACACGCGACAATATTGAGAATGCTTTGCGTGCGGATATGGCACTCGGCGGTTCGACCAATACGGTTTTGCATTTGCTGGCGATATCGCGTGAAGCGGATTGCCCACTTTCAATGGAGGACGTGAAGCGTATCTCCGATGAGACACCACAAATCACGAAGCTCAATCCGGCAAGTAGCATGTTCATTACAGATTTACATGAAGCAGGCGGTATGTCCGCGGTGTTAAAAGAGTTGGCAATCAACAAAAAAATAAATGAAGATGTAAACACGGTGGACGGTACGATGAAGTCACGTCTTGCCGAAACGATTCCAGGTTCACAATGTAGCGATATGATCCGTGCGTGCAACAGCCCGATATCGAAAGACGGCGGAATCGCTGTGCTTTACGGCAATCTCGCAAATGGCAGCGCCATTGTGAAGAAGGGCGCCGTGCTTCCTGAAATGATGTATCATCAGGGTCCGGCACGTGTATTTAATTCTGAAGAAGAAGCGACTGAGGCTATTTTCGGCGGTCAAATTCAAGCTGGTGATGTGATTGTCATCCGATTTGAAGGCCCGCGTGGTGGCCCGGGCATGCGCGAAATGTTGACTCCGACATCGGCTGTAGCTGGCATGGGACTCGATTCCACGGTGGCACTTATCACGGACGGACGCTTTTCGGGCGCAACAAGAGGCGCCAGTATAGGGCATGTGTGTCCGGAGGCTGCGGCAGGCGGATTGCTTGCCAAGGTTATGGAGGGTGACCTGATTACCATAGATATAGTGAATCGCACGATAACGCTTGAGGTAGATGAAACGACACTGGCAGAACGAGTTAGTATGCCGGCGCCTGAACGCCGGCTTTCTGGAGTTCTTCGTCGATACAGCGAATCTGCGGCATCTGCAAATCAGGGAGCAAGCTGGAATATTCGCTGAATACTTTCTCCGAGGTGGAGAAGAAAGAAAAGGTGAATTTATGAACGGCGCAATGACAGTGGTGACATTCCTCGAAGAGAAAGGCGTGCCTTTTGCATTCGGTTATCCGGGAGGTCCGATACTCGATATATATGATGCAATCTACAAAAGAAAATTCAATCACATATTAACCCGACACGAACAAGGCGCGGTGCACGCC
Organism: Bacillota bacterium; assembly: GCA_036782995.1. Taxonomy (GTDB): domain Bacteria; phylum Bacillota; class Clostridia; order Saccharofermentanales; family Saccharofermentanaceae; genus DAIPXZ01. The sequence continues at coordinate 19,728 of DAIPXZ010000008.1, forward strand.
GCCGAAGGATATGCAAAATTGACAGGCAAGCCTGGTGTGGTTATTGCGACATCCGGTCCCGGTGCGACGAATCTCGTCACAGGACTGGCAGATGCTTTTCTTGATTCTGTCCCGATTTTCGCAATTACCGGCGCGGTCGCGCGTGATTCCATCGGAAAAGATGCATTTCAGGAAGCCGATATCACGGGTATCACGCAGCCGATTACGAAGTACAGCTATTTGGTGATGTCGCCAGAAGACCTTTATCCGACACTGGAAGAGGCGTGGAAATTGACGACGGAAGGTAGAAACGGCCCAGTGCTCGTGAATATTCCAAAAGATATTCTTTCCATGGAAATCGCGTGCAAGCTACCAACCGGCCATGGCAAAATAATGCATCGCCCGCAACGAAAAAAGGCCGATAACCAAGTGGAAAATGTCTATCATGCTATATGGCAAGCCAAGCGGCCACTCATGATAATCGGTGGTGGCCTCGTGTTGTCTGAAAATGCCCCATCACTCATGCGTGAATTCACGGAAAAAACAGGTATTCCAGTGGCCTTTACGATGATGGGAAAAGGCGGTATCGACGAGAAACACGAGAATAGCTTGGGACTTATCGGTATGCACGGAACACCGCAAGCCGACAAAGCACTGGATGAGGCGGATTTATTATTGGCCGTGGGATGTCGATTCTCGGATCGTATGATTGGTAATCCTGATCGCTATATGGATGACCGTGAACAAGTTGTCATTCATGTTGATATTGACCCAGCCGAAATCAGCAAGAATATTCATGCTAATATCGAAATCGAAGACGACGCGGCAAACTTCTTTACGTGTATGTTATCAGGATTTCCGAAAAAGTCTTTGCCCAAAGCATGGCAAATATGGAGAGAGAAGCTTTTTGCGATTCGTGAGGAGTATGCATTAGATAATGCGAAGCACTATCCGCTCGATGATTCGCTTTTCCCGCAAGCTGTGGTACGTGAGATTTCAAAGCTTTACAAGAATGACAACCCGATTCTCGTGACTGATGTGGGGCAGAATCAGCTTTATGCGACGCAGCATTTTCGCGTGTCGAGTCCGCGCTCTTTTTTGACATCCGGAGGTCTTGGAACAATGGGTGTTGGTTTGCCTTTCGGAATTGGTGCGGCTCTTGCAGAGAAAAGCCGTCCGGTCGTTGTATTTGTCGGAGACGGTGGTTTTCAAATGACCATCCAAGAGCTCGGCACATTATGCGAACAACATTTGCCTCTCAAAATCATCATCTTGGATAACCAAAGCCTCGGTATGATTCATCAATTGCAAAAAGTCTTTTGCAAACAAAGATACAGTGCATCGGCAATGTTGGCGAATCCGGACTTTTGCACGATTGCGAAGGCGTATGGCATCGATGGCATGAAAGTTACAAACAAAGAAGAATTGCTCAAAGGCGCGAAGGCACTTCATGATGCGAAGGGTCCGTTTGTTTTGCATGTGCTAACGAATGCAGATATGATGGTCTATCCAATGATTCCCGCGGGGAAGAATCCGGAAGACATCCTTTTGTTTGACGATGAGAGATGATGTATAATATCAATAATTGATTATTCTTGATGTTAGTAGAGGATTCCTTATGTCGAAAAAACAACTCTTGGCCGTTATCGATTTGGGTTCTTTATCCTTGCGTTTGAAGATTTTCGAGCTTTCTCCCGAGATGGCTCCGAAAGAAATTGAGTCTGCCAGAAGGTATCTTTCCTTGGGCGCGAGAACGTATCGTCATGGAATTCTTTCTTCAGAACAGGTTGCCAATCTGTGCGAAGTGCTATCGGGTTTTGTATTAAAACTGAAAGAGTACCGGATTCCAAAGTCCCGAACCATTTGTGTGGTGACTAGTGCTTTTCGCGAGGCCAATAACCGCGCGGTTGTCCTGGAACAGATTCGTCTCAAAACGGGCTTGGTTGTTGAGGTGCTCGACAATGCAAAGGAACGTTATTTTCATAATCTCGCTGTAAAAGAATGCCAGCCACATTTCGCCTCCATTATCGAACAGGGCACAATGATGCTCGATATCGGTGCCGGAAGCATGCAGGCGACTGTGTACGATCATTCGGACTTCGTTTTCAGTCAAAATACTGTCCTAGGTTCTTTACGTATTAGTGAGCTTTTGTCGGACGTCGCACGTCAAACAACGCATTATGCGGAGACATTGGAAGAATACATTTCGCAGGATCTTGAAGATTACCATGCAATTGAGCCGCGTAATATCAGTTACAAGAATCTGATCGCGTTCGGCGAAGATATTGGATTTATCAAGGACTTGGCCGGTATGTCCCCGCGCGAATATTGCTTCCTTTCCAAGGAGCAATTCTTATCGGTTTATGATGCACTAATTAAGATCAGTCCTGCTGATTTGATTATGGATAAAGAGATTCCAAAAGATACGGCACCGCTTCTTTTGCCAACGGCGATGATGATAAAAAAGATGCTCGAATACACGGACGCGAAGGGCGTCCATTTGCCGGCGGCATCGTTAACAGATGGCGTTATGTATGATTTTGCCGAAAAAGAAATGCATTACAATCTTGTTGTATCACCAAAAAAAGATTTGCTTTCGGGTGCACGCCATCTCGCGAGACGATATCATTCCGATCACAAGCATACGGAGCATGTTGAAAACTCAGCGTTGGTGATATTTGATTGCACGAGGCGTATCCATGGCATGGGTGAACGTGAAAAGACCATGCTACAATTGGCGGCCATTTTACACGAAGTCGGCAAATACGTGCACATCAGTAACCCGTTTGAGTCTACATTCAATATCATCTGCAAGACAGAACTCGTCGGCATGGCGACAGCTGATCGTGAAATTGTTGCCTATGTGGCATTTTTCTACGCGAATCCGGACATGATTCACGAGACGGCTTTCCAGGCGCTTGATGATGAAAAGAAAACGTTGGTTTTGAAGCTTACAGCGATACTTCGCATTTGCGACGCGTTGGATGCGTCACACAAGCAAAAAATGCGTAATTTGTCACTTACAGTGACCTCAGATTCTGTGACCATTTCGGGTGAGAGTCGCTTAGATATGACATATGAAAAATGGGTGTTTAACAAACAAAATGAGCTCTTCTTTGATGTCTATGCCATCAAACCGATTTTGCATTTACGGAGGCAAATCAAATGACGAAAGAAAAAGGGAAGAAAAAGTCCGTCAAGGACGCATCCGAGGATAGCAAGGAGTATTCAGTCACGGATTCGACAAGCGATAATGGTTTGCGCTATTTTAATCGCGAATTGAGCTGGCTTGAGTTCAACAATCGTATTTTGCATGAGGCAAGAGATACGAAGAACCCGTTGCTTGAGCGTATTAAGTTTTTGTCCATTACCTGTTCAAACATGGACGAATTTTTTATCGTACGTGTCGCCTCATTACGTGATATGTTGAGCATCAAGTACAACGAACGTGATATTTCCGGACGCACGGTAAAAGACCAATTAACACAGATCAATGCCAAGTCCAGAGAGAGCATGTCACTCCTTTACTCGACATATTCGCGTTCCATCGTCCCATCCCTTCGCGCACATGGTATTCATTTGATGAACTACGATGAGCTTGATTACCGCGGCAAAGAGCTGGCGGACGAGTATTTTCATGCTACGCTTTATCCGATTCTTACACCGATGGCGGTAGATGCATCACGTCCGTTCCCGCTTATCAACAATCGACAATTAAACCTTTGTGCGTTAATTCGTTCGCACAATGAGCTTTCTAAGACGCATGCAAGGGATGAGAAGGACGGACTGAACGAACATGACCGATTCACGACAATACAGATTCCTGCTGTCGTACCTCGTCTTTTTGAACTGCATCTTTCAACGGGCATTAGCTTTATTCCGATTGAGCAAATTATCCGTGCAAACCTGAAATATCTCTTTTCCGGAGCCGAAGTCATCGCGTCGGGTTTTTATCGTGTTATGCGAAATGCTGACCTTGATATTGATGAAGATGAGGCGGAGGATTTGCTGAAGGAGATCGAAGAACAGGTAAGACGTCGTCGCTTCGGTGAGATTATTCGTATGGAAATCAACGATAATACGGACAAGAGACTGCTTTCCGTGTTGAAAGAATCGCTACACATCGCTGAGTCTGATATTTTTGAAGTGAGCGGTCCTATCGATTTGACATTCCTCATGAAGGTCTATTCGAGAACGTGTAATGAATATCCGTCGCTTTGCTATCCGCAATATGTAAGCGCCTTCCCGCAAATGTTTACACCGGGGGAGAATATTTTTGATGCGATTCGGCAAAAAGACCGTCTCGTTCACCATCCTTACGAAGCCTTTGATCCGGTAATCGAATTTGTACGTCAGGCCGCTGAGGATCCGAATGTGCTTGCCATTAAGCAAACACTCTATCGTGTCAGTAGTAGCTCGCCGATTATTCATTATCTTGCCGAGGCGGCACAAAACGGCAAGCAGGTAATGGTGTTGGTTGAACTGAAGGCTCGTTTTGATGAGGAAAACAATATCAACTGGGCAAAAATGCTGGAAAAGGCCGGATGCCATGTCATCTACGGCTTGGTCGGGCTGAAGACGCACAGTAAAATCACGCTCGTCGTGCGTAATGAAGAAGAGGGTATTCGCCGCTATTTACATCTTGCGACGGGCAACTATAACGACATTACAGCAAAAATATATACCGATATTGGCTTGTTCACTGCGTCGGAGACATTCGGTGTGGATGCATCCGAGTTTTTCAATATGTTGTCGGGCTATTCGGAACCGCCGGAGTGGAAACGCTTGATTCCGGCTCCACTTTGGATGAAGAATTTCTTCCTCAAAAAAATCGGGCACGAGGCACAAAACGCGCGCGATGGTAAACCGGCAAAGATTATTGCAAAAATGAATTCGCTGGTTGATGCGAAGATAATTGACGCGCTTTACGACGCATCATGTGCAGGGGTTCAAATTCAACTCATCATCCGTGGAATTTGCTGTTTGCGACCTGGTGTAAAGGGATTATCCGAAAACATCGAAGTGCGTTCTATCACTGGTCGTTTCCTCGAACACTCGCGCATATATTACTTTTTCAACGAAGGGCTTGAAGATATCTATCTCTCATCTGCCGATTGGATGCCACGTAATCTCGACCGACGTGTCGAGCTGCTTTTCCCGGTCGAAGATGAAGATTGCAAAGCCCGTTGCATGGAAGTATTACATGTTGAGCTTGCTGATAATGTCCGAAGCTCTTTTCTCGATGCAAACGGCAATTATCACAAGATGGATTTGCGCGGAAAACACAAAGTCGACAGCCAGGAAGAATTGCAAATGCATGAGATTTGATTTGTCATTCGACGATATTTACATTTCTCACCTACAAATGCCGGAAAAGGACAAAAACGTCCGTCTTTTCCGCACGAAATTCTGTTGACATTTCATAGGTGTACTAGCCATAATAAACATACATTTTCTACCATGCCAGTAGCAATTTAATGAAATAGGAGAAAGCGATTATGACTGCTTCCAGCGATATCACAACATTTTATTCGGCTTCGAAAGACCTTTCCTGCAAGGAGTATACAATACACAAGAAAACCGGAGAGAGCTTCTCTGTCATTGAATATGGTGCGTTGATTCACACCTTGTGTGTACCGGATAAAGAAGGGAAGCTGGGAGATATTATGTTGGGCTTTGATACGCTTGACGGATATATGAATAGCGGCTCCGGCCACGGTTCGATTATCGGACGTACGGCGAATCGCACGAAGGGCGCGTCCATGGTTATTGACGGCACTACCTACAATATGCCGGTCAACGACTGCGGCAATAATTTGCATGGCGGTGAAGGTTGCTTCCAAAACACGTTCTGGAAGGGCGAAATCATCGACGAAGCAAGGGCTCAGTCGTATGTGGACGGTATCGTGACTGCTTCAGGACTTCAAATGGAAGGAGACGCAGTACTTCTTACATCTCTTTCCCCTGATGGCACATGCGGCCTTCCGGGCAATCTTACTACGGAAATCATGTACGGTTGGAGTGAAGATGCGACACTCATCATTCTCTATCGCGGCGTGTCGGACAAGAAGACTGCATTTGCTCCGACAAACCATTCGTATATCAATTTGTACGGTGAGAACCAGGGCTCTATATCGGGACAGCTTCTTTGGATTGACGCTGATGAATATACACAAAAAGACATGTGTAATGTTCCGACGGGCACAATTTTGCCGCTTCAGGGCACACCACTCGATTTTCGTGAAGAACATGCTGTCGATGAAGTCCTTTGCGAGACCAGCAGTTTTGCAGAGCTAAATTGCTCGAAGGGTGCTGACCAGAACTATTGCCTAAAGACGACTCCGAATACCTATACGCGTTTTGCCTCTGTTTATGCACCGAAAACGGGACGTTTCATGGAAGCGTTTACGAACTTCCCGGGCGTACAACTCTATTGCGGAAATCACTTGAACGAAGACGGAAAAAACGGCACTCATTATGTGGGATATAATGCCATCTGTTTGGAAGCACAGGTTTTCCCTGATGCCATTCATCATGATAATTTCGCTTCGGCCATCATAGATAAGGATGAAGTGAAGGGATATCTTTGCGGATATCGCTTCTCAACGAAGTAATTGTGACAAATAAACAAGCCAAGAACACCCCATTTATTCAAGGATTCAAAGATGGAATACCGATTTGCTTAGGCTATTTTTCAGTAGCCTTCGCATTTGGTATTTTTTCTGTTGGGCAAGGCCTTTATGTTTGGCAGACTATACTCGTTTCCATGGCAAATATTACGAGCGCAGGGCAGCTCGCGGGTGTCCCGATTATGACAATGGGGTTACCACTCGTGAATATGGCATTGTCGCAATTTGTCATTAACTTACGATATGCACTCATGTCGATATCACTCTCACAAAAAGTCGATTCGTCGGTGCGTACAATTGATCGGCTGATTATCTCTTTTGTGAACACGGATGAGGTCTTCGCTGTTGCGTTCAGTCAAAAGCAAAAGCTAAGTCGTTACTATCTTTATGGGCTCATTCTTATGCCATATATCGGATGGTCGGGCGGAACGACCTTGGGCGCATTGGCTGGCAATATTTTGCCCGTACGCGTGATTAGTGCCTTGAGTATTGCTCTTTACGCCATGTTTATTGCTATCGTGCTTCCTCCGGCAAAGAAAAATAGGGCCGTACTCTTTGTCGTCATTATTGCAGCAGGATTATCGATCATGTTCCGTTATTTACCATTGCTGAATCAAGTATCGGGAAGCATCGCATGCCTCATTTGTGCTGTTGCGGCCAGTGCGATTATGGCCATCCTTTCACCGATTCGTATTGCTGAAGCAGACACAAATTCGGATAGAACAAATCATACGTCTTCTACATCGACGAAGGGGGTAAACTAATGCAAGACATTACTTCTTTCTTCATATATCTGGCCATCATGGGTGGTGTTACCTACATGATTCGCATGATTCCATTTGTGTTGTGTAAGGAGAAAATCAAGAGCCGCTTTTTGAATTCATTTCTGTATTACATCCCGTATGCGGTGTTAACGGCAATGACAATTCCGGCAATCTTCTATTCGACAGCATCCGTATATTCGGCACTCGCAGGCATGGTGGTCGCATGTATACTTTCCTATTTTGAGAAGCATTTGCTGCCAGTTGCCGCAGGAGCTTGTCTTACCGTTTTTGTCGTCGAGCTTTTTCTCTTGTGAAAAATTGAAGGGTAGACTATCATAAAAGAGTGTAAAAAAGGAGGCAACTATGGCCAAATTAACATTACTTTGTGGGAAGATTTGTTCAGGAAAAACCACTTATGCCCAACAGCTCAAAAGAGAAAAAAATGCTGTGGTTCTTTCCGTAGATACATTAATGCGTCAGCTTTTTGAAGAGTGTCAAGGCGAAGTGAAACATCGCGAGAATGAGGCGCTTGTCAAGAAGTATCTATGGAGTATGGCCGAAGAAATCCTTTTTACCGGGACAAATGTCATCCTGGATTGGGGATTTTGGACGAAGGACGAGAGAGAAAGTGCCCGTGCCCATTGTATGGAATGGGATTTACCATATGAATTTCGATATGTAAAGGTCAGCGACAAGCAATGGGAGATGAATATCGATGCGCGAAACAGTGCCATTGAGGTTGGCATCTTGAATGAATACTATATTGATGACAAGATGAAATACATCCAAGGCGGTCGTTTTGAGGAACCGAAGGACAGCGAAATGGATGTGATTTATACTTATGAGGAATGATATAGGAGACCAAGAAAAGCTTGATTATGCGAAGGTTTTCTTTCAGAATGACCGATTTGCCACAGAAACTACGGGCATTACGATTGAAGCCGTAGATGACTGTTATGCACGATGTTCATTTCTTGTCGAGCAGAAGCATTTAAACGCCAACAATGTTGTTATGGGCGGTGCAATCTTTACGCTCGCAGACTTTTGTTTTGCCGTCGCATCGAATATGTCGGGACAATCAACTGTATCTGTATCAAATACGATATCCTATCTTCATCCAATGAACGGAAAAAAGTTGATTGCGGAAAGCGAATGCATCCGAAGAGGAAAGTCTGTTTGTTTTTATTGCATTCATATCGAAGATGAACTTCAAACGAAGATTGCAATTGTAAACGTGACTGGTTCAATTATTGGTAAAAGAGATTAATCGCTATTGGAGGTACATATGTCTGATATCAAGCATGATATTACTGAATTGATTGGAAATACTCCTTTATTGGAGCTTACAAACACAGAAGAGAGAATGGGACTTACGGCAAAGCTCTTGGCAAAGGTCGAGTTTTTGAATCCGGCGGGTAGTGTCAAGGACCGTGTGGCAATGACAATGATTAACGAGGCGGAAAAAGATGGAACGCTTCGGAAAGGCATGACCATAATAGAACCGACAAGCGGAAATACAGGCATCGGACTCGCGGCTGTTGCAGCGGCAAAAGGATATCATGTCGTCCTCACAATGCCGGATACAATGAGTATTGAAAGAAGAAAACTGGCAGAAGCGTTCGGAGCAGAATGCGTACTCACCGAGGGCGCGCTTGGGATGATGGGGGCAATCGCTCGTGCAGAGGAACTTGTGAAAGAAAGAGCTCCTGCCATCATTGCCGGACAGTTTACAAACTCGGCAAATCCGCTCGCCCATTATCGCACGACCGGACCGGAAATCATGAAAGCGACCGACGGACATGTCGATATATTTATCGCCGGTGTCGGTACTGGCGGAACGATTACAGGAACCGGCCGTTATCTTAAAGAACAGAATCCTAATGTTCGTATTATCGCTGTCGAGCCGAGCGACTCTCCGGTTCTTTCCGGAGGGAAAGCAGGTCCACATGCATTACAAGGTATTGGCGCGGGATTTGTTCCGAGCATATTGAATGTCGAGATTATTGACGAGATTATTACCGTAACGAAAGAAGAAGCCTATACAATGATGCGTGATTTGGCAAAGACAGAAGGTCTGTTTGTAGGGGTGTCGAGCGGAGCGGCAGCACATGCTGCTGCAGTCGTAGCGGCAAGACCCGAAAATCGCGGAAAGAATGTTGTCGTACTTTTGCCGGATACGGGCGATCGTTACCTATCCATACTCTGATACTTGTTCTTTTCCGTTCCGTTTCTTTGAAACCGAGTATTGAACAAATGTTCGCTTTGCAGTACAATACTCCTATGAGGTGATTTTTATGGATATGGAGACGAGACGCGAACGTGTCAATCAGGCGAAAGGATATGAGGGTGAAGTAATTCCTTTTCGTATTCATTCGGATATGAAGCCGACGGGTGACCAGCCTCAGGCGATTGATAAATTAGTGGACGGCATCAATAAGGGTTATTCGGGACAGACGCTTTTGGGCGTTACCGGTTCGGGTAAGACTTTCACGATGGCGAATATTATTGAACGGACACAGCGTCCTGCTCTGATTATTGCGCACAATAAAACATTGGCGGCACAGCTGGCTGCTGAGTTTAAGGCATTCTTCCCTGAGAATGCAGTTGAGTTTTTCGTATCCTATTATGATTATTATCAGCCGGAAGCATATATTGCTTCAACGGACACTTTTATTGAGAAGGATTGCGCGATTAATGATGAGATTGACCGCATGAGACATTCTTGTACGAGTGCACTTTTGGAACGGAAGGATGTCATTGTGATTGCATCCGTATCCTGTATTTATGGCTTAGGTGACCCCGAGGATTATCGGGATTTGATGGTAAATTTGCGTCCCGGCATGCATAAGTCGAGAGAAGATGTTATTGATGAATTAGTGGCACTTCATTATGTTCGTAATGATTATGAGATTACGCGTGGTGCGTTCCGTGTAAAGGGCGATACGCTGGATATTTTTCCTCCGTCTTCTGAAGAATTGTTAACTCGTGTTTCCTTCTTTGGCGATGAGATTGAGAAGATTACCGAGGTGCACTATTTGACTGGTAAGGTTATGTGGGCGAGAAATTTCGCAACCATTTATCCGGCATCTCATTATGCTACGACAGATACTAAAATGAAGAATGCATTAGTGACGATTGAGAAGGAATTGGACGAGCGACTTACCGAGCTTCGTGATGAAGGAAAGATTATCGAAGCATATCGTCTCGAGCAACGAACACGATACGATATGGAGATGATGGCAGAGACTGGATTCTGTAAGGGTATCGAGAACTATTCGAGACATCTTTCGGCTCGTGAACCGGGTTCACCACCATATACTTTGTTGGATTTTTTTCCGGAAGATTATCTTCTGATGATTGATGAGTCTCACGTAACGGTCTCTCAAGTCGGCGCCATGTATGCCGGTGACCGCTCGAGAAAGAATACCTTGGTGGATTACGGATTCCGACTTCCGTCGGCATTTGATAACCGCCCATTGAAGTTCGATGAGTTTGAGCAACGAATGGGGCAGACTCTGTTTGTTTCTGCTACACCATCGACATATGAAGCTGAACACAGTGTGCAAACAGTCGAACAGATTATCCGTCCGACCGGTTTGGTCGATCCTGAAATTGCGATTCGTCCGGTCGAAGGACAGATTGAAGACATTATCTCGGAGATTCGTGCGACGACAGCGAAGCATGAACGTGCCTTGGTTTTGACGCTAACGAAGAAGATGGCCGAGGATTTGACAGCATTCTTACGTGCAGAAGAGATTCGCGTGAAGTATTTGCATTCCGATATCGAGACTGTTGAACGCATGAAGCTTCTCCGTGAGTTGCGGCAAGGACAATTTGATGTTTTAGTCGGTATTAACCTGTTACGTGAAGGTTTGGATTTGCCGGAAGTGTCCTTGTTAATGATTCTGGACGCAGATAAAGAAGGATTCTTACGTTCAACTCGATCGTTAATTCAGATTATCGGACGTGCCGCCCGTAATGAACATGGACGTGTCATTTTATATGCTGATAACGTGACAGATTCGATGTTTAAAGCCGTATCGGAAACGAATCGTCGCCGCGAAATTCAAAAGAAGTATAATGAAGAGCATGGTATCGTTCCACATACGATTATCAAGGAAGTACGTGATGTTTTGGAGACGATGGAAGAAGTAAGTTCAGAAGAAAAGATCGAGATGAAAGAGCTCGAAGGGCTTCTCAATCAGAAAAAGACACATCTATCAAAGAAGGACTTGGAGAAGATACTCCCACGTCTTGAAAAAGATATGAAGGAAGCCGCAAAGAAACTCGATTTCGAAGAAGCAGCGAGACTTCGTGATTTAGCAGTTGTTGTAAGAGGAAAAATCAGCGACAATTAAGCCATGTTTGTATATCGGTCGGGAAGGAGGACGAATATGCCGGATGACAATGAACTCCACGGTTTTACCCATTTGCATTTGCATACGGAATACAGCCTTCTCGATGGTGCAATTCGAATTAAGAGTATCGCCAAGCGATTAAAAGAACTCGGCATGTCTTCGTGTGCCATCACCGATCATGGCGTAATGTATGGTACCGTTGAATTCTATAAAGCATGCCAAGCCGAAGGAATTCATCCGATTATCGGATGTGAATGCTATGTTGCACCACGCGGCCGTTTCCTAAAAGAGAATAATCAAGATCGTGATTCGTATCATCTGGTTCTTTTGGCGATGAATGATATCGGACTAAAGAATTTGAATCGTCTGGTTTCTGCCGGATTCACGGAAGGATTCTACTATAAGCCGAGAATTGACCATGAACTAATTGAAAGGTATTCGGAGGGATTAATAGCTCTCTCGGCATGCCTTTCGGGTGAGATTCCCACCATGATATTGAATGGTGAATATGAGAATGCGAAGAACACCGCATTATGGTTTGACCGCACTTTCGGCCGTGGACACTTCTATTTAGAGATTCAAAGCAACCAGATTCCCGAACAGGCGAAGGTAAATCAACATCTGATTCGATTGTCCAATGATACAGGGATTCCGCTTGTCGCAACGAACGATTGCCATTACATGCTACGCGAAGATAGTAAGGCTCATGATGTTTTACTTTGTATGCAAACCGGAAAGAGTGTAAACGATCAAGATCGTATGCGCATGCCGACGGATGATTTCTATATTAAGTCAGAAGCAGAGATGCGTGAGTATTTCGCCAATATTCCTTCGGCAATCGAGAATACAACCATTATCGCAAGTATGTGCCATGCGGGATATACCTTTGATACCATTCACTTGCCTTCATATGAAGTTCCGCTCGAGTTTGCAGATCATGTGCAATATTTGCGCTACTTGTGTGATGAAGGATTAAACAAACGTTTGGCACAATGCAATGATGCCTCGAAGCGAAAGGAATATGAGGAGCGCGCCGAATATGAGTTGTCGGTTATCGTCGATATGGGATACACCGATTATTATTTGATTGTATGGGATTTTATCCACTATGCACGCACGCAATCGATTATGGTAGGGCCTGGCCGTGGCTCCGGTGCAGGTTCGCTAGTCGCATATTGTCTGGAAATCACAAACATCGATCCGATTCGCTATGGCTTGATTTTTGAGCGTTTCCTAAATAGTGAGCGTGTAAGCATGCCGGATTTCGATGTGGACTTTTGCTATGAACGTCGACCTGAGGTTATCGAGTATGTGACACAAAAGTATGGCGCAGATCGTGTTGCACAGGTTATTTCGTTTGGCACATTGGCAGCGAAGGCCTGTGTTCGCGATGTGGCACGTGCTCTTGATGTTCCCTATCAGGAGACCGACCGAATAGCCAAGATGATTCCGGGGGCTGTCGGCATTACGATTGAGAAGGCATTGTCACAATCGAAGGATTTGAAGGCATCTTATGAAGAATCAGAAACGACAAAGCGTGTGCTCGATACGGCGATGCTATTTGAAGGGATGCCGCGTCATGCGTCAACTCATGCGGCGGGCGTCGTCATCTCCAGCGGACCGCTTACCGACATCGCGCCGCTTGCGAAAAACGATGAATCGGTCGTAGTACAATTTGCCAAAACCAATTCCGAAGAAATCGGTTTGTTGAAGTTTGACTTCTTGGGGCTTCGTACTTTAACGGTAATGCGTGATACTGCGCAAATGGTATTTGATAATCAAGGCATTGTCATCGATTATGATGCTGTTCCACTTGATATACCAGAAATCTATGACATGATCAGTCGAGGGGAGACGGAAGGTGTGTTCCAACTCGAAAGCGCTGGTATGACGCAGTTCATGACCGATTTGCACCCGATGTCGATTGAGGATATTATCGCCGGTATTTCCTTGTTCCGTCCCGGTCCGATGGATCAGATTCCAAAATACGTGAAGGCGCGTCATGACAGATCATCCATCCTCTATGACCATCCCTTGTTAGAGCCGATTCTTAATATGACTTACGGCTGTATTGTTTACCAAGAACAGGTTATGCAAATCGTTCGCGACTTGGCAGGCTTTTCCATGGGACAGTCGGATAATATTCGACGTGCCATGTCAAAGAAAAAAGCGTCGCTCATGGAACAATACCGGAAGATATTTCTTTATGGTGGTACGGATGAGAAGGGACGTGAGGTCGAAGGTGCGATTCGTCACGGTGTTCCCGAGAAAATTGCAGAGAAAATTTTCGATGATGTAACGCAATTTGCAGGTTATGCCTTTAACAAATCTCATGCAGCGGCATATGCTGTTGTCGGTTATTATACGGCATATTTGAAATACTATTATCCGACTGAATTCATGGCAGCAATGCTAAACAGTTATTGTGGCAATCAAGCACAGTCGGCATGGTATTCGAATTGTGCTAAAAAGCTAGGTATTGCGATATTGCCTCCAGATGTGAATGAGAGCCACGTTCGCTTTTCAACAAAGAAAGAGCACGAGATTCGCATCGGTCTGTCTGCTGTTAAGAATGTCGGAGAAGGGGCGGTTCAACGCCTCGTTATCGAACGCGAAGTGAATGGCCCCTTTGTTTCCTTCGGTGATTTTCTACGCCGCATGGAGCCGTTAGATATCAACAAGAAGATGATTGAAAGTCTGATTTTGGCATCGGCTTTGGATGGTTTTGGAATCCCGCGTTCACAAATGGTTGCGGCCTCTGACACCTATTTAACACAGCTATCCAACGAAAAGAAGAACACGATGGAAGGTCAAATATCACTCTTTTCCATTATGGAAGAAAAAGGTACCACACCTGCCGTTAATGAACCCATGTTGCCGAAGGTGAATGAATATCCATTACAAGAGAAGCTTGCCAAAGAAAAAGAAATGTTAGGTATGTATATTTCGGGGCATCCTCTTCAGGAGTACGACAAGGCAATTTCTAAGTACGCCAATACAAACAGCACTTCATTTATGACTTTACCAGGTGAAGACAATCCATCTGGGCGAGTTCTTTCTGATAAAGAGTCGGTCATTATGGGTGGCTATATTGCGTCACGCACATCCAAAATTACGAAGAAAAATGAGAATATGGCTTACCTTACACTAGAGGATTTATTTGGTTCATATGAGGTCATTGTATTTCCTCGAACATTAGCTTCATATGGGGCGATCATAACCGAGTCGAAGGCATTATTGGTACGTGGTCATGTGCAGCTTCGAGATGAAGAACCACCGAAGCTTATTGCCGACGATTTTGTGCCTCTTGCCAAAAACGGAGAAGACCAAATTCAGCTTCCGCCGCGTTATACGGGGCAGGGGAATCGAGACAGTAATCATTATGTGTCTTCTCGAAGTAAGACAGAAGCTGTTTCCGATTCCGTTTCAGAATCGATGAAGGTGACGTCCAATGCGCTCGAGTCGCAACAGAAACCGAAGGTGATCCATCAGAAAACAATTGCCATTCGTTATGTCGGCGACGAAAACGATACCGGATATGGAAGGCTTCTTTCCATGTTGCAGTATTTCCACGGAACTATGCCAGTGAAGGTATATATGGCAAAAACGAAAGCAATCATTCCACTCTCGTTGGATTATGCTATTGATTGGACGCCAGAAGTGGCAGAAGAGTTGGGGAGAATGTGCGGAAAAGAAAACGTGGCGTTGTTATAACCCTCGAATAAAGGTATAATGTTACATGATTTTGCGATGCAAACAATGAAACATTTTTGTTCAATGAACAGGAGATAAATATGTACGAAGAGTATACGAACGGGGTACTACCTGATTTGAAGTCCATGACAGCACCGAATTACGATAGCATTAATAAGAAAGATATTCCTGAAGTACATGGAATCGGTATTCTAACAAGCGGCGGAGATGCACCGGGCATGAATGCGACGATTCGTGCAGTTGTTCGCGCCGGTACGAAGGCTGGATACAAAGTATATGGAATTACTCGCGGTTATCACGGACTATGGAAGGGTGAAATCGAAGAACTCGGTACCCGTTCCGTCTCGGAAACACTCCAACGCGGTGGTACTTTCTTAATGACAGCAAGATCAAAGACTTTTGAAACACCGGAAGGCGTTTTAAAGGGTGCTAAGATGTGTAAAGTTTTCGGTATTGATGTATTGGTAGTCATCGGTGGTGATGGTTCTTATCGAGGCGCAAGAGATCTAGCTCGACTCGGTATTCCGGTAATCGGACTCCCTGGTACCATCGATAATGATATCGCATCGACCGAGTACACGATTGGATATGATACAGCAATGAACACGGCTATGGAAGCGATTGATAAGCTTCGCGATACGGCATCCTCTCACGAGAGATGCAGCGTCATTGAGGTTATGGGCAGAAGAGCAGGATATATTGCATTGAACGTTGGTATTGCAACAGGAGCCGAAGTGATTATGCTCCCAGAACAACCGATGGATATCGATAAAGACGTGATAAAAATTATTCTTGACGGCCGTAACCGCGGTAAACGTCATTACATCGTTATTGTAGCCGAGGGCGCTGGAAATGCGACAGAAATTGCACAGAAAATAGAAGCGGCCACCGGCATTGAGTCTCGTCCAACCATCTTGGGTCACTTGCAAAGAGGCGGAAGTCCAACACTTCGTGATCGTACTATGGCGAGCCTCATGGGAATTCACGCTATTGAGTGTATCCAAAAGCAAAGAATGAATCGTCTTGTTGTATATCGCAACGGAATAATCGACGATGTAGATATAGAAGAAGGCCTCAATATGAAGAAGACCATTTCTGAGGAGGATATCGCACGAGCGAAGCTTCTCTCATGAATCTTCAACATGCTGCCTTCATGAAGGGAAAGCAAAATGTATACTACTTTCGAAGAAGCTGATGAAGCCAAATTGGTGAAGGGACGCTCCCTACCAATATTGGAATATGATAAGATAATCGATTTGTTAAGTGCTCATACGCGCACCATTTATGGACGCGAGGCATGTTACGAACTCCTGCCGACATCCGATTTCGAGACCGTAAATGAATGGTTATACGAGACAACGGATGCACTCACATTTATCACTAAAGAAGGCACATTGCCACTAGGCGGTGTGAATGATATTCGTGATGCCGTCAGTTATTCCGATGCAGGCGGCACGCTCTCCATGAAGAACCTGATGCAAATCGCACAATTCATGCGTTCTATTCAACGACTCCATGATGTTTCTCCGAAAGAAGTGGGAAAAAACGGTGAAGAGAACCGTTTGCTCACTCTCCTTACGATGCTCGTTGTTCATGCACCATTGGAAAAGGAAATCTCTTTTTGTATATTGACCGAAGAAGAGATGAACGACCGCGCAAGCGAGACTCTCTATATGATTCGCAAACAGATTCGTGATGCACAAGGCAGCATTCGTGAGATTCTTGAACGTGTCATCCATAACAAAGCGGCATCTCTTCAAGAACAACTCGTCACGATGCGTGACGGCCGATATTGCATTCCGGTAAAGGCTGAACGAAAAGGTGATATTCCGGGTATTGTTCATGATACATCAGCATCTGGTCAGACGCTTTTTATCGAGCCGGTTGCGGTCGTGGAATTGAACAACAAAATTCGTGAGTGGACTGCGACCGAAAAAGAAGAGATGAATCGCATATTACAAATGCTTTCCGAGAAGGTCGCTCAAAAGAAGCAAGAATTATTGACCAACATCCATCTGTTGAAACATATCGATTTTATAGTTGCCAAAGCAAATTTTGCAATTCATATCTCGGCCACACGTCCGCTTATGAATAATGAAGGCAAAATTCATTTGCGCCGTGCACGTCATCCGCTCATACCGAAAGATCGTGTTGTTCCAATTGATTTTTCTGTAGGCGATGACTACAAAACACTCGTCATCACTGGCCCTAATACCGGTGGTAAGACAGTCTCGCTAAAAACCTGCGGATTGCTGACCTTGATGGCAATGTCCGGACTATATATCCCGTGCCTTGACCATTCAGAGGTTTCTGTATTCTCAAGGGTTTTGGCAGATATCGGGGATGAACAAAGTATCGAACAGAGCTTATCCACATTTTCGTCTCACATGACAAATATTGTCGCGATATTGAAAAAAACCGGGCCATCGACATTAGTACTTGTTGATGAATTAGGTTCAGGTACCGATCCGTCCGAAGGGGCGGCGCTTGCCATTGCCATTTTGGATGAGTGCCGTCGGAAAGGTGCGATTACAGTCGCTACGACGCATTACAAAGAACTAAAAGGGTATGCAGTTGAGACGGAAGACGTTGAGAACGCATGCTGTGAATTTGATACCGATACCTTGTCGCCGACATATCGTCTTCTTATCGGGCTGCCGGGTGTCAGTAATGCGTTTATTATCTCCAAGAAGCTTGGTCTCCCACAAACGGTTATCGACGAAGCACAAGCAGTTCTCACACAGGAAAGCTTACAATTCGAAGAGCTTCTTTCTTCGGTAGAGACAAATCATCGCGAGAGTGAAAAATTGAAGAAAGAAATTCGTGAAATGCGTGATTTTGTCAAGAAACAATCGGACGAATTGGAGAAGGAACGTTCGGCAATAGAGGCAGAACGAAAGAAGATACTTGCAAAGGCTCGTGAAGAGAAGCAAGAGCTTCTCGAAGAAGCACTCGACGAGGCCAATCAAATGCTCGACGAGATGAGAAAGAAACAAAACGCTCGCGATAAGAAGGCGGCTGAAGAAGAGCTTCGAAAAATCAGAAATAATCTGCGTGCTGGACTTTCCAAGCTCGATGACGAAACTGATGAAGAAAAAGCGACCTTCGCTCCTGGGGAGATACCGGACAAAATCCGTGAGGGTGGGCTCTATTATGCACCATTGTTAGACATCACGGGAATCGTGATTAAGGGTCCGGATAATAAGAACAATTGCATTATCTCTTCTGGCGCACTTCGCCTGACCGTGGCAGCTGACACTCTTCGCTACCCGGAAAAAGAAGAAACCACCAAGACAGCCACGGCCTCGAAAACGCGCAAAGGAAGATCAAGCTCTTCCGTAAAGGCACCATCGGCCGCCAGTCAAATGAAGCTTGCAAAATCGAGTCAGATTCTACCGGAGATTAAGCTCATCGGTATGAAGGTCGATGAAGCAACATCTGTATTGGATCGTTATCTTGATGATTGTGTACTGACGAACATCGGAAGCATACGCATCGTACATGGTAAAGGTACGGGCGCACTTCGCAGTGCTGTTGATCAATTCTTGCGTCATGATTCCCGTGTGAAGTCATTCCGTCTTGGCACCTATGGTGAAGGCGAAGACGGCGTTACCATTGCAGAGTTGGTATGATGAATTAGTGATTTGCAATCAATAATATTAATTGAGGGTAGCTGCTAAGTATTTCTTAGTAGCTACCCTCATTTATACAATCATTTCACATATTGAGAAGATTGTGTTTATTCCTTATCAATGAAGAGCTTGAATAGCTTTGGCCCGGATTCGATAAAAACACCAGTTGTCGCCGCCGCTTCTTCGGAATACATTGGTATCGCCTTTTCATGAATTCTTTCCTCGCTCTTATAGAGCATGAATGGAACAGGTGTATCCGCGTGAGTACGAATAGAAATCGGTGTTGGATGATCCGGCAAAACCATAACATGATAATCTTCACCGTTAAGCTGTTGATTTCTTTCGAGATAGCCGAGAACCGGTGCAAGAATCAATTGATCAATACTTTCAATAGCTGCGACCTTGCCCTTCGTATCCCCTTGGTGTCCACATTCATCCGGTGCTTCCACATGTAAATAAACATAATCATAACCCGATTCGAACATTGAAATGGCAGCAGTGGCCTTGCCCGAGAAGTTCGTGTGTAGGTTTCCTGTTGCACCGGGCACCTCGACCGGCTCGAGTCCTGAACACCGTCCGAGACCAAATAACAAATCCACCGCAGAAATCATTGCTCCGCGTAATCCGTATTGTTCTTCAAAAAGTGGTAATGCCGGCTTCGTGCCCTGCCCCCATAGCCAGATTGAATCGGCAGTATGAAGGCCTTTTTCACGACGGGCTACATTTACTGGATGATCACGAAGGACTTCCTCAGAAATCTTCATCATCTCCAAGATGTCATCCGCTCGGTCGCCCTTTGGAAGATGAGTGGCTATCGGTTTACCAGAAATATCATGCGGCGGTGTCAAAGATAATTCCGCCGGTCCGTTTTTCCAAACTAAGCAATGACGATAACTACGACCAGGGAAGAAGTGCATTCCTTCCTTGCCAAGTCGTTCTTCAATCGATTGAATCAACTGACGGGATTCTTCTGTGGTAATCTCTCCTGAAGAATAGTCGAGCATCTTTGCGGATTCATATGGTGCACCATGTGCCAATGTTAATGAGACTAGATTGCAACGATAAACCATATCGTCTGATTTCACATCGAGACCGAGACTAACGGCTTCGAGTGGTGAACGACCGGTATAAAACTCCCCCGGATCGTATCCCATGACAGCCATATTGGCAGGACCTGAACCGGGCTCCATGCCATCAGGAATTGTTTTAACCATACCGCAAAAAGACTTCGTAGCGAGCTTATCCATATTGGGCTTATGTGCATATCCCAAAGGTGTTTTTTTCTTTAATTCTGAAATGGGTAAATCGGCCATTCCATCGCCGAGTAATATGAAGAATTTCATGCTTCTACCTTAAATACGTCTGATTCTTCGCACGACAAAGCCATGATTATTTCGGACGTTGCATTCATCCTCAAGATATCGTGAAAGTGCAGCCGTGATGACAGCAATCAATTTTGTATCACGAATGGGGTTCTCCGTAATATCAGGTGAGATAACAGGTTCTGCTTTTGCCTTTTTGTGCGTAAATGAAAACATATTTGTTCTCCTTCTCACTATGGTCAAATGGTGGATAGAATGGTATTCTTTGTTGCAGAATCATCCTCCACAACACTATTAAAATACATTAAATTGCAAACGTCAACAAAAGCATTCGTGAACTAATAAGGAAACCATTACAATGGAAGAAATTACAACAAAAAAGGTCAGATTATTTGTTTTTGTAGGTGCATATGGTAGCGGAAAATCCGAAGTGTCCGTTCATTTTGCACGAAAACTGAAAAGGGAGAACCCGGACAGCCGTATCATGCTCGCAGATCTCGATATCGTGAACCCGTTTTATCGCTCGGTAGATGCGAAGGAGATTCTGGAGGGGGAAGGCATTCATGTCGTTTCTCCAATATATGCCAATACTAATGTCGATGTACCCTCGTTACCGGGCGAAATCTATTCGGCCTTCGATGATGAGACAGTAACGGCTGTCTTTGACATCGGCGGAGAGGACTTGGGGGCTCGTGTGTTGGGCTCTATGCTTACACGTTTTTCCCATATCGAATATCGTGTCTATATGGTCGTAAATGCATTTCGCCCTTTCACATCGGATGCTACTGCGATTCGTATGATGGCCGAAGAGCTTTCCGAGGCCGCTCGTTTACCGATTCACGGTTTCATCAATAATTCCAATTTATTAGCAGATACTACGGAAGAAGAACTGATTCATGGAGAAAGAATACTTGATGAAGCGGAAAAAGAGACAGGCATCCCCGTTGTCTATCTTTCGGGGCTTGATGATGTATTACCAAAGGTATGGGGAGATCGCTCACCAAAGAACATTGAGCTTCTACGTATGAATCGAAATATTCATTATCGTTATTGATTATTTGAGAAGGAAGTGAGGAGAAGAATATGCATGAATTGATTATAGTAGGAATTGTGTGTGTGATTATTCTGATTACCGTGTCGACGATTACACTCGCGATTCGACGTGCGATTCGACGGGTGAAAAACTCAGTAGTGGGACAGATTATTGATGGCATTTCAAATGAAATCAATACAGGTAAGGTAGGCCCGGAAGATCTGAAATTTAACCAGGCGCCACCACCAAGATCGGTGTCGGACATGTCGTCGACATTGATTTCCCGTATTACGAGGGATTTCCCGAACTGCAACGTAGAAGAAATGAAATCCGGGGCGGCACATATCTTGAGTGAATCACTTTCATTAATCGAAACACGTACGGCTCCAAATTGTTCCTTAATGGGTGATACGCTCGAAAACGCGCTTTATTCGACGCGCGGTCAGGTTGCCGGAAAGCTCGATGTTACTGATGCATACGTAGCTTCTTTGCAACAGATAATTGACGCGGAACGTTCCCAAAACAGACAAGCTGTTTACCGTCAAATTGCTATTCGCCGCTCTGGAATAAACGCTTACGAAAAGAACAATTCTTCTTGCGTAATCACGTTTCAGTTCGCTGTCGAATATTTGCATTATTATCAAAGAAATGGTAATGTGATATCTGGAAATCGTGCTACGGTAACCCAGTCAAGATACAACGTGAAAGTCATCAATATCATGGATGAAACGAGGCTGGCAAATGAGTCGAACAACGCTTTCGGAATTGCGTGCCCGAACTGTGGAGCCGCGGTAACGAATTTTGGTGATACGTATTGCCAATTTTGCGGATCAGCGGTGAAAGCAGTCGATATGCGAATTTGGAAAATCGACTCAATGTGCGAATCCTAACAATTCGTTTTACAGGAGGATAGAAAATGGGCTTAATTAAAGCAGCAATTGATTCAGTGAAAAGTGGTCTTCAAGATCAGTATCTGGAGTTCTTTACTTGTGATTCGCTTGGAGATAAAGTATTGGTAAAAAATGGCGCGAAGAAGATGGTCAGAGGCGGAAATAAAGGTACTGCCGAAGTCATTTCTAACGGCTCGAAGATTGCAGTTCCGGAAGGAACGGCATTGTTACTTGTTGATAATGGCAGAGTAGTTGATTTTACGACAGATGCAGGTATGTACACATGGGATTCTTCATCTGCTCCTTCATGCTTCGGTTCCTCTGGTTTCCTCGATGGAGCGAAGAAGTCCTGCATAGACATTTGGAATCGTATTAAGAGCGGCGGTGAGATTCCGCAACAGCAGCGTGTTTATTTCGTGAATATGCTTGATATTCCTGGTAATGCTTTTGGTACACCAGCACCGATTCCGTACGATGACCCGACATATCGTGGTATTTATGTTCGTATGAATGGTTCGTTCAGCTTTAAGGTTGAGGATCCTGTAGCATTGTTCACTCATCTCGCAGGTAATGTTGCTGATGAATATCCGGCAGAGAAGATCGTCGGAACAGTAGCAAATCCGGGTCAATTAAGAAATGACTTCTTGATGTACTTGGGCGATGCAATGAATGCGATGGGCGCAGGCGGAGAGAATATTCAATACAATCGTCTCCCTTCGAACCAGGTTAAGCTTGCGAAGATCATGAATGATATCATGGACGACGAGTGGCTTACCAATTGGGGTATTGTCATTTCTGACGTTGCTGTACGTTCGATTACACCAGATGATGATTCCAGAAAGCGTATCCAAGACTTCGATAACGCCATGATGTATGGAAATAACCCGAATATGCTTGCTGCACATGTTGCGACACAAGAAGCTGCTGCGAAGGTGGCTGCCGGTAGTAACGCGGCTGGCGCTATGAACGGTATCATGGGTGTCGGCATGATGGGCGGCATGGGCGGAATGAACTCCGGAACGAATGCAGCTTTTGATTTCTTAGGCAAACAGCAAGCAGGCGCGGCAGCACCTGCGGCTCCGGCAGCAGCGGCTCCTGCGGCAGCTGGATGGACATGCGCTTGCGGCAATTCTGGCAACACTGGAAAGTTCTGCGGTGAATGCGGAAAGCCAATGCCACAACAGACAGCTGGATGGGCATGTGCTTGTGGTCATGCCGGAAACACAGGTAAGTTCTGTGGTGAATGCGGTAAGCCAAAACCGTCAGGTGAGTGGACATGCTCTTGCGGACATGCCGGCAATACCGGAAAATTCTGCGGTGAGTGTGGTAAGCCACAAGCTTAATGCAAACGTTAGATTACTTATGATTAAAGAACCGCTTCGGAGAGAATTCTCCGGAGCGGTTTTTCTTGCTTTCATGTGAAAAACTGCTGAATAAAGATAAAAAATCATTTCTCGTTCATGTTTTTTTCGATTCAGGGGCGATTTGCCTTTGATTGTTGAATTATCGATATTCAAAGTCTATAATTCAACATGTGTAATAAATAAGTATCAGGAGGAGACTATGGCAAAGGTATCTTTTCAAGACGAATTGTGCAAGGGATGCGGTTTGTGCGTTAATGCTTGCCCGAAGAAAATATTACTCCTTGACAAGGAAAGATTGAATACCAAGGGTTATCATCCTGCTTCCTGTTCGGATCAGGATAAATGCATCGGATGTGCATTTTGTGCGACACAATGCCCTGATTCGGTCATTACAGTAGAGAAGTAAGGAGTGAACAAAAAATGGCAAAGAGAGTTTTAATGAAGGGAAACGAGGTTATCGCTGAAGCGGCTATTCGTGCAGGATGCCGTCATTATTTCGGATATCCGATTACCCCGCAGACCGAAGTCATGCATTATATGGCGAAAGAAATGGTAAAGCACGGTGGTACCTTTGTTCAGGCGGAGAGTGAAGTTTCCGCGATTAACATGGTTTATGGTGCGGCTTCTGCCGGAGAGAGAGTTCTCACATCGTCATCTTCTCCGGGAATTAGCTTAAAGCAAGAAGGTATTTCCTATATCGCAGGTGCTGAGCTTCCTGCTGTTGTTGTAAATATTGTCCGTGCTGGTCCGGGCTTGGGTGGCATTCTTCCTGCACAGGGAGATTATTTCCAAGCAACAAAGGGTGGCGGACACGGCGATTATCGAAATCTGGTTATCGCGCCGGCATCTGTACAGGAGCTTTATGAGCTGACCGTAAAAGCATTTGATCTTGCTGATCAATATCGCATGCTCGTCATGATTTTAGGCGATGGTACACTCGGCCAGATGATGGAGCCGGTCACTTTTAAAGAGAAGGAAGATACACATGAAATTGCAAAGCCGTGGGCAACAAACGGCATGCATGGTCGCGCAAAGCACAACACGATTACCTCGATTTATATTGATCCGGATGACCTCGAGAGAAAGAACCGCGAGCTTCAAGATAAGTATGCATTGGTTCAGAAGAATGAAGTCATGTTTGAGACAAGTAATATCGAAGATGCGGAAATCGTATTTACGGCATATAGCACATGTAGCCGTATTTGCAAGAATGTAATTCGTCAAGCTGCGGAACTCGGCATTAAGGTGGGTATGGTTCGTCCGATTACTTTGTGGCCTTTCCCGAGCGAAGAGATTTCCCGTGTGGCCGATATGCCATCCGTAAAGGCTTTCCTTGACATTGAGTTGAATGCCGGTCAGATGGTGGAAGACGTTCGTTTGGCTGTGAACGGCAAGAAGCCAGTTCATTTCTTCGGCCGTATGGGCGGTAACCTCCCGACACAAAAAGAAATCCTGGATCAACTTGTGAAAATTCATAAGGGGGAAATGTAATAATGGCGATTGTATTTGAAAAAACAAAAGGATTAACGGATAAGCCATTTCACTATTGCCCCGGCTGTACGCATGGTATTATTCATCGTTTGATTGCCGAAGTGATGTGCGAAATGGACGTTTTGGACAACACGGTAGGTGTTTCCTCTGTAGGCTGTACCTACAATAACTACGAGTATTTTTCTTGTGATATGGTGCAAGCATCACACGGTCGTGCACCGGCTGTGGCGACAGGTTTGAAGCGTTGTCTTCCGGATCGTATGGTTTTCACATATCAAGGTGACGGCGACTTAGCATCTATCGGTACGGCGGAAATCGTTCATGCGGCGGCACGTGGTGAGAAGATTACTACATTCTTCGTCAACAATGCGGTTTACGGTATGACGAGCGGTCAAATGGCTCCGACCACACTTCTGGGTCAAGTCACGACAACCTCTCCTTTGGGACGTGATGCTGAGACTCGCGGATATCCAATTAATGTTAGTGAGATGTTAAGCACACTCCAAGGCGCTGTTTATATTGAGCGCGTATGCCTTACGGATTATAAGAACATCCAAGCTGCGAAGAAGGCAATTGCTAAGGCTTTCCGTGTGCAACAACAAGGCTTAGGTTTTTCCATGGTTGAATTTCTTTCGACCTGCCCGACAAACTGGGGCAAGGAGCCGGTGGAAGCTATGGAATGGCTGAAGGAAAACATGATTCCGCAATATCCTTTGGGTGTTTTCAAGGGAAAGGATCTGGAGGTGTAATGCTATGATTGATTTTTCGATTGTTCTTGCCGGATTCGGCGGTCAGGGCGTTCTTTCCGCCGGAAAAATGGCAGCGGAAGCCGCTTTGATTGAAGGAAAAGAGGTTTCTTGGTTTCCGTCTTACGGACCGGAAATGCGCGGCGGTACGGCAAATTGCTCTGTTGTTATTTCAGATGCACCAATTGGTTCGCCGGTTATTAATGATGCGGATGTTTTGATTGCTTTGAACCAGCCTTCTTTGGAAAAGTTTGAGTCGTCGTTGAAGCCAAACGGCGTCATTATAATTGATGCTTCTCTCGTTCGTGTAAAGCCGACACGTACGGATATTCGTTTCTTCCCGATCGATTCATCTGCGATTGCAAGTGAACTGGGTTCGATGGCCTATTCGACCATTGTACTACTCGGATGCCTTGCCCAATCGACAGGCTGTTTTAAGCGTGAGTCTTTCGAAACAGCATTACATGATGTTTTGCCGGAGAGAAGACATTGGATGATTCCATCGAATTTGGAGGCCTTTGATAAGGGCGTAGCGTTTGTAAAAGCTAACTCGTAAATGTAAATATATTTTGACAAAATTGTGAATTATCATAAGAAGGAGCCGTTTTATCGGCTCCTTTTTGTGAAAAATGATAGGAAGAATGAAAATGTTGGGTTATAATAAATAAATATTAGTAATGAATACGTGGCAAAGCACTTTGCACCGATGGGAGTGTATATGGATCAAGCTTATCTCTTCAACACTGGAAATGATTACAAGAGCTACAATTTTTTAGGAGCACATCCAATTACATCGAAGAAAGGGGAGCAAGGGTTTGTCTTTCGCGTATGGGCACCGAAGGCGAAAGCCGTCAGTGTCATCGGAGATTTTAACGAATGGAATGCCAATATTTCCCCCATGCATCGTGTAGCCAAAACAGGCATTTGGGAATGTGAAGTTTTAGGCTCAAAACAATGGGACCGATATAAATACCATGTAATCGGTGCAGATGATTCAGAATGCGATAAGGTCGATCCTTATGCCCGTCATTGTGAAACCCGACCGGCAGATGCATCAATTCTTTATAATCCAGACGATTATGTCTGGAAGGATTCATCCTTCGTTGAGAAACGTGTGAATGCTACTTCAGCTCGTCCCATATCAATTTATGAAATACATTTAGGCTCATGGCGTCGACATAAGGACGGAAACTTCATGAGTTATCGCGAAATTGCAAAGGATTTGGCGGCTTATTGCAAAAAGATGGGTTACACTCATGTTGAGTTGATGCCGGTTCTTGAACATCCGCTTGATGATTCATGGGGATACCAAGTCATTTGCTATTATGCGGTGACTAGTCGTTTCGGCACCCCGGCTGATTTCAAGTTCTTTGTCGATTATCTCCACCGTCACGGTGTCTCGGTTATTCTGGATTGGGTTCCGGCTCACTTCCCGAAAAACAGTGAAGGGCTGATTCGTTTCGATGGTACGCCTTGTTATGAATATGAAGATCCGCGTATTGGTGAGCACAAAGAATGGGGGACTTATGTTTTTGATTATGCAAAAGCAGAAGTGCAATCGTTCCTAATCTCCAATGCAGTATATTGGATTGAAGAATATCACCTCGACGGGATTCGCGTGGATGCTGTTTCGAGCATGCTTTACCGGAATTATGGCCGTGATAATGATTATATCCCGAACATATATGGCGGAACGGATAATCTAGAAGCTATTGATCTCATTCGTCGCTTAAATACTGTCATGCAAGAGCACTATCCTCATGTCATGATGATTGCCGAAGAATCGACAGCATGGCCAAAGGTATCGCATCCCGTATCTGATGGTGGGTTAGGCTTTACTCATAAATGGAATATGGGCTGGATGCATGATACGTTGGATTATTTCAGTACGGATTCGTATGCTCGTGAATGGCATCATGATCAGTTCTGTTTCTCAATGATGTATGCTTTTTCGGAGAACTTTATCTTAAGTCTTTCTCATGATGAAGTCGTTCACGGAAAGAAAAGCCTGATTGACAAGATGCCAGGCGATCAGTGGCGCAAGTTCGCATCTCTTCGCATGCTTTATCTTTATATGATGGCACATCCTGGAGCGAAGCTGAACTTCATGGGCTCTGAATTCGGTCAGTTCATCGAATGGCGCTTTTATGAGGAGCTTGAGTGGTTCCTACTGGAATATGAATCGCATCGATTGCTGCAGGATTTTGTGGCCGACCTGAATCATTTCTATATCAAAAACACACAATTATGGATTGATGATCATTCGTGGGCAGGCTTCGAATGGGTGGATGCATCGGATGTAAAGAACAACGTCTTTATTTTCAAGCGTAAAGGTGAAGGGAAGAAGGCAGATATCTATGTTGCATTGAACATGGTTCCTGTACCGCTTAATGATTATAAGATTCCTGTCGCTGAGGGCGGACAATATCAAATCGTTATGAATACTGATGATATGAAATATGGCGGTAGTGGTTACCCTGACGGTTCTGACGAGAACGGGCTTTTCAAGGCAAAGAAAGAGACATGGAACGGCAGACCGTATCATATCAGCTTGAATCTTCCACCGCTCGGCGGTATCTACTTCAAACGAATAAAGAAATAATCATATATTGTATTAATGCATTGGAGGTAAAAAATATGGCAAAAGCGGATGTAGTCGCGATGATATTAGCAGGAGGACAAGGCTCGCGATTGGGCGTCTTAACTAAGAATATTGCAAAACCTGCTGTCCCTTTCGGTAGTCGTTATCGAATTATCGATTTTCCGTTATCCAATTGTGCAAATTCCGGTATTGAAACGGTCGGTGTACTTTCTCAATATCAACCACTTGCGCTGAATACTTATGTTGGTAATGGTCACCCTTGGGATCTCGATCGTAATAATGGCGGCGCATTCATTTTGCCACCGTATCAGCGATCTGGTCGAAGTGATTGGTACAAAGGAACTGCGAATGCCATTTTTCAGAATCGTGATTTTATCGATGATTGTGATCCGAAATATGTGCTGATTCTTTCTGGTGACCACATCTATAAAATGAATTATGCAGAGATGCTTCGTACGCACATTGAGACACAAGCAGATGCGACGCTCGCAGTTCTGGAAGTGCCGTGGGCAGAGGCTTCCCGCTTCGGTATTTTGAATACCAAGGATGATGATGTAATCACAGAATTTGTGGAAAAACCGGCGAAACCGGAGAGTAATCTTGCATCGATGGGTGTATACGTATTTACATGGTCGGTGCTTCGTAAGGCATTGATTGAAGATGACGAGAACGAAAAATCGAACAACGACTTCGGCAAAAATATCGTGCCGATGCTACTTAACCAAGGAAAGAAGCTCTGTGCATATCGTTTCTCTGGGTATTGGAAGGACGTGGGAACGATTTCTTCTCTTTGGGAAGCAAATATGGATATCTTGGATCGTCCGCATGAGATTAATCTCATGGATCGTTCTTGGCGTGTATACAGCCGAAATCCGGTGAAACCATCGCATTTTATTGGCGAAGGCGGAATTGTTTCCGAATCGGCGATGACCGATGGCTGCCAGATTTATGGTACGGTCAAGCATTCTGTGCTTTCGAACTCTGTTACCATTGAAAAAGGCGCTGTTGTAAAGGATTGCGTTTTGCTTCCGGGCGTTACAGTCCGTTCCGGTGCTCATCTCGATCGATGCATCGTTGGTTTCGGCACCATCATCGGAGAAGGTGTCCAAGCGGGCGCAAATGTAACAGGCTCCAGTCCTTATCTCAATACCAAGATCTGTACAGACGGCATAGTTGTAATCGAACGCGGACTGAAAATTCGTGATCATGCGGTCATTCCTGCCAATAGTCAGGTGGATCAAGACGTTGTCGTGTCTGAAGAAGACAATGTTATTGATGAAGTATTCCGAGTATAAGGCGTGGGAGGAAAAAATATGTTTATCGATGCAATGGGTTTAATTTTTGGTGATAATAAGAAAATAACTTTGGGCGAGCTTTCAAGACCGCGTGCTTTGTCCGCGATTCCGTTCGGCGGTCGTTATCGTATCATCGACTATATGTTGTCGAATATGGTTAATTCGGGGATTAAGAATGTCGGTATTCTTACCTATAACAAATATAAGTCGCTGATGGACCATGTTGGTACAGGTGCTTCTTGGGACCTAGACCGAAAGAATTTTGGACTTCATATCCTGCCGCCTTATGTTAATTCCGAAGCGACCTCCATTGAAGGGGACGAAGAAATGGCTGGTCTCTTGGACTTTATCCGTTCAAGTCGTTCTGCCTATGTGATTATTGCGAATAGTAATGTGATTCTCAATACGACATTTAATGAATTTGTGGAAGATCATAAAGAGTCTGGCGCCGATATTTCGGTAATGTATAACCGCGACGGTACGAAATATGGTTCGCCGAACTACATTCTTGAAGTCGATCGTAAGGGTATGGTTAAGGATATGCTTTTCA
Source organism: Bacillota bacterium (assembly GCA_036782995.1). Classification (GTDB taxonomy): domain Bacteria; phylum Bacillota; class Clostridia; order Saccharofermentanales; family Saccharofermentanaceae; genus DAIPXZ01. Next base: position 50,097 of record DAIPXZ010000008.1, read on the forward strand.
ATCCTGAAAAGTCATCATCGAGCCGTAGCAGTCTTGGCATTATTACAATGCGACGTGAATTGTTGATTGACTTGATTGCCGAAATGATGGCAAGAGGAAGCGGCCATATGGGCATCCATTCTTTTGTGAAGATGTACGACACGTTAAAGGTCCATGCGTATGAATACAAGGGTTTGATTTTGAGAATCAATAGTGTGCAAACCTATTTCAATTCTTCCATGCTTTTGTTGGACAACCAAGTACGTGCCGACCTTTTCTGGAATGGTATGCCGATATATACGAAGGTTAAAGATGAGGCACCGACATTGTATTCTGATTCGTGCCATGTCTCGAATTCAATCATTTCCGATGGTTGCCGAATAGCAGGCTCTGTCGAGGATTCGATGCTTTTCCGTGGCGTCGCCGTTTCGAAGAATTGTGATATCAAAAATTGCGTCATCATGCAGGATGTACACATTTCCGAGAATTGTCATCTCGAAAATGTTATACTAGATAAGAATTCTGTGATACGTCCGGGTATTAAGCTCGTCGGTCACAAAGATTATCCGGTAGTAATCGGCAAGGGGGCTATTGTATGAATCAAGTCAAAGTATTGTTCGTTGCTTCAGAAGTGTATCCTTTCGCAAAGGTCGGCGGATTGGCTGACGTCGTAGGCGCACTTCCAATCGAGTTACAGAACAATCATTGTGATGCGCGGGTCATCATGCCGCTCTATAAGAGCATCAAGCAGAAACAATCCCGTAATTTGGATTTCATCGGTTGGAAGATGATAAAGATGGGCTGGAGATCACTTTATGCCGGTCTATATACGCTGACGATGAATGGTGTCGTCTATTATTTCGTTGATAACGAGTATTATTTTAACTTTGACCAGGTTTACGTAGAGTATGTTTTTGATATAGAACGTTTCTGTTTCTTCCAACGTGCAGTTCTCGATTTTATGGGTGATTTTATGCATTTCGAGCCAGATGTATTGCATTGCAACGACTGGCAGTCCGGAATGATTCCACTTCTTTTGGATGCGCATTATAAGAGAAATGGCATTCACACCAGCGTGAAAACGGTATACACGATTCACAATCTAAAATATCAAGGTGTACATGGCATCGAAGTTATCATGGACTTGCTTGATTTACCAAGTGAATACTTGACGGAAGAGTTATCTGTCAAAGATGGCGCTGTCAACTTCATGAAGGCTGGTATCGTTTATTCCAACTCGGTTACGACGGTTTCTCCGACATATGCGTATGAAATCATGACCGACTACTATGGCGAAGGCCTGAATCACACATTGCAACGCTACGCGTATAAGGTGTCGGGATTCTTAAACGGCATTAACGCTAAAGAGTATGACCCGCAAACGGATTCTCTTATCGCCGCGAATTATTCTGTTGATAATTACCGCGAGGGAAAAGCTGCTAACAAGAAATCTATTCAGGAACAATTAGGGCTGACGGTGAACCCTGACGTACCGCTTTGCACGATGATTTCGCGTTTGGTCGATCAAAAAGGCCTCGACCTCTTGCTTCGCGTTATTGAAGAAATGCTATTTGATGGCATGCAGGTCGTCATTCTCGGAACCGGTGATGCGTATTATGAGCGTGCTCTGGCGGAGATTGCCAAGCGTAATCCGGAAAAAATGTGTGCATGCATTAACTTCGATAACGGGCTGGCACATACGCTCTATGCAGGTGCCGACATTTTCCTCATGCCTTCGATTTTCGAACCATGTGGTCTTTCACAATTGATTTCAATGACGTATGGTGCTGTTCCGATTGTCCGTGAAACAGGCGGACTACGTGACACGGTTATTCCATATAACGAATATACCGGCGAGGGAAACGGATTCTCTTTTGCGAATATAAATGCACATGAATTCTTATTCATTACGAAGTACGCATGTGATCTTTATCGCCACAACAAAAATGTTTGGGACGGACTCGTTCGCACTGGCATGAGTGCTGATTATTCTTGGAGTCATTCTGCAAAAGAGTATGCAGGTCTCTATTCATTCATCACAGGTATTTCATTTGAGGAAGAAGTGTCGGTAACGGATAAGGCTACCTCGAAATCCAAATCAACAAAGAAAAAGAATACTCAGGACGAGATAAAGATTGCAATGGACGCTGCAAAAATCGAGGCGGAATTAAAGGAAGCTGATGAGAAGAAAGTCGCGGAAGCAAATGACGCACCAGAAGCTCCGAAGACGGATACGATCGTCACGGAAGCCAAGGTCAAGGCGACAGCTTCCAAGTCCACTTTATCGAAGTCGACGGCAACGAAGAGCACGAAGTCAAAGACGAAGCCGGCAGAAAAATCGGATGTAAAGACGACTACCGCGACGAAAGCAAAAACTTCTGCAAAGCCAGCAAAGCCAACAAAGGCAGCAACGGCAACAAAAGAAACAAAGCCAACGAAGGCGACGACAGCAACGTCTGAATCGTCAACGAAGATTACCGCGGATAAGCCTGCGGAGAAAAAATCGACGGCCGCGAAAACCGCACCGAAGAAAACAGCTCCGAAGAAAAAGGATGACACGAAGAAAGTATGATTCCTTCAATCGCATTAGACCCGAACCGAGTCGTCCATTGTTCGCGCGATAAAATTTATCGTGAGCCTTTTGGCGCACTGAAGACAAGTACATATGTGGATATTGTTTTGCATGTATCCTGCCGTATTCGTACCGTGAAATTTTGTTACTCATACGGGCTCTACGATTTTTCTTATAACGAAATGACCATGATTCCTATGGAGGATAACCCGGAAAGATACCATGTAAGACTACGCACCCCTTCGGAAGTGGGTATTCTCTATTATTGGTTCTGTATTAAGGGGAGTCTCTCCGATATTGAAGCACTGGTGGTTCCCGAGTTACGTGAGAGCATTCCGCGCCACCCTTCCACGGGAGAAGCATATCTGTATTATGTTTCATCATGGGGAAACTATCACGGCCGTGGCAAATTCTCTTTTTCACCGGCTCGTGTCGGCGCTCACGAGGATCGTTATCCGCATGCCTATCAGATTACCGTTTATGATAAAAATTTCGTCACGCCCGAATGGATGAAGGGCGCCATGATGTACCAAATCTTTCCGGATCGATATGCGAGAGATACAGGCTTTTCTTTTGATGCCATGTGTCATAAGGTCGAGAAAACAGAACGGATTTATCACAATGATTGGTACGAAGATGTCGATATCAATGGTAAACCCGAAACGGGATATCTGGCTTGTGATTTTTTTGGTGGGTCATTGCGCGGTATTGCGGAGCATATCGAAGATATTAAGAAGCTATCCGTGGACGTGCTCTATTTAAATCCGATTTGCGAAGCACGCTCCAACCATCGCTATGATACGGCTGATTATATGAATGTTGACCCGATTTTGGGCGGAAATGAAGCATTTGAATATTTGGCTGCCGTGACGAAGGAAAATAACATCGCGATTATTTTGGACGGGGTTTTCAGTCATACGGGCGCGGATAGTTGTTATTTCAACAAGTTTGAGCGATATAAAGAACCGGGAGCTTTTCATGCGGCAAAAGACGGTGCTGAAAGTCGATTCGGGTCGTGGTACTCATTCTACAGAGATGATTCCGGTAAACTTTCATACGATTCTTGGTGGGGTTTTCCTGATTTACCGAATGTGAATGAGAATGATTTATCCTATCGTGACTATATTTTGGGTCCGAAAGGTGTTCTTCGAAAATGGCTGGCTTCGGGGGCTTCTGGCATTCGTTTGGATGTTTCCGACGAGTTACCGGATTCATTTATCAGAGAAGTCCGTACATGTGTAAAGGATGCATCGGATGGAAATGCGGTCGTCCTCGGTGAGGTTTGGGAAGACGCAACGAATAAAGTAAGTTACGGGAATTATCGCGATTTTGCTTTCGGGCGAACGCATGACACCGTAACGGGATATCCTTTCCGAGAGCAGGTGATTGCTTTCCTTGCGGGCTATGAATCTGCAAACGAATGGAATATCAAGATGGCGGCAGCTCGTGAGAGATACCCGGATGAAATGTACTATTGCATGATGAATTTGATTTCCAGTCATGATGTGCCACGCGCGATAACGGCATTGGCAGGAGACAAAGATGTCAGTTCCCGTGAGGCACAAAAAGCCACGGTTCTCACGCCCGAGCAATATACCAAAGGAATGGCATTGATGCGATTGGCTTTTGCCATCCAAGTCGGATATATCGGATGCCCATGCATCTATTACGGAGACGAGATTGGGATGCAGGGTTATCGTGACCCGTTCAATCGCAGGACCTATCCGTGGGGCAGAGAAGATGATGCGCAAAAGGCACAACTCGCATTTATGCAAACCTTGGCCGCGCTACGTCGCAATCATCCGGTGCTCAAAACGGGTGAATATCGGACTCTTTTGGCAAAAGGTGACATGTTGATTTTTGACAGGTATTTACATGCGAATCGTACAGATCATTTTGGAAATGTCATAACAGATGGCGCCCGGAAAATTGTTTTTATCATTAACCGTAGCGAAAACACGGATATCATTTTAGCACGTGGCGGGGGTGACAAATCGGGTGCGATTCGGTATAGTCAAAGTACGTGGCAGAATGAAGAATATGAGCCAGTTGCTCGAGCGGATGATTACCCACAGCATTCTTTATTAGTTATACATCCATTATCAATAAAGGTTATTCTATATTATTAATTTGCAGGAGGGAATTATGGCAGAGACAATTGATACAGGTGAAGAAAGAATCATAACTGAGGTAACAGAAGACGTTACCGATAAAAAATGTCCGAATTGTGCAGCAACGATTGTTTTTGATCCTGCAACCGGCGGCATGTTTTGTGAATTCTGCGGATATCGTGCGGAGCTTCCTCCGGCCGATAAAGAAGCAGCTGTATGCGAAATGGATTTCAACGAAGCAACAGCACGAGCCAGTTATGATTGGGGCGCGCAAAAGAAAATTGTTGTATGTAAGAACTGCGGCGGCGAAGGCGTTTACGATGCGTTGATTACTTCGGAAATATGCCCGTTTTGTGGCTCGACGAATGTCATGCCAACTACTGATTCAGAGTCCATGGCTCCTGGCGGTGTTGTTCCTTTCGAAATTCCAAAGGAGAGAACCGGTGAGCTTTTCCAAAAATGGATTAAAAGCAAATTTTTCGCTCCTTCGGACGCCAAGAAAAACGCCAAGTCTGATGCTTTCCAAGGCGTTTACCTTCCGTATTGGACCTATGATGCGAAAACTTCCTCAACCTTCACAGGACGTGCCGGATTCGATAAGCGTGTAAAAAGAGGTGACAACTATGTTACTGAGACAACATGGCGCCGCGTTTCTGGTGTGTATCAAGAGGATATCGATGACCAAACTGTCGTAGCCAGCAAGCGCAATGAGAATTCTGGCGTGAAGCAATGTGAACCATTTAATTTTGCAAAGTTGGTTCCCTATTCTCCTCAAATCGTAGCTGGATTTATTGCCGAACGTTATTCCATTGGCTTGGAAGAGGGGTGGGAAAACGCACAGAAAATCATCCGTGACCGTCTGCATTCCAATATCCGCTCTTATATTATTAATAGGTGGCATTCTGATCGTGCTGATTCTATCCAGTTCTCCACGGTGTATAGCAATATTACATACAAATATATACTCGTACCGATTTGGATATCATCCTTTAAATACAAAGAAAAGGTGTATCAATTTGTTGTGAACGGACAAACCGGAAAGATTGGCGGAAAATATCCGATATCTGCAATTCGTGTGATTCTTACTATCATTGCAGTTATTGCTGTAATTGGTTTGCTCTACGCATTTGCCAATAGCTGAGTGTTCTCATATCCTTGGTTTTCAAGAAACACCTCTCAAAAGCTTAATTTGAGAGGTGTTTCTCTATGTAAAAATTGATGGAAAAATATGGCAAAAATGTGAAAATTTTGTGCGATTTAACAAAGAAAATTTCTTGTATTGCCCCCACATTCATTGTAATATGTTAAATGAAAATGGATAAAAGGGTTGCTATTGATTTCTTTAAGGGGGAAATTTATGCACACAAATGTATTGACATCTTATGAAGGCATAAAATCGAATCGTCGAGTCAAGCTTCTCGTAATCTTTCTCGTTATTTCAATCATTGCCGCACAATTTGTGACTTTTCCAAGTTCGACCACACGCGTAGCCGCGGCTGATGCAAGCTACGACATATCGAATCCTATGAATTATTGTGTGTTTACTTTTGGTGATTTAACTGATGATCCAAATTCATGGGAAGGACAGCACGCAACCGGTGCCATTGCTGTCGGTGGTACATTGACGATAGGTAATTATTCCTTAACGGATTCGAAGTATGTGCAACCGGGAGTAATTGGATTGCCACAAATCGTAGCAAATAGCATTGTTCTTTCGGGGGGGATTAACAATTCTCGTGGTAACATTATTGTGCCTTCCGAATCAAGTATTACATATGGTAGCTCATCCATTGACTTCGATGCCCCGGCAATAACTGGGATACCGAATTACGGAGTGCAGTATTCAAATCCTCTTCCTATTGATTTTAATGCTATCAAGACGGAAATGATTGCATTATCAAATAAGATCGATGACTATGCACAAACCTCTGCAAATGGAACAGTAACCGGACTCGGCACATCAGAGTTCACGCTAACCGGCACAAATAGTGATGTTAACGTATTTAATATCAATTATGACGAGTGCATTGCTGCTGGAAAGCTTTTGAATAAAGTATGGATTGATGTACCGGATGGTAGTTCTGTAATTATCAATGTAACTGGTACTACAATCAATTCGTTCCCACAAACGTCAATGAAGATTAATGAAACGTACCAGAACTACGCCGGAGATGCTGTCACCAATTATGATGAACGCATTATTTGGAATTTCTCCGAAGCAACATCAATCAATATGCAAGCCTATGGTTCTCCTATATCTTCAAGAGGAACCATTCTTGCACCTAATGCAGCAATCACAAAATCTGGCGGAAACTCCAATGGGTCATTTGTTTGTGAATCATTTTATGGTTCTTCCGAATTCCACTGGTGTCCACCGGAAGTGAGCTTTAGTTTCTTGCCAACGCCGACACCGACGGAAGAGCCGACGCCTTCGATAACAGAAGAGCCGACACCTTCGATAACAGAAGAGCCGACGCCTTCGATAACAGAAGAGCCGACGCCTTCGATAACAGAAGAGCCGACACCTTCGATAACAGAAGAGCCGACGCCTTCGATAACGGAAGAGCCGACACCGTCGATAACAGAAGAGCCGACGCCTTCGATAACAGAAGCGCCGACACCAACGCCTACGAGAGCGACGATTCGTCTCTGGAAAGAATTCGAGGGTGATGCTAGTTCAATATATCAAGATGTCATATTCGCTATCTACTCATCACCTGATGCGGAGTCTGCAATTGGTATGGCTTCTGTTAAGAAAGTAAATGATCAGTATTGTGTAACATTTGATCCAAATGAGTATTCTGGTGATACGTTCTATATCAAAGAGCTTTTGACACCGGATGATTATGTGTCTAGTTCAACTGTTTATACAGTTACTTTCGATGAGGATGGTAGTGTAATTTATCAAATAGGTTCTGGAACTCAAGCATCCTCCGAACCGATTGTTAACAATAAGTTAAAGCCGGTAACACCAACAGAAGAACCGACACCTTCTATAACGGAAGAGCCGACACCTTCGATAACAGAAGAGCCGACGCCTTCGATAACGGAAGAACCGACACCTTCTATAACGGAAGAACCGACACCTTCTATAACGG
>DAIPXZ010000009.1:0-53694 GCA_036782995.1 Bacillota bacterium
GCAAATGAAAATTACATCTCTTCATTCCTGATTAATGGAATGGGATGTTGGTATCGAACGCCCATATTTCGGGCAATCGATAACCAGAAAAAAGCATTGATGAATGAATATACCAATATCGCACCAATTGACAATTCGTTGAATAACAATCGAATCAAATACATGATTCCAAGATAGACTATCGTAAGTCCCACAAGTTCGATAAATATCGACAATTTGTGTCCCATTGTCTGTTTCACGCTTGCCATAAAGGCAGATAACGGATCCATTTTTCCAAAGTAGATATTGTTCCACAAATTGTATCCAGCAGGAATAATGAAAATCAAAATGAATGGTGCGAAACTAAACACAAAGAAACCCATGATAACAATCATGCTTACGGTTAATATCGCCCAACCACTACGATTCATAAAAACCCTGATGCATTTATCAACAGTCATACCTCTTTCCATACCGACATATAGCACGTTATAGAAACGTACAACGACGAACAGAAAAAGATAATACACAAATACGGTAAACACATAATAGATATTCTCCACACTAATTACGGAGAGTATCGGGTTTGACATCAAGTATCCTGTTGGATCCTCGGACTCATAATAATGGTTCATCCAATATGTTAATTCTGTAAAGTCCGAACTACCTGGTGGTGCATAATTCACCCAAAAACAAACTCCAAACAACAATAGAAAGAGTAGACGAGCTACCCATCTATAGCGTAAGGAGTCGATTTTTAGTGATTCAAGTCGGAAAATGCTAATCTCCATAAATCGGAAATCAACCCTGAACCGCCGCAATAGTTAAGTCTTCGCAAACCTGACCATTGATTAAATGCTCAGCAACAACGCGTTTCGCTTTATTTGCATCCATTTTTACATAAGTGACTTTCTTTCCATCTGCATCAATTACTTCAACGATTGGCTCAAGCTTACAAAGACCCAAGCAGCCAGTCATAGAAACTGAAACATCAGAAACACCTCTTGTCTTCAATTCCTCAACAATAGCAGTCATAACAGGACGTGCACCTGCAGCGATTCCACAAGTTGCCATACCAACGACAACACGCTTCGCTGTTTGGTTACGAGCAGACATATCCGCCTTCGCCTTGTTCTTGATGGCCTCGAGTTCAGCTAATGATTTCATACTATATACCTCCAAGTATTAATTCTTGTTGTTCGCTATAATAATCACACAAAAACAGATAGATTTCCGGGTCATTGAGCGGCATACCACCAACCTTCTCACGAATCTCGCGCGTATCAATCGTCACCGAGCCCCGTTCGTCATGATAGAAATATACCACAAAATCACATTGCTGATCATATGAACCTACCAATCCTGCCATCGATTCTCCGACATCGCCTAATGGCAAGCAGTCAATCGAAGACGGAACTAAAACAGCCTTCACTGTTGTGCCCTTGCCAACTGTTGAATCAATCGAAAGTGATCCGCCGGTAAGCTCACATAGTTCCTTTAACAGAGGGATGCCAAGACCGACTTTTCGCGTAGTACGCGTCGTCGAAAATGGGCTAGTAACCGAAGCTACAAATTCGGGAGTCATCCCGCAACCGTTATCTTCAAATGTAATTACCAGCTTGTCCTTTTGAGAAAAATGCTCCACCTTCAACTCTACCAAATTCGCTCCTGCAGAAATCGAATTCGTTAAGATGTCTAAAATGTGTAATGATAATTCTCGCAAAAGAACCTCCGTGACCGTCATTCATATTAATCGAGCTTTCGCAAATGGAAACGCGAAAAAACATGTTTTTGTCAATTTAGATATTATATCACCATCTCATGAAATCTCGCAACGCATTTACAAAAGAGGGAATGTCAAGATTTGGCAACATTTCATCGTTTATCGGTAATGAAAACCCAGGGTCTGCAATATCGGGTAACTGGTGAGCATCCGAATCCACAATGAAGTAATAATCGGAAAGCTCGGGATGTGCCTGTAAAAATGCATTTTTATCCGCTCTTTTGCTAAGCTCCAGTAATCTTCCGACCCATTCAGGCGGTACCGTTCCCAAAGAGGCAACCATGCTGTATGCATCCTTGTCGACATGCGCAGGAAAAAAAGCCGCACCGATGCTTTGCAACGCATCTTGTACTTGACTCATAGTAAGAAAAGACGACGTCGACAACAGATTCGGAATCTGTACTACTGGTTCATCATTATTGTTATAGACCCATTGCTCGCCGAAAATATCAACACGATTCGAAATAACGGGACGATTCTTTGTTAAGTAATCATCAAATTCTGACGCCGCCTTTAAGTCAGGAAATAAAGCAACGACATGAAAACCTTCCGCAACTTCAAGCTCCATTCCCGGTATGACCAGTGGTGCTCTTCCATATTCTTGTTTCACCGTTTTAGCAAGCTCAATGGCAGCTTCACAGTTTTTCGTACTGCAATGATCCGTAATTGCGATTACATCGAGCCCATTCATATATGCCATGGAAACAATATTCCCCGGCGTCATTTCATTATCTGCACAAGGCGATAAAGCGGAATGAAGATGCAAGTCACATTGAATCGTTGCCAAAGCTTAAACCTCCTCGGTCATGAAGACCATGCCGAGTGTGGAGGCAGCTTCATATGTTGTAAGCGTGGTTGAACAAACCACGATTTTTTCTTCCTTCGCCTTAGCGAGAACATCATCTGGAAGAGTAACGCCTTCGGTTAATACAACCAAAGGACATTCTGTAAGTGTAGCGACAGCAATGACATTGATGCTATTCAATATGGTAAACCATACAGACTCAGATGAAAGATGCGACATAACATAGCTCAACATGTCACAGCAATACCCATCCTTCACTGTCTTGTCAGTATACACATCTGTGAGAACTTCCAAATCCATGGCCTCAATTATGAGAGAAATATTTTTCATCGTATTCTCCTTTATTCCTTTGATGCTTTGTCGTTATGTGCCATTTGATGCATAATCATGCAATTCTCAATAGACGCTCGTCCCTGTACAATATCTTCGGCCATGGCCGCACATGACGGAGCTCCACACGCACCACAATCTATTTGCGGTAAAGTTGCTAAAATGGAATCGATTTGCTCATACTTGCTCATCGCGATGCCGATATTGTCTGACAGACGCATAGCATGATTTTCGGCGAGAGGTAACTCCCAGGATTGCGGATATACCGATTCTTCATGGACAATCAGGTCTGGATAGAGTCCTCTTTCCATAATCGTCTCGTGAATCAATTCACGAAGCATTGCTTGTGCCGCAAATCGATTCATAACGGTAAGTGGTCCACCAACGCAACCGCTGAAGCAGCACGAAGGCTCAACATATTCGATATTTGACAGATGATCATTTTCAATCTCATCCAAAATGGCTGTGACATTGCTAATTCCGTCCACCGTCAGGAAATTATCGATATCAATCGCGACGGATTCGCCACCGACAGAGGTGCAGAGTAAACCCTTATTATCCGAAATGCGAAGCACACGCTTATCAGCATCATTGATTGAGTCGGCAAGATTTCCCTTTTCTAAAAGGCCACGAAGCTTCGGATATACGTCATGAATACCAACACAGAAAGAAAACAGTGACTTTTTCTTCCACAAAGGATTCACAACCGAGGTTTTTCGCGCTGGGCACGGCGTGATATAGCACAAACTAAGAAGGTTTTCTTTGATTTGTAGTAGTTCGGTTAATTCGTCGATAGCATATCGAGCTGTCATTTCCATCGGAGAATCAATCGAAATTAAATGTGAAATCAATGTGCGGTACTTCATTTGAATAAGACGAACAACAACTGGACACGAGGATGAGATCAGAGGGAAAATGTCTTTCTGTTCATCTTCGGATAGTGATTTACACAGCTCTATTTTTTCATGAATCATCTGTTTGGTTGCAGATAAATATCCAGAGTATCCAATCGATTCATCATACACGTAATCAAACCCCAGCAATTTTACTGCTTTTAGGACTTCGAGTCGTGTAGTGTGATTCTCAAATTGTGTGAACAATGCCGGAGAGACAATTGCTACCTTAATCTTACCGGATGCTCCGGCGAGTTTTTCTTGCAAAGAATCAGTCACAGGAATTTTGGCATGATACGGACAGATTCGGATGCATTCGGAGCAATCGATACATCGAATATCATAAATGGCCGCTTTTCCGTCACGAACGCGAATCGCCTGCGTAGGACACCCCTTGATGCAATTCGTACAACCTACACACAAATCCTTATTTAGTGACACACTATGTAATTTATTCACGCTTGTTTGCTCCACTATTTACTATGTCGATAATTGAATGAATCAGGAAAAACGTACAATCATCGTTACAGTTGTTCCCTTGCCCACCTCAGTATCAATATTCATTTCGTCACAATTACGTTCAATATTCGGAAGTCCCATACCAGCACCAAATCCCATTTCTCGGGCTTCGTCAGGTGCTGTCGACCAGCCGGCAACCATAGCCTGTTTGATGTCGGGAATTCCTGGGCCATGGTCTACAACATCAATCTTCACATATTCGGGATAAACACTGACTTCAGCATATCCACCGTTTCCGTGAATAACAGCATTAATCTCTGCCTCGTACATCGCAATGGACGCTCGCTTTATCAAATCAGGGTTCACTCCGAGTCGAACCAATGATTTTTTCATTGCACTCGACGCCTCGCCCGCGTGTGTGAAATCATTATCTCGAATCTCATATTTTCTAATTAAAGGTTCGATGTTACATTCTCCTTTCCGCGTATACCAGCCTCATATAGAAGCCCGCAACAGGTAAAGAGAGAATATGGTGTAGTAACCAAACCGATGCCCTTCTCTTTAGCAATTGATATCATGGTGTCATCGGGTGATTTCCCTCGTACAAAAACGATGACCTTTACATCAAGCATCTCCGCGGTGCGAATCGTTTGTGGATTCACAAGCCCTGTAAGCATCATTTGATTGGATGCACTACAAAAAGCCATCACATCGCTCATCAGGTCTGATCCGCAGGCCACTTCAATCTCAAGCTCTTCGTCGGCAGCAGGAACCAAAACCTTCGCATTCAGTAATTTTGAACATTCGTATATTTTCATGGAAACCTCCTCATTTCACCATTAATATCATCATATGAACTAATTATATAATTCATTTAGTATGTGGGCAAACATTTTCGTCTATTTTTCCATATCACTTCGTTTCGCAATAAAATAATGTAATGGTATAATGACCTTGAATTTTGAATGGGAAAGCGAGGCTGCCTTATGACCAATTTCCGTATCTATCCCGATTTGCTCTACCTACTTCCACCATCCACCCACAACACAGACGATTTAGTCCGAATCTTAAGTGATCATCCTGAGATAAAATTCGTATCATTCGTCGGTATTGACTTGGCAGGAAATGACACAGATGAGAAGATTCCGATCGCAAATTTCACAGATAATTTGCAAGGATACTTAAATGGTTATGCAGTCCAAACCGATGGTTCTTCGGTTGTTCTTCCCGGCATTGCAACATTAAATGACGGCCGTGTCGATTTCGAACCAGATCGTGACGTCATGTGGTACGTTGACTATAACTATGAACACATTGATCTCGTTACGAACAAACCCATTGGTACACTTCGTGTTCCTTCTTTTCTTATCCACAACGGCGATAAAGTATGCTCTCGTTCAATACTAAAGAGATGTGCAGACCGGTTTTCTTCCGAATTACTCCGCTATTTAAGAGAAAATCCATCACTTTGCGATGATTTAGGATTCACGTATGATAATGTTGATCGTGTCGAGCTCATCGTTGCAACTGAATTGGAATTCTGGGTTAGTTCTCCAGACGAGAAAATTAACGCACAGCGTCTTTCCATTTCGCAAAGCATGAAGGAATCATACTGGAAGCGTACAAAGGGCGTTGTGCGTACAGCACTGGAGCAAACTGTTATGCTTCTCGAGCTTTATGGCTTTGAGCCAGAAATGGCACATAAAGAAGTCGGCGGTGTAAAGGCTCATCTTTCCGATGCTGGTGAATTCCACAATATCGTTGAACAATTAGAAGTCGACTGGCATTATGCAAACGCACTCCAAGCAGCAGATTATGAGCTGATTGCTCGTATCTTCATCAAGGAAATCTTCCGTATGCACGGCCTTGAGGTCAGCTTCTCGGCAAAACCGCTTCATGGCGTTGCCGGTAGTGGTGAACATACTCATGTCAATGCCGTCGCTTATCTAAAGGATGGCCATAAATCGAATCTTTTCAGTCCGAAGGATATGAAAACGGATTTCTTAGGCAAGATTGGCTGGGGTGCTTTGATGGGATTCATGAAGCACTATCCACTAATTAATCCATTCATCTCCGTCACGACAGATGCATTCCTTCGTTTGCAGCCAGGTTTTGAAGCGCCGACACATGCCGTGGTTTCTTTGGGACAGGATATCGACACTCCATCTCGTAACCGTACCGTTTTGATTGGATTAATTCGCAACTCCGACAGCAGTCTACAGACACGTTTCGAAATCCGCTCCCCTAATCCGCATACAAACACCTATCTTTGCCTTTCTGCTTCCTATCAATGTATGCTTGATGGTATCGAATACGCCATTACTTCCGGTCATACAACGAAGGAGCTCGAAGACGAATTCTGCAAGGATTACGGTGTCGAGAGCGAATACCTCGAAAAGGATCGCCTCTACCGTTCTGAGGATGATATATTCACAAAATACTCCGCAGAAGAGCGAGACCGTCTCTTTGGTACCCCACCGGCAACCGTGTACGATTCATTGAAAAGCTTGCTTTCAGATGACTTCCTCGTCCCTGTCTTATGCTCTGGTGGCGTATTCAGTGAAGATTTAATCCGTTCTTATGCACAAGCCATGCTTGACCGTTGGCAAATGGAGCTTTCTGAAAGAATTATTCCAGACAACCTCTCCCAAATTCGTAACATCGTGCCGTTCCACGATCCGATCAATAGTTACGATATTACACTTTGGAATGAGATTGATGCGATTCGTAACCGTTTGGCAAAAGATACTTCGGAATATGTATCCATCTTTAAAGAAATTCGTTTGGCCATCGATGCAAAGAACTTACGCGAATTGAGTAAGCTTCAACAGAAAATGAATGCACAACAATCCGAAATGATCACGCTCTATTCAGAATATTGTGCTAACCAGATTTAATACATTATCATTGAAACGAAGAGAGAATATCTGTATGGTATTGCTTCTCAGAATTCAATGAAACAAGAAAAATCACATCAAAAAAACCGCGCATTCCATGAATACGCGGTTTTTCTTATAGTAGAATTATTTATGCAAAAATTCGAATGATTGAAATTGCTTTATCATTCAATTCATTTACGCCTATCGACAAGTTCGCTTCTGTCATGTCACCATCTTTTCCAAGAATGTAGGCCTTCTCCCCAGCCGCTTCATATAGTGCAGGCTGAATCGAAATCTCAGGGAATGCTTTCTCCATATCTTCTGTGGAAACTGAATCCGATACACGAATCAAACAAGAACATACATGATTTTCAATCGGTTGCAAAACTGTATCGACCGGTTTAAACCAAGATGTACCATGCGCGAAGCGTTCACCGTGTAATGCCGCATCAAGAACATCACCAACAACGGCTGAAGCTGTAGCAAGCTTTCCAGCGCCCTGGCCATAAAACATTGCATCACCAATTGCATTACCTGTTACCATAATGGCATTAAAGACATCATTGGCAACTGCAATCGGATGTTCCTTTGGAACCAAATGCGGTGCGACATAAGAGAATACATTTCCGTCGTCACCCTTTTCAAAAATCGCAAGAAGCTTAATCGCTGCATTCATTTCACGAGCATAAATCATGTCGTCAACCGTTATGGAAGTAATTCCAACTGTGAAAATGGACTCCGGATTGATATATGCACCATCTAGAGCAATTGTTCCAAGAATGGAAATCTTGCGCATGGCATCGATACCATCGATATCCGCCGAAGGATTTGCTTCCGCGTATCCCTTAGCCTGCGCTTCTTTCAATGACGCGGCAAAATCCGAACCGTCATTCTCCATCTTCGTTAAGATGTAATTCGTTGTTCCATTTACAATACCGACAATTCTTTCGATATCATTTGCCGCAAGGCATCTTTGCAAAGGTCGAATAATCGGAATACCGCCGCCAACCGATGCTTCGAAAAGATAGTTGCAATGATGTTCATTTGCTAATTGAATTAGTTCAACACCATGTGTGGAAACTAATTCTTTGTTAGAGGTCACAACCGTCTTGCCAAGTGACAAGGCTCTCTTTGTATATTCATAAGCAATACGTGCTCCGCCGATGGTCTCAACAACAATGGATATTTCATCATCTGCAAAGAAAGTATCCGCATCATTCGTAATCAATTTGGCAAATGGACTGTCCGGAAATTCACGGATATCCAAGATTCGCTTCACCTCGATTGGTTCACCGAGTCTTTTCTCCAGCTTCTTGCTATTCATGAATACCACCTCGGCGACACCATTACCGACAACACCGAAACCTAAAATACCAATCTTTTTCATTTATTTACCTCTTTTCATTCCCTTGCTAAAATACGACACGAACGCACACCAGGAATTTTCAACACGTCCGTGATTAATGATTCAATTGATTTGTTCATCAAATCGGTCTCCATGGAAATGGAAACATCCGCTAATCCGTTAATTGGGATATTTTGATTGATGGTTAATACATTTCCTTTGGCAAAAGCCACGCATTGGATGATGCCAGAAAGTATGCCCGGGAAATTTTCTACCGCAATAATCAAGGTAACTAATTTCCCCTGACTAGTCTCGTAAAACGGCATCACTGCATCTTTGTACTTGTAATATGCGCTACGAGATAAAGACACCATCTGAACGGCTTCGTTAACAGAACGTGCTTTCCCCGAATTCAGGAGATGCTTTACGTCCATAACTTTAACAAATACCTCAGGAAGAACGTCGGCTTTCACAAGATAAAAATCATTATTTTGTGCCATAATAAGCCCTCCTTGATGCGCCTTTCATACGTTAAAATGTCCACGCACGATGTACATCTGTACACAGAGGGAAGTATATCACGCTTGCTTCAATTTATCAAGCATTGCACGCAATGCGAGGCCTCGATGACTGATTTGATTTTTCTCTTCTTCTGGTATTTCGGCAGTAGTTTTGCCAAGTGAAGGAACATAAAAAACAGGATCATAGCCAAAACCATTTTCACCGCGCATTTCATCTATGATGATACCTTCCACCTTCTCCTTTACGGTAAAGTGACTGCCATCAGGAGCAACAACAGCAATCGCGCACACGAATTGTGCCGTTCTCTTTTCAAAAGGAACGTCCTTTAATAGACGCCAGAGCTCGCCGATTTTTTCTTCGTAGCTCGAATCTCTTCCAAAAAAGCGTGCCGAATATATACCGGGAGCACCGTCCAATGCATCAATGCACAAACCGGAATCATCAGCCATACAGTATCCATCGACCACATTGTGAAGTGCCTGTGCCTTAATCAACGCGTTACCCTCGAAGGTAGATGCGTTTTCGTCGATATCCAGATGGACACCAGCCTCTTCCATTCCGATGATATGAAAAGGTAAATCTGCGAGAATATCACGAATCTCTACCAGTTTATCTTTATTCTTCGTTGCAACAATAAAATCCATAATTCCTCCTATTGTAAGCGCCACGCTTTCGGATATAGGTTTTTAAGCGTTGCGCCTTGGGTTTTGGCAAAACCTAATGGGTATTTTCCTGCCGCAATAACGATATGCGCATTGGCGGCCAAAATATCGGACTCTTGTTCAGTGAGCATAATCGTCTCACCACGTAAATATCGAATTAATCGCTCATCATTCCGAGCCAGAGAAAGAAAATGAGTTTTCGAAATATCCGCCTTTTGAAGTGAAAGAGCGAGCGATTGCGATGGAATAAAGACACGACCCTTCCCCGTCTCTTTGATTTCTCCGGGGAAATCGCCCATTTTTATCACGCGAAGGCCGTCGAAGATGGCTTCATCTGTTCCGAGAAGATGCACCTTATCCTTATGAAGAATAAAGCCATTATCGACACGTGAGCTGTATGCCTTATACGCTTCGGGCGTCATTATTTCTGCAGAGAATTCGAGGAAGCATTCCTTAGATTTGTTATATGTGAATGAATTCTTGCGACGCATGTCAGATTCCTTTTGAAAAGGCTGCGATTGGCAAATATCATTTGGCGTCGCTTGTTGATTCTTTCGTAAATGCACGCAAAAATGACCATCTCCTTGCGATTTATGAGGCCATACACGCATCATGCCGTTATTTGCATGGGTAATTCCGGGAATCTCCCTATGTGATACAATCTCATAATTTGCATGTTCTGTAAGAAATGCCGAAATCATATCTTCATCTTCGCCCTCACAAAATGTGCATGTGGAATAGACAATACTGCCACCTGCACAGAGCATCTCGTCTGCATAGCCCAATATTTCCTTTTGAATCGGCATACATGATGATGGTCCAAATTTTTCCCATGATTTACATGCGAAATCATCGCGACGGAACATCCCTTCACCAGAGCATGGCGCATCAATCAATATACGATCAAAATACCCGCGAAAATGAGACACCATATTCGCAGGGTTCTCATTGAGAATGACAACATTATTCGCACCGATACGTTCTATGTTTCGAAGTAAAGCACGAGCTCGATCGGCAGAGATTTCATTTGCTACGAGAAGTCCTTCACCGCGAAGATCTTCCGCAATACGTGTCGCTTTTCCGCCCGGTGCCGCACACATATCCAGAATCTTCTCACCGGGAATCGTTCCCAATACAGCCGCAGGGAGCATGGCACTTGGTTCTTGTACATAATAGACACCTGCGTGATAGTAGGCATCTTTTCCCGGAGATTCAATATTCGAATAAAATCCACCATCACACCAAGGAACAGTGTTCTTATCGAGGCCAAGCTCACCAAGGCAATCCTCGTATTCAGATTGTGATACCTTCATTCGATTTAATCGGATACCACGATAGGCTGGTGATTCAAAAGACGCAAGAAAATCGGCCTCCTCGTTCGGGGTTCCTTTATTCTGGAAGTATTCATGCATTCGAGAAAGAAAAGCTTCTGGCAGATTCATAATGATAAGAATTCACAGGTTCGATAAGCGATTCGCTTCATCACACCATCCGAGAACGGTGATTCCAGCCCTGCCCCTTCTACCATTTCTAAGAATGCTTTCGTTCCGCCTTGCACACACAGATGATCATAAATCGTCAACGCTTTTTTCCGGTTAACGCGGGATATATCCCAGATTTGCAATGCAACAAGCTGTGCTAAGCAATAATCTATGTAGTAGAACGGGCTCGTGAAGATGTGCTCCTTTTTCATCCACGCTCCGCCCTTTTCGTAGAAATCAACACCGTCATAATCAACATCAGGTTGATATTTCTTTTCCAATGTACGCCAAGCCGTATGACGTTCTTCCGCAGTCATATCGGTATTGCTGTAGACAATATGCTGGAATTCATCGACCATACATCCATATGGAAGGAAAAGCAATGCAAGTGTCATATGTTGCTCTCGATATTGGTTAGCATACGGACCAAAAAACATCTCCATGTAAGGATAGGTCAAATACTCCATTGCCGTAGAATGAACCTCACATGCCTCGAGTGTCGGAGAAAGGCATTCGATGAAAGGAGATGCATCAACACTGCGAATAGCGGCATATGCGTGACCGGATTCATGTACTAATGTGGCAACATCATCTGATGTACCATTTGCATTCATGAGAATGTATGGGATACCAAAGTCCAAAAGTGTTGAGCAATACCCGCCATTTTGCTTGTTCTTTCGCGAGAAAAGATCGGTAAAATCATGTGATGATAGTACTTCATAGAAGCTTGGATCCTTTTCGAACATTTGTGCAAACATCTTCGATGCACAAGTCGGGTACTCCTCCTGTTTAACAGTCGGCATTGGGTTACCGTGGGTAAAAAGACACGGCAAATCGTAATACTTAAGATTTTCCACTTGCAAACGTTCCTTTTGCAAGCGACGAATCTCCGATGTAATCGGAACAATATATTTGACGACATTATTTCGGAATTGTTCAACCATTTCAGGTGTGTAATCAAAGCGTTCCATGCGCTTGTATCCCAACTCAACAAAATCCTTCATGCCAAGTTTGTGGGCAATTTTTGTCCGCAAATGCACCATTTTCCCATAAATTTCGTCAAACTTCGGTTTTTGCGCATTATAGTAATCGGCAATAGCTTTTTGCGCCGCAGCGCGTGTATCACGATTAGTATCTTCGGCATATAAAAGCATCATGGAAAGAGTGTTGTGTTTCTTTGCAAAAGGAATATCTGCCTCAGAGAGGATTTGACTGTATTCCGTCTCAAGACCACTCTCTTCCGCTAAATCATCGATGACCTCACTGGAAATGGTTTCCTTTTCCATTTTTGTCTTCATAAAAAGCATGGGGCCAAATCGTTCCTCTAATTGGTCACGAATGGACGAGCTGAGCATCGCCGAATACACTCCGGAAGCGAGCTCGGAAACAATCGGATAGGATTCATCGTAAAAATCGACTTCTTGCGTATAGAACGCATCGGATGTATCGCAATCATGACGAATCGAAGATAAGGTCGACGCAGTATCAAAAGCACTCAATGCTCGTTGAAAAGACAGCAAAGCATTTTCAACGACATCCGCATCGCGAGCCGTCATCAGCTTTAGGCGGACACTCATTGCGATTTCGCGGAAGTCATCCAAAGAAGGACGCTCATATGGGATATCGCTGAACATTGGCATTTCGATGATATTGACACTCATGGACAGACTCCCTTCTTATCAAAACGATTACATCCGGTCAACAACCGAAATACCAAGTAGGTCCGTTCCGAGCTCAATGGCATCACAAACAGCCACGCAAAGGCTCAATCGTGCCGATTGTAATGTTGCATCGTCTCCAGAAAGAATCGAACAATTATTGTAGAAGCGATTGAAGCTACGGGCAATTTGCGCGATTCCACGAGAAACCATAAATGGCTCATTGCTTTGCGCTGCTTTAAGAATCGCATCCGGTAAATCAGCAATCATTTTAATACAGGTGAATTCTTCGTCATTCACCAAAGACTTCAATGCATCAGAAGAAGCTACAGCTGGTGTAATTCCTTGCTCAGCAGCCTTACGGAGAATGGATTTTGTACGCGCATACGTGTATATGAGGTAAGGTGCGGTATCACCATCAAAATCGAGCATATCTTCCCACGAGAAAAGAATATCACGCTCACGACCTGCCTTCACATAAGTATAAATGACAGCACCGATGCCGACCTTTTCAGCGACAGAACGAAGTTCTTCGTCTGTTGCATCAGAATGACGCGTCTCTGCATTCTCTTTTACCATCTCATAGGTCTTCTCCACACTGGCGTCGATTAAATCCTCGAGCGTGACGATATTTCCGTTACGTGTGGAAAATGGCATATTATTTTTGAATTTAACCAATCCAAAGCCAACATGTTCGCATTGTTCTGCAAAGGGCATGCCTGCTTTCTTGAGAACCGAGAATACCTGACGGAAATGAAGTGCCTGCGGTAGTCCGACAACATAAATGTTCTTATCAAAATGGTATTCATTATAACGATATATCGCGGCAGCTAAATCGCGGGATGCATATATTGTCGTGCCGTCAGATTTCAAAATAATGCATGGCGGTAATTGCTCATCCTCGAGCATGACAACCTGTGCACCGTCACTCTCCACTAAAAGATCCTTTTCGCGGAGCATATCCACCACTTGCGGGATACGATCACTATAGAAGCTTTCTCCGTTATAGTTATCGAAAGTTACGCCCATTCGGTCGTAAAGCTTCGCGAATTCCTTGAGCGATAAATCACGAAAACGTGTCCATAGAGCGACTTCGTCGGCAGAACCATCCTCAAGCTTCTTAAAGTTTTCACGAGCAGTTGTCGTTAAAGAAGCATCATTTTTCTCTTCATCGTGAAACTTAACATAGATACGCAAGAGCTCCTTGATCGGCTCCTCCTCAAGCGCAGCCTCGTCTCCCCAGAGTCGGAAAGCTGTGATAAGTTTACCGAATTGTGTACCATAATCACCTAAATGATTCATGCGAACAACTTTATATCCGAGCTTTTCATAAATGCGAGAAAGGGAGTGTCCGAGAATAGTAGTAAAAGCATGACCAACATGGAAAGGCTTTGCAATATTCGGTGATGAAAATTCAACGATAACCGTCTTCCCTGCGCCAATACTCGATGATGCATAGTTGAGCTTTTCGTCTAAAACCTTCGAAAGAACATCGGCTGCATAAATGCCTCGGTTTACAAAGAAATTCACATATGGGCCTTTCGCTTCGACATGATCAATAAATGTATCCATTAGTGCTTCATTGGATGCCAACTCTGCGGCAAGAACATTTGGTGCCTTATGTAGGGCTTTGCAAAGTGTGAAACAAGGGAAAGAGTAGTCACCCATGTCGGCTTGTGGTGGAATCTCAATAGAGCGACGAGCTTGATCAATATCAAGTGATGTTATATTCGCGATTTTTTCGGCAATGGCATAACGGTAATCCATGAATGGCCTCCTCAGAATGATTGAAAGAATAAAGAGCAACAACGGCTCTTTTTCACGTTTAACTATAATACCATTTTTGTCCCATTCTGCCTACACAAACGCACGAAAGATGGCATTATTCTTGTTTTGTGATAATATAGGAAAGAACTTTATCAAATTACGATTTACTTTGGGAGGAATCTTCCGTGCTATCGCTTCTTTTTGAAGAATATACGCTTCTTTTATTCATAATCGGGTCCGTGCTCGCATTCGTATCCACGATACTATTACTAACAAAAGCGCGTCGATTTTTACCTCAAGATCGAGGTCGTGCTTTTGCCGCCCAAGGCGCAAAGAGCAAAGGCAAACCAACCAGCTCTGGCATTCTCTTCATTTCGTGTTATCTATTCTATGCTATTCTTTTCCTACCGCTTAGCCCCGTATTGATATGTGCATATATAACCATAGGCTTGGAAATGATCTTCGGTTTTCTTGATGATAAATCAAACAATGCATGGAGCGAATTGAAAAAAGGTATCCTTGATGCATTATGCGCCATTTTCATGGGAATTAGCGCTGCGGTTTGGATGCCGCGTGAAATTATCATGCCATTTTCTATCCCATCCTTCACGATGCCGATATGGCTATATGCCATTTTTGCAGCCGTACTTATTTGGGGTGCGATTAACTTTACCAATTGTACGGACGGTGTTGATGGTCTAAGTAGTAGCATGGCAATTGCTTCGACGCTGGGATTTATCGGAATCACATATATCCTGAATGCTGATAAACAATTTGTGCCGATGATGGGTCTTCTTATCCCGATTCTTTGTGTTTATCTTTTCTTCAACCGAAATCCAAGCGTAATTCTCATGGGAGATTCGGGCTCACGTGCAATTGGAGTATTCTTGGCAATATGCGCAATGGCTTCACAAAACCCATTCACCTATCTTATAGTTTGCTTGTTCTTCATCGCAGACGGAGGAAGCGGGTTATTGAAGCTTTCCGTTCGTCGCTTTTTTCACATGCGAAATTTCATGGAAAACATAACCACACCAATTCATGATCATTTCCGGAAGAGAAAAAACTGGACAAACAAGCAAGTGACTATCCGCTTTGCACTTGCCAATGCCGGGCTTATCGCATTACTCTGTATTTTGCTCTTCATTGGGAGATATTAATCGGTTTTTTTCAATAATGTAAATACACACCCATTTTTCCCTTTCTAAACCGTGTTCTAATGAAACGAAAGATAACAAAAAACGGCGCGAACATAGTCGCACCGTTTACAAATGTTTCTCTTGTTTGGAATGAAATCATTGGGATGAAAACATCAAAGCGTTATCCACTTTTTCAGCAGTTGGAAAGCATCATCAACACTTTTACAGTCTACGAATGCCTGTGATTCATCATCGCAGTGCGCTTTTACAGCCGCCAATGCCTCGGCATATTTCTCTTTACCATATTTACCGACAAACTGTGACGCCGCTTTCGCTAGATATTCATCCTTTTTTGCGAAAAAGCCTTTTTCACAGTCGGCAAGATCAGCGCATTCCCAGCATCCATCATATCCGTGTTCTTTGGAACATGAAACATTCGGACATACTCCACCTTCACATATCGTAGCAAACGAACAGCAATTATAATCACTTCTGCAACCGCCGCACCATTGCCCAAGGAAGCAGTGATCACAATGGAATCCGCACGGCGCAACAGGATCGAGCCCTCGACGAGCGACAGTCACAAGCGCTTTTTTGATTCGATTGCAGTTTTTTATCCTTTCACCATTATCACCGTGTTCTTTGTCGAATGAAAAACGCTTTAAAAGCTCACAGGGGTTTTCAGGACATTCACCGCAAATACGGACATTATGCTTTATGGCACATTCCGCTAGCTCACATGGACCATGGAATGGCTTCCCGCACGTACTAACGCATCCACCACAATGAACACTCTCGCGGTATTCACACGATTTACAGCTAAGGCCACAGTATGTGTCAATAACAATCGGTTCATCCACCGTTAATACCATGCAGATGTCGAGAATCACATTGCCTTGCTCATCCACGTCTTTAAAACGCGAACCGTTGTAGCGTTCCAGATAGACACCGTTTTCTTTCATATCCCAACCGATTTTGGAATAAGCCTTGGCACAGAGATCCCATGCTTCCTTCCCGAACAACTCGCCGTTATCTTTATTTCCATACAGATAACAAACACCAATTTCACATTCAGGCAAGTCAACACTGTCAAAACCTTCCGGCACAGTAGCGGATGGCGACACCAATTTTCCAATCCAGTATTCTGCTTCTCCGTTATTCGAACGAATAAGTCCAATAAAGTCGTCGCTGACCGTCTCTATTCCTCCGATACCCTCAAGAGTGGTAAACCATTGATTATTAAACCACTCTACCCATTTGTGAGAATACGAGCCGTTTTCGTTCGCATCGGCCATTGTGTACTTTTTTCCGACAAGCTTTGTTTGGGGAAGAGTTTCAGAATGTACATCCCTGATTTCCATGTTGTACCCCTTTTTCGTGTGAAATTTGGTGAGAATTGTATATCAATTGGATGGTACGCGGAATTTCGAATACCATCCCATTCATAAATTTCATCGAATA
This sequence comes from Bacillota bacterium, assembly GCA_036782995.1. GTDB lineage: Bacteria > Bacillota > Clostridia > Saccharofermentanales > Saccharofermentanaceae > DAIPXZ01. Next base: position 17,164 of record DAIPXZ010000009.1, read on the forward strand.
TACAGATTGTATATGTTCTGCTGCATTATAGTTTATGAGTACAAAAAGACATGATAAAAGAAGATTTCATTAGAAATCCAAATAGCTTTTAGAAACTGCAGTTGTGCTATCATTCCCATTATCATCTTGTGTATCGATTGCCGGTACAAAAACGGGGGCCGGCCCTGCTTCGTCAATTAATTTCTTTTCTTCTTGGGAAACTTCAATTTTCGGCGCATCTGTATCATCGATTTCAGTTGGTGTATCAATTGTCATTGTACCGAATTCATTTTGAATCACTACTTCATCAACTGGTTTCTTTTCTTCAGTTTCATCTACCGAAGGTGTCTGATCTGAAGAAATGGGCTTATTCTTCTCTTCTTCGGCCTTTGCAGCTTCATCTGCCAAGCGCTTTGCCTCACGTTCTTTGGCTAACTCGCGAAGTTGATTGGCTCTTTCTTCTTCATACAATTTTCTCTTTTTTGCTTCATCTTCAGCCACGGCAATGCCCAAACGTTGCAATGATTGCTGTTCCTTGGTCATTTTTTTGGCAGAAGCCGAATTCTTGCGTACATTTTCGGCAACACCGATGGATGTTTTCGTATCGGTTGGCTCTGTAAAATCAGATGCAGCAGCAACAATCGAATCAAAATCAGGAATGCGTACTTCTGTTACTAAATCGTACTTTCTTTTTTTCTCATTAGCCATAGTGACTCCTTTACTATCCCAATAAATATATCGCCAAACAAAGCGATATGGCAAATAGTGCTAAAACCACAATAAAAATCCATGCCGGTGGTGCGAATCCTCGGCTGTCATCTTCTTTCTCGTCCAATTCTGTCATTTTCTCATTGTCATCCATAGGTTTCTCATCCGAAGAAGCAGAGTCGTCTTGGGCTACGATGTGTTTCTTCATTTTTTCTATATCTTTCGATTCTTCTTCTGATGTTTTCGGTGTCTTCGATGGAGATAAAATCGACTTCGCGCGAACAACCGAAGGCAACATTTCTTTTTGCAAATTCGTTAATGTATCGTGCTCATCCTTCTTAACAATCGCCTTATCCGTAGTTAGCATAGAAAAATCCGGAATCCGTGTGTTCGGGAAATAGATAATACCCAAAGACGCATCGTCTGAATATGGTGCCGAGTCGATAAAAAAACTACGTACGGTCTGTGATAATTGTTTCTCAATTTCTTCTCTCGGATTATTCATTATTTCCGCGATACGCGCAACAACCGGCATAACGAAATACTTACTTGAATCATAAACTAAATCCTCAACACCATCGGTCATCAATAAGATTGCATGAGTGTCGTCTGTAGTTGTTCGAATTAACCGAAGATATTCCTGTGCATTCGGGAATGTAACAAAAAAGGTAGTAGAAGCGTTCTCTCCGTTTTGCGGTAGTGTTATCGGTGAAACTCCTGATGGAGACACCTTACATATGAGGCCGTCACCGATATGTCCGCAAATCATGAGATCACCTTTTACCGCACAAAATAGCATTGTGGATGAAAGCGGCTCAAGCCCGGAAAGCTTATGTTCATCAACAAGAATTGCCAATTGTGATTGCACAGCCGTTACTATTATGCTCTTGACTAGGTTCTCACGTTGTTCGAAATAAATCGCATCAAAATGTTGTGTCAACAAATCGGAAATGCATTTCACGATTGCCTTCGAACCATACCCCGCGTGCGTATACTTACTTCCACCTGCACCGTCCGCCACACAAACCACAGAAACTCCATTGGATGTGACCGCAATCGAGGCATCTTCACATGGGATGTTTCGTTCACGATGTTTGCGCCCGGCAATCGAAATATTGGCGAGTAGCGGCTCGTTTTGCATAAATTACTTGCACTCCTCTATCGTACGGAAGAAATCATCCATGGCAACAGAAGTACCTTCGTTATGTTGCTCTAAATCATAAAGAGCATCATCCTTCATACCACTTGTAACAACTGAGGAACTACTGGAACCTAAGAATGCGAACAATTTTCCGAATTGAGCAGTTTGTATAGAAATTGGTTCGGCGCGTTTATCAGAAAGACGCTTGAGCAATGAAAAATCAACATTATTGCCGACTCCGATATTGAAAACAACCAAACGATCGTTGCTCTCGAGCTCTGTGACAGCTTGAATTGCCTTTTCCATGTTTTCCATCGAATTCTCACCTTGAGGTGCGCCATCTGTTATGACCACCAACCATGGCTGATAATACTTGATGCCCAGCTCTTTATAGCCTGTTTTACGTACATTTAGTAACTCCAGCGCTGTCAAAATGCCCTCACCGATTGGAGTCAAGCTCGTAGTCGCGCTAATTCGCGGAATCGTCTGACTCTTCGTAATCTTTCCAAAAGGCAGAAAAATGTCGACAGACCCACCGAATGTCACGATGCAAATGTCGGCCGCAGAACGGGTTTCATCATTTTCGCGAATAGAAGAAAAGAAGCTTTGCAAACCATCATTGAGTTCATTAATCGGATTACCGGACATAGAACCACTGACATCTAAGCAAAAGCAAATCGGTAAACGACGTTTTGTACTACTTCCAAAATCCTTTTCGGAGATATTTCCAACTTTTTTTGCCATATTTTCCTCCTCACAAGAAAAGAGATAATATTATTATAAGCAATATCGCGGCCGCAAACAATGCCAAAAGCAAAGCCGTTTGATGATTGTTATTCAAGAATTCAACCAATCCTTTTGATCGTTCCGCCTGCTTCCCTCGATTCGATGACGAGGAAGAATGATAACCAGATGAAGTATTTTGCATACCATTATTTGATGCAAAACCTTGTGATTTTCCTGTACTTTTACTTGATGATGCACTTGCGGATGAATATGGATTCGAATCTGGAATCTTTGCATAGTCCAGTCCGCGACGTGTCATTGATGAAAGCGGAACATCTTTTGCAGCACCCATAGCGACTTCATCATTGATAGAAGTATGAATGATAGCTTCACGAACGGTTCTCCTACTATTAACTTGACTCTCATCAAGTTTTGCATTCCAAACATGATATGGGAAAACGTGGTACATCTCTTCATCTTCGAATTCACGCTTTATCAACATATCCGTATATTCAGATACTGCATTAAGCCACTCAATCGATTCATATAGACGGCCCTTCGCAAAAGTATCATAGAACATTTCACGTAAACGATCCGAAAGTGACTTCCAAATAAAATCATATCCTCCAAGTGGAATACGATCATCAGTTGAACCATCCAAAGAGTATGGAAAAGCTAATGCTTGCATCTCCTCACGTAGCGTCTCTCTACCGTTTCTTTGTGCGTATGGATGTTGCCCACAAAACAGCAAGGAAAAGACCAATATAGAGATGGAATAATCTTCATGGCGCGGTTTACGAAGAAAAGATACAAAGGATGACTCCCACAGCTCTGGACTCGTAAACTCTTCCGTTCCAACAGGGCAAGGCATATCCGCAACTTGAACACTATCCATATCAATTAGGTAAACATCGTCAGGTGTCGATATCATCGCATTTTTCAATTGGATATCACCGACCAGAATGCCATGCATATGGAGATAAATCATGCGCGACAGCGTCGACGATAATGTTTTGGCCACTTGGAGTCTTTCCCAATCCGGAAAATGCTCCATCATCGCATCCGGCCCATCAAAAGCCGTGCCAAGAGTCGTACCCTTACCAGTTTTCATCAAGTAACCAACCGGAACACGATTGTAGGTATAGAGTAATTCACAAGGCCAACAAATACCAACTGCGTCAATATGCATGTCACGCATGGTGATTAGCTTGCGCCAACGCAAAGGAGTAATAACGCCGCGATGATAAATCTTCGCAACGAGCTTCGGATCCTTTGTATGGAAAACAATTCCTTCGGCTCCCGTGCTAATCTTCGAAACAAGCGAAACTTCCTCGCCCGCTTCTGTATAAACGATATCGCCAACGTTACAATACACTTCAACGTCCAAATAATCGTTGGATTGGGTAAGCTGGCTTACGGAAATCGGTTTTTCCTTCGACAAACAAATATCAAGTGTTGGATAAAGATCCATTCGTTCTTTCGAAAAAACGCAAACTGCACACCTACCGGTTACATTCGCATCACGAATTCGTTCTAACGTTTCAGAATTTCGACCAAGAAAAAGACATTCAGTCACATTGTTGGCATGTTCGAGTACAAAGCCAAGTGTGGATGTATGCTTGCTTTCGCGTATTGAATGTGTTGGATAAAGACGGGAAAACATGTCGCGAGTGCACACAACAACGTCCTTCTCACGAGGGTTTCCTTCTAAAGAAACACACCCGTGAAAAGAACGGAATGACTTGCTGATAAATAACTTCTTTTCTTGATTAATGATGATATCAACAAGCTCATCGTGAACCGTTGTATCACCCACTTCTAATAAAGCGGAATAATCAAGAACGAAAGCGCTATATCCACGAAATACTTCGCTTAGGTCGGCCATTGCTCTTTTCCCCTTACTTCATACACCTTGTTTAATGATAATATAAATAGTTCATATAGACAAGTAATGCGTAAAAATAATTTATGGTTTTTTACGAAATATCACGCTGTCAAAAAGATTCAAATGGATATGCATCAGAAATCAAAGTTTCGCAGTAAATCTTCTAATGTATCTCTTCTACGAATCAAATGATCTTCCCCATTAAGGTCAATCATGACTTCAGCCGGACGCAAACGGTTATTGTAATTTGAGCACATCGAATAGCCATAGGCGCCAGCATCAAGAACACAGCAAATGTCATTTTCCTTTGGTGTAAAGAGCTCGCGATTCTTCGCCAATATATCACCCGTTTCGCAAACGTTTCCGACCACAGTATAGACACCCTTAGGTCCGGAAAGGACCGGTGCTCCATCACGATAAATCTCAATATCATGCCATGAATCATAGAGTACAGGGCGCATTAATACATTCATACCGATATCCGTTCCAACGAATTCACGATCATAATTCTTCTTAACAGAATGAATGCGACCCAAAAGCACTGACGACTCAGCCACACAATATCGGCCGGGCTCAGACTTAAAGAGAACATCGCGTCCTGTTTCCTTTTGCCACTCGTCAATGATGATCTCAAGCTGTTCGGAAAAAGCCTTAATGTCAAATGGCTGTTCCCCTTCAAGCTTCTTATACGATGTTCCGAATCCCCCGCCAAAATCTACAAATTCGACCTCATCAAAATACTTTACGCTATCCAAAAATGCTTTGACCGCATTAAGAAATGGTTCAGGATCCATAAATAACGAACCGACATGCTGATTCAAACCGACAATATGAAGATCATATTCCTTCGCGACTTTGAGCGCTTCCGGAATCTCCGAAAGACAAACAGCAAACTTCGTGTTTTTACCGGCAGTTATAACCTTTTCATGATGACCGGCACCAATGCCCGGATTAATTCGAAGTGATAAACGACCACCTGGGTTAATCTGGCCAAAAAGCTTTAGTTGCGATATGCTGTCGATACTGATAACAACACCTTCGTTAATCGCATATTGTAATTCCTCCGCGGAAACATTATTCGAAACGTAAAATATTTTCTCCGCAGGAAATCCTACCTTCTTCAAAAAAAAGATTTCTCCCGGGCTCATTGCATCTGCATTGATACCTTCCTCCAAAGCAATCTTCAGAATGGATAGGTTTGAGTTTGTCTTTATAGAATAGTTTGCAGTATAACGATGATGCGGTAACAAGTCACGAACATCACGCATTTGCTTTCTCATTTTTTTCTCATTATAAACATACAATGGCGTGCCGTACTTTTGTGCCAGCGCCTCTGGATTTGTCTTTCCAAAAAAATTGGTTTCCTGTGTATAAGACTCCATATTAATCACCTCTTTTAACATATTGATATTCTAACACTTGAAAACTATATTTACGCGCAAATTTGCTTTATTTCTAATCGATTCCGAGCATTTTCATCAAGTATCTCGCATTTGATGAAGTCGAGACACCTTCATTTAAAACATAATCAAATTTCAGACCATCATCATATGTTTCGGTAAAGCTGTAATACGATATGTCCTGTTTTGATTTTTCTGCTAGCGAACACAGTTCATAATCATGTGTCGACATTAGTCCAATGATATGGGAAGCATGCAAATGTTCCAAAACAAGATATGCGCCATCAGTGCGATCTCTAGAATTCGTGCCGCGAAATATTTCATCGATAAGATAAAGCATATTCTTCTTCTCTTCGGCCATCTTCACAATACGAGAAATCTTCAATAGCTCTGCGTAAAATGTCGATATGCCTTCGCTTAATTGATCGGCAATTCGCATTGATGAACCAATACGCATAAACGAAAGAGATACAGTTTTTGCTGTGCATATCGCACCTGCATAAGCAAGACATGCATTGATGCCAACTGTACGTAAAAGGGTCGTCTTGCCTGACATATTGGAGCCAGTAATAATGGCGCTTCCGGAATTCAGCGAAAAATCATTACGCACTTGCTTTGCGACCGGAATTAGCGGGTGTCCAATTTGGCTAGCGACAAAAGATGGGCCGGCATCATCAGGTAGAATGTTTGGATATTTATCCTCAGGATAGATATGAGAAAGAGTTGAAAGACTCATCAAGGCTTCCCAATCTCCAACAGCGAGTAAACAATCCGAAATAGATTTCCCTTCGTTCTTTCGCCATTTTTCAAGTCCACGAATACATAATGCATCGTAAGGCATAATCACATTCAAAATGAGGAATAACAACGGCTGACATCTTGCCTGAATAAAAAGACCAATACGATACAGCTTAGTAAGTTTTTGTGAAGCAGTGATATTTTCCGACGCTTCGAGATGTACTCCCATTCTAAGTTGAATCTCTTTCAACAACTCGGATTCGACCTTCATGACTTCAATATCTCGAAATATCATGGAATAGGAACGAAGCTCTGGAAAAATGCGTTCCATCATTGTGAAAGATAGTCGATTCTTAGTATATCGAGAAGCCACAAGGGCAAGAGATAGCAAAAAGAATATTACAGGAATCACAAAATAATGATACGGCGACAGAATGACGAAGAATAAGCTTCCCCAGAACAAAACGCAGTTAACTATACTGATGACAATGAAAGAAAAAGGAATCGGAGATATCGTTTCATCATCCGCATCCAAGTACTGCAACAAAGCTTTTGGCGAGCCTCGTTTTCCAGTTCGAATCACAGTGGAAGCTTCCATATTCTCAACAACATCACGATGCGAAGATAATTCTTCAATGGCTTTTTGTCGTTTCAAAATATCGTCACGGGTAATGTCGTCTCGTTCCGCTAATGTAAGTAAAGAAGCTAACGCACTTCTACCAAATGATGTATGTGCGACACAAATCAATTGAAAAAGTGAATCTTTTCCAAACAAATCGAGGTCAGCTGAAAAGTCATCGTGCGCCGCATTGAATGCATTACCATCATCCGGAAGATTAGAAAAATCGTGTATTTCACGACTCTTATATCGATTATGTACATCCAAAAGAGTCTGTGCATGAATCACGGCTTGATTCACTTTTGCATGAATGATCACAAAAGCAACAAAACCACAAAATAAAATACCACCAAGTATCAAAAGCCAATATGAAGAGCGTTCAAAGGCCCATAATCCGATACAAATTAAAGCAGAAAGAAAGAATAAGCCTCTTATGTTCGACAAACGATTGGAGCGTTTTGTCGCCAGAAGAAGCTCTTTTTTCAGATATTCAGTACGCTCAGAAAAGCGTGTATCACGTGTCGTTACTGTCTCCATCGGTACTCTTTTTCCCTTTCTTTTTCGAAGCAGATTCCGTCTTTGTATTCTTCGGTTTAGAAGATTTAGAAGAAGTCTTCGCCGCAGTACTTGCGGTTTTCGGCTGACTAGTGGATGCTGGTTTTGCCGTTGAATCGGATTTACTCTTCGTTTTATTCGCTGTTTTTGCAGGAACACGCTTAGGTATTGCTTGATCAAGAACAAATCCGATACTGTCATGAATCGTCAACATGGCTTGCAAATCCAAATATGTCGAACTCTTGTTAATAATCACCACACGGTCATGCGGTAAAAATTGTGCGAATGTAGCTGCCGGATACACAGTTAAAGAGGTTCCACCAATAATTAATAAATCCGCTTTTTTTATCGCATTCACTGCATTGTCAATATTTTCATGTTCCAAGTGTTCTTCGTATAGAACAACATCTGGGCGGACAATACCACCGCATTTTTTGCATGTCGGTATGCCTTCTGAGGACAAAATATAGTTGATGTCGTATTTCTCACCACATGAAATACAAAAATTACGGAAAACCGAGCCATGTAGTTCAATGGTGGTCTTACTCCCCGCCATTTGGTGGAGATTATCAATATTTTGCGTAATAGTTGCCTTGAGCTTGCCTTGTTTTTCAAGACGCACTAATGCTTTATGCGCTTTATTCGGTTTCGCTTCCGGATAGCAAAGCTTACGGCGATAGAAATCGTAGAATTCTTCTGGATGCTCCATGAAAAAAGAGTGACTGATAATATCGACAGGGCGAAACGACAGACCGCTGGACTGGTTAAAGATACCTTCCCCGCTTCGAAAATCCGGAATACCACTTTCGGTAGATACCCCAGCGCCGCCTAAGAAGACGATACTATTCGATTCTTTAATTAACGCTTTAAGCTGAGAAATTTTTCTCTCTTTTGCGCCTTCATATCGGTCTAATCTTGTCTCCACAATTTATCCTTTCAGGCATACACATGATAGGAATCAATTACCATCATATACGTCAATATCAATCACACCATCATTTGCTGTGCCGAACATTTCTTTACCAAGCACGCGTTTCTCGTCTCTTTCCTTCTCCGCAATCGCACTCAGTGCATCACGTGTACGTTCTGGCTTGCTTATGCTCTCCAATACGAGAAGCGGATCCGTTTTATCTGCAGTTGTTAACTGAATAGTGCCAACGCGACAGATTTTTTGCCATAAGGTACGGCGAAGCTTCACGTCCAATATTCGATACATCAGAAGTTCGTCCTTTGTCGTTTTAATCAAACCCTTCGAAATGAACAAGCGGTTCTCGCTGAAGGAGTATTTCGTAAATGAAATCGGCAATCCGCAATAACGCTTCCTGTCAGACCATAAAATATCCTCATCCACGATATAGTCATTCAACTTATCTATCTTCGCCATTATGGAATCCTCCTATTAGGTACACTTAATTTGATTATAGTGTTATCCTTTTCATTCGTCTAGCAAAAAACCCAAAAAATTAGTATGGATCATTATCATAATCAAGGTCATATGAGCAATATTGGAAATAGGAAGACCAATCATGAGTATCCGCAAAATAGGTATCACTCTTCAGTAAATATGCGCGTGTAACGTAATCTCCCATATCCGGAATCGGATCGTCCCATGTAACATCAACATGATACCAGATACCATCAATCATGACTTGATTCCAGGCATGTGCAACGAGTTCATCTGCTAAATCAGTAGTTCCAGAAATCACTCTAGCCGGAATATTGCTGATAATGCAAAGAGCTACAAACGCTTCGCTATATCCCTGACATTGTCCCCGTCCCTCAATAAGCACACTATATGCTGACGCGAGATATTCATCCTCTTCTTCGTCCGATGACTCTGTATATACGCAATTACGCACCAAATAATCATGAATCGCAATCACCTTTTCGGTGTCTGTCATTGATGAAAAGATAATCTCTTCTTGGATATCGAATAACTTCTTTCCGAGCTCTTGTTGAGACATGTTCTCATACGGTTCTTTTGATTCTGTGACAAAATGCTGCAGTACTTTACCCGTATCATTATATTGAAAATGAATCTCTATGACGCAAGGAGTACCATCGTAATATGTCATACTGACCGTGTTCATTTGAAAGGCAGAATGCAATACAGAAGAACTATATAGCAAATCCCAATAACCCGTAAACACCTCATATGTATCCGTTTTTACGTAGAATGTATCATCAAAACTATAAAGTGCATTTTGTATAGCAAAGAACAAATCCTGGGCGCTGCCGAGCTGAGTAACTTGAATATCTGGTGCATGAAAGCTTTCCGATACGGCCCGAGTCTCGATGGAAAGATTATTCATGACCATTTCTTCAATCTTCTGTACGTCTTTCTTCTGAGAAGCGCATGAGATGGTTATCATTACGACGGAAATAAGCAGAATAACGGCGACTATATGTTTCCACATATGAGCCATGTAAAGAAACTGGATTTTTCTGCGGCCGTTTCTCATATTATTCCTCTAATGTCGGGGTGCAAAACTATCACTCTTTCGAGAATTATCCTACCATAGTCTGCTTCATTTATCTCGTGTTTTTTCGAGAAGAATCGAGTATGTTTTCCACATCGAATAGTCGTGAATAATTCGAATTACGTAATGTATCCCCGCAAAGCATAGCCCGATCATAATAGAGATAATTATCACCATATGTATAGTACGGTGATGGTCCAACGCCGAAAAAGACACGAAATCCGTTTTGTTTCAGAAATTGACAGCGCGTATCCGATCCCTTGATAAAATCTCCGTTGGGATAAACCAAAATATGCACCTGTCCGGTGAGTGTTCCGACTTGAGAAAGCCACTTGTCGGTATCCGTCGTAATTGTGGGCATGTCACAGCTATTTGCATTTATGAAGCCATATGTCGAAGAACCGAATGTCCATCCCGTATCCGCAAGCTCACTTAGAATTGCATCAACAGTTTCGCAATTCGCGGCAATATCTTCTGCAGTCGGATTTATGGTTGGTAGTCCACTGGATGAAAGCGCAATATTGCGATCGTCCACTTGGTCAATATTGGTACAATATCCCATCAACGTCTCATAACCGGAGAAAGAAATCACTCCCTTGTTTCCGTTATATGAGAAATCTGGATGTTCCTCAACAAATGAATCAAGAATACCGATGGCTTCACTGCTTCTGCTCACGACCGTTTGTCCATCAGCATTGACGTATTCGCCGCACACCTGTCCTTGATCATTAATTACCAAACGCTGACAAAGTCCGATGCCCTGTTGATACGCTGAATAGTTTAGGTTTTCCAAGATAAATATCAATGGTTTCTTTCCCGCGGGCACTTTCATCGTTTGTTCCACCAAGTAGGAGTCACTCGATACGTCAACCATGCTCAATGGATCAACCAAGCAATAATCACGTGCATACAATTCATCTAAAATGGCGTGAAACTCTCCCGTGGTTAAATAAAGCGAATCCGTCGAGGACACATAATTGATTTCAAAAGCTAACCTCGTGTCTGCAATTAAAGGGCGTACGCAAATAACCTCCACTTGACCATCATAATCATAGACCGACGTTGTGTTGGAGGTCGCAATAAGAAGACTGGATTGAATTCGTTGATCTTCTGGAAATATGTGCGCCAAATCCGATAATACTTCTTCCGCAGAATAGTATTTATATGTCTCCAGCATATGCTCACATTGAGAAATCATCGGTTCATACATCTCTAACTTGCAATCTTCCAGACGTTGCACCGCATAATCGTATACAAACCCATCGGTTGAAGAAATGACATCCTCGAATTTTTCCGCGGCTTCGATATATTGGGCGTTGGAAAGGTAGTTTTCGGCAGCTTGCACATCGCCACGTGAAATTTCAATTGCATCTATTTCAGACAACAATGGCCGCGTTGCCGATGAAATATTGGAAAGTGTCGTAAACTGGTCGAAGATGAATTGCAAAGTTGGTTTTTCAATCGTTCCCAACAAAAATTCTTCACATAATGAATTCAGCCATACGGAAAAGCGAGAGCCTGTAAGCTCACCCAATTGTTCAATAAATGCACGATCATCAGCAGATAAGGTCGCTCTGTTATCACGCATATTTGTTTCAATTGCGATAACTCGAATGTCGATTTCCTCTTCCATTTGGTTCAAAATGCCAAGCTCATACGACATGTCATCTGTTGCACTGGGATCAAGCGATAAAAGCTCTTCCTGTAAACTTCGATACATAGAAAGCGCATGCTCATAATCGTGTGATTCGAGTGCCGAATTAAATTCCGGCATAACCGCCTCAAGCTGTCTATTGTTGGAATAGACAACAATACTCGCCGTGAGAAGAATAACTAGCATAAGAAGATCAATGGCTAGAAAAAGCCATTGTTTCCTTTCTTTTTTCTTCTCGCCATGCGAGTATTGATCAAAGGCGTAAGGCATGGATCAAAAATCTCCCAATGTCATTTGCCGATTTTCTACCGTTTCTTCTTTCAGATAGTATCCTATGGCAGGGGTTCTGCGGATACGATAATATTCGGCATCCGTAAATCCCGTTTGCGAAAGAGGAATTACTCTCGTCATTATACTACCTTTTTTCGAGGCAAGCACTTGCACGCCTTGCGAAGAACGAGTGGTTTTGAGTGGAATGAGTGATGATGAGAAAACAATGGCTTTGCTTAGATTCGAGAACGCGGCAAAGTCTATATCTTCCGACAAGAAATGAACAGATATCAACGGTGATATCTCACTGCAGGCATGAATCAGCTTCTTTCGGTTCTGCTTTGTTTCATATGCAGACAAAGGAATCTTTGAAATTTTACCGTTCTCATACGAGAAAAGAATCATTCCGTCATATTTCTCCGTAATATGCATAAAGAGAATCTGTTCATTTTCTTCCAGTGAAAGAACATTCGTTAAGAAGCTACCATAATCGGAAGGCTTCGTATCCGGTAATTCAAACGCCTTAATCTTATACACATTGCACTTGTTTGAGAAAAAGAGAATCTCGGATTTATTCGTACCTTCGAGTGCCATGCGCATCTCGTCGTCGTCTTTCATCTTTAATTCTCCAGCGCTACGGAGCGACGTCAACGGAATCTTCTTCACATAGCCATGCATCGTGAGGAAAAGCTTCAATTTATAGTCGTCAATCATCTTGTCAGCTGTAAATGTTTCCGCCTCTTCCACATGCAAGAGTGTACTTTTACGATCCTTTCCGTACTTCTTCGATACATTCTCCAGTGTCTTGAAAATCAGTGCATCCAATCGATTCGGCGTACGGATAATATCTTCCAAGTCGGCAATCTCTGCAATGAGGTCTTCCCTGTCAGCCGTACGATTCAAAATGTACTGTCGGTTAATATTACGCAACTTAATTTCGGCAACATAATCGGCTTGAATCGAATCAATATCGAATCCCTTCATCAAATTCGGCACAACATCTGCTTCGAGCTCTGTATTGCGAATAATCGCAATAGCCTTATCGATATCAAGAAGGATTTTTGCTAAACCATCGAGCAAATGAAGCTTGTTTTGCTTCTTTTCCAGATCATAAACGACCTCTCGCTTCTGGCAAACGCGTCGCCATGATACCCACTCTCCTAATAATGACGGTACACTCAATACACGCGGCGTTCCATTAATCAAGACATTGAAATTACAAGAGAACGTATCCTCGAGCTTTGTAAAACGGAATAGCTTCGTCATCAAGGCATCAAGATCCGTTCCTCGTTTGCAATCAATCGTTATCTTTAATCCGTCAAGGTCAGTCTCGTCACGGATATCGTTAATTTCCTTCACTTTACCCTGTTTGACCAATTCGGTAATCTCATCGATAATCGCCTCAGCCGTTGTCGTATACGGGATTTCCACGATTTCAATCAAATTATTCTTTTTATCTGGTACGTACTTCGAGCGAATTCTTACAGGGCCGCGTCCCGTTTCATACACAGAGCGCATGACAGCTTCGTCGTAAAGAATGATTCCACCGCCAGAAAAATCAGGCGCTGGCATAATCGAAATGATGTCGGTTGTTGGATCTTTCATATATGCGATGGTTGCCGCGCAAACCTCACGAATATTGAACGAGCAAATATTGGACGCCATACCGACAGCAATACCTTGATTGCTATTGACCAAAATGGATGGGAAAGTCGCTGGCAGTAGCACCGGTTCCTTTAATGTACCATCATAATTATCCACGAAATCCGTCGCATTTTTGTCAAGTCCACGGAACATCTCTTCACAAATTTTCTCGAGACGAACTTCTGTATAACGTGGTGCAGCGCACTGCATATCGCGTGAATACTGACGGCCGAAATTACCCTTTGAATCAACATACGGATGCAAAAGAGAACCATTACCTCTTGCAAGACGCACCATCGTATCATAGATGGCCATATCACCGTGCGGATTCAGCTTCATCGTTTGACCAACAACATTCGACGATTTTGTTCGGTTCCCAGTTAGCAGACCCATCTTATACATCGTGTAAAGGAGCTTACGATGCGCAGGTTTAAACCCGTCGATTTCAGGAATCGCACGAGACACAATAACGCTCATCGCATATGGCATATAGTTAATTTCAAGCGTATCCGTGATCTTTTGGTTTTCCGGAATCGTCGGCGGCAAATCGGCCGATTGCTTCTTTAATGACTCGCGAATGGTGCTTTCCACCTCTTCGCCTTTCTTTTTCTTAACCATGGTGATCTCCTCTTATCGTATCGGTTCCGATTGGACTGCCATATAGGCGAATCGGTTAATTCACATCGAGCATATCAAGATACAAGTGCCCGTTACTCTCAATATGTGCTTTTCTTCCCGCGAGATTATCACCGAGAAGCAAATCAAATACTGCCGACGTCTGTTCTTCATCCGTCGGAGTCACTTTAATCAAACGACGACTTGCAGGATTCATCGTAGTTTCCCACATCATTTCCGGTTCATTTTCACCGAGTCCCTTTGAACGTTGTAAAGTACACTTTTCTGGCGGATACTTTTGAAGAATTTCCGCCTTTTCCTTCTCATTAAAAGCAAAAAGTGTTTTTTCCTCGCCCTTATTTCGGTATGTAATCTCGAAGAGAGGGGACTCCGCGATGAAGACCTTCCCCTCGCGAATCAATGTCGGCATCAGTCGGAATATCATCGCCAATATCAAAGTACGAATTTGAAATCCATCGACATCGGCATCGGTACAAATAATGATTTTGTTCCATCGAAGAAGGGACAAATCAAAAGACGATAATTCTTTATTATGCTTCGATTGAATCTCGATACCACAACCAAGAACCTTAATTAAATCAGTGATAATCTCACTCTTAAATATGGTGACATAGTCGGATTTCAAGCAATTCAATATCTTACCGCGAACTGGCATAATTGCTTGGAATTCCGCGTCGCGGCCCATCTTACAGGAACCCAAAGCAGAATCACCTTCCACAATATAGAGCTCTCGTTTCTCGATATCCTTCGTTCGGCAATCTACAAACTTTTTAACACGGTTATTGATATCAATCGTGCCCATAAGCTTCTTTTTTACATTCAAGCGTGTCTTTTCCGCATTTTCACGACTTCTCTTGTTTATGAGAAGCTGTTCCACCAAGCGATCGGACTCCGGTTTATTCTCAATAAACCAGACCTCAAGCTTCGTACGAATCAACTCATTCATGAAGTCTTGTATGAACTTATTATTAATCGCCTTTTTGGTTTGATTCTCATAACTCGTTTGCGTTGAAAAAGAACTTGTCACCAGAATCAAGCTATCCGAGATATCCTGAAAAGTAATCTTGCTCTCATTTGCTTTATACTTGTCTCGGGCACGAATCAGCTTGTCAATTTCTGCCGTAAATGCCGCGCGAGCCGCTTTGTCCGGTGCACCACCGTGCTCCAGGAAGCTGGAGTTATGGTAGTATTCAATTGCATTTATCTCATTATTGAAGCAAAAAGCGACTTGCGACTTTACTTTATAGTCGTTCTTATCAGCACGGTCACGTCCGCGGCCTGTACCTTCAAATAGAAACGGCTTAGAAAAACCTTTTCCGGCATCGATTTCTGCCACATAGCCGAGAATGCCTTCCGGGTAAAAATAGGTCGACTCTTCTCCACTTTCTTCGTCCTTCAAAACGAAAGTAACACCATTGTTGACGACAGCCTGCCGCTTTAGAATTTCCTTATATGAATCAAGAGGAATGTTGATATCCGTGAACACAGAGCGATCCGGCTTCCATTTTTGAATCGTACCCGTTCGTTTAAAACGCGTCGGTTCCTTCATCAGACCGCCGATATTTTCACCCTTTTCAAAATGCAAAGAGTATTTTTCTCCGTCGCGGAAAACCGTAACGTCGAAATATTCGGATGCATATTGCGTCGCGCATGCACCTAATCCATTGAGACCTAAGCTAAATTCATAGCTCTCACCGGAATCATTATTGTACTTACCACCGGCATACATCTCGCAATAAACGAGCTGCCAGTTAAAACAATCTTCTTTAGCATTGTAATCCAACGGAATTCCGCGGCCAAAATCCTCGATTTGTATCGAACCATCACGGAAACGAATAACTTCAATGCGATTACCATGACCTTCACGAGCTTCGTCAATTGAATTCGAAAGAATTTCGAAAAACGAATGCTCGCACCCTTCCAATCCGTCGGAGCCGAAAATAACACCCGGACGCAGACGAACACGGTCTGCACCCTTTAATGCCACAATGGCATCATTATCATAGCTGGCTTTCTTTGGCATAATTACCTACCTTAAAACATTAATCGGTTGAATTATACCACAAGATATTGGCCCGTAAATCAAAATAAAACACAAGGGCTTGCGAAATAATCGTATTTTAGGCAATTTACAATAAGTCGTCACCTAACGCGATAATGCTATCTGCCAAACTATCGGCATACTCATCAACCAATAGGAACTCTTCTTCCGTTGGAAGACCTTTGAAAAGCATGGGGTCAATCATCTTTGCAGTCGTCATATTTCCGGTAAGCTTACCGAACATTTCGTCTGCCTTTGTCGCCCAGCCATATGATCCGACAAATCCCAAGAAACGAACCTTCGGTCGAAGTGTATTCATAAGAGTGGCGCAATATGCCATTGCAGGATGCATTCCTCCAAGCACCGTTGGACCGACAAAAATAACTGCCGCTGCCGTCACGCAATCATACATCACCTGTCCGGATTCAATAGTTAGCTTTTCTGGCTGTTGGCCTAAATCACGGCAAAGTACAGATAGTCCTCTGCGTGCCAAACGCCATGTCAGTCTTTCCATAATGGCATTACTGCTTCCGTGCATGCTGACATAAGGAATAACAACCATCTTATCAACACGAGAACTCGTCCATTTCTCATACTTATGTAAAATCAATGACGGATTGCTCCATACCGGTCCATGCGACGGTGCAATCATCAACGGATTTATCTCTCTAACTTTTTGCACATATTGAACGACCTTCGAAGAGAACGGCATCATGATTTCCGAGAAATATCCTCTTGCTGCCGCCTTATTCTCATGGCTGTTCGTCGCAAAAATCTTGTCTGACGTATAATGAGAGCCGAAAAGATCACTTGAAAAGAGAATGCCACTGTCTTCTTCATAAACCATGGTATTGTCAGGCCAATGAGCAAATGGAATCTTCATAAATCGGAGCGATTTTTCACCCAAATCCAAGGATGCGCCATCCTCCATAATCATGAATTGATCGTGCGATAAATGAAGATGCGTCTCTGCCAATGCCGCTACTTCTTTTGTAGCCACTAGCTGTACAGACGGATGACGTTTCAATATATCATTAACAATTCCGGAATGGTCTTGTTCCGTATGAAGCATGACCAAGTAATCGATCTCACCGATGCCCGGGCTCTTCAGGCATTGAATAAACTCTTGCGAAAAGGAAGCTTCCGCCGTATCAATCAGTACCGACTTCGTCGGGGTTTTAATGACATATGCATTATACGTCGTACCTCGAGACGTAGGCATAATGCTATCAAACATGGCAAGCTCAGGGTCTTGCGTAAAGATGCAATAGATACCGTCACCAATCGTATGTACAGGCATAGAAACCTCCAAAGAAATATGATGCTTTCATTTTAAACATAAGAAGAATGAAAGTCCACAGAATTATTCTTACAATGTAGTTTCGCAATTTACGAAGTACAGAGTCATAAGAGGTGTTCTGTCTTTCATTTATTCGAGAATAAAAAGAACGGCACTTCACATCATGTGAAAACCGTTCTTCATTCTTGGCGAGCCTAGGAGGACTCGAACCTCCGGCCCACAGCTTAGAAGGCTGTTGCTCTATCCAGCTGAGCTATAGACCCAAGATGGTCGAAATGGCGGTCATAAGGCCGCCATTATCGATTGGAGCGGGTGATGGGAATCGAACCCACATGATCAGCTTGGAAGGCTGGAGTTCTACCACTGAACTACACCCGCATGTTTGAACTAAGTCACAAAGAATTATTCAAAACTTAGCTTAGATATAATACAACACGAAAACTGACTTGTCTATATTTTTTCGACAGGAAAACCGATTCTTTTTTCAAAGAACCGGCATCGTTTCGATTCATTAATCAAGGTGTAAGCGATAAGTATTCACCGTATGTATAGAAACCATCTTGGAGCTTGTACCAGTTATCTGAAGTCTTCGCGACGACAATAACCTGCATACCGCTGGAAAGAGCAGCAACTTGTTGATAATCCGTTCCCGGTCCTTTACGAACCTTTAAATATCCGCTGGTTACGTGAACATACATAGTAGTGGCGGTAATTTCCGATTCCTGCCAGGAAACAGCCACATCATTCGGTACTGCCGAAACACCATATTCACGAAGCGTTGTCGTTACAGGTGTCGTTTCTAAAGTAGCAAGTGTTGTTGTTTCAGAAGTCTTCGTCTCGTCTTCTTCCTTATCCTTCGAAGAAGAACCGCAGCCGGCAAGCGAGAAAACGAATACGAGTGATAATACAAGCGCAATTCCTTTTTTGGCTAAGTGATTTAGCTTCATAGCATTAATCTCCTCACGTTTGTCCATGTAGTCGATTGTTAACATTACTTTTTTATTTTACACCATTATATCTGATTTTGTGCAAGTCTTTTACAAATGAAACAAGACCTTAATAATAAAACGAGTTAATTCTCGGTCATTTTACGGTGATATTCGTCAGAGAAAGTCGTATTTTTCATCCGGTTCATTCAATAAAACATACATTTCATGATCCTGATACCGCCCGTCAATCTCCATGTATTTTACGTTATACCCGGAAAGTCGGAAGCCACATCGTTTCACGCAAGAAACAGATGGCGCATTATGTGGCATAATATCCGCCTGTATACGATGAAGCTTTAGCTCAGAAAAAGCATATTCGCAAGCAGCTTGCAGCGCTTCCGTCATATATCCCTTATGCAAGCAATCCTTGTCGAGATGATATCCGACAGTGGTGGTTTGTATACCTCCGCGAACAATGCACGAAAAGCTTATTCGTCCGATTATTTTCCTCGGATTCTCTTTTTCCGATATCCAAAGCGGAAGCATTTCACCTTTATAGAAATGATTCACATCTGATTTCAAATATAACTTCTGTTCCTTAGTGGTGAAATAGAGATTATCATGTGTTTGATGAAAAGGTTTATGGAATTCGCGATTTCGTACTAGATAATCACATACGCTACAACTGTTTGATGTATTACCACGTAAAACCGATAATACCAGCCGATCCGTCTGCATCAAGAATTCAGTACCGTATGATGGTGTAACCAATACATAATGCGAAGCCAAATAAATACCTCCAAAATGCGTATTCGCGCGATATGTTGAGGGGTTTTCATCATTATAGCATAGTGAAAACAAGAGTATTCTCATGACATGCGTGTTATAATTAATTATCTTTTTCGAAAGGACCTTGGAAAATATGAAACATGGCTACGTAAGAGTCGGTGCATGTACGCCGCACTTATCCCTTGCAAATCCAAAGTCAAATGCAGAGACAATTCTCAAAGAGCTACTAAATGCAGACGCAAATGAGGTCAGCATTTTATGCTTTCCTGAGCTATCGCTTACCGGATATACATGTAACGATTTGTTTTTTCAGCGAGAATTGCAACAAGAAACGCTCGACTCTTTGTTTTGGCTCTTAGACGAGTCAAAGAATATACCAATTCTTTTTGCCGTCGGACTCCCAATTGCTTTCGACAATAAGCTGTACAATTGTGCGGCGCTTTGCCTCGAGGGAAAGCTTCTCGGTATCGTACCGAAGAAAAACATCCCAAACTACGCTGAGTTTTACGAAGCACGTCATTTTACAGCAGGCGAAGAAATAGGCACAATCCGTATCCGCGGCAATGAATACCCTTTCGGAACGAATCTTCTATTTGAGGCCGTCAATATGGACGGACTTAGTATTGCAGCAGAAATTTGCGAAGACTTATGGGTCCCATGCCCACCTTCAATTGCACACGCTATTAACGGTGCCACAGTTATCCTGAATCTTTCTGCCAGCGACGAAATCGTAACCAAGAGTAAATACAGACGTTCTTTAGTTTCGACACATTCTGCGAAGCTCATCACTGCCTATATTTATGCCGATGCCGGAATCGGTGAATCCACAACCGACATGGTATTTGCGGGACATAATCTCATATGCGAAAACGGTAAAATTCTTGCGGAATCACCACTTTTCCGCGAAGGCTTGCTTATGCAAGACATCGACATTGAGCTATTGACGCAAGACCGCATCCGTCAATCGACTTATGTGAAGTCCACGACCAATATCGAGACAAAATCCTATACGAAGATTCGTTTCACACTATTGAGTCGCGACACGATAACGATGCGGAAAGAAAACCCCTACCCGTTCGTTCCGCGAGAAAACAACGAGAAAGAAGACCGTTGTGAAGAGATTCTGACCTTACAGGCTATGGGACTCGTGCGACGGCTCTCCCACACCCATTGTAAGCACGTTGTCATTGGCATGTCTGGTGGTCTGGATTCAACACTAGCATATCTTGTAACCGTACGTGCCTTTGATATACTCGAGATTCCACGTACAGGCATTCATGCCATAACAATGCCATGCTTTGGAACGACATCGAGAACACATAGCAACGCGTGTGATTTGGCCCATTTCTACGAGACGGACTTCGATGAGATACCGATTCAAAAAGCCGTTGAACAGCACTTTGCTGACATAAAGCACGATCCGAATGTATTTGATGTCACATATGAAAATGCGCAAGCACGTGAGCGCACACAAATCTTGATGGATCTTGCCAATCAATTTGGCGGTATGGTCATCGGTACAGGAGATTTATCTGAGCTGTGCATCGGTTTTGCCACATATAACGGCGACCATATGTCCATGTATGGTGTCAATGCTTCCGTACCAAAAACACTCGTTCGTGATCTCGTAGCACATGTAGCCAAGAACTCCTCGAATGAAATTCGAAATGTCCTCGAGGACATTCTTGCCACACCGCCATCACCGGAGCTTTTGCCACAGAAAAATGATGATATGACGCAAATCACGGAAGATCTCATCGGTCCCTATGCCTTACATGACTTCTTCTTGTATTACATGCTTCGTTACGGCTTTACACCGGAGAAGATTTTCGAGATGGCATATATTGCTTTCGACGGTGAATTTGACAAGGCAACAATTAAGAAATGGCTCGACATCTTTATCCGTCGTTTCTTTAATGCGCAATTCAAGCGTTCCTGTTTGCCAGATGGCCCAAAGGTTGGCTCGGTAACGCTCTCACCTCGTTCTGACCTTCGCATGCCAAGTGACGCTTACAGTAAGACTTGGTTGGATGCAATAGAACGTATTACTATCGAGTAGTCGTTTACTTTACGTAATCACATTTCATTATTTAAGATGCACACAAAAACCCTCCTCACCATTATTTCGGTAAGGAGGGTTTTTCTTTAATTTATTGAATCAAGCTTGAATCTTTAAAATTGCTTCTTCTAGTGAAAGTGTTGTGTAGTCCTGGGCGTGAAGAAGTCTTCCACTCTTCTTATCATCAAGGAAAGCACCCGCAATCATACCAGGGAAAGCAGAATCTGGTGAATTCGGAGCTTGACTGCCGCCGAGGTCAGTCCTGCACCAGCCTGGATCAGCCAAGGTGATAATGACATCACTTCCCGTAAGCTTCGAACCTAAATCAGTAGTAATCTTATCAAGTGCTGCCTTAGATGCTGAATATCCTGCCTGCTCAGGCTCGTTCATGATACCGCTTGTCGTATTAATCACACGACCGAAACCCTTCGCTTGCATTTTCGGCAAGAAGTGATAACAAATCATTGCGGGAGCAATGGTATTGATATAGTAACTCGTTACATAATCCGAAACTGGCGTTTCATAGTAATCCTTACGATATGCGACCTGGACTCCTGCATCATTGAATACAAAATCTACTTGTACACCCAAGTCATCAATCTCAGATAGCATCCTAGTAACATTTTCTGGTACTGAAAGCTCTGCCTCAATCAGCTTATACTCCACGCCATATTTAGCAACTTCCTGAGCTACTTCTTTCAAATTTTCTTTTTTGCGTGCGTGCAGAATAATATATGCCCCATATGAAGCCATTCGAATAGCAATACCTTTACCGATACCCCGGCTTGCACCGGTAACGAGAACCCATTTTCCTTTTACACTAAGCATAATTCGTTTTCTCCTAACTTGAATAGATAGTAATAATTCATTTCCACTTAATTTTATGGGTTTCTATCGATAAAAAGTATCACTTATTTATCCTTTGTCTGAAGGATTATGCTTTTCATTCTGTAAATCAGACCCCGGCCGTGTCGGAAATGAAGGAAAATCGAGCGGCTCTTCAATTATCGGGTTTACCGGAAGGTCTGCAGGAAGCGTCGGTTTCTCTTGATTTGGTAGCGCGTTCGGACGCTGAGCTTCGATAGTCGGAACGGGTTCACTTTCTATTCTCTCCGCATCCTTTAATGGTGTAACAGGAGCTTCTCCAAAAATCACGGACGTATTTTCTTCAGAAACAGCATTTTCCTCAAATCCAACGCCAAAGTCTTCAAATCCATTTAAATCATCCTGCGGTGCAGTAGCTTGGGGCTCGTCCCCAAAGGAATAGTAATGATCACCATCTCGTGAAAATGTTGGCGATTCTTTTTCAGGAATATCCGGATCAACAGGAGTGTCCTTTGCTTTCGACTCATCATCTTCAGGATCTTCGGTTTCGTCATACTTAGAAAATACATTCGAGAGAATCGGACGTAAAACAAGAATGGCAACAATCAAGACAAATGCCACGATACCGACAATAATCAAGATAATGATTGTATCACTCTCGTTGCTTGGTTTTGTCTCTTCAATGGGAACCGAGGTAATTTCCAAGGCACTGGCTGTTGGAGCAACTGTTGTTGTCGGTAATGTCGGAGTCGGAGTAGCTGCCACAAGAATCTGCAAAGAACCTTGGTATGGGAATATCAATTGCGTAATCGGGTCAAAGTAATAGAGGTTTTTTGCACCGTCCGTTTGTAATAAGTAAACGATAATGGATTCTTTTCCATCAATATTGGCACGAAGAACATCTACAGAAGTGCCTTGATAATCATAACTCTCAATCACATAACCAGCAGGTATGGAAAAACCTTCAGGAAATGGCAAAAAGATAAAGGATTGTTCTGGTGCCGTAAATGTGTTCATCGAGTTTATCGCTCCAGAAACTGGATCAAAGAAATATAGTCCGGTACCATCGTCAGAAAGAAGCCAGAGCACGATAATATCATCGGGACCTACAAGTGCCGGAATAAGTGAGCCGGAATACGTAGTACTTCCCCATACAAAGCCTTCCGGTATGGTTTCCAGTGTTTCCGATTCTAGAATCGAATAGCTTTGTCCATCATACTCAATCAGAGGATACGGTTCCGGCGTCAGAGTCGGCGTGCCGCATGTGACGGTTATCTTATATGTTTTGGTAGTTCCGTCTTCAGCCGTTACCACTATCTTTATGACATTATTTCCTGGGCGAATTGTATTTTGTACTCCGTTTAACGAAACGGATGCAGCAGCATCTTCTGCTGTCGCTGTCACAGCAACCGAGGTTTGCGTTTCCGGAACTTGAAGCGAGTATGCGGTAACATTTTTTGAAAAGGCCGGTGAAAGTGTTCCCGGAGAAACTGTCAACGTAGCCAGATTCGTGTTGGATGAACGAACAACAGGATTCACGACACTTACGGTTTTCGTTCCGGTTGCGGATTCGAGATCCATTGGCGGGTCAGTTATTGTACTCGGTGTTACCGTTACTTGAATATTCCCATTTCCCTGCGCCAGGCAAAGAAGTTCAATTTTCACAATCGACGAGCCGGATGGTATCGAGCAGTTTCCGTCGGCAAAAGTGCTTGTTCCGTTCGTGGTAAAGAGATTGGCCGCATATCCACTAGCTGAAATGCTTTTCACCTGCAAATATTGCGAATCAACACTAATCTGTCCTTCATAACCGCCATATGTCGATTCATCACAAGAGACAGAAATTGTCGCCGTAATGGTTTTACCAACTTCAGCATCGCCTGATATTGAGATACCAACAGAAGTCGAAGCGGCTACAGGATATCGTATGCACCCGATTAAAAGTATGCCGATGGTGACAATGGACATGAACCGTTTTGCTATTGTTTTCATTAAACTACCTCATATAGGCCTTTCAAAGTTAATCTCAAATATTATGGTTGAATTGTTGTTTGCTTTGTAATGTGACGCGCCATATATGTCAAATCGGCAGAAGAAATCTTCCCGTCCTTATTTACATCACCCGACAAAAGCGCCGCCTGTGACAAGCTGCCTTGCAAGGTGATATATCGTGCAATCATGGTAAGATCAGATGAACTGATTTTTCCATCACCATTCAAATCACCGCGAACGACAATAATGCCGGTATAAACGACTTCTCCCGATGCATTTATCACTTGAACCAAATCACCGGTAACGGAAATCGCAGCACCGTCTTTTACCGTACCATCCGCACATAAGTATTGCAATGAGTATCCATCAGCAACGGAGATGACTGAAATCACCTGAGCGGCAGTGGAACCCGGGCCTACACCCGAGATGCCAACGCCCTGAATGGCAAGAGAACTGGATATATACGGATTTACAGCAACAGCTTCTTTTGCTATATGAATAGTATATATATTTGTTGCGCCATTTTGCGCTGTAACAACAAGAGGAATATCGTTCATACCGTCATGTAACACTATATCCCCAACACCAGACACGGTAGCATTTCGATTTACGGTTGTAGCAGATATGCGAACGCTCGTTACATCGCTCGGTACAACAAGTGAATAGTCCTTCACATTCAAGAAATCAAAGCTCGGTGTCAAATTATATCCTTCGACAGTTATCGATGCTAACACCTGATTAGGGCTACCAGTCATCGTCGGAAGCGATGTAGTTTCGGCCATATTCTGATAGACCGGAATTGAAAAAGACAGTGCCGTATCTAAAATGCCTGCATTTGCATACGCTTTACGCATGCGTGTAGCTTCAGATGTAACACCTTGGATATTTGTCATATATTGATGCTTGGCAAATTGGGTAGAATCATTCGGGTATACATTAAACTTCATCGAATATATCGTATTTTGTCCTTTGTTGATATATTGATCCGCAATATAGATTCCCCCGCCCACTACCGCTCGATATGGCGTAAACCACGGGAAGAGTAGTGTTTGGTTACGTGCGGCATCCGATGTACCATTCTTTGCGAATTGAAGTGCTTTTGCAATCGGGTCACTCGACGAATATGCGCCTATATTATAGAAATTATAGTACCCCGGCAATGCCGAATAAGTTCCCGAAGTTGAGCCGCTGCCCGAAGCGGATACCTCCTGCAAAACCTTTGTCGCCAGAAAAAGCGGATTGGCATGCGATGCATTTGCCGCGTCCATAAAAGCATCGACATAGGAGACGGATTGGTCGTTTATGTTGATGATTGTTTTCCCTTCCATAAAGCTTCCACGTAATATGGCAGTAACAGAGTCGGCATTTTGTGTACTAGCGTCATATGCAAGGTTCAAAAATGCAAAGCAAGCATTTTCATTCAAATAATTACGTGGGTCAACATAGTATCGAACGACCTCTTTATTGGCATTCACCCATGAAGAACCATCATAAACGACAAATTCATCTGTGTACCAATTATATGCGCCAGGCTCGGTTGATTTCCACGAATCATTTACAGAATTCGATATCAGACTTACACCGACTATTGACTCCAAATCCACAAGAGTATTGTAATCAAAATCCACGTTCACAGGCGTGAACGTCCAGCTAGGATGTGATGCGTGTAGCGTTCGAAGATATGGCTTATAGCTTTCCGGAAAACCACTGATAGCTACTTCGAAATCCGGGTCACTCGATGCAGGTGCATCCTTTTGAAGAAATTCATTTACGATATAGCCGGTCATCGCTTGACCGTTCCATGAAAAGCTTATTTTGCACCAAGACAGATGTCCGCTCGGATCGGCTGAAAGATTGACGACCTCCATTGCACAAACACGCATATTAAGCGGTAACGTCGCAATCACCTGCGTGCCACTTGTCCCCGGCTGATTTCTGATATTTGCAGAAGTGACACAAATCTTGGCATTGTTATCATCAGCTAAAATCGAATGCGGAACAATGGCCGCAATTGCAACAATCGCCAAAAGAAGAGCGATTACTCTTTTACATACACAGATTGAATTTTGCACTCGAAAATGCTTTTTCACCTGATACTCCTTATAAAACTTCTTATCTTATTTTATCAATGGAATATTTTCGGCACGTTACATTTGAATTTCAGTACATGGAAAAAAAGACAGACCACATACGTGATCTGTCTTCTTGGTGGCTCACCGGAGGTTCGAACTCCGGACCCCCTGATTAAAAGTCAGGTGCTCTACCAACTGAGCTAGTGAACCGATGGCTGGGGTGGCAGGATTTGAACCTACGCGTGCGGGAGTCAAAGTCCCGTGCCTTACCGCTTGGCTACACCCCATCGTGATGATAATCGAACAATAAGAAAAAACTGTGGGGTGGGATATGGGAATCGAACCCATGACCTCTAGTGCCACAAACTAGCGCTCTAACCAACTGAGCTAATCCCACCATGTTGTCTTCCTCGTAAAGGCACGACTGAAATTATAATGTTTTCATTCTATAAATGTCA
Organism: Bacillota bacterium; assembly: GCA_036782995.1. Lineage (GTDB taxonomy): Bacteria > Bacillota > Clostridia > Saccharofermentanales > Saccharofermentanaceae > DAIPXZ01. The sequence goes on from DAIPXZ010000009.1 coordinate 44,064, forward strand.
AGCAATATTTTCGCATTCAAAGCTGATATCGGAATCTTTAATCGAATCCCACAAAATCCGACTTTCATTAAGACAATATCATGGTCATCTTTTCCCTACAAGTGTATAATGATGAAAAATTCGTTTGAGGAGCTTTTTATGGAAAAAACAGATGCATATATAACAATGCCGCTCGGCTTCGAAGCAAATGGTGTACATTCCGGCTTAAAGAAAAACGGCGTAGTTGATCTCGCCTTTCTCTATTCCAAAACACCGTGCAATGTCGCAGGCGTATACACGAAAAACTTGGTAAAAGGACATTCACTCGTCCGTTCTATGAATATTATTCGCGAAGGTAAACCAGTCCATGCTGTTCTCGTAAACAGCGGAAATGCCAATGCGTGTGTTGGTGATGCCGGAGTTCAGGATACCGAGCATATCGCATCAGAAGTGGCAAAGCTTTTGCATGTGGATTCCTCTACGATTCTTCATCTCTCCACAGGCGTCATTGGTACGAGAATGCCAATGGATACCATCACAAACGCCATTCCGACGTTGATTCAGACTGCAGGAAATTCTGAAGAAAAAGCACACTTGGCGATGCGTGCGATGATGACCACGGACACAGAACAAAAGGAAGTCGCAGCCGAGCTGACCTTGCACGGCAAAGAGATTTCACTTGCCGGTATGGCAAAGGGCTCTGGAATGATTCATCCGAATCTTGCCACCATGATTTCCCTCTTCACCACAGACGCGAATATCTCGCACGATACTTTACAAAAGATGATAAGCAATGCCGTAATCGATACCTTCAACCGTGTCTCCGTTGATGGCGACACGTCAGTATGTGACTCAGTAATCATCTTTGCTAATGGTGCGGCCGATGCACCAGAGATAAAAGAAGGAACCGAGGAGTATGATGTTTTCTTTAATGCTCTTCACGACTTGTGCTTCGATCTTGCACGTTCTATCGCAGCCGATGGCGAAGGTGCTACAAAATGCCTCGAAGTCGAAGTGCTTCATGCATTATCGGACAATGACGCATATTTAGCGGTTGTATCCGTTTGCCGTTCTCCACTTGTTAAGACAATGTTCTTTGGATGCGACGCGAACTGGGGACGAATAATGACAGCCATTGGCTATTCCGGAGCAAACTTCGACCCAAACAAGGTGACAATCACAATCGGCGGAGTACAGCTTTGTGAAAATGGATCAATGATTGGTTTCGACGAAGCCCTTGCTAAAGAGGTCCTAGAAGAAAAAGACATTCACGTAATCATCGACTTGAATCAAGGTGATGCACACGACAGAATGTTTACCTGTGACTACTCCTACGACTACGTAAAGATAAACGGAAGCTACCGTTCGTAAGGTATAGTCGATTGCTTCTTCCCTTTTCAATGAAAAAAAGCGGTTGCCTTCAAAGGCGGGGCGTCGTAAAACAGTAAAAATGAAAAAATCTGAAAACTGCGTGTTTTCAATGGGCGGCGTGACTTCGGTCACGCCGTTTCCTCTTTCATAAGCTCATTCAACGGGATGAACCCCAAGCCATCAAACTTGATATGAATGTGTTGCCTGCGCTTGCCACTGGATTTGTCCGACGCATCCACATAGATCGGCGATACAAGCTCACGCAACGCATAGTGGTCAAGTTCTTCGATTCCCACATATTTTTGAGCTCTCTGAATGAATTTTTCGATGTTTTCATTCTGTTGTTCCTGTACTTCAATTTCCTGCTGCAAGGTAATGTACCCCATGACCCCTTGTACGTAGCATAGCGACGCAAAGAAAAATGACCGTCGGTTAAATCGACGGTCATTCTGAGCCTCGCAGAACGCACAATACTGGTCGCAAGACCATGTATAGAAGTGCGCCATTCTCACAAATGGTGTTTTAATAAAGTTGACAAATAAGCTCCGCACATTTCATAATTCCCAACACTCCACTGTTAAGAGTGATATGGTAATTCTCGGCGTGTCCCCATTTCATATCAGTATAGAAGCGATGATATGCGGCGCGACGCTTGTCCTTATCGTGCAGACGAGCTTCGGGAGATTCCTCACGTTCACCATATTCCATAACAATACGCTCGGCACGATATTTCAAATCTGCATGGATGAATACTTTGAGGCAGTCGGCCTTGTCCCGCAAGATATAATCGGCACATCGCCCGACGATCACACAGGATTCTTTTTCGGCAAGCTGCGTAATGATTCGCTGCTGAATACTCCACAAGTAGTCCTCATTGGTTGGGCTGATAGTACGATTGGATAAAATGGACGCCATAAAACCGGCGGGCGCATACTCTCCGGCATCCTTGATGTAGCTTTCTGTAAATCCGCTTTCCTGTGCGATCTTTTGAATCAGTTCATTGTCATAACATGGAATGCCAAGCTTTTCTGCGACCAGCTTTCCGATGGTGCGGCCTCCGCTGCCGAACTCCCTGCTGATAGTAATAATTCTGTTGCTCATTTTGTTGACTCCATTCGTCGTTCGTTACTTTGATTATCATTAAGTTCCTTATAGGTTTGTCTGATGATAAATACAGCAAAAAGGAAAGTAAGAATATCCGCCAGCGGGAAAGAATACAAAATTCCGTCCAGGCCAAGGAATATTGGCAGAATAATTGGCAGAAAGACACCGAAAATGACTTCGCGGGTCAGAGAAATCAAAGTGGACTGGACTGGCTTTCCAAGTGCCTGCAGGTAAATAAAGATTCCCTTGTTCACGGTTGCAAGCGCCATCATACATAAGTAGATGCGGAAGCTCTTGACAGCGAAATCTGTGTAATAGGCACTTTCGTTGGCTGCCCCGAAAAAACCAATGAGTTGCTTTGGAAATAGCTCAACGACGACCAGCGCCACAATGCCGACCAAGGCCTCTGCCATGAGTAGTATGGTAAAAAGTGTTTTGGCTCTGTCTTTTCGTTTGGCTCCTATGTTATAGCCAACAATAGGAATACATCCAGCGGCCATGCCGATCGCAATGGATATGGCAATTTGGAAGAACTTCATCACAATGCCCAGCACAGCCAGCGGTATCTGTGCGTATTCGCTTTGCCCAAACACGGCATCCATAGCGCCATATTTGGTACACATATTCTGTACCGCAGCCATGGATACCACCAAGGATATCTGTGCGATAAAGCTGGTGAGACCGAGGGCAAGGAACTTCTTCATCAGCTTACCCCAGATACCGAAGCTGGTTTTATTCAGCTTGACCACCTTCGTGTGGCAGAGATACCAGATCGACAGGGCAGCAGTCAGTATCTGGCCGATCACGGTGGCGACCGCCGCCCCCATCATGCCCATTTTAAGCGGGAAGATAAAGATTGGATCGAGTATCAGGTTTGCTGCCGCGCCACTTATGGTGGCGATCATAGCAAACTTTGGGCTGCCGTCGGATCGAATAATGGGGTTCATGGCCTGACCGAACATATAAAATGGAACGCCCAACGCTATCCAAAAGAAGTACTCTTTGGCGTAAGCGTAGGTTTCAGCATTTACTTTGCCGCCAAACATGGTGAGGATTGGTTCCATAAAAATGAGGTAAAGCGCAGTTAACACAGCGCTGGAAATAATGCATAACAAAATTGCATTTCCGATACTGCGATGTGCGTCACTCACTTTGTTGCCGCCAAGACTGATGCTGACAAATGCGCAGCAGCCATCGCCAATCATAACAGCAATAGCCAGTGCAACTACCGTCAGTGGAAATACCACCGTGTTGGCTGCGTTGCCGTAGGAGCCGAGATAGCTGGCGTTGGCGATAAATATCTGATCAACGATATTGTAGAGCGCCGCTACTGCCAGAGAGATAATGCAGGGAATCGAGTATTTTCGCATGAGTGTTCCAATCTTTTCTTTTACGAGAAAGTCATTAGAGCGTGTTTCCATCATATTTGTCCTCCTAAATTTTGCAACAAAAAAAGCACATGCCTATGCATGTGCTAAAAAGATAATACATGCAACAACAGAACGCATCCGTTTCGTATCTGCCGAAGCATGTATCGTGTCAAATGTTTGTTATTTTTTAGTATTTCACACGGAATACTATTTTGCAAGTGGTCACAAAGTATTCTATTTTTACTTGACGCTGCGAAAAAAGTCAAAAGGCAACTTTAATAAAAATCAAACGAAACAAGCAACAAGAGATGCAGAAAAAATAAAGTTCAGAGATGCCGCAGACAATCATTTCCTGCCCGCAGCAATCCGGCATTTCTTCAAACGGTTCTTTGCTCATAATAAAGCCCCTTTCCGACAGAAAAAAGAACAGTCACCGGGAATATCTCGATAGCCGCCCTTCCTATCGGGTACTTGGAAGAATTGCCATGCTGCCCATGCGTAGCAGTCCCAGACCAGTTCAATGAATGTGTCTGACTTAATGAGCGCATCATATTTGTCTGTCCGCAGAACCTCATCGGGACAGCGCGGCAGTTCCATGTAGGCGGAGCGCTTGCTGACAAGTTCCTGCGGCAACGCGAAGAACAGCGTCAGCCATGAAACATAGCTGTCCTGTGGTATTTCGATGATGCCGTGTGGCAGCACCACAATAAAACCTTTCGGGCCTTTCTGTTTTGCCATTATTTCACCTCGTTTCGTTTTGCCCTCCACTATATATGGCTTGGGAACGCCTGTTTTGTTCCAATGTTTCCAAACTTTTTTGAGTTTTTCTGAAAAAATCTCGGATAGGAAAGGATAAGATTGATTTTGAGATTATTATAGCTGAACGGCGTTGCTTTCCTAATACGTTTGCAATGGGCAAAAAAATAGACGGTACTCGGTTTCCCGAATACCGTCTATTCTCAGCCAATCCCGCCTGACAGATGCCCATAATTCGTAATTTTGTTGGATTACTGTTTTACGGACACCCGCCTAAAGACAACCGCCATTTTTATATTCAGGACGAATGCCCGTGATCGTCAGCTGATACAGAGACAGATTCATTGGCCATGTTTACAGGTATTTAACTAATTTATCTCGTACACCGTCGTAATGCGCATCAACAATACCAAAATCCTTCTCTTTATAATTCCATGCAGATCGTCCGATTTGATTACTCGTAAAGGTCTTGTTAATCGCTTGAAACCAATGCAATGCACTCTCGGCAGGTGCCCGATCGATAACACCATACTCACCACAATACAATGGAGCGCCAACAGATTTTGCATACGAAATTGCATCTGCAAAAAGCGTTTCAAAAAAGCATTCGTCTTTCCCGTCCAGAACAGTATCGAAAATTGCGCCAACTTGTGCTTTTGATACGGGCTTGCTCTTTTCTCGTAGTTCTTCGATGGAGAGTGGATACTCCACTTCTTGATCCATTGGCATGTCCATGACCCAATAGGCCTTTTGATGCGTGAATGCCATTGGCTCATAGCAATGAAATGTTAGAACAATATTGTCGTATGATGGCAAACGAATCGCCGAAACGGTTGTTGCCGCATTATTACATGTACCACCGATGATAATGGTATTATCCGGGGCAATTGCTCGTACCTCTTTAATACACTCCGTCGCAATCTCGTTCCATTTTTCACCATATGCCGGATTGACCACTTCATTTAAAAGTTCAAACGTCAGAAATGAACTATATTTACCGTAACGTCGAGCAAATTCTCTCCAGATATGATAGAAAGCATCCTGTAATGCAGACTCCGTGAAGAATTTGTCAGAATCAGGAACCGCCAAAGCATCAAACATATAACCCTTTGACTTGTGCAAATCGAGAATCACATTCAATCGATATTCACGGCACCAAGAAAGGCAAGCGTCAATGTAGGAAAAACCATCTTCCTTAAATGTGAGATCATCATCCATGACAACCTCATAATCGACTGGCAATCGCACATGATCTAGTCCCCAGCTGGCAATTCGGGCAATATCTGTTTTCGTTATAAATGTATCGAAATGCGTTTTGCTTGCTTCGTTATACTGAGAAATCCAACCACCTAAATTGATACCACGTTCGTAGCCATCAAATCTTTTCATAAATACTCCTTACTCGATTTCCTCCACACGGACATTGCTGATATGAATGGTAGCTGTCGAACCGCGGTTGCCCATGTTAAACTCCAGTCTTCCATTATTATCATCACGTTCCGTCATTTCGAATTCGTACGTGTAGGTTGTTTTTTCTGTAGATAAAGTGAGTAGTGTGTCTTGGAAATATCGAATCCATCCATTTGTCGGCGCAGAGACGCAAACAATAATGTCACGCTCTTCTTCAGCGTATGCATCAAAAGTAATTCGATACTTGCTACCGCGGCGCATTGCCAAGTCCGGTTGTACTAACTGTACTGAATAATCAACAGTACCTTGGTTTTCCGATGTAATAACAATTTCATTATTTACAATCTCAGCAGAACCTTCACCACCTTCGAAAAGCAAGAATGTCCAATTCTCTTCGTCGCTCAAGTCTTCTGCTTCGGCGAAATCGCCGTTATATATTTCGTTTCCGTCAGCAAGAGGGTCACGGAAAATGAGCTCCGGTTTTGTAACATTTGTATCGTATTCTGGTTTTTGATATACACGCACATAATCAATTTCAAATTCGGCATTGTCGAAATTGGTAAGCTCATCCGGATTGCCCGGCCAATCACCACCGACCGCCAAATTCATTTGAACGAAGAAGGGTTGATTGAACGGTGCCGGATACTCATATTCATTCAGTCCAAGTGGTGCCGAGAACCAATCATTTACCGTCAGGTAAAGCACCCCGTCGATATACCAACGAATTTCGCCTGGTTCCCATTCAACGGAATACTGATGGAATACTCTGGAAAACGCACTTGATCCCAATGTAACGATGCCCTGCTGTGAAGCATGCGGCTCACCATAATGAATGGTACCATACGCTGTTGACGTGTCACTTCCTAAGACCTCCATGATATCAATCTCACCGCATTTCGGCCAAGTTCCATAGCGACTTTCGACCTGCGGCATCATCCAGATTGCCGGCCATAAACCTTGTCCCTCAGGAACGCGCGCATTTACAACAATCTTGCCATAGGTAAAGTCCTGTTTATTCTGTGAGTTAACTTTACCGGAGGTATAATACGCATCACCGTTTTCATCAGTTGTTTTAATGGCTTTAAGAACAAGACAACCATCTCGCACAAAGGCATTCTCTTCCGAATCACAATACTCCTGCAACTCATTATTCGTCCAGCCGGGTTGGCGTACTTCGCGTGTCCATATTTCTTCAGCCAAAGTATCACCCTCGAATTCATCGTGCCAGAGCAAAGTGTATCCTTCAATTTCGGGTACAACAACTTCTTCTCTTGCCTCCGTCGTTGTCGTAGATTCCAATGTTGTGGTTTCGTCATTGGTTTCATTCTTTTTTTGCTCGCATCCTGTTGTAAAAATTCCGATTGCAATAACAAGCGTTAACAGTATGCATTCCATTTTTTGCAACTTCTTCATTGTTCCCTCCTTAAATGCTATTCATGATTGAAGGTGAATGGTTCAAATAGTTACTTCTATATCGAATTTATCATGCAAAATCCCGATTCTATACCGTTTTCGTTACCTTTTTTTCGTTTTCGTGCTATCATTATACAGAGGTGCAGACATGGATACGGAAAAAGAACTTTTCTATAAAGAATACCTGATGCGTGAAAATGAGACCGTTCACGCACCTTATGGTAAAGAGTTCGCTTTTTACCAAGCAGTTAAAAATGGAAACGAAAAAGAAGTCGCTCGCATCTCCGAAAACGTATACACGGAGAACAAAGGTTTCGGAAAGCTTTCCGATAATCCGTTGCAAAATCAAAAATATCATTTCGCCATCACGGTTGCTCTCGTTGCCAGATATTGCATTGAAGGCGGTATGCAGCATGAAACAGCCTATAATCTAAGCGATCTGTATATCCACAAAGCCGATCAAATCAAAGAATTCAACGAGCTGACCAAGCTCCATACCAAAATGACACAAGATTATACCAAGCGAATGAGAACAATTCGAAAAAGGAAAGCATTATCAAAACCAGTATCGCAGACCATTGAGTATATTTATGACAATCTTCACAAAAGAATTAAGCTGTCCGAGCTTTCCGCACAAGTCGGTATCAGTCCGAATTATCTTTCCCGTCTATTTAAAAACGAGACGGGTGTATCCATTACGGAATATATCATGAATCGAAAAATCGAAACCGCACAAAACATGCTCCGTTATTCCGATTATTCAATTGCCGAAATCACATCCATACTTGCATTTCCATCGCAAAGCTATTTTTGTGAAGTACTGAAAAAGCATTGTGGGATGACTCCGAAAAAATACCGAGACTTTTGTGCTCGTGAAATAAATATCACCGAAATTAGTCATTCCGGTGATATTGGTTAATTATGCAATGCTGTGGCTGATATCAAGAATTTGTTTACGAGAACTGACAAGAATTAATTGTCTTTTGAGGCCGCAGTATCCGAATTATCGTCATCTTTACGTTTCGTAAAATCAAACGTGTATTTTCCGTCACGATAATCAATAGCAATATCACTTACCTGATTCAATTCTCCGGTAAGGAAATAATCCGACAGTGGATCCTCAAGCTTCTTCTGAATCGTCTTACGTAAAGGACGCGCACCATATTTGGAATCATATCCTTCTATGGCAAGCTGATCCTTGGCCTTCTCCGAAATCTTGACAGATATCTCCTTTTCTTTTAATTGATTCGACAATTCAACCAACATCAGATTTACGATTTGACGAATCTCGTCCTTCGATAACTCGTTAAATACAATAATCTCATCGATACGATTTAAGAATTCCGGTCGGAACATCTCTTTGAGAACGGAATGAACACGACTCTCGAGTGCAACTCTTCCATCTGCACCGAAACCGAAACCATTTGACTTTAACGTGGTTCCAGCATTCGAAGTCATAATCAATATTGTATTTTCAAAATTGACCAATCGCCCGTGACTATCCGTCAATCGTCCATCATCCAAAATCTGCAAAAGCATATTAAACACATCCGGATGTGCCTTCTCGATTTCATCGAAAAGAATGACCGAGTATGGCTTACGTCTCACGCGCTCAGTTAATTGTCCGCCATCGTCATATCCAACATATCCAGGAGGCGATCCGATCAATTTGCTAACCGTATGCGCTTCCATGAATTCTGACATGTCCAAGCGAATAAGCGCATCTTCACGCGCAAACATGGCTTCAGCGATAGCCTTAACCAATTCCGTCTTTCCTACGCCGGTAGGTCCGACAAAAATGAATGAAGATGGCTTGTGTTTCTTTCCAAAACCGGAACGATTGCGCCGAATTGCCCGTGCGAGCGCATTAACGGCTTCATTTTGTCCAATGACTCTCTTATGTAATCGCTCTTCGAGCTTCATCAAGAGTTCCGAATCCGACTCAGAAATACGCTTTACCGGGATACCGGTCCACATCTCAACTACACGAGAAATATCTTCCTTATTGATAATCGTCGGTTCCATATCATTCTTTAGTGATTCTAATTCGCGCTCAACGCGAAGAATCTCTGCCTTTAGTTCGGCTTGCTTTTGGTAGAGATTACGCTCTTCAATCTTTTCCGGAGATAATTCAATCATCAATTCTTCCAGTTTTGCTAAAGTGCGTTCAATCAGCATTTTTTCCAAGGAAAGCTTCTTAATCTTTACCAAGCATACCTCTTCCAAAT
>DAIPXZ010000010.1:0-53473 GCA_036782995.1 Bacillota bacterium
AGCTAATTTCAGGTTTATTCTTCATCATTGTTTTGCCTTAACAAATTCCAATTTTAGTGATCAACTATTCCGCAAAAGAGTATCCCCCTTTTATGCTTGTCATCCACACAAACCGGAATTTATAGATATTGTTTAAAGTCTCTTATATCCTCATCCAATGATTCAAGAAAGCATTTGACATGATACCCATCTGTTGTAGCGTGGTGACATGTAAGCGAAAGCGGCATGAGCAATCGGCCGTCACTTTCAATGATTTTTCCCGCTTCAATAGAGGGAAAATAATATGGCTTATTTTCATAACTATGAACGGCAAAATGTGTAAATTCAACCCACGGAATACATGAAACGGTATATGCGTTGGGCGGGGGCGGTGTCTGTGGCTGGCATAGTACACCGTGATTGTTCGCATAGCATTGTTGATTAGAAATATACTTCTGATAAAACAGCGTAAAGTTGTCCGTGTATTCTGTCCACATTAAAGAAAATGTGTGGTCGTCCTCATGAAAGCTGGCATACAGAGGGGTCAGAGTATCATACCAACCGAGCACGCCATCCTTTTCGGCAATTTTGAACTCCGTCTGACGATTGAGGTTTTTGGTGACCAACCACAAGTATGCCGGAAAGAATTTTAAACCTGCTTCCGTGACAGTCTCCTTTAACACAGTGATGTCAACATTGACTGTCATAGAGTAGCCGGTAGGTGCCATTTTGGAAAAATAGTAAAACATTTGACCTCGCTTCCAGTTTTGCAGGTCAATAGGTGTGAAAGTCATTCTTATCATCTCCAATATACTTATGATACCCAAAATACGAGCACACGCAATCAACGCTTCGTAGACCTCATTGTGCTGCGTGCAAATTCCGATTTGACCAAATCCTCACAAAAACGGAATTTATTCCAGATTCCTTTTGGCTGCTTCGTTGTGCATATGTATCTGGGCTACCGTTTTACATGCATCTTTCTCAGCACATTCGCCGCACGTTTCAAAGCTCTTGCTCATAGCGCATCTGCGAATTTCACACAGATTTCCACAAAAGTATGTTTTAACACCATCTGCGCGACAGCCCGTACAATTTATCATTGCCGCTGTTATTTCGATGTTATTTAATTGACTCCACAGTTTTGCCGTTTTATCTCTAAGTGTATCGTCATTATTCACGGTAGCAAGGTAAGCATCACACTTTTCACAGTCCAAACCACAGCATCCAATCATTTTCTTCATAAATAATCATCCTCTCTACAAGCTTGAAGCTGCCGATTACTTGTATTTCCAATATGCAATAAGCGACGTCAACACGCATACCAAAGGAACACAGATATACCCTGCATTTACTTGACCAGAATCAACAAAAACATAGCAAGTTCCCACTAATGTAAGAATTACGAAATATATGCATAGAAGCAAAGTGATTTTTCATTTCTTTTCCTACGCAAATTCCGATTAAAAAGTTGCGCCTAATTGCTATACTTCGAATTCAACATTTTCGTCTACTCAGTGTACTTGTACACGTCCATTTTACGCTTATAATCAATAAAAATAAACGCCCTTTGAGTATCGAAGATATCCCGCTTAGGGGATATAGAAACAGCGCTGAATGGTGATACAGATTCCTTTTGCGAGTGTTCGCCCATGACAACACCCGCTCCACCAATTTAACAGTAGTCGACTTCGGACCCCTGATGGTTCGGAATCGACTTTCGCTTTTTTAGTCTTGTTTATGATGTGTCGCGGGAAGCTGTCAATTCTTTCCGGACAAAGGAGGCAATCAAAATGGAAGAAAACAATACACCCACATGGACGCATAGGATTACCGGAGTAGATGGTAACACGCGCTTGTTTGGCGTAAACATGTTTGACTATAAATGGGTAAGTACACCCGAGAAGGTAAAAGTAACCGATTCTCGCTATCACCGTGAACATGTTTTCCCCGTTTACAAAGTAACGATTGATGGTGTGGAACATACATTCGCCGCAGGTGAATTTTCTAATTCCGTATGGGTTTTTTTTACTCCTGAATATTAATGCTGCTGCATTCCATATTAATCGCGCTATGAAATCTTTGGTGTGTACTTTTACACCGATGGCAAACAAAACGACGGTACTTACGTGCCGTCGTTTAACGTGAATCCTGTAACTATTTTGCATTTGCGGTCTCGCCTTACAGCGTTTTTACTTTCTCTTCCACGTCTTTGCCCGCAGTCATCACATCATCGAAGAACTTCTTTACGTGAATCATATCGCTTGCGGCACGATGTATCGTAATAGAAATTGGCGCCAGAATTTTGCCGTTCTCTTCAATCGGCTTACCGATATCAACGCTCGGGAAAAAGTAATCCTTTGTCTCATGCAAATCGATAGATAGACCGTCAAACGAAAACCATTCCTGATAGTGAATATTGAAGCTATTCATTGGCGGCATACCCTTCATGGATATCACACCATGGCTTGACCCAAATTTCTCGATGTCATGCTGATATTTCTCATAGAAGAGCAAGAAATCCTCTTCGTATTCAGTCCAAAGAAGCGTCACCGTTTCGTCGTCTTCATGGAAGACCGGATAGGTCGGATTGAGATAATTCCACCAACCAATAGCGCCGTCTTTATAGGCAACACTCAGCTCCCCTTGCATATTGATGGCTTTGGTAGCCATGTAATAGAAGGCTGGTGCAAGTGGAACGTTCTTCGCACGAAGGGCCGTCACGAGGGATGTCACATCCAAACGAATGTTAACCGATAAATTCGTTGGATACATATTCGCATAGTAGTGGAAATGCTGGGCACGCGGCCATGTGTTATCGTACGGAAAAAACTGTGATTTCATATACTCTCCTCGATATCATCTACGGACATAACAGTCGCGTAGCGATTCTTCCAAATATCATAGGTGTAGTAGTGATAGGATTCATCACCAGATAAATGTTTATTATCAAATGTGCTGTGACCTCCTCGGGGAATGACGACCTCGAAGCCATGCTCATTCGCAGCTTGGACATTCGCATCTATGCAAAAGTCGGTTTGTAAGCCTGTGATAATAAAGCGCGTAATACCCTTTTCTCTGGCATATTCTTTCAATCCACTTCGGATAAAAGCACTCGGGCAATCTTTGTCAAATATTTTCTCGTCTCCGACCGGGCCGATTTTCGAATAAATCTGCCAGCCGGGTGTTCTTTTTTTCAAAACTTCATCCTCGTGCCGAACAAAAATAACTTCCATATCATTTTCGCGGCACATCGTCTCTAAACGGACGATGGTATCAATTAAGCGTTTCTCGTCATAAGGATGGTCTTCCATCAAAGCGGCTTGGACGTCAATTACCAACAATGCTGTTTTTGCCATAACGCACGTTCCTCTTTTCGAAAATACTTCAAAGAAACTATACCACAATATTGCGTTCTTTACACGTTGAAAAGTCGAACTCGTAATCGTGACCACCAGTCCCTTTCTTGAATTCGCTTCTTTTCGCCATCACCAAAACAACGACCGCATCGGAGGAAACGGTCGTTGCTTTATTCGTTCATTCATTCAAGAAAGAATATACATATTTCATTGTCATTCGGTCAGCATACCGAATCTCCAAAGATCGATTATTCACCCTTTTGCATCTCCACCCAAGATACGGTGTCTTCCAGAGATTGATGTACATCTCTCGGATTGTAATCGAGCTCCGTTTCGGCTCTCTCGTGGGTGTATTGCCGTTGCTGTTGCGAGGTGAAGAGTCCGAACTTCTCCTTCGGGTTCTCCTTACGTGTAATCTTGTAGTAAAGCTTAACAATACCAGATGAACCAAGAAGCCAATTCGGCACTGTCTTTGTTACCTCTTCATGACCAGTAATCTCATGAAGCGAATGTAAGAAGTCCTGCGTACTGATATACGTGTTGGAAAGGATATAGCACGAACCTTTACTGCTATCAGTCGATTCGGATGCTTTCAAAACACTGGCAGCTACGTCGCGTACGTCGGTAAAATCACCACCGCCGGGGACAGATACCTTCAAATCGCCGGAAAGATAGTCACGAATCAAAGAAACAACATCCGACTCGCCGTATTCGAACGGGCCCATAATCGCGGAAGGCAGGAGAATCACCGCGTTCAAACCATTCAAAGCGACCTTATCTAAAATGTATTGCGTCGCTTCAGCCTTGGATTGCGCATAATCTCCGACTACCTTATTACGGTCGAAGTAGTTTGACTCCTGCACCGGCTTTCCGTCCGGACTGGACGGAATCGCGTGGGCAGAACCAATGTAGATTAATTTACCGATTTTCTTCTTCACACAAGTATCGGTAATATTCATGGTACCCTGAACGTTCACGCGGCGTACCATCAAATCCTTCTTCTCGGAAATGACGTTGCGCTCTTGTGCATGTACAAGAATAGCTTCACGCGGATTCGGTAAATCAAAAAAATCTTTAAGCGAATCCTTGACCATGATATCCCCATATACCACTTCGACAGGCAGGCCTGCTAACGGGGTCGTGTCTTCTTCCGGATGCACCAGCACACGGACTTGTTTCTGATTATCAAGAAGCAACCGTACTATGGTATTGCCTAACTGGCCTGTTGCTCCGGTAACTAGATACTGATTCATCGAATCGCCTCCTTCCGGGTAGGAAATATCAACACGCACGTTTGACGTGCAATGATTTCTATTTACATTATGCGCTCAAAAAAGAAAAATTTGTACGGATTTTACAAAACTCGCGGCGGAAAATGACGTCATTTTATGAATAATGTGCAAACAGAAATGCTAAGTATCAAATAATGTTGTATATGTCACATGATACGAGTTCCAGAATGAAAAAGCAACTCTTTTGCGGGTATTCCGCTTTTCTCCGAGAATAGTAGAGAAAAAACACCGACAATCCGAACTTATCCACATGAAACGAGCGAGTCTATGCTCGCTCGTTTGGTTAATTATTCTCGATTGTCGCGTCCATATCCATCTTCGCCTGTCTCAGATTTTCGCGAATCGATATGTGTTGCGGACACTTTGTCTCGCAAAGACCGCACTCTATACAATGATCGGGTTTTTCAGCGGCGGATATCTCGTTCTGCCAATGCCAAGCAGCAGAACCACGATTAGCATATTTCCCATATTCATTCCATAAAAAGAAATTCTTCGGGATGTCGACGCCCTGCGGACAAGGCATACAATATCGACAGCCGGTACAATTATTGTGAATGCGTGCTTCCAAAAATCGGCGGGTAGCGTCCACTGCCGTCAATTCTTCCTCGGAAAGCGGAACCAAGTCCGAGCAAATCTTCACGTTTTCCTTCACCTGATCCAGCGTTGACATGCCACTTAAAATCGTATAGACGTTCGACAAAGAAGCGACCCAGCGTAGTGCCCATTTCGCCTGTGAGGCATCGGAATCAATAGAAAGGAGTGCGCTCACCGACTCTTCGGGAAGTAACGTTAATGAGCCTCCCTTTATCGGTTCCATGATTACAAGCGGAACACCAAGCTTCATGGCTAAATCGTGACCGCGTAAACCGGCTTGTTGGTCAGCATCCATGTAATTCAGTTGGATTTGGCAAAAATCCCACTTGCGATACGTGATAATTTCTTCAAAAACGTCATATTCGTCATGGAAAGAGAAGCCGAGATGGCGGATTTTCCCTTCCCTTTGTAGCTTCTCAAGTGACTCGACAACACCCAATTTCAGCATGTCGTGCCAACGGTTTTTCTCCAAAGCATGCATTAAATAGAAATCAACATAATCGGTTTGCAAATGAGCTAATTGTTCATTAAAAAGACGTTCGACATCTTCAGGCTTCTTCACTTCCCAACAAGGAAGCTTCGTCGCAATACGAATCTTCTCCCGCGGATATTTTTTCAAAATGCGCCCCATGAATGGTTCACTCTTTCCGCTGTGATACGGATATGCCGTGTCAAAATAATTGACACCGTTCGAGTAAGCGTAATCAAGCATGGCTTCCGCTGCTTTTTCGTCGATACCGCCGTTCTCATTCAGCGGAAACCGCATGCCGCCAAAGCCTAAAAGAGAAACCTTTTCATCCAACTTCTGCATCGTACGCATGTCCATGGCCATTTCCTCCGTTTTACTCTATTTTGAGATGTGAGAAATGAGATATTCGCAAATCTTCGGCAGCTTTTTTTCGTTGAAGAAAGGCTTACCGCGCGGGTTCTCTCCCATATTTGAGCATAGCCACTCTCCAAGGCCCATAATCGATAGCACGGAGGTCGCTTTTATTTCATTATATAGGAGGCTACGCGACTCGGCTAATATATTTTTGTCATTTAATTGTTGTTTTGTGTCGACAAGCAGCGGCGTAACGCGAATCATCTCTTTTCGGCCCAAAAAGCCCCCGCGGTGTAGCAGCTCTGCAATCAAATATGCATTGTTTTCTAAGCGTTGCGGGCTCGGAAAATCCGGTAATTTCGCGAAACGTCGATCAAAGCGCGGTGTATCAAGCGGTGCCTCCTCATATGCATCAATCAAGACAATCGTATCATCGGAAATCAGACAGAAATCCACGTGTACCGGCTCATCATCAATCGAAAAATGCAGATCATGAAACACATGAAGACGCATACGCGTCCCGTGAATTGCATTCGCAATCACGCCTTCGCGCTCAACCTTATCTCGTAATCCTGTATATGCACGTGCAAACAGCTCCTTCGTTTCTTTCGGCGCGGCATCATAACGGTCTTTAATTTGAGCCAACTCTTTTTCTCTATTGGAAAATGGCTTCTCCCACGTGACTGCATTTGTTTTCGTTTGCTCTCTTGTCTCGTCCTTGTTCATGCATCATCCTCGCAAAGAATTAAAGCGGCGAACCCCGTAATTCTCAACAATTACGATTCCAATGCCGGCCAAGAGAAGCACAAAACCTAAGCATACAGACAAAGCGATGTATATGGCAGAATCCGATAATTTCATGACGGCTGTGACGAGTAAAATCGTAATTACAAAAGCATCGATGAACCCGCCAATCAACATTGATATGCCCATCGCCATGCCTTGCTTCACTACCTGTGCTTCATTGGTCCAATCAAGCCGTACGAAAAGAAGCCCCATGATCATTCCCCACACGGAAGAACATATCGACGCAATTACCGCGATTAACACATCAAAAAGAATCATCAATGTTGGTAGTTGCATACGGATTCCAATCGCTGTTCCACAAACCAATAACGCCGGTACACATAGCACGATGTTCAAACCAATCTTTGACCATAAAATTTGCCGCGTCGATACCGGCATTGTTTTCGTAATCCACAGCCGACTACCTTCGAGCGAAACAGATGCCGGCGTTGTCAATACCATCGTCGAAATGAAGGTCATGATACTACATAGGAAAGCGGAAATTACCGCAGATGAGGCTTGACGTATGACCACATCACCATCCGCACTGCTTGCACTGAACGATTTACCGAAGAAGCTAATCATTTGCTCCGGTCCGAGAACCAGTGTTGTAACCATTAATAAGATCAACAAAACCGGCCCGAATAGCGTATTCATCACATAAATGCTTGACGATAAATACTTTCTAACCTCCATGCCAAAAAAGGCACGCGTTGGTGTGATGGTCTTAATGCGAATTCGTTTATCTTTACTCGAATGCTGATAGTCCGTCTTCGTGATATTCTTTGCCACATAAATCACCAGCAAAACAAACGGAATCAGTAAAACCGCGAGAGTAAATGCCATAAACAACGGATTTCCGCTGAAAATCGCATCGGCAATCCAATATATCGGCTTCACCTTATTCATGAATTCAGTCGAATTCTTGGTGCTTTTTACAAGAGCTGTCATGATACTGCTCGAGGAGCTTGCAAAATAGAAATACGCCATCATTAATGCTAAAGAAAGCGCGGTGATAATATAGGAGCCTCCCTTAAATCGGGTTTTGATAAAGAGTAGGAAAGTACCGATGGTCGTTGAAAAGACGATGGAAAGCAACGGCAAAAGAAAGGTAATGAGGATGCCGCGAAGCAAACCGAGGACATCGAGCTGTCCCAAGACAAAATTCGAAAGAACGCTCGAAAGCATAATCAAAATAATCATCGGTCCGTCATAGAAATATCGAATGACGAAAGACGAGATTACTACCGTAGTTTTTTTTATAGGCATAGCAAGCAAAAGATCTGCATCATTGTTTTTGTTTTGCTGAGAAGCGCGTAAAATGCCGAAAAAAAGCCCTATTACAACGCTGACCAGGATACAGATAAAAATGCCGTACTCCGGCGTATGATTGGAGATGGCCATCACACTAATTGCCACCCCTTGTCCAACACAAAAAACACCCAGCATAATATAGGCGAATCCGAGAAGAATACAGGAAGCTATATACGGGGTCTTCCTATTGCGAAGACCTCCCAGCATGTTTTGAAAACTGACTTTGAGAAGCAATGACAAGTGATACATGAAATTATGCCTCCTCAGTGATTTCCAAGAAGACTTCTTCGAGCGAAGAATTACCCTTC
The DNA here is from genome assembly GCA_036782995.1 of Bacillota bacterium. Lineage (GTDB taxonomy): Bacteria > Bacillota > Clostridia > Saccharofermentanales > Saccharofermentanaceae > DAIPXZ01. The sequence continues at coordinate 8,456 of DAIPXZ010000010.1, forward strand.
ACCGCTTCCATCGTACCGCAAGCAATCAATTTGCCGTTCTTAATAATTGCAACCTTATCACAAAGCTTCTCCGCGACCTCCAGAACATGCGTGGAGAAGAAGATACTGTTATTTCGCGAACAAAACTCCCTCATAATCTCTTTCACGGTAAAAGCCGCCTTCGGGTCGAGTCCGACAAAAGGTTCATCCATAATCAAAAGCTTCGGATCGTGCACAAAGGCAACGATAATCGCGAGCTTTTGCTTCATGCCATGAGAATACGATTGAATCTGGTCATTTAATACGTCTCGGATTTCAAGCGCATCGGCATACTTCCGAATCCGTTCCATCCTCGTTTCCTTCGGAACGCGAAAAACATTCGACACAAAATCCAAAAACTGCATCCCCGTTAGGTTCGGATAAAGCTCCGGGTTATCAGGTATATAGGCAATACGTTTCTTTGTTTCAATGGGATGCTCCGTAACGGAAATGCCATCCACCATAATTGTTCCTTCCGTGATTGGCAAAAGCCCAACAATACTTTTAATTGTAGTCGTCTTTCCGGCACCATTATGCCCGATGAATGCAAACAATTCACCCTCTTCAACATCGAGTGATACGCTGTCAACGGCGACTTTCCCGCCGGGATATATCGTTGTTAGATTACGGATACTTAACATGCTCATAAAAATCCTCCGCGATGACTCTATAATTAGAGTGATAATACTCAACTATTATACACATTTTCACTCGCAAGAAAAATGACGCAAAGGATGGGCGCGTATCTCGGGTTTTGGCAAATTTCCAACAAAATGTACAAATATGTCCTTGATAAAATGCGACATTCATGTGAAAATAGACGCGGACGTTTGTAAAATGATTTCCATTTCTTTTTTGGGGGCAAGTGACATGGCATCAGAACAAGTCAATCGCGTTTTGGAAGTAGAGAAAAAAGCACAACAACTCGAGCAGGATGCTCGGGATAAAGCGAATGCAATCCTTCTGCAGGCGGACGAGGAAGCTCGTAACGCCTACTATTCGACTCTTTCCGACGCCCGTAGTGAAGTGGATTCGCTCTACCAAGCCCAAGCCCAAAAAGAAGAACAAATCCGTGAGGATGCGATTTTACACGCGAAGGACGACGCAGATGCTTTGCGCGAAAAGGCGAAGACGAACCGCGAAACAGCGATTACCGCCGCCCTAAATATAGTAACAGGAAGGCAATAATACGTGGCCATTGTTCCGATGAAACACATAGAAATCATAGCGATGCAAAGCGACGCGAAAAAGGTCGTGGATTTTTTGCAACGCATCGGTACGGTTGATGTGACGGAGCGATTCAAGGACGACGAGGATGAATCGGTCGCTTTGATTTCCACACAGACCAGTATTGCCCAATTCGATAAATCATTGCAAACCGTAAAACGAGCCATTGAATTGATTGAACAATATGGCAACGTGAAGCATTCGCTTTTGGAAGGTTTTATGGGGCGTAAGGAGCTGTCCGCCGAAGAGTTTGCAGCCAGAACCGATTGCGTCGAAAAGACCATGCGTGTTGCCTATGAAATAGAAGCACTCGACCGTAAAATCGCCTCGGAGAAGACGGTTCGTATTCACACAGAAAATCGTCTTGATCAGATTTTACCGTGGGAAAACCTGGACGTACCGATGCAATTCCAAGGCACGGCGAAAGCACCATGCGCTGTCGGGCAACTGCCCTTTACATGCGATGAAGCGGCTTTAAAGAAGCTTTTCGATGAAAAATATGTCGCCTATATGGCTTCGAATGCCGCCACACGCGGCGAGGATTTCTCTCCAGAGAATATTTCGATTCCGGATTTTTATGTGGAAATCATTTCCGTTGCACGCGAACAAACATGTCTTTTTATCATGGCGCACAAGGCGTTTTTTGACGATATCATGTATGTTTTCCGTAATCTCGGCTTTGTCGCTCCTTCTGACCCGACGAAGCATCCGCCGGCGTACCGTATCGCGAAGCTGCGTGCGCGTATTGAAGAATCCGCCCAAACCATCCTCGATTGCCGAGATAAAATGGGTACCTTCTCCGAAGAGCTTGATAATCTCTATTTCTTGTCGGATTACATGCTCATGCGTAAGGATAAATATGAGATGCTCGGTCAGGTGCTTTTCTCCCAAAAGACATTTATCCTAGATGGTTTTATTGCCGAATCCGATTGCGAGCCGCTTTGTAAGGAGCTCGAAGAAAATTTCACGCTTTATGTGGAATGCCGTGATCCGCGCGATGACGAGGAAGTCCCGATTAAGTTTAAGAATAATGCATTTGCCGCTCCTGTGGAGGATATTGTTGAAGGCTACAGTGCGCCTTCAAAGAATGACTTAGACCCGAATCCGGTTATGAGCTTCTTCTACTATTTATTCTTCGGCATGATGCTTTCCGATGCCGGATACGGTTTGTTGATGATTATCGGCACGCTATTTATTCTATTAAAACTGAAGCCGGAAGGCGCGACAAAACAAAATATGCGTAAGTTCCTATATTGCGGCATTTCGTCCACCTTCTGGGGATTTCTTTTCGGTAGCTTCTTTGGAAATGTTGTGCAAGCCATCAGCACCGGTTTCTTCGATGGCTCCGTGAGTCTTAAGCCGATATGGTTTGACCCGGCGCAGAACCCGATGTTTATGCTCGGTGTTAGCCTCGTATTAGGCTTTATCCATTTGATGGCTGGTTTGGCATTGAAGTTTGTCAATATGTGGAAGCATGGTGATCGAATCGGTGCTTGCTTTGACGTCGGCTTCTGGTGGGTCGGGTTTGCCGGTCTCATTTTGGTCATTATTCCGATGCTCGTTAAGACGTCTCTTCCGCTTGCAGAAATCGGCAAGTATGTAGCAATTGCAGGTGCTTTAGGGCTCGTATGTACACAGGGACGCAAGTCGCCGACCATTATCGGCAAGATTATCGGAGGACTCGGAAGTCTCTATAATGTTACCGGATATTTCAGTGATATTTTATCGTATTCTCGTTTGATGGCCCTCGGTCTCGTTACCGGAATTGTCGGCATGGTAGCCAATACCATCGGTACTATTTTCCTCTCGGGAATCGGACGGCTGATTATTTTCATCATCGTATTCGTTGTTTTACACACAGTGAATATGGGCATCAGCGCACTTGGCGCGTATGTTCACGGAAATCGTTTGGAATATGTCGAATTCTTCGGCAAATTCTATGAGGGTGGCGGTACCATGTTCCACCCATTCAAAATGAATACCAAGCATTACAAATATAAGGAGGACAAATAAATGAGTTGGGGTATTTTACTGGCACTAATTGGAGGTGCACTTTCTGTCACTTTGACATGCGTAGGCTCGGCAAAGGGTGTTGACATGACGGCGGAGGCTGCGGCTCCCGTAATCATTGACGATCCGTCTAAGTTCTCGAAGCTGATGATTTTGATGCTGCTTCCGGGTTCACAGGGACTTTACGGATTGGTTGTAACCATCTTGTTGCTTACACAAATCGGTGTTTTGGGAGGATCGTCAGCGGTATCCTTTACAGCTGGTTTTCTCTATTTCTTAGCATGCTTACCGATTGCCATCGGCGGTATGGTTTCTGCATTGCTTCAGGCACGCGTTACTGTAGCTGGTGTTAACATCGTATCCAAGAAGGACTCTGAGTCCGGTAAAGCAGTTCTTTCTGCTGCTTTCGTTGAGTTCTATGCACTTCTTTGCTTCATTACTTCTTTGCTGACCGTTATGAACATTTCCCAATTGGGACTCTGATTCTCGGAGAATCGGAGAACAGAGAACGGATTGCCGAGCGTTTTTGTTTTGCGAATGATGTGCCATCAGCGCTTTATTCAGCGAGGCAATATGCTTAAGACAAACAAACGGTAATGAATTTCGAAGCGCCGCATCGGCGTTACACGAAGGAGTAGCTATGTCAGGATTGGATGCCATCATAGATAAAATCAATGAGGATGCGAAGCTCTCGTGTGAAGCGAGAATCGAGAACGCCGCACGAGAGGCCGAGAAAACGAAGGCCTCGAAGGCGGAGGCCGCGCGCCTGGAGCGAGAGCGGTTGCTCGGTGAGGCGAAGGATGCGATTGGCAAGCGGGAGAGCAAGGCGAAGGCCGCCGCGCTGAGCGCAGCGAAGCGGCGGGTCCTCGAGGAGAAGGTCGCGGTTATTGATGAGGTTTTGGCAGAGACGAAGGAACGCTTTATTGCGATGCCTGCGGACGAAACCTTTACGATGATTCGTTCTTTTGTGGAAAAGAGTTCGGAAGGAGAAGATGGCCGATTGATTTTGGCAAAAAAAGATCTTCCGAATGTGCCGAAGGGCTTCGCTGACGCGATTTCGAAGCAAATCGGTGCTACCGTTGAGATTTCCGAAGAAGCGGGTGATTTTGCCGCAGGATGCATCCTGATTTGCGGTGATATCGAGTATAACGGAACGGTTGACGCGCTTTTCGAGAACCAAAAGGAGCAAATGCGCGATGTGGTTAACCAAATTCTTTTCGGATTGTAATCAGGTAATCACCATCATTAATAGATAGAAAGAACATTGGAAAGGTTGAAGTAAGAATGGCCATTGCGGAGTCAAAATATGCATATGCAGTATCCGGCGTCCATGTTATGGAGAAGTCTCTTTTCTCCATGCAAGATATGGATAAATTGCTGGGTGCGCCGTCATACGAGTCGGTTGTTGCACTTTTGGCAGAAAAAGGATGGCAGATTCCGAGCGACATGAAGGATATTTCTTTGCTATTGCGCACCGAACTTTTGCGGACGTGGCAATGGATTTTAGAGAGTGCACCGGATGCGTCGATTTTTTACCCACTCATCATACGCAAGGATTTCCATAATCTCAAAGCGGGCATTAAGTCGTTGCTTTGCGATTATGATGTAGATACGTATTTTATTGGGCCTTCCGTAATTTCACATGATGTGATGAAGGACGCGATTACCAATCACGATTTTGCCGCTTTGCCGGAGCCCTTTGCGACACTCGGTGAGGAGACCTATGATCTTCTCGTGCGAACGGGAGATGGACAGTCGGCGGATTTAGCGATAGACCGCGAGTGTCTTTCTTATATGCTTGCAGAAGCAAAGAAGAGCCACATTCCCCTCTTGATTGAAGAGGCGGAGATTTTTGTGGCGTCAGCCGATATAAAGACTGCTTTCCGCGCAATTCGTGCAGGTAAAGATATTGAGTTTATGACAAAGGCCGTTGCAGGGTGCGACACACTGCCGAAGGATAAGCTTCTGGAGGCGGCAGAAAAAGGCAAGGATGCCCTTTTGCAATACCTCGCCACAACGCCATACAAGAATGGTGTTGCTTTTTTAAGCACACAGCCGGACGCTTTTGAAAAGTGGAGCGATGACGAGAAAATCCGCATTTTGGAAGCCTTGAAATATAAGTCTTTGGGCCCCGATCCATTAATTGCTTTCTATCTTTATAAGGAAGCAGAAATTAAGAATATCCGCATTATTTTGGCGGCAAAGCAAAGTGATTTGCCGGTTCATGCCGTAAAAGACCGATTAAGGAGGCTTTATGATTAAGAAAATGGCCGCCATCGGCGACAGAGACAGCATTTACGGATTCGTGTCCATCGGACTGGATATTTTTCCGTTGGACAGAATTGATAACCCGGCACAGACTTTGCACCATCTGGCACAAGGCGATTATGCCGTAATTCTCATTACAGAAGCTCTGGCGGCAACGTTAGAGGATGAAATCGATAAATACAGCCATCAACCGCTTCCCGCAATCATCCCGATTCCCGGCGTCACCGGAAATCGTGGCATGGGCATGAAGGCCATTTCCAAATCCGTGGAAAAGGCCGTCGGAAGTGATATTTTGCAAGATAGTTAAAGGAGAGACGAAGAGCATGAGCAAGGGAAACATCGTGAAAATCTCAGGTCCACTCGTTGTCGCCGAGGGAATGCGTGATGCAAACCTGTTCGACGTGGTACGTGTAAGTAATGAACGATTAATCGGTGAGATTATCGAGATGCACGGACAGCGCGCGTCAATTCAGGTATACGAGGAAACGGCCGGGCTAAAGGCCGGTGAGCCAGTTGAATCTGAGGGCATGCCTTTGTCAGTAGAATTAGGGCCTGGCCTCATCGGAGGCATTTTCGATGGTATCCAACGTCCATTGGAGGAGATTATGGCCCGCACGGGAAATAACCTCTCACGTGGTATCGAGATTCCTTCCTTGAATCGCGACACAGTATGGACATTTGAAGCGCAGGTTGCAGTAGGCGATTCCGTAGTCGGCGGTGATGTAATCGGTATCGTTAAAGAAACACCGATTGTAATTCATAAGATTATGGTTCCGCCAGGAAAGACCGGAAAAATCACAAAGATTGATTCCGGTAATTATCGCCTGACCGATGTTGTTGCCACGATTGTTGATGATAAGGGCAAAGAAGAAGCCCTCACCTTGATGCAAAAATGGCCGGTTCGTGTCGGCCGTCCGTTCGTGAAGAAGCACGCTCCGTCGATGCCTTTGGTAACCGGACAGCGCGTCATTGATTGCATGTTCCCGATTGCAAACGGCGGCGTTGCCGCCATCCCGGGCCCTTTCGGTTCCGGAAAAACCGTTACCCAGCACCAGCTCGCCAAATGGGCGAAGGCAGATATCATTGTCTATATCGGATGCGGTGAGCGCGGTAACGAAATGACCGATGTACTAAATGAATTTCCTGAATTGATTGACCCTTATACCGGCGAGAGCCTAATGAAGCGTACCGTTTTAATCGCGAACACCTCTGATATGCCAGTTGCCGCTCGTGAAGCTTCCATCTACACCGGAATCACAATTGCCGAATATTTCCGTGACATGGGATACTCTGTCGCCTTGATGGCAGACTCGACCTCCCGCTGGGCCGAGGCCCTCCGTGAAATGTCCGGCCGTTTGGAGGAAATGCCTGGTGAAGAAGGTTACCCCGCTTATCTGGGAAGCCGCCTTGCCCAATTCTATGAACGTGCAGGACGCGTCACGGTTCTCGGAAGCAAAGGAATCGAGGGCACACTTTCCGCCATCGGTGCTGTATCGCCTCCGGGTGGTGATATTTCCGAGCCGGTATCTCAGGCGACCCTTCGTATCGTTAAGGTTTTCTGGGGACTCGATGCAGGTCTTGCCTATAAGCGTCACTTCCCTGCAATCAACTGGCTCACCAGTTATTCTCTGTATACCGATTCTCTTTCCGGGTGGTTCGAGAAGAACGTCTCTCCGGAATGGAATGCCAATCGCTCACGAATGATGCTCATTTTGCAAGAAGAGGCTGAGCTCGAAGAGATTGTTAAACTCGTTGGTATGGATGCACTCTCACCGTCTGACCGCTTGAAAATGGAAACTGCGCGTTCTATTCGTGAGGACTTCTTGCATCAGCTCGCCTTCCACGAGGTCGACACACACACATCCTTAAAGAAACAAGACCTCATGATGAAGGTCATCTTAGATTATTACGAAAAAGCATCCGGCGCTCTGCAGATGAATGCCGATATCGAAGCCCTCGTGTCTTTACCGGTACGTGAAAAAATCGGAAGATTTAAATACGTCGTAGAAGATGAGATTGATACCGAATATGCATCCATTGAATCAAGACTCGCACATGAGCTTGCTGAAGTGCTGACAAAGGAGGACTGACCCATGCCGAAGGAATATCGAACCATACAAGAGGTTGCAGGACCTCTCATGCTGGTAAAAGGCGTCACCGACGTTAGCTTCAATGAACTGGGTGAAATCGAGCTCGGTAACGGTGAAATCCGTCGTTGCCGTGTCCTTGAAATCAACGGCTCTGACGTTCTCGTTCAATTATTCGAGAGCGGCGCAGGCATCAACCTAGCCGAGAGCAAGGTGCGTTTCCTCGGAAATCAGATGGAGCTTCCCGTTTCAAAGGATATGCTGGGACGTGTATTCGACGGACTCGGTCGTCCGATTGACGATGGCCCGGACATTCTTCCTGAAAAACGACTCGACAGTAACGGTCGCCCGATGAACCCGGCTGCCCGTTTCTTTCCAAATGAATTTATCGAGACGGGTATTTCCGCAATCGACGGTTTGAACACCCTCGTTCGTGGACAAAAGCTTCCAATCTTCTCTGCCAGTGGTTTGCCACATGCGAACCTTGCCGCACAGATTGCCCGTCAGGCAAAAGTCCGCGGCACTGACGAGCCGTTTGCCGTTGTTTTCGCAGCAATCGGCATCACCTTTGAGGAAGCGAACTTCTTCATGGAAAGCTTCCGCGAAACCGGCGCTATCGACCGTACCGTGCTTTTCATTAACCTTGCAAACGACCCGGCAGTTGAACGTATCGCGACCCCGCGTATGGCATTGACCGCCGCAGAATACCTCGCCTTCGACCTCGACATGCACGTTTTAGTTATCCTTACGGATATCACAAACTACGCCGATGCGCTTCGTGAGGTATCCGCCGCACGTAAAGAGGTGCCGGGACGCCGCGGTTATCCGGGTTACATGTACACTGACCTCGCTTCCCTGTACGAAAGAGCCGGCCGTCAAAGAGGTAAAAAGGGCTCTATTACGATGATTCCGATTTTAACAATGCCGGAAGACGACAAGACACACCCGATTCCGGACTTGACGGGATATATCACGGAGGGACAGATTATTCTTTCCCGTGAGCTCTATCGTAAGGGCATTATGCCTCCAATTGACGTACTGCCTTCTCTTTCCCGTTTGAAGGATAAGGGTATCGGTGAAGGAAAAACACGTGAGGACCATTCAAACACCATGAACCAATTATTCTCTGCATACGCACGAGGAAAAGAGGCAAAGGAACTCATGGTCATCTTAGGCGAAGCGGCATTAACCGATATGGATAAGCTCTACGCAAAATTTGCCGATGCATTCGAACGCGAATATGTGGCGCAAGGCTTCTCGGAAGATCGTTCCGTTGAAGAGACCCTTGACCTCGGCTGGAAGCTTCTCCGCATCCTGCCGCGAAGTGAACACAAACGTATCACAGATAAAATTCTGGATAAGTATTACGACGAGAAGTAAGCAGTAGCTACTTCGAATCACATATATTGGAGAGCGAAAAAGAAATGGCAACATCAAATATCAACCCGACAAGAATGGAGTTAACGCGTTTAAAAAAGCGTCTTGTCACCGCGCGTCGCGGTCACAAGCTACTGAAGGATAAGCGCGATGAGCTCATGCGTCAATTCCTTGATGCGGTTCGGGAAAACAAGCGTTTGCGTCGCGAGGTCGAAGAGAAGCTCATGGAAGCCAACAGCCACATGGCCATCTCGCGTTCATTGATGCAATCCGAAGCACTTGACATTTCCATGCTTTACAGAAAACAAGAATTAACGCTCGATGTCTCCGAAAAAAACATAATGAGTGTGCGGGTTCCCCGTTACTCACCTAAGTACAAGTCCGCTGACCAAAGCGCTGTCATGGTTTATGGATTCGCATTCACTTCATTTGACTTGGATGATGCGATGATTGCCCTGTCTGACATCACCGAGGACCTAATCCGCCTCGCTGAAATTGAAAAGTCATGTTCTCTTATGGCCGCCGAAATCGAAAAGACTCGTCGTCGTGTAAACGCCCTTGAGCACGTCATGATTCCGGACTATGTGGAAACCATACGTTACATCACCATGAAGCTTGACGAAAGCGAACGTTCGGCTACCACGCGCCTGATGAAAGTAAAGGATATGATGCTCGAAAAGAACCGACTCGAGCGCATTCAACATGATCAGGAAGCAGAATTGTCGGCACCAGAGGAATGATGGAATAACAGAGAAATTCTCAGACATAGCCTAAACTTTTCGAAAGTCAGCAAACGAAACCGTAAAAGGGGGCGTGCAAATTATGAGCCAAGGCAAAACTTTTGCAAAATTACTTGGGACAGAAAGCATTTTTATGTTGTTTGCCATTCTGATTGCCATTGTATCATCAATGATTCAATTTCTTTTCAAAAAATTTATCGGTGAGGACTCCAGCTTCTTTTTTCTCGAAAATTATTATCGCTATAACTATATTATGTACGCTTTGGGCATGCTAATCTTTTTTGTCGCAACGTTCCTGATTTACAAGAAGCTCGAAAAAGGCTTTGCACATATAGCAGAGATTAGTACGCCGCTGAAAATCCTTGCATGGGCAGTCTTGCTTATTTGGGGAATAGTGATGTTTATTCTGGAAATAACAATGATTTTTCTTTTCGTGACAGGCTTAACGGACAATATGCAACCGGAGGCTCTGTTATACCTTACCGTCATCGGCTGGCCGACGGTCACTGTGCTTTTTATTGGAATTCAGTACATTAGAAAGAGCCGAAGCGTCGCAAAATAACTCTCGCTATTCAACGAAAAATCGGCAGTATTGCGTGATAAGGAATAGCTATACGGCAGAGCAATTTTATCAGCACTCTTTACACAAAAAGAAAAACGACCTCCATATTATATGGAGGTCGTTTTCATCCAACAACAAACAAATATATCAGTAACAAACGGTCTATGTTCTTTTTCGCATGAACATCGGTGGCTTTTTCTTCGATACCGGCTCAACATAAGGCCTGCGGAAAATGCGTATATCAGCATTTCCGTCATCATCGAATGACTCGATTTCATACGTCAGTGGTCCATCCTCATAAATCTTCTCATAGAGTTTGGTCAAATCCTCAAGCTTGCCGTGATATTCCAGCCAGCCCTCATCTGGGAGTCGCATTTGCAAGAGACCCGCAGGCGGATATATCGCTCGAATCTCTTTGCAATCATATTCTCTGGATAAATCTTCGCTTCCGATTGCATAATCAATCTGGTCATTACTCCAAGAATGACCTAGACCGATAAGCGTACTTTTCGGATATTGTTGGGTCATCATGTCCCAAAACTGTCCGATTGCTTCATACTGTGCGCCATCTTTGCAATCAAATGTAACGGAAACGCCTTTGAAATTCATGTTCTCACTCCCGAAAATGTGCTTTGAAAAAGCTTCTTGGACAACATACCTTCTATAAATGATTTGTATGCAAATCTCTATAATTAGTATACGCTCATTTCGGGGGTTTCGCCATTTGACACATTGCACAAACTAAAGCATAAATAATTCGATGGCACTTTGCACAAACTTGTGGTACAAATTATCTGCGTATCATACTCCCCAATATGCAATCAAGCCATTGGTTATTCCAACTGCGACACGAGCCTGTACTGCGGGGTCCGTCAATAATGCGCGGTCTCGTGCATTTGAGAGATATCCGACTTCAATCATTGCAGAAGTAAGGCCTTGTTCCCGAAGCACGCAAAAATTGTCAGTCACCGTTTGACTACCAGTCGTTTGCAAGGACGACTCTGCACTGGTAACGCCATTATAAAGACATTGTGCAAAATAGGCATTTGTCGATCCGTCACGCCCGAAAAACTGTTCGCGAATCGGACTTTGCGGAAGTGAATATTCGGGATTATTTTTTATCATATTGTTTTCACTGTAAATCATTGAAGCATCTGTTACATAGTAAACCTTTGTTCCGTGTACACTTGAACTGGTCGCACTATTGCCGTGAATCGATATGTATACAACATTGTCGAGATCTTGCTCCATAAAAAACATCTCCTGGAGCTCCGGACACATACCCGTACCGACCATGAAACCCATACCACCCGACAGCACCGTATCTTCGTTAATAGCATAGATGCTTTGAATCGAATCCAAAACCATATTCCGAGTCGAATCGGACACTTCCCTACCGCCATAAGTATCTCGGTATTGCAAAGCAAACTCGTGTACTTGTGCATTTCGGTTGTAAAGACCGACCCATGTATCACTGCTGCGTGTTAATATGACCGTCGCACCTTGTGCCTCCAACGCAGATTTTGTTGCCAGCACAATTGCGAGATTCACCGTTTTTTCGAGGACTCCACCATATGCACATCCGCTATCTTTTCCGCCGTGTCCGGCATCTAAAATGACAGTCTTTCCTGCAAGGGGCAACACCAGAAGTCCATACGAAGCAACAATAAATCGGAATTCAGGTGAATTCACAAAGGACTGAAAAATCGACTGCCTCGATAATCCAGATTGATTCCAATTCTGTAATCCGCCTTCATCCGGCGCACGTCCCATCAACGCATAGTAAAGCATTGTAATGAATTCAACACGTGTTAGGTTCCTACTATTGGCCTCGGGACTAAAAATAAAACCGAAGGCCATATCCGTTGTCGTCGTTCGTCCTTCTAGAAGGCTATTTGTCCAATTCTCAAGGCCTTGCTGATCGCCTTCACGTCCCAACGTCTCCGTATAAAGGCGTGACACAAACCGATAAATCTGATTCGTTTTTCCCAATGGCTGACCTTCGACAAAATATCCTCTAAGTATTCCGAAATTCCTGCACAGGGCAAAGAATTCAGTTGAGGACGAAAATCCATGGAATAACCCTTCCTTTGTCATGCCATTTGCAATATTAGTAAGCCAAAAGGCTTTCCCTTCCGGATCAGAGCCTCGGTCCAGAAAAATCTGGTACATGCGCTCGACACATTCATCATCAGACAACCCCAAAGCCTGAAATTCCGCACTGAAAATAAAACCATATGCCACTTCTGTCGCCGTTTGGCAACCTGATGTGAGTGCCTCTACCCAGTTTTGAAAGCCTTCAGAATCTGGTACTCGATTTAAGGCAAGTGAATAAAGCCGAGTAATATATGCTTCGACGCCTTGCGATTCCATTTCATCGCTCAACACATTTTCATCAGCATTTTCGGTTGAAATGATGTCAGTAAATTCGTCTTGTTCGATACTCATATTATGAGAAGAATCAGCAAAAATCGCATTTGGTGCGATAAGAGAACAAACAATAATGATAGATAAAATACATAGAGAAAAACGTTTCATTCATTCGTCCTCCAGTTTGTTTTATTCTATCACACGTTCGGAAAATATCGGCACATGTAGAAAACCAAATCATCTGGTTTATCGGATTATTTAGTGTAATCGAGACATGATAGACGAAATCCTCTTAAGTCCAATGGATCCATGTCTGATGGCCGAACACTGAAAATTACCTTCATTCCGGGCATGAGAAGTGGAACGTTTGCGCGGATGAACAACGGTTCTCCGTCATGAGCCAAACCATCAGTCGATACAAGCGGAGCGCTGCTTTCATGAGAAAAGCATACTTCAAGATTCGTAATTTGATCATTGCTCACCAATGCGGGAATCGACGCTAGAATCGGATTCATACGTTTCGAATATTCATCCTCGCATACAATAGCATCTTTAAAACAAACCATATTCAATCTTATCGTTTTCTTATCAGACGAGCTGGTAGTCAAAACTATCAATGCACCGAGTGCGTCAGATACATAAACAGATTTTGTAAAGCATTCTTCCTCCATGTGAATCAAACGCGGACTTGCATCCCCCAACAAGGAGAATTGGTTACTGATTGCAATACGCTGATTTGCATATTGACGCAATATATCGCGGTTTTTCTTTTTCGATAAATCCAATGGACGAAAATCACTTTTTCCTGCCATCGCGTCTAAAGCAGAAAGACTATAGCAATACTGTTTTTCTGCACAAAGGATAAATCCGAACTTTGGATACATAGCAACAGCTTCTTCATTCGCATATAGGAAAACGAAAGCGGCGTTACTATATTCATTCAAAACACGCCCCATCAATTTCTTAATATATCCTTTTCCACGATAGTCCGGGTGCGTCATAATGGTACCCAATTGCACCAAAAGCACTTTGCGTTTACCGATTAGCGCGTCATATGTATTCGCGGTAACATTTGCCACCAGCTTCCCATCTTCAATCACAGAAAACGGATGGTAGTTTTTTCCGAGAATCCCTTTCTTTTGCCAATCATCCATACGAAAATGAAATATCATCTCGGATAAATCAGATAATTCTTTCATATATTCCTTATTATCCAAATAATGTGAAATGATTTCCATTCGTATAACCTTTCATAATTTGGGGCACTTATGTGCCCCTTTTAGTAATCATAACTCAATAGTAAAAATATTTCGACATTTATTTCGTGTTTCTTCCTTCCACAGCCAGAATAATCTGTTCAGCAACTGCTCTCGGTCGACTGTTTCTAGGGCGAATACGAATATCTGCATATCTTTGGTAGTATGGCTTTCTTTCATGGTAGAGGCTGATAATCGTCTGGTTTTTTGCAATCACTATGCCTCTTTTCTGCGCATTGGCAAGGCGATGCGTCAACATGTATATATCAACATCCAAAAAAACAATCGTAGCTATACTGCTTAAATATGCCATGCCATGTTCGGAGAGGACAGCACTTCCTCCGGTGGCTACAACTTTCATCGAATCATCTAAAGAAAGGAGTGCTTTCTCTTCGAGAGCCATAAAATAATCCAAGCCTTCCTCGTCAATGATTTCCTGTAATCGGCGTCCGTCCTTTTCCATGATGATACGATCCGAGTCAATAAATGGTACCCCCAGAGAACTCGCAAGAATGGCGCCCACTGTGCTTTTGCCACTTCCGGGCATTCCGACTAATACAATCATTCGATCAACCATATGCGTAGCCCCCTTTCAACAAGCATCGTTCTGGTTGAAGTCAGGTTCTCATATATTGGCATCAGTATAGCATGGCCAATTATGTTATCATGTTATCGTTTCATGAACAAAGAGCAAAAGAAAACCATATATTCCAAGTACAAAGGAGCGTCTTTTATGCAACGAAACACTATCATTTTCGATATGGATGGTACCATCCTTGACACCTTAGAAGATTTAAAGAACAGCCTAAATTATTCGCTCACTCTTCATGGATACCCCACTCGCACACTCGACGAAGTACGAACCTTCGTTGGAAACGGAATGCCCAAGCTCATTGAACGAGGTCTACCGTCCGGTGTCGATTCCGAGAAGCAAGCCGATGTGTATAAAGACTTTACCCTATATTACAAGAACCATTGCAAAGAAAACACTAAGCCCTACGATGGCGTTGTCGAAGCTATTCGTAATATTCGAAATGCAGGATACCGCACAGCCGTTGTATCCAACAAAGCTAACTACGCTGTATTAGAGCTATGTGATACTTTCTTCAGCGATGTCTTTCATGAGGCTATCGGTGAAATGCCGGGTATAGAAAAAAAACCTGCTCCAGATATGATTAATATCATTTTATCGCGGCTGAATACCACAACGGATGATGCCATCTATGTCGGTGACTCGGAAGTCGATATCATGACCGCCAAAAATGCAAACCTTCCGCTGATTGCTGTTGATTGGGGATTTAAAACCCATCAGTTTCTTGTCGAGCACGATGCACATACAATCATCTCACACCCAGATCAGCTATTAGCGGCTATACAGGAGATAAACCGAGAATCATGACGTCATGCATTTTCTCCGTTTTCACAAAGTCTGATTCGTCGACCCCTTCCGTTGACTTTGTTAAACTAATCACAAAAAGATGTAAGAGGCAGCCATGAGTCAGTCACTAGAACAGAAACAATACCATAAAATGATTGATACGCCCATCTCATTGCTTGTGTTAAAGCTTGCCGTGCCTACCATTATCAGCATGCTCGTCACATCTGTATACAACCTGGCAGACACCTATTTTGTATCACAAATCAGTACAAGTGCGTCTGGAGCAATCGGTGTTGTATTCTCATTAATGGCAATTATTCAATCCATCGGGTTTATGCTCGGCATGGGTGCCGGAAGTATTATCTCGCGTGCATTAGGCGCGAAAAATAGTGAGCGCGCCAATCGTGCTGCTGCTTCATCATTCTTTGTCGCCCTTTCTTGCGGCGTCATTATCGCAGTCTTCGGTATACTCTTTGTAAAACCATTTATGACATTACTCGGCGCGACATCGACCATACTGCCACTTGCCACAATTTATGCACAATATGTGCTCATCGGTGCCCCGATCATGATGATTTCCTTTGTCTTAAATAACGTATTGCGCGCAGAGGGCAAGGCAATCTTCTCCATGATTGGTCTCGGATTCGGTGCACTGTTAAATATCGGACTGGATCCACTTTGCATCTTTGTCTTCGATATGGGCATTCAAGGTGCTGCAATTGCAACTCTCATCGGACAGTTTATCTCCATGATTCTCTTGGCTGTCCCCTTTATAAGAAAGAAAAGTATTATTACCATCCGTCTAAAATACATTTCCAAAGAACTCTCCATGCATCTTAGTATTATTCAAAATGGCCTCCCGTCTTTTTGTCGTCAGGGTCTCGCTAGCATCTCAACCATTCTGCTAAATACCCAGGCCGGCCGCATCGCGGGAGATGCTGGGCTCTCCGCTATGAGCATTGTAAGCAAAATATCGATGCTCATTTTTTGCATAGGTTTAGGAATTGGCCAGGGGTATCAACCTGCCCTCGGATATAACTATGGTGCAAAACGATGGGATCGCGTACGTCAGGCGTTCATCTTCACTTATCTATGTAGCACCTTTGTGATGTTAGTCTTTGCGGTCGCTTCTTACATTATCGCCCCGACATTAATTCCCGTATTTCGAAAAGATCCGGAAGTCATCGACATCGGTGTGAAGGCATTGCAATATCAGGCATTATCGATGCCGTTCCTTACCATGAATGTCATGTGCAATATGACATTCCAATCATTAGGACATCGTTTCAAAGCCACATTCCTTTCATGCTTCCGTCAAGGAATATACTTCATCCCTGCGATTCTCATCTTACCTGCATACCTTGACGTGCTGGGCCTTGAACTTGTTCAACCACTTTCTGACGGACTTACCTGCCTCACCAGCTTACCCTTTGCCATCGCATTCTTGAAGATGGTTAGTCGAGAGGCGAAGAAAAGTGTGGCTACTTCTGAGCTTAATGCTCCTCCGACACTCACCGATACGCATTAAAGCCATCAACGTACCTCATTTGATGCTATCGACATTGCCTCATGCATTTCCCTCGATTTTTCGCAGCAAGTCACCATCTTTGTATTCAGAAAGCATGTCCTCGTCCATATCCTTCCAGTAACGTTTCGGCATTAGATTCATCTGGCATTTCGGATTCGTTCGCTCTTCGATGGCGATATTCTTCAAGAAGCATTTCCATAACCGACGATAGGCTTGTTCTTCGTCTGAAATCGTCGGCAAAGTGAGCTTCTCCATAGAAGTAATAACCATTCCTTCGGGTCGCTTCACGACAGCCATTTTATGTGTCTTATCATAAATCAGAAAAGAACTGTCAGGAAATCTGTTTTCAAAATGTGGTGCCAAACGAGGAAGAACTCGATTTTTGGGCGTAATACAAGCAACCATCACATCACCGTATTGCGTAAATCGAATAAACCCCAAATACTTCTGACACTCACGATTCACATTCTTTACAGCCTTCACCAAATAATCCACCGTAGGATCAGTCAGGTAATCAAAAATCTTGCGTCCCAGCTTATACCCCATGCAAATATAGTGATACATATATATCTCTTTGTTCGGAGCATTCGATAAGAAAGCATCGCGCAAAAATTCTTGTGCCTCCATACCAATTTTCTTCGCAAGAGATGCATAAATCGACTGCGCATGATTCCAATCTGTCTTTATCCACTTCGTCGCTTCAAAAAGCATCGGCATGCCGTCTTCCGTATCAATTCGTGTCGGCACTTCCTTGTGGACATAACTGTCATAAATGCAACATAGGAAACCTTCAAATGTACCATCATAGAGATATGTCAATTCTGTATTGCCGTCGGTCACGTGCCTCATCTCCGTTCCATTTAACATTCACCAGCTATCCGGCAAGTCCGCCGATGCGCAAGTTACTCGCCGCCCATTCATCAAGTCGCATTTGCTCACCCTCACAAGTTGGGAGTCGTGCCGCATCTGCCGGAGAAAGAAGTGCGCGCAAAATATGATCCGAATCAAACTTCACATTTTCATCCATCTTCCCTTGGCATAGTATGAAATAGCGTGCCCGTTTCAATACCACACCGAGTCGCTTTAACCCGTCAAAATTCAGTTTCGTCATTCGTCTCGCCTGTACGATTCGTTGCGCACTATTGACCCCGATTCCCGGCACACGCAACAACATATCATAAGGAGCGGCATTAATCTCAACTGGAAATTGTTCCAAATGATGCATCGCCCAATTGCACTTCGGATCAATACCGAGATTCATATTTGGATTCTTTCGGTCGACAATTTCATTCGCTGAAAAGCCATAAAAACGCATTAACCAATCCGCTTGATATAAACGATGTTCTCTCAAAAGCGGGGGCTTCGTATCGATTGATGGTAATCGACTGTCCTCTACAACCGGCGTATACGCCGAAAAGAAAACACGCTTTAATTGATATCGCTTATAGAGCTTCTCCGATGTCTGTAAAATTGAATAGTCACTATCTGGCGTCGCACCAATAATCATTTGCGTGCTCTGTCCTGCCGGAACAAACTTCGGCGCATGGCGAAAAATAGCGAGTTCATTTCGATTTTCAGTAATCCCGTCTGTAATGCGCGCCATCGGCTTCAAAATCGCCTCCGGTTTCTTGTCTGGCGCTAAATCTTCCAGCCCTGTCTGCGATGGTAATTCAATATTTACACTCATACGGTCGGCAAGAAGGCCCAATTCTTCAACCAATCGGTTATCCGCTCCAGGAATCGCCTTCGCATGGATATAGCCGTTAAATCGATACTCGTTTCGCAAAATCGAAATCGCTTGAATCATCAACTCCATCGTATGATCTGGTGAAGAAAGAACTGCAGAACTCAAAAAAAGTCCCTCAATATAGTTCCTTCGATAGAAATTCATGGTCAGTTCGGCTATTTCTCTCGGCGTAAAAGTCGCACGACGAACATCATTTGACGAGCGATTTAGACAGTATTTGCAATCATACGTACAGCAATTACTCAATAAAATCTTCAACAACGATACACATCGTCCATCCTTCGCAAAACTATGACAAATACCGCTGGAAACCGTATTCCCAACTTTACCCTGCTCACCGGATCTATCATTTCCACTGGAAGTGCATGCAACATCATATTTCGCCGCATCCGTTAATATCGCCAGCTTATCCATCACATCCATACAGACACCCTCATTAAGAAATCATTTCATGTCGAACAAACGTTCGTAATATGGTCATTATATAACCAAACAATTGTTCGTGTCAATTCGTTTTCCATAAAAAAAATACGGCCTATTCGCTTTCGCGTATATGCCGTATCTCTTCAGTAAACTAGATACCTTGAAAACAGATGCTTTTGTGTCGTCCCTACTTGCTTGAGCGAGCTTGCTTCTGCTCTCTATTCTTCCGCGCTTCTATCGCGCGGATTGAATGGTTAATCTTCTGCTTTTGCGTCCTTCTTCCTTGGCGTTCGCTTTGCCTCTTGTCTCTTTCGGATAACAATATCTCCGTCCTGTTCATCAACAATCGCCGTGTCGCCGCTTTCCACGATATGGTCTAAAAGTGCTTCAGAGAACTTGTCTTCCACCAACGATTGGATGACACGCTTGAGCGGTCTTGCACCGTATTGTGGGTCGTATCCCTTCTTCGCCAAGAGCTCTCGTGCTCCGTCGGTCATCTCAATTTCTATGCCGAGCTCCTTTATGCGCTTAGACAGTGAAGCAGTGAGCAAATCG
The DNA here is from genome assembly GCA_036782995.1 of Bacillota bacterium. Lineage (GTDB taxonomy): Bacteria > Bacillota > Clostridia > Saccharofermentanales > Saccharofermentanaceae > DAIPXZ01. The sequence goes on from DAIPXZ010000010.1 coordinate 28,002, forward strand.
ACAATCTTCATGATGGATTTCTTGCCCAGCATACGGAAGAAAATAATTTCATCCACACGGTTAATGAATTCCGGGTTGAATGCCTTTTTCAATTCTTCCATAACCATCTCTTTGGCTTCGTCATACGACTTACCACCATAGAGTCGATCTTGGCTTGCCTCATCCTCAAACGGATCGTCTTTCTTGTCAGTTGGTGCTGAGAAGCCGATACGGCGTCCTGATGCGCTCGTCAGCATTCTCGCGCCGATGTTCGAGGTCATAATGATAATCGTGTTTTTGAAATCCACGGTACGACCTTGACCATCCGTCAATCGGCCATCGTCGAGAATTTGCAACATGGAATTGAAGATTTCCGGATGCGCTTTCTCGATTTCATCGAAGAGCACTACGGAGTACGGGCGACGACGAACTTTTTCCGTCAATTGTCCGCCCTCTTCATATCCGACATAGCCCGGAGGCGATCCGAGTAGCTTGGACACATCGTGTTTCTCCATGTATTCCGACATGTCGATACGAATCAATGCATTTTCGTTACCGAACATCACATCGGCAAGTGCCCTCGCCAGCTCTGTTTTACCGACACCGGTCGTGCCCAGGAAGATAAATGAACCAGAGGGGCGTTTCGGATCTTTAAGACCCAGACGACTTCTTCGAATCGCTTTTGCAATTGCTGTAACGGCCTCATCCTGCCCGATTACACGCTTCTTGAGTTCTTCCTCCAGGGTCTTTAACTTCTCCGCGTCGCTTTCATTAATCTTCGCGACAGGTATTCCCGTCCAATTCGCTACAATATCGGCAATATCATTCGGCGTCAACGAACTTGGGTTTTCACGCTGTGCGTCGACCACCTGTTGACGAAGCTCACCGAGCTTTTTCTCCAGCGAATCTTCTTCTTCGCGAAGCTTTTGCGCTGTTTCAAAGTCTTCCTTCTCAACTGCCTCTTTCTTCAAGCGAAGAATTTCATTAATTCGCTCACCAATTTTCTTGTTTTCTGCCGGCTCCATTGTGTATTTGATACGCATGCGTGACGCTGCCTCATCAATCAGGTCGATGGCTTTATCGGGAAGGAAACGATCCGTGATATATCGGCTCGAAAGTATTACTGCCGCGTCAATCGCGTCGTCCGGTATCTTGATAGAGTGATGCTCTTCAAATTTCGAACGAATGCCTTTCAAAATCAATATTGCATCCGTCGTGCTCGGCTCTTTAACCAAAACCTGTTGGAATCTGCGCTCGAGTGCAGAATCCTTCTCGATGTGTTTGCGATATTCGTCGAGTGTCGTCGCGCCAATCACCTGAAAATCTCCGCGCGTCAGCATTGGCTTCAGCATATTGGCCGCATCCATAGCGCCGTCTGCATTGCCGGCACCGATAATCGTGTGCAATTCGTCGATGAATAAAATGACATCGCCTGCATTTTGCGCTTCCTCCAGACCCTTCTTCAGTCTTTCTTCGAAGTCGCCGCGGTACTTTGCGCCTGCCAACATCGATGCAAGATCGAGGGACAGGATGCGTTTGCCTTGCAAAATCACCGGTACATCATTATCTACGATACGTTGTGCCAATCCCTCGGCAATCGCCGTTTTACCGACACCGGGTTCACCGATTAGGCAAGGATTATTCTTCGTACGACGTGCAAGGATTTGCATAACACGAGCGATTTCTTCTTCACGGCCGACTACCGGATCGATTTTACCTTCCGCAGCCTTTGCTGTCAGATCTTTACAAAACTTATCCAGCATGCGCGTTTTTTCGTTCTTGGCGCCTTTCTTCGCGCCTGACTTGCCAGCGGCATCGGACGCATCTTCCGCGTCGTCGCCGTCAGGACCCGAGATTCTGCCTTCGAAATCTTCAATCATGTCCTCGCTGTCTTCTTCGGTTTTATTCAGTCGCTCGATAATCTTTGCAGCAGCATCCTTTACCGGGAATCCGTGGAAGGCGAGAATACGGTAACCGGTGCATTGACCGTCACGCAAAATGGCGAGCAAAATGTGTTCTGGTTCAACAACATTTCTCGACATTCTCTTTGACAGAAACTCAGCAAGATAAATAATTCTCTTCGTTCGATTCGTGCACATCGAGAATAATTCATTCGGGTCAATGGTGTCTTGTGTGAATTCTTTCGGTTCCCGTCCGGCCAAATGAACAATTTCATTCAATATTTGAGAACGGGAAATCCCGTATTCTTCCATAAAACCGCCCAAAGATGAATCAGGGTCACTCATTGCAAAAACGATATGCTCCGTGCCAATGTAATTTAGCCCGAATGCCTTCGCGCAAATATAGGCCTTGTACAATGTGTTGATTGCTCTTTCCGATATGTTCATAAAGAATCACCTCCATAATCCTTTTGTGCTAATACAAAATTATTCATTCCTTTTCGTTCGTTTTCGTAAGTATTTCTCGAATAAAGGCTGCTCGCCTTTCATCGAGCTTCGTTCCCTGCAATGTATCATGATTCATTTTTTGCACCGAGGCATCTCCGACGTTACTCGATAACTGCATTAATTGCTTTCCGTTCACCTCATTCATGAATCCAATCGCCGCACCAAGACGCAAATCAGATATTCGATTAAGGGCCTCTTTTTCGCCCATAAGACGCGCATAGGTAAGCTCGCCCAAAGAACGGTACACCCGATCTTCTACTTTTTCCTTTGCCGATGTATAGAGCGTTTCACGCATCTTTCTTTCCAGCGTATTTATCTCTTCGACGATACGAGAAAGGCTTGCCAAAATATTCTTTTCCGTAAGCCCCAGTGTCATTTGATTGGAAATCTGATAGAGATTTCCAAATGCCTGACTGTTTTCTCCGTAACGACCACGCACCGTATATCCAGCCTTGTTTAAAGACTCCATAACCTGCTTAATCTTGCCGCTGATTGTCAATGCCGGCAAATGTACCATCACCGATGCTCGCAATCCTGTCCCTGTATTTGTCGGGCACGCCGTTAAGAATCCGTATTTCTCCGAAAAAGCAATCGGCAAGCTCTCTTCGAGCTCGATTGCCAGCTTCTCTGCTGCTTGGTAGGCATCATCGAGGGCGAACCCGGGAGTCATTGCCTGAATGCGGATGTGATCTTCTTCATTGACCATCACACTGATCGACTCGTCTTTGGAGATGTAGGCGCATTGCCCAACAGCTCCCTTTGCCAAATCCTCGCTAATCAAATGCTTCTCGACTAACGATTTACGGTCAGCATCCGGCAATACGTACATGTTCATTTCCATGAAACTATGCTTCTCGTCACTTAGAATCGTTTTCACTTGTTCAGCAACTTCTTTTCGTTCTTCTTCTATCATTTTCGATGGAAAACGATATCCGGAGATATTTCGCGCCAATCGAATTCGTGTTGAAAGAACGACGTCGCTGTCTTTACCTGTTTCCAAATACCAACTCATTCTTCGCACACTCCCCGTTCTTTTAGTTGTCGAATTTGATCTCTCAGCTTCGCCGCCTCCATATAGTTCTCTTCTTTGACTGCCTTTTCCAGTTGCTGCCTCTTCTTTTCAATCACGCGGATAATAATCGGATCCTTTGAATAATCCTTATTTGCGTTTTCGTCCTCTATCGAGACGTCGAGGCTCGATGGAATCTCTTCATCAAGCTTGTCCGCTGATTCGACGTTCTCCGTATTCTTCGCTGTCTTTAGCTTTCGACTCTTCTTGCCGAGTTTTCTTCCCTTATGAGCGCTTCCCATCTGTGTTCGGCAAAAAATCGGGTCCGCCAGCTCAGCAAAAACATCGTAGCAATCCGAGCATCCAAAGATACCATTTTGCTGGAACTCTTCTCTAGTCAATCCACAAGTTGGGCAGCACAACGGCTTTTGTGTCTCGAATTCTTGAAATCCCAATCCAAGAGGAGCCATAAAGGCTCCTGCCAATGCGTCAAAGGCTGAAGTTCCCGGTCCGCCCATCGTGCCCGGCATTGTCAATCCCATTTCACGAGCGCATACATCGCACAAAAGAAGCATTTGCGGAGGCTTCCCCGTGCTCTGCTTCATTATTTTCACATTCGCTTCTCTCTCTTTACAACGTTGACATTTCATATCAATCGCCCCTTTCATGAAACAATTAGACTAATCAACATATTCTTAAAAATATCCATTCGAACTACTGCCTTCTTATCTGAATCAACGCCCGACAATGCTCGATCGGATAATGCGGCCTTCATGAGCCGTGCCTGACCTGTGGAAATCACACCATAGTCGATAAAATTCAACAGATAAACCTCCGCTTCCTGTTGGGAAAGATTATCTCCTAATGAGTTAATCGTATGCATAAGATAATCCGTAGAAGACACTCGCCGTACTCGTGAGATTCGAATCTGACCACCGCCACCACGACGACTCTCGACTATGTATCCCTGACCATTTGTAAATCGTGTCGATAACACATAGGTAATCTGTGACGGTACACAATTCACCTGCTCCGCCAAATCACTACGGTTAATCACTGTCGCGCCGTCATTCTCATCGAGCATTTGCTTAATCATCATCTCGATGACATCGACCAGTTTCGCCATTTTCTTCACCTCAACTCAAATCAAAACCATCATTTTCATTCGCTTCCATTATCGAAGCACCTGTCAAATTAAGTGTCGTCTTTTGCCATATTCTTCGCCATGTATTTTGACTTTGACTTTCTTTGACTATCTTCATTATACAACGGTTTTTCTTCGTGTCAACACGTTTTTTCTTCTTTTGCAAAACGGCAAAAAACCCGCAAAGCGCCTACTCGTCGCCTTACGGGTTATTCTTCGTCATACATCGAAGAAAAATAATCTTCTGTAGAAAATTGTCTTTTCACCATCGAATGTCAAAAGGTCAAATATTCCCTCATGCCGTTTGACTATCCGATAAATCGTCTTATCGTTAATATCGTTCCCATGTCAAGGCTTCCGTAGCACACGCAATCGCGGCTTGATGAAGCATGGATGACCTGTCCACCTCCGGCATAGATGGCAACGTGATCTGCTATACCATCGCCGCCTTTTAAGTCATAGACAATGACATCACCGAGCGCAATATCCGAACGGGCAATACCTACACCTAGGTAACGTTGCGAGTTCGATTGGTGTGCAACAGAGATACCGATTTGGCGATAGCAATATACCACTAATCCGGAGCAATCGACGCCACTTGTACTTTCACCGCACCATACGTAGTCGACACCCAACATGGACTTCGCTATATTCACAATACTTTCACCGTTTCGTCCGGAAATTACCGGTAGCGACGCAGTATTTCCTGTGCGGCCACCGCTCGTGCTGCTGGTTGTTCTTCTCACCGGTGTCGGAGAAGGTGTTGGCGGCGGACTTTGGGTCGTATAGGAAATGTAGACATAACCTTCTTCACCGTCATCTGTTGTTACTTGGTACCATTTATCGGCCGTCGCTACACAATGCAAACGTGTGTACTTTGAAAGTGTGCGAACAACTTCGCAATCCGTATTCGGAGCGGAGCGAAGTTTTAATCCGCTCGTATCAACCCAGACTGTTCGATCAATCGGGATAAAAACCATTTCTGGCGTAATCGAAGCCGATAGTACATATCCTTCGACTCCCTCTTCGGTTCGGATTTTGGACCACGTATCACCAATGCCGATACGAACGACTTCTTTACCTCTGGCAATAGAAGCCAGCGTGCGCGAATCCATGTTCGGCGTTTCTTTGATGATGGAATCCGTCGAACGGATGTAATATGTTGTGTTGTCCGAAATGAATGTCGTTGGATCAAGAAGCTCAATCGGTAAATTCGAGCTGTCATACGTTTGCATAACCGTCGCGGTCAAAATACCGTCATAAGTATTGCTTTCCTCTGTCGGACCCATTCCTTCGAGATATGATTCTTCGATGGTTGAACCTTCTGTCAGTACAATCAAACCGGAGTCGGGATTTATTTCCGGCTCTTGTCCTTCCGGATAACCATCTGCCGTCTCGTCCGGCACTTCTACGGTAGGATCCGCAGATGGGTCGATTGACGGGTCAACCGAGGGATCTGTTGACGGATCTGTTGACGGATCGACGGATGGATCTGTCTCGCTAACCGGCTGCTCAGATGACAATTCATCCGCACTCAGTGCCCAGTCTTCAATCAATACTTCTTCTTGGTCCGTCGTCGGATAAGTCGCGGCATAGGCACGACCTACCAATACGCCCGCTGGCGTACTTTCGCGAAGTCCAACCGGTAAAAGAAGCAATGGCAGTGTTACCACCGCACAAACTGCGATTGATAATACTGCCATGTTTTTGTTTTTCTTGTATGTAATATGCTTACGCATCAAAAGCCTCCGAAGGTAAGTAATGCTTACTCAGCATCTCCTGTCGCCGGAACTGCTTCTACTGCTTCTTCACATTCTCTGCCAAGGAGTCCGTAGTTTTCAGGAAGCACCGGAACCGCAGTCAAATTGCGATAACGTGCCATACCTGTTCCTGCCGGGATTAGCTTACCGATAATAACGTTCTCTTTAAGACCATATAATGGGTCTATCTTACCCTTTACGGCGGCATCTGTCAAAACGCGCGTGGTTTCTTGGAAGGATGCAGCAGAAAGGAACGAGTCTGTCGCCAAAGACGCCTTTGTGATACCCAAGAGGACGCGCTTGCCCTTTGCAGGGATTTGCTCACCGGCTTCAATCTTTTCAGGATCAAGCTTATCGTTCGCAGCATTGAAGTCAAAGATGTCAACGGTGCTACCTGTCATCAAATCGGTCGTACCCGGATCATCGATACGAATCTTACGCATCATTTGACGAGTGATAACCTCGATGTGCTTATCATTGATGGTAACACCACCGCTCTTATAAACCTTGATAACTTCGCTGACGATGTACTTCTGTACACCACGAATACCCTTGATTCTCATGATTTCCTGCGGGCTAACGGTACCGTCTGTCAACAAATCACCAGCCTCTACGATATCGCCGTCTGCAACCTTGAGTGTCGCGGAGTAGGAAATCGGATAACGCTTCTCTGTTGCCAACTCTTCATCAGCACCTTCCGGTGTCGGAGTTGCTTCTCGATTCGCTTCGTCAGAAGGAGTAACCACGATTTCACGCTTACGCTTCTGGCCTTCTTCGATACGAACTACACCATTCACCTCAGAGATGATAGCTTGTCCCTTCGGCTTTCTAGCTTCAAACAATTCTTCAACACGAGGGAGACCTTGTGTGATATCGTCGCCGGAAGCAATACCGCCCGTATGGAACGTACGCATGGTGAGCTGTGTACCAGGTTCACCGATGGACTGTGCAGCCATGATACCGACGGCCTCACCGCCGATTGTTGTTTGACCTGTTGCCAAGTTCACGCCGTAGCACTTCGAGCAAACACCATGACGAGATTTGCAATCGAATACAGAACGAATCTTGACTTTCACGAGACCGCAATCCTGAATCTTGTTTGCCAAGTCCTGTGTAATCAATTCATTACGAGGTACGATTACTTCGCCCGTTTTCGGGTCGATGATATCTTCTGCGGAATAACGACCAGCCAGACGATCACTTAAGGACTTGATAACATCCTTCTTATTGCTTGCGAGAACCGCCAGCTCCTTCACATAGGTAAAGTCGTTTGTGCCGCAATCCTCTTCAGTAATAAATACGTCTTGCGCAACATCAACGAGACGACGAGTCAGGTAACCAGAGTCAGCCGTCTTCAAAGCGGTATCGGAAAGAGCCTTACGAGCACCATGCGAAGAAATAAAGAATTCCAAAACGTTCATGCCTTCACGGAGGTTTGACTTAATCGGAATTTCGATGGTCTTACCGGAAGTATCTGCCATGTTACCACGCATACCAGCCAATTGCTTAATCTGGTTAATCTGACCACGAGCACCAGAATCAGACATCATCTTAATCGGGTTATATGGTCCGAGATTCTTCTTCAATTCTTCAGTGATATCATCAGTCGTCTTTGTCCAAATGCGAATGACTGCTTGATAACGGCCAGTTTCGTTCAACAAACCGCGCTTATACATACGATTGACATATTCGACTTGCTCTTCTGCATCGTAAATCATCTTTTCCTTAACATCAGGAACGATCATGTCCTCAATACCGATGGAAATACCGCCACGTGTAGAATACTTGTAACCCAACGACTTAATATCGTCGAGAAGCAATGCCGTAGGTCCGATGCCATGAACGCGAATCGAACGGCTGATTACATCTTCGAGTTTCTTCTTACCGACGATGAAGTCACACTCCAAAACCAATTCGTTGCCCGGAATGGAACGATCTACATATCCCAAATCCTGCGGAATGATTTCGTTGAAAATGAAACGACCAAGAGTCGATTTCACCAAGCCAGTCATCGGCTTGCCGTTGATTTCGCGTGTGGTGCGAATCTGAATCGGAGCATGAAGCTCGAGGTGATGATCATCATAAGCCATAATTGCTTCATCCAGCGAAGAGAAAACCATGTTCTCTCCCTTTTCATCTGGCTTGGTAATCGTCAAGTAATAGCAACCGAGAATCATATCCTGCGTAGGAACCGTAACCGGCTTACCATCTTGTGGCTTCAAAAGGTTGTTCGAAGAAAGCATGAGGAAACGGGCTTCTGCCTGTGCCTCTGCAGAAAGCGGTACGTGAACAGCCATTTGGTCACCATCGAAGTCCGCGTTAAAAGCAGTACATACGAGTGGGTGAAGCTTAATTGCACGACCTTCGACCAACACTGGTTCAAATGCCTGAATACCCAAACGGTGAAGCGTAGGAGCACGGTTCAACATAACCGGGTGGTCCTTAATTACATCTTCCAAAATATCCCAAACAACATCCGAAGCACGTTCTACAAGACGTTTTGCCGTCTTAATATGCTGTGCATGACCATCCATGACCAAGCGCTTCATAACGAACGGCTTGAAAAGTTCGAGCGCCATTTCCTTCGGAAGGCCGCATTGGTGCATCTTAAGCTCCGGTCCAACAACGATAACGGAACGACCGGAATAGTCAACACGCTTACCCAAAAGGTTTTGACGGAAACGTCCTTGCTTACCTTTGAGCATGTCAGAAAGAGACTTCAATGCACGACTGGAAGCACCTGTGACCGGACGACCGCGACGGCCGTTGTCAATCAAAGCATCAACAGCTTCCTGAAGCATACGCTTTTCGTTGCGAACAATGATTTCCGGAGCGCCTAATTGTAATAGCTTGCTCAAACGGTTGTTACGGTTGATGACTCGACGATACAAATCGTTCAAGTCAGATGTAGCAAAACGACCACCGTCCAATTGCACCATCGGGCGAAGCTCTGGCGGTAATACAGGGAGAACGTCAAGAATCATCCATTCTGGCTTGTTTCCTGACTTCTTGAAGGACTCGACAACTTCGAGACGCTTAATGATTCTGGCCTTCTTTTGTCCGGAAGCCGAGTGGAAATCTTCATGAAGCTGTTCAGCAAGAGCATCAATATCAAGCTCTTGCAAAAGCACCTTAATGGCTTCGGCGCCCATGCGAGCAACAAAAGCATTCTTTCCAAACTTCTCTACGGTGTCACGATATTCGATTTCATCGATTACCGCATATTTCATCAAGCCGGTTTCACCGCCGTCAAGAACAATATATGCACCAAAATAGAGCACGCGCTCTAGATTTCTTGGTGTAACGTCAAGGAGTAAACCCATACGGCTTGGAATACCACGGAAATACCAAATATGTGATACAGGAGCTGCGAGCTCGATATGACCCATACGCTCACGACGTACCTTTGCACGTGTAACTTCAACGCCGCATCGATCGCAAATAATGCCCTTGTAACGGACCTTCTTATATTTACCGCAATGGCACTCCCAGTCCTTTTGCGGTCCAAAGATACGCTCGCAGAAAAGACCGTCACGCTCTGGTTTTAATGTACGGTAGTTAATCGTCTCAGGCTTCTTTACCTCACCATGAGACCAGTTCTTGATGGTCTCCGGCGATGCCAGACGAATGCCGATGGACTCGAAATGATTCATTTCAAACATATTTATGAAGTCTCCTTCCCTTTCGGACCATCATGTAAAGGGCTTCTTCGCGAAAGAATAAGGCATATCGCGCATCCGCCACTTTCCATGAAGATTGCTAGTTTCCTTTAGTCGTCTAGTGATGCCAAATCATCGAAGCTCGGTTCTTCTTCCTCGCTGTCGATCAATTCACCGTCTTCTCCTACTTCGGAGAAACCGGCACCGGACATGTCACCGTCGTTGGTTTGCATTTCAAACTTTACGAGCATCTCAGGATCCGGAATCGGTAAATCGACTTCTTCTTCTGCAGCGTCTTTCAGCTTAAACTCTTCGTCTCCGGAATAAATATGTACATCCAAAGCCAAAGATTGCAATTCACGAACCAACACCTTAAAGGATTCCGGAATACCTGCTTCAGGTACGCTTTGTCCCTTAACAATCGACTCATATGTCTTCGTTCTACCAGTAATATCATCGGATTTTACCGTGAGGATTTCTTGCAGGATGTGTGCCGCGCCGTAAGCCTCGAGCGCCCAAACTTCCATTTCTCCGAAACGCTGTCCGCCAAACTGAGCTTTACCACCCAAAGGCTGCTGTGTAACTAGAGAGTATGGTCCGATGGAACGTGCATGAATCTTATCGTCTACCAAGTGGTGGAGCTTCAAGTAATACATGACACCTACTGTAATACGGTTTTCGAAAGGTTGACCTGTACGGCCATCATAAAGGATGGTCTTACCATCTTCGTCAATACCGGCAAGCTGGAAGGCTTTCACGATATCGGCTTCGTTTGCGCCGTCAAATACTGGCGTTGCAATCTTCCATTTGAGTGCACGTGCAGCGCGACCCAAGTGAACTTCAAGCAACTGACCGATATTCATACGAGAAGGAACGCCGAGTGGATTCAAAACGATATCCAATGGTGTGCCGTCTGGGAGGAAAGGCATATCTTCTTCCGGCAAAATGCGGGAAACAACACCCTTGTTTCCATGACGACCAGCCATCTTATCACCAACGGAGAGCTTTCTCTTCTGTGCAATGTAAACACGAACGAGCTTATTTACACTGCCCTTCAAAACAGCGCCGCCATCCTTCGTAAATGTCTTAACATCAACGATGATACCGGATTCACCATGCGGTACACGAACCGAGGTGTCACGAACTTCGCGAATCTTCTCACCAAAGATGGCACGATAGAGTCTTTCTTCCGGAGTCAGCTCAGTCTCGCCCTTCGGTGTAACCTTACCGACAAGAATATCGCCCGAACGAACCTCGGCACCAACACGGATTACACCGTCTTCGTCCAAGTCCTTCAAAGCGTCATCGCTGACGTTCGGGATTTCTCGAGTGATTTCCTCAGCACCAAGCTTCGTATCACGAGCTTCGCACTCATATTCTTCAATATGGATGGAGGTATAAACATCATCACGAACCATGCGCTCATTAATCAAGACAGCATCCTCGTAGTTGTAACCTTCCCAAGTCATGAATCCAATCAACACATTCTTACCAAGAGCAAGCTCGCCATCCTGTGTGGAAGGACCATCAGCAATGACATCACCCGTCTTTACCTCTTCGCCCATGCGAACAATCGGACGTTGGTTAATGCATGTGCTCTGGTTCGAACGCTGATACTTTGTAAGATTGTAAACATCCTTCATGCCATCCGATGTCGTAATAACAATCTGGTTGGCAGAAACGAAGGTGACAAGTCCGTCATGCTTAGCTACCTTACATACGCCGGAATCCTTGGCGGCACGATATTCCATACCAGTACCGATAATCGGAGCCTCTGGCTTAATTAGTGGAACAGCCTGACGCTGCATGTTAGAGCCCATCAAAGCACGGTTTGCGTCATCGTTGCCCAAGAAAGGAATCAAAGAAGTCGCAACAGATACCAATTGCTTTGGCGAAACGTCCATGTAGTCAACATTTTGAGGATCTACTTCAACGAATTGATCGACGTAACGGCAAACGACCTTGTTTCCGATAAAATGTCCTTCTTCATCAATCGGCTCATTCGCCTGTGCGATGTTAAAGTAGTCTTCACGGTCTGCCGTCATGTAAACGACATCACGAGTAACAATACCCTTCTTCTTATCGTAAATACGATAAGGTGTCTCAATGAAACCATAACGATTTACACGAGCATAAGTCGCAAGGGAGTTAATCAATCCGATGTTCGGTCCTTCAGGAGTCTCGATTGGGCACATTCTTCCGTAGTGAGAAGAGTGAACGTCACGTACTTCAAAGTTTGCACGATCACGGGAAAGACCGCCAGGTCCCAAAGCAGAAAGTCTTCTCTTGTGAGTTAACTCAGCAAGTGGGTTCGGCTGATCCATGAACTGTGACAACTGAGAAGAACCAAAGAATTCTTTTACAGCAGCACTTACCGGACGTGTATTTACCAGTTGGTTCGGGTGTGTCTTATCATCTTCCTGAACCGCATTCATGCGTTCACGGATATTACGCTCCATACGTGAGAAACCGATACGAATTTGGTTTTGGAGAAGCTCACCGACCGAGCGGATACGACGGTTTCCGAGGTGGTCGATATTATCGAACGAACCGACACCGTATTCCAAACCAAGGAGATAGCTGACAGAAGCGATAATATCTTCGATAATCAAATGCTTCGGCATCAATTCGGTAGAATTTACACGAAGAGCAGTGAACAACGCCTCGCCAATTTGACCCTTCTTTGCGGTCTGACGGACTTCCTCGATAATATTGCGGAGAATCGATGTGCGAACCTTTTCCGTAATCGGAGTCTTCGTTATATCAAAATCACCAAGCTCCTTAGCAGAGAAGCTCGAACGAATGTAAACATCCGCATCAACACGTGCATTACCGATTACCTTAAAGGCTTGCTCTGAAACAGTCACCGTATCACCTTTTTTGATGATTGGATAAACCATCAAGGTGTTAATGCCGGCATTCTCAATCTCGATAGCCTTTTCTTCAGTAATAACCGTTCCCTGTGTCAAGAGAACTTCGCCATCTTCGGTAACAGCATCCTCAGCGGCCTTGTGACCACGGATACGCTGTGCGATAGAAAGCTTCTTGTTTAACTTATAAATACCGACACGAGCGAGATCATAACGCTTCGGGTCAAAAAACATCGTGCTCAAAAGAGCTTCCGCTCCTTCAATCGATGTAGGCTCACCCGGACGAAGCTTATGGTACAACTCAGAAAGACCTTCAGCACGAGAGTGTGATGGATCCTTCTTAATGGTTTCATTCAATAGTCTTTCGTCGCCGAATAATTCACGAAGTTCTTCATCGGAACCCATACCGAGCGAACGGAGGAAAATCGTCAATGGGAATTTACGGGCACGGTCTACGCGAACATAAATGACACCGTTGGCATCTGTCTCATATTCCAACCATGCACCACGGTTCGGGATGACTTGTGAGGTGTATAAATCAACATCTGTCTTATCGCGAAGGGAGCCGAAATAAGCACCCGGCGAACGTACTAACTGGCTAATAATAACGCGCTCGGCACCATTAATAATAAAGGTACCCGTCTCCGTCATAATAGGGAAATCACCGATAAATACGGCCTGGTCTTCGACCTTCCCCGTGCGTTTGTTGTTCAGTCGAACCATCACTTTGAGTGGTGCGGCAAAATTACAATCTTTTTCCTTACACTGCTCAATGGTGTTTTGTGGTTTTTCTACATCGAATTCCTTACCGATAAAAGATAATTCCATATCTCCGGAGTAATCCTGAATCGGAGAAACCTCTTCCAGAACCTCCATAAGTCCTTCGTCGAGAAACCACTTATATGAATTCTTCTGGATTTCTATCAAATCCGGAAGCTCAATGACCTCGTCGATTCGAGAATAGGACATTCTCTCTGCTCTTCCCTGCTTGATGGGACGCACCATTACACATCACCTCACGACTGCTTGGACGATATCCGCCCAATTGTGTTACGCGAACGAAAGGAGTCGCTCACGCACTGCCTTCTGCTACCCTTAACAATCGATAGAATGTCAATTGTTAACACGCAAAATGGGTAAAGTTCCCCTTAACCACATTCTGACGCGTTATAAAATGATAGCACCAGTCGATACAAGTGTCAATGTATTTTTGAAAGAAAATCGATTAATATGTCGAGAAATCAATCCAACCCTTGTTGACGATTACTTTGTATGCTTCATTGGATACGAGTGTTGTTTCCCATGAGCTATACGCATTGGAAGCAGCATCCGAACGAACAGAGTCCATCCAGCCCGGAACAACATCTACAAAATAGTAGACCATAACGTATGCATCATAATCTACAATCAACGTATCACCATCCACACGTGCTTCATCGAAAAGCCATGCGGAAATCTGTGCTTCTTGTGCTGCATAAATATCCAATTCATCAGTCGCTTCGTAATCTGCAGCTGTCTGGCCCGTTACAAGGCCGCCTGCGATTGCACCGCTCGTGTTAGAAGAATACTTCTTGCAAAGAGAAATATATTCTGTTTCGCTTGTTGCCTTGCTGACGATATCTTCGGCTTGCTGATGTGTCTCGGCAAGACCCGCTTGAATCTCTTCAAGAGAAGCACCGTCTTCGAAATAGGTCTTATTCTCTAGCTTAATCGAACGGAACGAAGCCGTCGGTGTCTCATCCAAAGTAGTGGAATCGAATAATACGACGTACACACCGTTATCTGTTGCAAAGCTTGATTTATCGCCCGTAACGCGTTCTGTTGCGAAGAGGTATTCTGCCATATCTGTCGAGAGATAAGCAACTGTGGTTTTCGCATATCCTTCAGCGAGCGTCGGGTCCGCATCGTCTTCAAAAGAAGCAAGCTGTGTCTCTGTAGCAATAGCCATCGCTTCTTCACGGAATGAAGCGCCATCTGTTACATTGGCGAGCATGTCATCAGCCTTTTGTTGTGCTTCTGCAATAGCCGCTGCCTTTTCTTCATCAGTTGCTTCGTCCGGAATATCTGCTGCAAAGTAATAATAATTAAAGTTAGCACGACGATATGAACCTGGATCAGCATCATACAGTCCCTGCACATCATCAATAGTCGGACGGAAAATGGTCTGTTGGAGATAATACTCATATTCATAGGCGATATATTCGCGAGTAAGAATCTCACGATACTTTTGCACGGTCATACCTGTTCCGAATGAACTTGCCAAGTATTGATCCGCGGTAAGTCCTTCTTCATCAGCCGTTTCGCGAAGATCATCAATTGCCAGTTCCACAACGCGCTCTGTCGCTTCAGGCTTAAATCCAGCCTTATCAGCTTCTTCATTCAACAAGTAGAAGTACTTCAGTTGTTCTGCTGCCGCTTCATAAAGAACGTCCTCGTATGTTTGGTCGCTGGTTTCATCAATCTTTTGTTCCAAATCCGTAACACCAGAAAGATATCCTTGCTGCGAATAGGAAGATAATACCGAACGATAGTAATAATTCATCTCTGTTACTTCGAAACGATCCAAAGTCGTCTCTTTGCCATCTACAACTTCAACAAGCTTCGCGCCAGTAAATATCTTCGCCGGCAAACCCGTTACATAAGCAAAGTAGCAAAAACATGCGATAACAATCACTACGATAATAATCGTTGCAGCAATCTTATTCTGTGTAGAATGACGCATCTTACCGCGTTTTTTATCTGTCTTAGCCTTTATTTTCTTGTTATCATTCATGTTTGGGTCCATCCTTTACCTATAGTTACACTTGTCTGAGCGTACACAGCACGCCCATTATATGACGCGACATTCAAGATTGCAAGAATTCATTTTATAAGTCGAAACAACGATCAATAATCTCGTTTAGTTCCTCGTTATCGTGACCGGCATACTCGTATATCAGATTGATGTAGTCTTCCGTTGTTACATTGGTATATGCATATGTTTGCACATATTCCAAAATCATCTGATTGAAAGCATCTCTGCCCATCGCTTCACGAATATCAAAAATGACCCAACGTCCGACGTAATAGATGCCATACACGAAGTGGTAATCGCTTTCATAATCACCGAATGCTTGGTTAATCGGGAAATACATACTGTCACTTGAGTAATCAAGATTGAGCGAATCAAAGCTATTTACTTCATCCATCGCATCCTCTGTTAAATAGGCTTCCCAAAAAATCGTTTCTGAGAAAGAAGCCATCGATTCATCGAGCCATGCTTCTTCGTACGAATCTTCTCCCACGATTCCCATGAACCATTGGTGAGCAATCTCATGAGCAATTACTGTCACCGCATAGTTATCATAATACTCGTACGCATCCGTTTCCGTAATCGGCATCTCATGATAATCAGCGCATGAAATATCAATCATAATGAGATTTGGATACTCCATTCCGCCTGCATTCAAGGGCATGAGTATGACATCCAGCTCGCTATACGGATATTTTCCGTAAACTGGATTGAAGGCGGCCAACGACATCCTCGATGCCTCTATGGCAACAGTCGCATCGTCTTCAGCGCCCATGCCGTTATACGCGAGATAGTTTTCATCTTCACAATCCAAACCATTTTTTCCGAAGTAAAAAACCTGGATGTGAGTTCCATCATAATCGGTTTCCATGACCTCAAAATCTTGACTCGTCACCATCGTGAAGTCGCGTACATTATCAGCTTCAACCTCATAAACATATTCACCGTCTACTTCGTCCATCGCTTTGACAACACCTGAAGAAGCCAAGACATATCCTTCTGGGCAAGTCATTGTAACGTCATAGTCCGACATTTCAGAATAGAAGCATTCTCCGGTAGAATAATAGGAATTATGCGACCAACCGTCATCATCATATACAGCAAGAATCGGATAAAAGTTTGCGAGAGAATAGACTCCCACCGCATATCCGTAACGATCACCGAATTCGGGGACGTTGGCCGTAAAATCGTATTCGATTGTCATGGATTCACCCGGTGCTAATTGATTTGGAAGCTCCACCCAAACGACAGAAGCATCTTCTGCCTCTCTTGTGATAGAAAGTGACTCATCGGAATCCGCTATCCGAATATTGGTGATATCCGTCACTTCAGTCGCGGGACAGGTGTAGCCATAAACACTTGGCGTCGAGAAAACACTCGAGTAATCACGGAAGCAAAGGCGATCCCAGTCGTCGTCACTCGTATTGAAAAAGTTCAACGTCACATGTCCGCCAATGGTCCTGTCCGTATCATCCAAAACCAAATCCATATCATATTGAAATCGAGGAGTATCTTTCTCCGGAATATATGGAGCCTCAGAATAGAAAGGTTCGCTTGTAGTCGGTGCCGGCTCTGAAGTTTTTGTCGGAAGCTCACTTTCCTCGGTGGTTACTTCGGCGGTCGTTCTGCGTGTTCTGCGCTTTTCCGTTTCATCTTGGCTCGATGAGCTGCAGGAAGCGATACTAAACAGGAAAGCGACGACCAGACACAAAGCGATTATCTTTCTTTTCATGGGACTACCTCCACAATTTTTTCCCATTATATCAAAAAAACAAGCTTCTGTCAGAAAAGACAGAAGCCTGTGTGTTGGTGGGCACTACTGGGTTTGAACCAGCGACCCCACGCGTGTGAAGCGTGTGCTCTCCCGCTGAGCTAAGCGCCCGTGAACAGAAAACATTATCTGTCGAAAAGACGACATCTGTCAAGGGGAAACACACTGCCGATTTGCAGTAATGTTGTCTGCTTTCCCTTTGTGCCGTCTTTCGATTTACGAGAAAAATACGATGGCAAGGACGTGACAAATCGCGCCAAAAGCGACGAGAACATGCCATACCATATGAGAGAATTTGAAGTGCATCGCAAAAGATACTATACCCGATGTGTAGCAAAGTCCGCCCGACAAAATTAACCAAAATGTCGCCGGTGTCGCCGCTCGATAAAAAATCGGGAAGCAAAGCACAATCATCCAGCCCATCAAAAGGTAAATAGCGACTGTAAAAATATAAGAACGACGGGTTTTTGAAAAGGCAAGCGCCTTGAAAAGTGTACCCGCGATGACCAACGCCCATTGTGCAATGCAAAGACCGATACCCCATGCGCCGCCGATTACGGTCAATGCAATCGGTGTATACGTACCTGCTATGGCATAGTAAATCATGATGTGGTCGAGCTTATTCATGATTTCCTTTTGCTTCGAGCCATATTGCATCGCATGATAAATCGTCGATGCCATAAACATTAAAAAGACGCCGATGACAAACACAGACATTGCAAAAGCGTCGAGAACCTCATGCCCCGCTTCGGCTGTATTATACGCACGAATCGCGGCGATTGGTAAAATGCAAATCATGAAAGCAGCCATAACACCATGCGAAATCGTGTTGCCGATTTCTTCTCCCAAAGATTGCGCCTTCTTCCTAATTCGACGCACCGCCGCTTTTCGGGAATCAATCCAGGACAATTCCTTCAAACCTTCTTCGAGAGTATCTACATTGGTCTCGCCCTTCTGTTTTCCGTCGGTAGTTTTCTTTTCCTGACGGCCCTCCAGCCATACGCGCCAAAATGTCTTGTTGGTGGACATGAACTGTTCCTCGCTTTCGTTTCGTTACGAAAACCATATAACATGATTTTCTGTATTGTATAATCGCGTTTCGCCTTTTACAAGTATCTTCGTCACGATTCTGGATGCAAAGGAGTATGAATCGTAGTTTGGTCGTCTCCATTGTCGTCGATTATCGTTGGAAAAACAATCGCATCATCAAAATCCAGCTTCGGGGCACGTAAACCCTCCGGCATCGTTGGAGGCGGTGTCGCCATGCTGGGCATTGGTGTTGGCACAGCAGGATTAGGCGCAGGTGTAACGAGCGGCGGAGCAGCCGGCGCGGTTATCGGTGCCGAGGCCACTTGATTTTCCAATGGCATCGCATTAGCTTTAGGTGCTTCTCCGTAAATAATATCAGCTGCCGGAGCTGACGGCGGTATAAGAATAACATTCTCGCCGGTAATGCAAGTTTGCTCCGTGGATAGAATCTCTTGTTTCGTATAAGTTGCATCCGCAGACGGCGCAGCTGTCGTCGCTACTGTGGTTCCGTTGGGGGCAGTGACGATTGTCCCCAGTGGTTGCGCAGCTTGCTGACGTAAGGGAGTGGCAATTTCTTTTGCCAAAGATGCATGCTGCAAATTTGCCATTTCGGACCGATGCATTTGCTCGGCGACGTAGGCGTCACGGTAGAAACGATAGAGCTGAACAACAATATATGTGATGACTGTCATCGGTAAAAACCACTTGCTCATACCAGCCGCGGTTTTCTCGGAAACGATGCCGATTTGGCCGGCAAAGGGCGCATTGACGACTTCATAAATACGATGCCAAAACAGAGAAGCAAAAGTATCGAGAAGGCTTGTTCCACCCTTAGCGATAGACTTCTCAATGCCCGGCAGAAAAATGCCCGGGAGATAGGCCAACAGACCGTAACAGGCGCAACCAATCATGACAAAAAGCTTCTTTTTCCACGCACATACGACGATGGCGAAAAGCATTAAAATGATAAAGAAGAACGAACCCATGCGCTCGTAAATGCTAATCGAGCGAGTGACAACAGCATCGTACTGGAAATAAGGAGTATTTCCGAACATAAAGAGGAGTCCGATAAGTGAAAAAAGCAAAACAATATCGGAAATGATATCTCTTTTCATACGAGTCCTCCTTCTTCATAATGGTCCCTGAGGAGATCTTCTTGCCACGCTTCCATCGCAGGAATCACAAGCAAATCCATTACAGCAACGTTTACGTCAATGTGACTTTCTATCCATTTGTCTATAATACCACCATTCATATCAATCGAGCGATAGAGGTCATCCTTGTCACCAAGTGCATAAATCTCGATATTATTTTCGTATGAAAAGGCCACTCTATTGACAGAAAAGCCATTAGTAATCTCCCGTATTTCTGATGTGGGTAAAAGACGCTGCCCATTAATGCTAATTGCATATGCACCACTGGCTTTTAGTTCGTTAATCATCTGTAGTAGAAGATTCGACGAGATTGGCGAATCCATGTTTGGGAAGACTGTAATGGCAATGCCTTCACCCGAAACCGGCACAAAGCCTGCCGTCTCATACATTTGCTCTTTTTCTTCAAGAAAAAATTCTTCCAATTGGAATTGGTTATTTTGTGCCTCAGAAAGATCCTGAAGTTGTTCTTTGAGGGCGCGTCTTTGCGCCTCAAGCGCGGCATTTTTTTCATAGAGAGCGACCATATCTTCGGCTAGAACCGCATAGGATTTGCCTTCGACGAATGCCTCTTCCGGCGTTTTTTGTATAGACTTGTATTGCCGCGAGCAAAGATATCCGAGAACGAGACAGGAGATACAAAGCAATATTGTCTTTTGAATTGGTCGCGCCTTATTCATGAAGCACCCGCTTCTTCCTTTCGTACTTGATCCAAGAGCTTTTCTGTTTCACGATGACAAGAAAAGAGCAAAACTTGGCGGCTTTTCGCCTGCTTCAGGATAACATGAAGTGCGGCTTTTGTCCGCTCGTCGTCGTACTGAATGAATGCATCGTCCAACAGAAGCGGAATGCTTCTTTCGTCTTTTTGCAAAAGGTCGGAGATAGATAGACGAAGAGCTAAATACACTTGGTCGAGTGTACCGCCACTTAAATATTCGCCTTCTTTATAGGTATATTCACCGTCAGTCGCGATATCGACACCAAAAGATTTGCGAATACGGACGGATGAATATTTTCCCTCGGTGAATGCGTGCATGTATTCGCCTGTCAATTGATTCACCCGCGGGGCAAAATGACTCTCCATCTCTTTGTTTGCAACGCCAAGTGCATCTTCGCAAAGCTTCGCGGCGTCAAGATATGCGGAGGCGTCGATCATTTTCTCTTCGGTTGATTTGATATCTTCGTCGATATCGGCCGTTGAGCGATAGGCATTTTGTTGGTTGGAAAGCCATGTTTGTAAGCGGATTTGCTCTTCTTTTTCCATTTGATAT
Source organism: Bacillota bacterium (assembly GCA_036782995.1). GTDB lineage: Bacteria > Bacillota > Clostridia > Saccharofermentanales > Saccharofermentanaceae > DAIPXZ01. Next base: position 48,844 of record DAIPXZ010000010.1, read on the forward strand.
GCATTATTCGTCTTTTGTATTGCCTCGCGCAGAAGCTCGCTTTGCTCTTCCTTAGCTTTAATCTGCTCCTCGTATTGCTTTATCATTTCTCCATGTACTTCGATTTCTTGTTTCCACGTTTTTTCCAATGCGGCTATCTCTTCGGAGGTCTTCGGTGCATTGATATGTGATTCTTTCTCGGTCAGGCTGTTTCCCATGTCGGCTTCAACAGAGGAATCTGTGAAGGCGGCATTATCCTTCGTTTCCTCAAGACTTGCCTTCTTCCACTCGTCTTCAGCTGCCTTCTCCTCGTTGATGGCACTGGTCAACGCATTTTGCAACACCTCAATATCACTGCTCTCCTTCTCATGATTTTCTCGGATACGTGTCCAAAGTGCCTGCTGCTGTGTATGTATGTTCTCTTTTTCTTGCATTATGAAATTATATTGGTGCTCGGCTTCACGAACGGCTTCCTTCATCTTGGCAATTTCTTTTTCTTCATTGCTCGCTTGTTCACGCATAGCCTCTTTTTTCATTTCTTCTTCTGCCTTGCGATTTAGAAAAGCCATCTCTCGTGCATTTTGTTTGCTTTGTACTACAAATCCGGCAATCAAGAGTATCACGCCGAGCAATGCCCCGGCGAACAAAACACTTTGTACCATAATGCCAAGGCAGACAAATGCCAATGTAACCATGCAACCGAGTACGATAAGTATCATCGGCGTCATTGTCTTTTCAAAACGAATGGCATCCGTCGACGTAATAGTTGGCTGTCCCTTCAAACGGTTCTCGAATGCTTCAAGCTCCTGTGTTTTTGTTTTCATTGCTTGCTTTTCACGCGCAATCTTCTCGTCCACCTGCTGAAGGCTATTCTTCAGTGCAAGCTCCTCCTGCTCTGCTCGGGCATTTGTCTTTTTGATCTCTGCCTTTTTTTGCTCGAGAGCTTCTTCCTTGGACTTCCGTTCGCCTACTCGTTTCTGATAATTGCGTTCAAGCATCAAAAGATGTTCAGCGCGCTCTTTTTGCCGCAAAAGGATGGTGTTTCTCTGTTCTGAAGTTTTCTCCAGATTGGCCTTTGTCACGGCCATAGCCTTGTCGCACTCTGCTTTTTTCTCTGTGAGTGACTTTATCTCGTTTTGCAGGGTATCGTTTTGCTTTGTTATTTCATGTAGTTCGATATCATATTTCCGGATTGAAGCATCCAGTTCATTTGTCCGTGTCACCACTTCGTTGACTTCTCTTTCGTGATTTTCTGCCACCAAGAGTTCCCCTGTCAGCGTCTCCTTCAATCGCGAAAGCTTCGGCAAAACCGCATCCGCGCGTTTTTCCGACGCGAGAGATGCAATCAGTGTTTTTATGCGATTTTGTGTGTCGGCAAATGAATATCTTTCTTCTCCACCTGCCGCGAGGTTAAGAAGTCGAGTAGTTACGGAATCGGTCGATTTTCCGTCAAAATCCGCGCTTCCGAGCTGACCGACAAAAGCGGTATGCAAGAATTCTTGCTCCGTCATGTCAAAAAGGTACTCGCCGACTGTTTTTTCGCCGATATCTATACGCTCGCCGGTGGATTCAAGTGCCAACACAAAGGCATCCTCGGCGCTTTTCATTCCGAAGGTGCATTCGAGCAAATAAACTTCACATTCGTGTTCGAAACGAATACTACCGCCGCACGTTTTTCTTTGCCACGGCATATATTTCATGCGTCCGAATTCTCGCTTCACCGTGGCTGAGGTGCGTTTTTCAAAGCCATATAATGCGGCGCGGATAAAGGCGAAAATTGTGCTTTTTCCATATTCATTATCCGCGATAAGTACGTTCATGCCCGGTTCCAATCGCAAATCAAAATCATTGAGCTTTCCGAATGATGCTATGTGAATATCAATCAGCTTCATGATACGTCACCTGCCCTTCAAAAGCCCGTAAGCCAATCGTCATCGCGAGGTCAATCTTATCCATGTCGTCCGTTTTACCCTTGGCGACAGCTTCTGTTCGGCTCTTCAATAGCGTTCGCACGAAAGCACCTCGAAGTGTCTCTTCTTTCGCGATTTCGTCCGCATCCTTGCGTGACGTCGTATTGTCGTAAAGTCTCGATGTGAAAAGGATCTCGTCGAGCCTCGCCTTTAGTGCCACTAAATTCGGTGTAAATGGAACCGGTACGTCGCCTGTTAGTGTGATACGGAAGGCATCACGACGGAGAACATCGCTGTATTTGCCTTTCAAATCAGCCATGACGCATTCTTCAACATTTTGATCCGTTTGCGCACCATCGACCGATATCGAGATAGCATGAAAAGTCCGTTGATTCATCGGCACAAAAGAAAGATTTACCTTTCCCTTTTCTATTGTCCCGGCAAAAATACCGCACTCCTCCGTTTCGTCATATCCGCGGCCCTGTGGGCATCCACTGTATGCGTAGTAGGTGCGCCCCGTACGTGCCGGTAGTGTTCTGTTATGGACATGCCCTAATGCGCAATAATCCGCACCCGATTCGGCTATGAAATCCTTCATGATGAGATTGTAATCACTTTGTTTCTTTGTGCCCGAATACAAATCACCGTGTACGAGCAAAATATCGATGTTTTCAGTAGCAAATCCGTCTACAGAACTACTCTTTACCGAAAAACCAGAGGGGCACAGTGACGTGCGTTCGCGATTTGTGCAGAATGCCACGCCCCAAACGCGCACGCCCAAATCATCGAAATCAATATATGTCCACTCGTGCTTAGTAAAAATATACACATTACTCGGCCAAGTCTCCATCGCATAAGGAGAATCCACAGTGTACGGATCATGGTTGCCCGGACTGATACATATTTTCGTATTGGGAATCGAAGAAAAGGCATCAACGACCATCTTTTTCGTCGAATCGGAAATGTTGGATTTATCAAACAAATCCCCTGCAATCAGCAGTAATGCAATGTCATGGTCTTTCACATACGAAATCGTCGCGAGAAATGCCCGATTGAGTTCATCAGACAGGAGCGCCTGCTTGTCCCGTGGAAACGTGCCAAAGCCTGATCCTAAATGGAAATCAGCGGCATGGACCATTGAAATTGTTCTTCCCATATTGTCTCCTTCTTTACTCTTCAATTGCGAATTCGATCGCGAAGCTGATTGCCTTCTAAATTGTACCATATCACTTTTTGTGCTATAAATAGGTGAAAAGAAATTGAGAAACCTTTTTCCCTTGATTCTCATTATAGGTAACGCTATGTCCCATAAACAGTCCATTTTAAGAAAGCTTTTTTTCAATGCCTCAACTAGACTCGTCATCTTGGCGGTTCTTATTTTGTTGCAATTGATTTTTGTCGGTACACTGTCCTATTTTTTGGATAGCCTGTCCGTTATTGTGACAATTTTTTCCTACATTCTGGGCATCATCTTTTGCCTTGTTATTTCAGTACGACACGATAACCCGTCCACACGTATTTTTTGGCTGATTCTCATCGCTATGGTACCCACATTCGGCATCATTCTTTATCTCATGTGGGGTTTCCCGCGTCATGGCTTCCGCCGCCATGCCCTGGAGCATCAATCCCAGAATGAAGCTCTTAGTGCTTTGCGTAAATTTGCCGATGATTATCCCGAATACGCGAAGGTCCCGGAATTGAAGAACGGGGAGAAACAGATAAGTCGATACCTCGAAACCAACAAATATCCTGGTTTTTCGCATACCACCGTCGATTATTTTGCCGACGGCGAGTCCCTTTTTGATACGGCAATCGAAGAGATGAAGCATGCACAAAGAACCATTTTTATTGCCTTTTTCATCCTTCGTCCCGGACAATTATGGGATCGCGTCCATCCTGTGCTATGCGAGCGTGCGTTAAGCGGTATTGATATTCGCATTCTTGTCGATGATGCCGGTACGATGTTTCATGTAGATGATGATTTGATGGACAAATGGCGTAAAGAAGGCATTCATATTGAGTCCTTTAATCCGACACATAAATACATCAATAACCTTTACTTGAACTATCGTAATCACCAAAAATTCATCATCATCGATTCCGATATCGGATACACGGGCGGCATCAACCTCTCTGACGAATACGCAAATATCACAGCTCCGCTCGGGCATTGGAAAGATACCGGGGTGCGTTTAAAGGGCGCAGCGGTTTTCGGCATGACGACGACCTTTATCAGCATGTGGGAGCAAACGACCGAGGTCCTTACTCATTCTTTCGATCGATATCGACCTTCCGTTTTTCCCAACGAAAAAACATGGACACACGTCTTTGCCGACGGCCCCTACAATAACCCGGCGAACCCCGTTGAAGGCATGATTTATCGCATGATGGAATCCGCTTCCGAGGAACTGCTCATCACGAGACGGTTGTTCTTTTGTCCCAACAAAAACCGAATGATAGGATTGCGGTTGATTTGAACTTGGATGATTTGGATGTGACCAGTGCGGAGATGAAAGCGACCTATGCGGAGATAAAGGATTATGTGTTGAAAGAGCATGGACTTAAGGTTTCTAATCTTTATATTTCACAGGTAAAAAGGAAATGTGGATTAGAAGTGGGAGAGAACTACAATTTGGCTAATTCGGAAGATGCAAGACAGCCACAGTGTCCAGAAGAGAAGGAGCAGGGTATTAGGGAAGCACTTCTAATCCACATTTCCTTTTTACCTGTGAAATATAAAG
>DAIPXZ010000011.1:0-50466 GCA_036782995.1 Bacillota bacterium
GTTGAACGATGCACCATTTTTGGTGGGTCATTCAGGCATTACATCTTGTATTTCATACAGCCAATCATACTATATATAGGCCTTAATAATACAATTGGTTTTTTCAAAACCCATTATATCATTATATGGCAGTTTACACCAACTGTTTTTTCTTGATAATCAGGTTCTCCTGTAACCATATAAATATTATTATATTGCTTCTCTGTAAGCCTTAATAATCTTACAACACCTGTTTTAGGTTTGACTTCATCAATTCTCCGGTAATGCTTCTCGGAAGCCTTTCTATTCTGTACTACACGCATAAATACTTCTGGACCTATTCTTATATAGCCATCCTTTAAGAGGAATTTTCTAAGCCGTGCATATTCAGTCTTTGTCCCCCACTTATCTGTTGGACTTAGTATTGCTATTAACCTCATTCTGTAATACCTTCCATGCTCTCTATCGGCAAAACGATGGGAAGAATTAATTTCTCATCACTGTCATCCAATATAATTCGCTTTAAGCTTTCAACCATCATATCGATAGCTGACATCACGTTTACTTTTGCACCATCTATCATACATGCATTATGTAATACATGCGCAATTTCTCTTCTTTCATTTTTTGAAAGCTGTATGTTTGAACCAATGTTGTTATGTGCAACTATATCCACAATAGCTCTATATGGCTCTATAAGATCATCTGCTAAATTAAAGGCGTTAAGCTGGTTATCATGATGTATTCCGAATGTAGGATGAAATCCCGCTGCCACTAAACTTCTCGCAATATAACTTCTTATAACTGCATAACCATAATTTAATCTACTATTGATTGGGTCATCTATGCGCCTATTTAACCCTTCATGATAGTATGAGAAATACTCTTTTGCTGCCAGCGCCTCAGTAATATCTACATTTTCTGCTGTTATACTTTCTAAATATTTACTTATATTTTCTGCGCCATTCATTCCCATAATAGATAACGCTCTTGCCTGATTACTTACTTTTCGATTTATAATTTGAACCCACAAATCCAAATATATATCGCTGCACTTTAAAACCTGTGCATGCATTAACTTTGACTGCCTCGCATGCCCTTCAAACGGAAGTACAATTGCCGTTGGTAAATATTTTTCATCCAATGTCATAAGCGAAACCTTATTCCGGCTTAGTATTGATAAATCCATAGTTGACAGTCTTATATTTGCTCCATGAACCATTATCTGACTTAAATCCTCTATTGGAATCAAGATGGAACCAGAATCAGATGTTACCTCTAACTGTTTTTCTTTTATATGTATTTCACACGGACTACTCATCTCAAGCGTTCTATATCCCATCATTTCCCCCTATTACCTTCATATCATCCGGAAAGCCTTCAATGCCTCTACAATAGCCTCTTCTTTATCCTTCGGACATACTGGCTGTCTTGCTTCTTCAGACTTTGTCTTATTATAGTTTTCTCTTTCTATGATTCCATACTTAGCCTTCACCTGCGCTATATTAAGACTACTTGCCTTCATCCCATCATTATGCTCAGCCACATACTTCTTAATCTCCTCATAAGTAGCCTTACTCTCTGCCGAAGTAATATCCATCTCATCCATATCCAGTTTCACCCTCACATGATGCTTTGCTTCATGAAGTTTGGACAAAAGGCATACTGTCTCGACCGCATCGGTTTGCGGAAACATGTCAACCGGGTAAATCGCCTTAATGGTGTAGACACGCCCGTTATTCGGCGCCGTTAATCGAGCCAGATCTCGGGCAAGGGAGCCCGGATGGCATGAAACATAAACAATACGCGTCGGTGCCATGTCCAGCACCTTTGCGAGCAGCTTCGCATCACAGCCTTTTCGCGGCGGGTCCAAAATGACGGCACTCGGCAATATCGCGCTGTAGTCGTAATCTTCCGCCTTCATCGCAATGAATTCCGCATTCTCAATATGGTTATTCTTTGCATTTTCTCGTGCGTCCGCAATTGCCGACGCAACCGATTCAATACCGATCAGGTGATCACAGACATCGCTCAAATATAGGCCAATGCTTCCCGTGCCGCAATACAAATCCAAAAGAATACGCGGCCGCCAATGATCCATCGTCAACGCTTTTTTTACCGTATCATAGAGCACCTTCACTTGTTTGGAATTGATTTGGAAAAAAGCATTTGGTGAGATTCGGAAAACAGTATCTCCGATGCTTTCTCGAATCGCATCCTCCCCCCACTGCTTCGTCCACTTGCTCGCGGGGCTTTTCCATTTCGTCTGTTCCGGGCGTTCCTCTGTCCACAAACTAATGAGCGTCATTGCCACACCGTCGGCAACAAGTGCTGCTGTAATGGCATCGCGAAACGGTGCCGGATTCCACTTCACCGGCTTGGAAACGACCAAAATAACCATCATTTCTTTGGAAAAATATCCTGTTCGCACAACAATCTGTCTAAGACTTCGTGCGACATCCATGAGTTCAATTTGACTCCAGTACTTTTCACATACACGACGTACGGTATTCGCCGCCGGATGGACCAGATAGCACATATCATGTTCGATAATCGTATGGCTGTTTTTCTGGTAAAGCCCAATCTCTACACTTCGCAACGCATCGTTGTATCGCACCGGGTATTGCACATGATTGCGATAAAATGTCGTTTCCCCCGCCCCACAAATTGGCTGGATCGTCGATTGAATCACAGGAAGCGGGATGTTCGCAATTCGCTCCAATGCATTGACCACCTGCTCCTGCTTCGCAGACCGTTGTAACTGATAGTCCGCATGTTGAAGACAGCAGCCGCCGCACTTTTCAAAAGAACGACATATCGGACGGACGCGCTGTGGTGAGGAGCTTTCTCTGGATAGAACTTCGCCGTAAGCATATCTTTCTTCACGAGCTGTGAGGGCAATCGATGCCGTTTCCATTGGAAGTAAATCTTCGACAAACACCTTCATACCGTCATCTTTATCGCCCGGACAATTAAGCCTTGCAACACCGTAGCCTCCGGAAGAAAGTCCCGTAGCGGTAACTTTGTATTCTTTTCTGCTTTCTGGCAACGCAATTTCCTCCAGCAAATGTATTTTTTCTATTATACCTTTTTTATGGGATATCTGTATCTTCGTCAAAAAACCAATCAAGAAACCTGCCATCTAAAAGCAGAAATTTTGACGTGTTTATCCGCTGCATTTTGCGTCGAGACTTTCCAACACAAGAAATAACTGTTATCATGAGCATGGATTTTTATAGAAAATATGCCCTTGTAACGAAGGTGAATATATGGATGACCACACAACACAGATGCCGCCGGTAAATCATTCGTCCGGCGGAAAACAACGACCAAATACTCCACCCGATAATGACGCAAAGAGTCGAGCACCCTCTCCGTCTTCACGAGGTGAATCATCCCGCCGCCGAGCAACCGACGCGATGAACGGCAATGTTCGTTCGACCATTCCCTGCAAACCCGAGGAATCTGCTCTTGCGGACGAGCTTCGTTCCCGTTTGAGCGGCAAGCCAACACGCCGAGCACACGAGCGTCATTGGTATGCCGAGCTATATCACTCCATACTCGACATTGTGAAAACAGTTGTCGTCATTGTTCTTTGCGTGTCTTTTATATGCGGCGGTTTTGGCGCCGGCATGCTAATCGGCTATATCTCGACCACCACACCATTATCCATTTCTGATATCACGATGACGGATACCGTTGAAACATCTTTTGTTTACGACAGTAATGGTTCTGTTATAGCTAAATTGACTGGTAGTGAAAATGTGGACCGTGTCTACGTTGCCTTCTCCGATGTTAAAGACACCTATATTGATGAAGCCATCATGGCAATTGAAGACGAACGCTTTCTCGAGCACTCCGGAATCGATGTGCAACGTATCGGAAGTGCCGTTCTTTCCGCTCTCGCCAACGGTGGTACCGCTTCTCATGGCGGCTCAACCATTACACAACAAACTGTAAAGCTCATCACCGGACAAGACCAGCGCTCCACCCAAAGAAAGGTGCAAGAATGGTTTTCCGCCATGACCTTGGAACAACAGATGTCCAAGGACGAAATCATGCAGCTCTACATCAATCTCGCTCCGATGGGCAATAACTACATTGGCATTCAGGCTGGCGCACAAAATTATTTTGGCAAAGACGCAAAGGAGCTGTCACTGGCTGAGTGTGCATTTTTGGCGGGACTTCCGAAAAGCCCATCATACTACAATCCTCTTCGCGAATCTGGTAAGAGAAATGCTATGCGCCGTATGCGTATCGTTCTCGGCAAAATGTATGAACTCGGCATGATTACAACCGAAGAATACGATAATGCCCTGAACACCGAGCTTGTTTTCAAAACATCCACTAACACATCAGCTTCTACCATTAATTCATATTTTGTTGAATACGCAGTCTCCGAGGTCATTTCGGATTTGCAGACCGAACGCAATATCAGTCGAAGCTTGGCAGCAACCACTGTCTATAACCGTGGTTATCACATCTATACAACGATGGAGCCGAATGTGCAATCCGTAATGGACGAAGCCTATATGACGCAGGATCTGTTTCAGACCGATGCAGAGGCGTTGGAAGACTATCCTGAGAAACCGCAATCCGGTATGGTGGTTATCAATGTACAAACCGGCGCTATTGCAGGCATGCAAGGAGGCTACGGTGAAAAAACCGTAAACCTCGGTACTAACCGTGCCGTCGACGCTTACCGACAGCCGGGTTCTTCCATTAAACCACTCATTGATTATGGCCCCGCCATAGAGCTACGACTCATTACTCCGTCCATGATTTACGATGATAAAGAATCCTTCCTTGATCCGTCGAATCCGGAAAAGGCTTGGCCGAAGAATTCCGATGGACAATTCGAGGGGCCAATTACCATAAGACGTGCAATCGCCAGTTCCCGAAACACAGTAGCCGTTATGGTTTGGAACGATATCGGCGCGGAAATGGCATTGTGGTTCCTTAACCAGGTCGGCATTGACCGACTCGAAGAACAATACCCCTCCACAGCCATCGGCGGGTTCAATATCGGTATGTCTCCACTTCAAATGGCCGCTGCCTATGCGACATTCCCGAATTCCGGTATCTACGTCGAGCCTTATTCATACACCAAGGTCGTCGATTCCGATAACAATATCGTGCTCGAACACATCGTCAACTCTCATCGTGTCTATCGCGAAGACAGTGCCTTCTTGATGTGTGACATGTTAAAAGACGTCATCACAAGCGGTACTGCCGCAGGCAAAGTCCAGCTCATCACCAACAGTGCCGGTGAAAACATTGCCGTTGCCGGTAAAACCGGTACCACCGATGATAATATCGATAAATGGTTCTGCGGATTTACACCATATTACGCCGCAGCTGTTTGGTATGGATATGACAATCGATTACGTACCACAGAAATTCCAAAAGCCGACCGTAGTAATGCCATCTACATATGGAATTACGTCATGCAACGTATCCACACCGATTGCGCAGCTGCCTCATTTGTTAAGCCTGACAATATCATCACGCGGGAGGTATGTACTTTCTCTGGTTTACTGGCCACTGATGAATGTCGCGCCGCAGGTACTACCGTTACCGATTATTTTATTGACGGCGATTATCTGACCCCACAGGATGCATGTCCATTCCATGTACCGACCCCGACACCGGAACCAACACCAGAGCCGCTACCAGAAAATCCGGTATAAGAATCGAAGAAAAGCGCTGGGTAATATAGGAAACACAAACGAAAATGAGCAATATATCTGGTTTTCGTTTACAAACAGGGTTTTACTGCACGAAGAGTGCTGTCTTTCTTGCATTTTTTCACGCATGGGCTTATTCTATTCAGTGCTGTAGTAAGAACAAATATAGTGAGGTTTACACATTTTATGACCGAGCAAAATGCATTAGGCCGTGGCATCATAAAAGACGCAAAGCGCATCGTGATTAAGGTCGGGACTTCGACCATCACTTATGAGAACGGTCGCATTAATTTACGCAACATTGACAGACTTGCCAGAGCAATTGCAAATTTGATGAATTCGGGCCGCGAAATCGTATTGGTTACTTCTGGCGCCATCGGCGTCGGCGTCGGTTGCCTTGATTTGGCAGAGCGTCCGACAGATATGCGAGATAAGCAGGCAGTTGCCGCCGTCGGACAATGTGAACTTATGAATGTTTACAGCCGTTGTTTTGCGGAGTATACCCGTGTTGTCGGCCAGATTCTTCTGACGAAGGATGGTATCGACGATCCAATTACAAGAGAAAACATCTCCAACACCATAGAATCCCTTCTTGAAAAGGGCATTCTCCCCATTGTAAACGAGAATGACTCCGTTTCGACGACCGAGATTTTGCATAACGGAACATTTGGTGATAACGATACGCTTTCTGCATTGGTATCAATTGTAGTCCACGCCGATCTCTTGATTATCCTTTCGGATATTGACGGTCTTTACGATTCGAATCCACGCGAAAACAAGGATGCAAAGAGAATCTCTTTCGTGACCGAGATTACACCGAAAATGTTGGAAAACGCAGGTGGAGCAGGTTCTTCTCTTGGTACCGGCGGTATGCACACCAAGATTACTGCTATGGAAATGCTCTTGAACAAAGGTATCGCAGGTGTCATTGCGGAAGGCGCACAATCACAAATCCTCGAAGATATCCTCGACGGAGAAGACATCGGTACAGTATTCATACCGAACAAGTGATGAACAAGGGTGTTTGCACCTGTATCTCTAAAGAAATCTGATGGGCATCGCATAAGCGGTGCTCATTTTTTCTTAAAAAAATATGTATTGACACCCCCCATTGATGTATATATAATGGCAACGTTAGTTTAGTAATAGTAAACTTCAAGTTCAGATACATAGACTCTTTTATCCTCTCTTTTTTGTCGGGGCAGCCGACGAAAATTTCCAATTATCAATGGTCTGACCGATGAGAAAGACTATGGAAAGGATGTTCATCATGGAAATCGGTGAGAAGATTCGATGCCTTCGATTGCAAACACAATTGACACAGGAAGAATTGGCTGACCGTTGCGAATTGAGTAAGGGGTTTATTTCTTTGCTCGAGCGTGACATGACATCCCCCTCCATCGCTACATTGATGGATATCCTAGAGGCATTGGGTACCGACCTCGGCACTTTTTTCAGTGAGCAAGAGACCGAAAAGGTCGTTTTCACAGAGGATGATTTTGCCGTAAAAACAGACGCAGACGAAGGCTCTGAACTGAAATGGCTGATACCGAATGCACAAAAAAACACCATGGAGCCGATTATGCTTTCTTTGCAAGCCGGCGGCAAGACATATCCGGACAATCCGCACGAAGGCGAAGAAATCGGATACGTTTTGGAAGGTACGATTACACTCGTCATTGGCAAGAAGAAATACACGGTAAAGCATGGGGAGAGTTTCTTAATTCATCCCGACGAGCCGCATTACTTGATGAATTGCGGGAAACGAACAGCTCGACTGATGTGGATATCTTCACCGCCGAGCTTTTGATGCCAAACGCAAGAATATGTATATCGTCCCGCTGACGGACGATATACAAACGATATGGACAGGTACGATTTTTCTTTGACGGAGGGACACATAATGGCGACTAACACGACACCGATTACGCCGAAGCTTGTGGATAAGACAGGCAAATCCCATATTATTGAAATCATGAACGTGAATAAGAGCTTCGGCGACTTGCACGTTTTGAAAGATATTACTTTCTATATCCGTAATAATGAATTTGTCACGCTTCTCGGGCCGTCGGGATGTGGTAAATCGACGACGCTTCGCATTCTTGCAGGTTTTGAAACAGCTGACAGCGGTCTCGTCGAGTTCGAGGGTGCAGATTTGCTTTCTGTCCCTGCGCATAAACGTCATATTAATACCGTTTTTCAAAGATACGCTCTTTTTCCGCATTTGAACGTTTTTGACAATATTGCTTTCGGCCTTTATCTAAAGAAGCGTCCGGCTGATGAGGTAAAGAAGCGTGTGGAAGAAGCGCTTGAAACGGTGGGTTTAAGTGGTTATGAGAAGCGATATGTTGATCAGCTATCTGGCGGTCAAATGCAACGCGTAGCGATTGCACGCGCCATTATTAATCGTCCGCGCGTTTTGCTTCTCGACGAACCGCTTGGCGCTCTTGATTTGAAGATGCGCAAAGAGATGCAAATTGAACTGAAGGATATGCAACGCGAGCTCGGCATTACTTTTGTCTATGTTACGCATGACCAAGAAGAAGCGCTTACCATGTCCGACACGATTATCGTTATGAAGGATGGTGTTATCCAGCAAATCGGTACGCCAACCGATATCTATAATGAGCCGAAGAATGCTTATGTCGCCGACTTTATCGGTGAGTCCAATATTATCCCGGGTACCATGAACAAAGATTTTGAGGTAACATTCCGCGGTAAGTCTTTCGAATGCGTTGATCCGCGTTTCCCAGAAGCTGTTCCGGGTGAAGAAGAAGCCGTGGACGTAGTCATCCGCCCAGAAGATATCTATGTTAAAAGCGAAGGGCCGGATTACGTGAATGGCACCGTCACATCCATTGTTTTTAAGGGCGTTCATTATGAGATTCGCGTTGAAGATGATACGCAAATGGAGTGGATGATTCATGATGTCGATCCAGTAAAAGAAGGTCAGCGTATCGGCATGACTTTTGACCCTGACGATATTCATATCATGCGTAAATCCTGTTTTTCACCGGATTGCCAAAAAACAAATTCAGACGCAGATGACTCTGGCGTTTCCGAAGAATCCATTGAGGGTTAAGACATGATGAGCATAAAGAACAAAAAACTTCCTTCGCAAAATAGCGAAATCGAAATGCGTGCCGCATCGGAAAGAACGTATTCTTTCCCTGTTTTGGCGTCCGCATTTCTTTTCTTTTGCTCGATTCTTCTATCTGTAGTTCCGACTCTTTCTCTCGTCGTACAATATGTACCTAAAAAAACATATTCCTATTGGACACTTCTTTTGTCGCCGCTATACCAAGAGACGCTGCCGAAACACAACGTGAATTTGGATTTTTCCTCGGCTCGTTTGCCATTGCTTTTCGCTGTGGGCTTGCCCATTCTCGGATTTGCATTATCGTTAGCCTATCCACTCATTCGCAAATGGCTGAAGGAAAAGACACACTTCGTTTTTTTGTTCACAGCGGCCATCAGCATCGGCGATTTGTTTGCACTTTTTTCAGCACAATCATCGTTGATTTCCGAGCAAAATCGCATTGATGCCAACATGACTTCCGAATCACTTAACATGACGCAGATGACACTCGGAAATGTGGCCTTTGTCTTGCTTATTCTGCTTGTTATCGTGGCACTCATCGGCTTTTTCCGTTTGCAATTCAAGATGAAGATGCTCGCCTATCCTTACATGCTGTGGCTTATCATCTTTACGATTCTACCGCTGGCACTCATTTTCTTCCGCGCATTCTTTTGCCAAAATGCTTCCGGAACCGGATATCATTTCACAACAGCCGGTTTTACGACGCTCATGGTTGAACGCACTGTTGAAACACACTTTTACGGATTTACACTCCATTTGCAGGAGTACTTTTCTGTCTTTTTGAGAAGCCTTGATTACGCCTTTTGGACAACAATCGGTTGCTTGCTCGTCACCTACCCGCTCGGCTATGCATTAGCCGCTCGTACGAAAAGAAAGCATGCGAGCTCTTCACTCCTTTTGATGTTCTTCGTATTGCCCATGTGGATCAATACCATGCTTCGTACTTATGCATGGCGTGCCTTTTTCAGCCAAACGGGCGTGCTCAACAACTTCCTTATGAATGCGAATTTCATTGATTCCCCGATTCTTTTCCTTAAGTCGGAAATCCTTTCGGACATTATCATAAAACTTGTTCTCATAAATGATTTTCTGCCCTTTATGCTATTGCCGATTTATTCTGTGCTTGTCAAAATCGACGACAATGTTCGACAAGCCGCGCACGATCTCGGTGCAAACAGTGTACAAACATTCCTTCGTGTAATATTCCCTCTTTCGATGCCCGGTGTCATCTCCGGTATTCAAATGGTTTTTATGCCATCACTGACTTTCTATATGATTCCAGATATCATCAGCGAAGGAAGTGTCACAACAATCGGCAACACCGTACAGGCTTTTATTCTGAACGAGAGCCCGGTCTATCAGCAAGCCGGAAACGTGCTCTCTCTCTTGCTTCTCGTATTCCTCTTGATTACCATGGGGCTCTTGCGAAATCAGGAGAAGGATGACGGAGGAGGTGGACTCGCCCTATGACAAAATTTTCACGATTCGTAAAGAACATCTTTCCGAACATCTATATCGCGCTGGTATTCATCTTTTTGTATCTGCCGATAATGGTCTTAATCGTGTTTTCATTCAATAAAGTGCCGAAGTCTTTTGTGTGGGGCGGCTTTACTCTCGCAAACTATTCTTCCCTTTTCAGCGGAAATGACGGCGGAGAACTACTGAATTCACTTTTAACGACGCTTCGAATAGCGACGGTCGCATCTGTCATTTCAACAGTGATTGCCGTCATTGCCTGCCTCGGATTGACCTATTTTTCAAAAAAGCTTCAGTCTGTAGTCATGAATGTCACGTATATTCCAAACATCATGCCGGAGCTCGTAACCGGTATCTCGTTCATGCTCCTTTTCTCATTTCTCGGGGTGCAAAAGGGCGAGTTCACACTGCTCCTCTCTCACATCGCCTTTTGCGTTCCTTTCGCAGTTTTGTCGATTCATCCGAAGCTCAAACAGCTCGACAAAAATCTGTCGGAGGCAGCGCAGGATCTCGGTGCAACACAATGGCAAACCATTACCAAGGTGATTATTCCCGAAATTATGCCGGGTATTGTCTCCTCGATTCTCCTCACCTTTACATTGTCTGTCGATGACTATCTCATCAGTAACTTCAACGTCGACAGCACGGTGCAAACCCTTCCGATGAAGATATATTCGATGGCGAAGTTCGGCGTCAATCCGAAAATGAATGCCCTTACGACCATCATGTTCATCGTTATTTTTGTTTTGTTATTATTAGCAAATATACGCTCATTGCGCGAAAGCCACGAAAAAAGAAAGAAACATAAGGGGGAAATTTAATCCATGAAAAAAACATCTTTTACATCTCGCCTCTTTCGAAAAACCGCCGCTGTCAGCCTCTCTCTCGCTCTTCTCATGAGCACCATTTTGGTGACCGGTTGTGATAAGCGCCAAGAAATCGTCGTCTATAACTGGGGTGAGTATATCGCAGAAGACACGATTGCCAAATTTGAAAAGGCATATCCGGATTACAAAGTCGTTTATCGTGAATTTGAGACGAACGAAACCATGTATCCGAATCTTTCCAACTCCTACGACGTCATCATTCCTTCTGAATACATGGTCGCACGATTAATTCGTGAAGAAAAGATTCAGGAAGTCGATATGAGTAAATTACCGAACGTCACCGAATATATGGATCCGATGTTCAATGATATGGTTTACTCACAAGATAAAGAAATCTCCGATTCAATTCTTAATTACGCCGTTCCTTACCTTTTCTGCACAGTCGGCCTCGTGTATGACGCCAACAAAGTATCCCTTCCGGAAGGCACCACAGACCCTGCCACCATCTGGGGCGTTCTTTTCGATCAGCAATATAAGAATCAAATTGGAATGTACGATGCCATGCGCGAATCCATGGGTGTCGCTTTGAATTTTTGCGGCTATAGCATTAACTCCATGGATGATGCCGAGCTAGAAGAAGCCCAGTCCATCCTTTTGGACCAGAAGAGCAACATCACGCCATCCTATGGCGTTGATAACCTAAAAGACAAGATGGCTAGCGGTGAGCTTGTTGCTTCCACTGCTTGGTCCGGCGACCATGTTGTCATCCTTGACCGTATCGACGAGCTCGGAAAGTCTGACGAAATCGATCTTCAGTATGTATTGCCGGCTGGCTCGAACTGGTCCGTTGATATGATGTGTATCCCGACAAACGCCAAAAATGTCGAAGGTGCTCACCTCTTCATCAACTTTATGTATGACCCAGATATTGCTCTTGCCAATTGCGAATACGTCGGTTATTCGACACCGAATACTGCGGCAAAAGACATGCTCGATCCGACAATCTCTTCGAATCTCAGCTACTATCCTGATGCTGCAACATTTGCTACCTTGGAGGTCTATTACTCTTCCAGTGAAATGGAAGAAAAGTATACTGAATTGTGGAATACCGTAAAGGCATCCTCATAAGGAAAGCGTTTTCGCGCACTTGTTTTGATTACTTACAAAGAACACAAAACTGCCGTCTTGCATCGCAACCGGCAGTTTTATTTTGGGTTTTCCTTGCACTCGTCTTCGGATAAAAGTAAGATAAGGGTATTCGTAACAAAAGGAGTGGATTCATGATTTTTGCACCCGAAGAAAAACCGATAGGTCCGGACCAGGAACAGGTGCTCTTTCGCATGCGCAGCTCTCAATCCGCACCGCTTTTGTTCTTTTTCTTCGCAATTGTCTGTGTCGCGATACGAAATATTGTTAGCGAAACACCGTCAGCGCCACAACAATATCTGCTCTTTTTGTGTTTTCTTTTTTGGTTGGTTTTTCTCGGATTTTTCCTTATATCTGTCATCGCTTTATTTCGAACGTCGATTAAGGTCAGCGCTTTTCGCCTCTGCGGAACATGCCTTGGTCGTATTCTTCCAGAACGCATTGAAATTGCCATTAACGAAATTGATTCCATTGAAGTATTTGAATCTCCCTTAAGCAAATCACTGCACTTCGGTCACATGAAGATTTACTTATTTCACGGGAAACCGGCGACTCTTCGCTATATTGTGAATCCGAAACGAGCCGCCGAGCTCATTATGTCTCTGCGAAAAAACGAAGAAAAAAAATAGCCCGTTGCACAACTATTTCAAGTCCACTTTTCCAGCATTTCTTGTGATACCGGAAACAGCATATCATTGATTTCATCTTCGTTGCCGTTCACCCATGAATCACGAACATATACATAAATGAAAAGCTCCACTTCTTCTTCCGTATTCATATACGTATTACCAATATAGACATAGTCATCCGTCATCTCTTTGCTAAAAAATACGGAAGAGAGGATAACATCCGGAATACCATCCTTTACATACGAGCATTGTGTATCATATACATCCCTGTTCGCATTTGCATTGATATTAGGGGTGTAGAAGTAGCGTATTTGAGACGTAGTATCTGTAAGATAGTATATCGATGCATCATTAAAACCAAATAGCATCGTTGACGGAGTCTCTCCTTCAGGAGTAATCGTTGTAATCATTTCTGCAATCTTCTCATAACCCGTTACCTCGCGATTCAAGAAACGAGGGGACGTAATACATTTCCCATTCGAGATAATCGTACCAAAAAGAATTACGCTAAGAAAAACAACTAGTGCGATGGAAATCGACCTTTTATTCCATTTCTCGAATAGTCGTATTTGACGCGATTTGCTCAATTCTTGAAGCAACATTACCGTCCAAATAATGCCAACAACACTAAAAGGAATGAACGACAGGAAAATATAGACGTAAATCCGTTTGGTAGAATAGGTGATTAAAAAGAAGGCTATCGTTGATATCGAAAATGATACTCTCATCCATAATGGATATTTTTTGATAAGCAAAACCATTACGCTTGAAGCAATTAACCAAGGGGAAGCTAATGGACAGCTGATTAATGTATATAAGTATGCCATAGCAAGAGGAATATCTTGCTGAAGATAACTCGGTGTGCCGGCATAAATCAGGTTAAAGGAAACATATCCATCCCACACATCTTGAAAGCAATTATTGCAAATGCAATAGATTACCACGGGAATCGATGCGATAACAATGCCCAAACACACCATACCAAGCATCACGAATGCTTGCTTCCCTTTTCTTTGCAAACAAAGCCATATAAAAACACTTAAACCCAATATGAGGAAAATGAAGCAGATGTTCATTTTACATAAAAGATAAATACCGCAAATTATTCCCGCAATCACAAAATAGCCGGTCCGAAAACGACAGGCACTTGGCTCTTTTTTTTCGCTTGGTTGTGCAATATAGTTTTCCCAAAAAAGCAAATAAATATACATAAAAAGAAAAAAGAGAGGTAGCAGAAATTGTTCAACAGAACCGGAAGCCGCCTCCAGTGTTCCTCCAAAGATAAAAGGAAAAATGAGACATGTGATAAAAAACGAAAGAATATCATTTAGGTATAGCTTGCATATTTTGTATGCGATAACTACAGTAAAAAAACCTGCCAGTATTTCCGCGGAGAAAAAGGCGATTCGCGTACTCCCGGGGAGAACAGATAAAAGCCACATGAACAGGAAGAATAATGGCCCCTTGTGATCGAATACATCACGATACATTACTGCGCCATTTTTCATCGCATTACCGACATTCATATATACGCTTCCGTCAACGGTTGAACTATATCGGTATAGGGGTGATTCTTCCATACAAAACAAGCTAATAATCACCGTCAAAATGAAGAGCACAAAGAAAACTACACTCTGTTTCAGTTGTAGATCTTTACTTTGAAATGGTATTTTTCCGTGTGTTTTTAATGAAATTTCTTTTCGCTCTTGCATTTTATGTCCCTCATTAATTGCTTAGTATTATATCAACGTTTACAATAAAAAACAACAAACGGGACTCTCTTTGCATGCCGATGTCTTCCGTCTCACTGTGATGACAGGAGACATTGAATCGATGGCAACTCGATGTCTTTCCCGGTAACCCAAGTGGCTCGAATATATACGTAAAAGATGTCTTGTGGGTCTTTCACCGTCCCACGACATGATTCTCCTATATACTCGTACTGTCCACACGTCCACTCATCCTTCAATTTGATAGCAGAAAGGATAACATCCGGTTCACCTTGAATAATGTAGTTCTTTTGCTCGTCGAAAATGCTTTGATTTTTCGCCAAATTTATGTTTGGGGTATAGAAATATCGCAATTGTGGCGTTGTTTTCAATAATGAATATATCGATGTGCCATTAAAAAGGAAACAAAGAACGTTCGGTTTCTCGCCTTCCGGAATGACTTCCGAAACGACTTCGGCGAGCATCTCTTCCCCTGTCTCTTCACGATTAAGAAAACGTGGAGAATGTAAACAATTACCATTTGAACAAACAGTTCCGATACATATTGTTATCACAATCAATATGGCGCACAAGCGTACAAATGCTCGATTTTTCATAAACTCACTTATTGGTTTTCTCAACAAGTACAGTGTCCATACCAATCCCAAAAAGCTCATTGGTATGAATGAGAGAAACATATAGTAGTAAACTCTTTTCGAAATATAGATAAAGATGTAGAAGGAGAAGACCGAGAAAATATATGTGTATCTCATCCATTTCTCATATCGTTTCAACATCAGCCCGCAAAGAATCGATACCAGTAGCCAAGGAGAAGATAAGCGATTCTCTTCTATCGGTTGAAGAAATATGCTAAGGTATGATATTTCTTCTGATTTAGCACGTGGTGTTGCTGCATAATATTGATTAAATCGCACATAAGCATTCCATATATCCGCAATGCAATCATAGTAGAACCCATAAATTAATACAGGAACAAAGCAAATTGCCACGCCCAAAGTTACATATAAAAGCATTTGAAGAGCAAACCTGTATTTTTTCTTAACAATAAGCCAAACGAGAATACTTATTCCCACAAAAAGAAAAAGAAAACATATACTCATCTTGGACAATAAATACACACCGCAAATGATGCCGATAATCAGGAAATAACATGGTTTGAAGCGCGGAATATGGTAATTGGCAGTATCATCTTCCATGTTCTCCCGAGATCTTTGATTCTCCCAAAAGAGCAGGAAAAGATACATAAAAAGGAAAAGAAGCGGAAGTAGTAATTGTTCTAGCGAGCCAGTTGCTTCTCGCAGATTACCTCCAAATACAAAGAGTAATACACAACAAGAACATATCAATGAAAGAATATCGTCGAGATACAATTTTGCAATTTTATAGGCAATGAATGCCGAAAAAAACGCGGCTATGTTCTCGAAAACGAAATAAGCAGTAATAGTTTTGCCAGGAAGTGACGACATGAACCACATAAGCATTAGAAATAGCGGGCCTTTGTGATCGAATACATCACGATACATCACGGCACCATTTTTCATAGCATTTCCGACATCCATATATACGGAACCATCTCGAGTAGCGCTATACCGAAAGAGCGGTGATTCTTCTAAGCAAAACAGATTGATTGCGATTGTAATAAAAAACAAAAAAGCGAAAACAAGGTATTGGTTTAACCTTGTTTCACTTCGCTTCGTATGTAAATCCCCACCGGTTCCCCTAACGGCAAGTTTCTCCATGACATTCATAATTGCTCCCCCCCAATTTGTCACTTCGCAAATCGTAACACATATTCATTTTCTTTTCAAGATATCTTGCGTTTTTCATCGTCTGCTATGAAAATGCTTCTTGTCATGAAAAAATTTCGCCATGCAAAATACGTTTACGAATTGGGGACAAAAAAGCTCCTAGGGAAAACCCTAGGAGCCTTTGCTTTACTGTATGAATAACTAAATTACTCAATGATTGTAGAAACAGTACCAGCACCAACCGTACGGCCACCTTCACGGATAGCGAACTTCAAACCTTGCTCCATAGCAATAGGTGTAATGAGTTCAACAGTGATTGTGATGTGGTCACCAGGCATGCACATTTCTGTTCCTTCTGGAAGGTGTGCAACACCAGTAACGTCTGTTGTACGGAAATAGAATTGAGGACGATAGCCATTGAAGAAAGGCTTATGACGGCCACCTTCGTCGTGTGTCAAAACATAAACTTGACCTGTGAACTTTGTGTGAGGTGTGATAGAACCTGGCTTAGCCAAAACCTGACCACGCTCAACTTCCTTACGCTCAACACCACGGAGCAATGCGCCGATATTGTCGCCTGCTTCAGCCTGGTCAAGGAGCTTACGGAACATTTCAACACCTGTAACAGTTGTTGACTTCGGCTCGTCTTGGAGACCAACGATCTCAGCAGCGTCGCCAACCTTGATGATACCACGCTCGAGACGGCCAGTAGCAACAGTACCACGACCTGTGATTGTGAATACATCTTCAACAGGCATCAAGAAAGGCATATCAACTGGACGTGCAGGTGTTGCAATCCAAGAATCAACATACTTCATGAGCTCGATGATTGGAGCATATTCAGGAGCGTTAATATCTGTAGAAGTAGACTCGATAGCGTTCAAAGCAGAACCACGAATGATCGGTGTATCATCACCAGGGAATTCGTATTGGTTCAAGAGATCACGGATATCCATCTCAACGAGTTCGAGAAGTTCTTCGTCATCAACTTGGTCGCACTTGTTCATGAATACTACGATGTAAGGAACGCCAACCTGACGAGCGAGCAAGATGTGCTCACGTGTCTGAGGCATCGGTCCATCAGAAGCAGAAACTACGAGGATAGCACCATCCATTTGTGCAGCACCTGTAATCATGTTCTTGATATAGTCGGCGTGGCCTGGGCAGTCAACGTGTGCGTAGTGACGTGTATCTGTCTCATACTCAACGTGAGATGTGTTGATCGTGATACCACGAGCTCTTTCTTCCGGTGCACTGTCGATGTTACCATACTCTTTGTAAGACGCCTTACCCTGGAAGGAAAGTACCTTCGTGATTGCAGCTGTAAGAGAAGTCTTGCCGTGGTCAACGTGACCAATGGTTCCGATGTTTACGTGTGGCTTGTTTCTTTCAAACTTTGCCTTTGCCATTTTAAAATCCTCCTTATTCAGCCATAAGCTGATATTTATTCATTTTCGCTTCCAAGCGTCAGATGCATCCATTTTACTATATTTTCAGATAATCGCAAGATGCAAATCACGCTTATTTGACAGTTGAACAATGTCGCCTGTCATTACTTCTTCAAGATGCCTTCCATAATGTTCTTCGGCATTTCTGCGAAGTGTCCAATCTGCATAACAAACGTTCCGCGACCTTGTGTAGTGGAACGAAGTGCCGTTGCATAACCAAACATGTTGGAAAGCGGAACCTCTGCTTGAATCATCTGTGTACCGTTCTGACCTTCCATGCCTTTGATGGTACCACGGCGAGCACTGATGCCGCCCATAACATCACCCATGTAGTCATCTGGAACTTCGATATCAACACGCATAATTGGTTCGAGCAATACCGGGTCGGCTTTCTTCATACCTTCCTTAAAGCCCATCGATCCTGCGATCTTAAAGGCCATTTCAGAAGAGTCAACATCATGGTAAGAACCGTCAACAACGGTAACCTTAACGTCAACTACAGGATAGCCACCCAATACACCGCTTTGCATGGCTTCGCGAATACCTGCATCGATTGGTCCAATGAATTCCTTCGGAATCGAACCACCGACGGTAGCATTTACGAATTCATAACCGGCACCCGGCTCACGAGGCTCCAAATCAAGAATACAGTGACCGTATTGACCGTGACCACCGGACTGACGTACGAAACGTCCTTCTGCGTGAACTGCCTTACGGATGGTTTCCTTGTAAGAAACTTGCGGAGCACCGACGTTTGCTTCCACCTTGAATTCACGGAACAGACGGTCAACAATGATATCAAGGTGAAGCTCACCCATACCAGCGATGATGGTTTGTCCTGTTTCTTGGTTGGTGAATGTACGGAATGTCGGATCTTCTTCAGCCAGCTTCTGGAGTGCGATAATCATCTTTTCCTGCGAAGCGCGGGATTTCGGCTCAATCGCAACTTCAATAACCGGCTCCGGGAATTCCATAGACTCCAAGATAATCGGAGCCTTGTCATCACAAAGCGTGTCACCTGTTGTTGTGTCCTTCAAACCGACAGCAGCGGCGATATCACCGGAGAATACTTCGGTAATTTCTTTACGCTCGTTGGCGTGCATTTGAAGAATACGTCCGATACGCTCTTTCTTGCCCTTTGTTGCGTTTGTAACATAGGAACCTGCTTCCAATACACCGGAGTATACGCGGAAGAAGCAGAGCTTACCGACAAAAGGATCTGTCATAAGTTTAAAGGCAAGTGCAGAGAATGGAGCTTCATCCGAAGCCGGACGCTCTTCTTCTTCACCGGAATCAGGGTTGATACCGGAAATTGCCTTGATGTCCAACGGAGAAGGCATGTAGTCAACGATTGCATCCAACATCATTTGAACGCCCTTGTTACGAAGGGACGTACCGCAGATTACCGGGATGATTTTACAACTTACGGTAGCCTTACGGAGTGCTGTCTTCAATTCGTCGATGGAAATCTCTTCTCCCTCGAGGAATTTCATGGTGAGTTCTTCGTCGGTTTCGGCGATCTTCTCAACCATTTCTTCTCTCTTCTTATTAACAAACTCAACCATATCAGCCGGAACCTCACGGTCCTCGTACTGTTTTCCGTCTTCGCTTGTATAAACTTCGGCACGAAGAGTCATCAGGTCAATAATACCTTCAAAGTTCTCTTCCTTACCAATCGGTACCTGAATGGCAACAGCGTTACTCTTCAAACGATCAACAATCATGCTACATGCGCGATAAAAATCTGCGCCCATGATGTCCATCTTGTTTACGTATACCATACGCGGTACACCGTAATGCTCGGCTTGTCTCCAAACGGTTTCCGTTTGCGGTTCAACACCGCCTCTTGCTGACAGAACGGTAACCGCTCCGTCCAGAACACGTAAAGAACGCTCAACTTCAACAGTAAAGTCAACGTGGCCTGGTGTGTCGATGATGTTGATACGATGTCCCTTCCAAGGAGCAGTCGTAGCAGCGGATGTGATTGTAATACCACGCTCCTGCTCTTGCTCCATCCAGTCCATGGTAGCTGCACCATCATGTACTTCACCAATCTTACGATTGATTCCTGTGTAGTACAGGATTCTCTCAGTAGTCGTTGTCTTTCCCGCATCGATGTGAGCCATGATACCGATATTTCTTGTGTTTTCGAGTGAATACTCTCTTTTCATCGTTTCAATGCTCTCCTTTACGTGCGATTACCATCTGTAATGTGCGAATGCTCTATTCGCATCAGCCATCTTGTGCATATCTTCTTTCTTCTTGTATGCACCGCCCGTGCTATTTGTCGCGTCAATCAATTCATTTGCCAAACGTTCAGACATTGTACGCTCGTTTCTTTCACGTGCATACTTAACAATCCAACGAAGACCCAATGTTTGACGACGGGCAGGACGAACCTCAATCGGAACTTGGTAGTTTGCACCACCAACACGTCTTGCCTTAACCTCGAGTAATGGCATTACATTTTCAAGAGCTTCATTGAAAACTTCCAACGGCTCTTTGCCCGTGCGCTCTTTGATCATGTCAAATGCGTCGTAGCAGATTTTTTGTGCTACACCCTTCTTACCGTCGAGCATGATGTTGTTGATGAGCTTGGTCACCTTCACATCATTGTACAGCGGATCAGGGAGCACTTCTCTAACTGGGACATTGCCTTTTCTTGGCACTAGTCTTCCCTCCTTTTCATGATTATCAGCTCTCTTGACTGAAATCACAGGTACTCACGTTATTCTCTTGGACCGTGTCAGCGCCAGTAAACGCATGTCCTTCAACGAAGCGATTGCTTCATATATTGACAGTGTACTGATCACTTATCTGTCCAACCACAGGATAGATTACTTCTTGACCTTAGCGGCCTTTGGCTTCTTCGCTCCGTACTTTGAACGGGATTGCAGACGATTTGCAACACCTGCTGTATCCAAAGTTCCACGTACGATGTGGTAACGCACACCAGGAAGATCCTTAACACGTCCGCCACGAATCAAAACAACCGAGTGCTCTTGCAAGTTGTGTCCGATTCCCGGAATATATGCAGTCACCTCATAGCTGTTTGTCAAGCGAACACGAGCTACTTTACGAAGAGCAGAGTTCGGCTTCTTCGGGGTAACTGTCTTCACAACTGTGCAAACACCACGCTTTTGCGGAGAAGAAAGATCTGTCTCCTGTTTGCGTAAGGTATTCAGTCCGCTCTGAAGAGCTTTGGAAGAAGACTTATATGTCTTCGATGTTCTTCCGGACTTAACCAATTGGTTGAACGTAGGCATCAATACACCTCCTCTCAAAAATTATTCCGAAAACCAAGAATTTCAACGGGGTCGACTCGCATGCTTCCCTATATATAAAGGGAGTACGATTTTCGGCACGCAAAAAAATTCCCGTTTCTTCGGGCAACTAAGTATAGCACCGTATTTTGAATTAGGCAACTCTAAACAAAAGATTATTTTCTATTCTCGTTTATCATCCAAAAGCGAGCTTTTTTTCGTCACCAACTCATACAGAGATTCAAAGACTAATACGATAAATCTCAGCACATGCATTTGCATCGAGCTTCACAAAACTTCCCATTGTACCGCCGTTTAATTGGAGATGCTCTACCAAATAATCGATGTCTTCTGCTTTGCCACCGATTTCACTCATGCGAACCGGTAAGCCGCAGCTTGCGAAATAGTTTTCCAACGCATGAATTCCAGCCAAAGCCGTAGCTTTCGGATTGGCAAAATCCATCGCTATGCCGAAAACACGATTCGCCCATTGTGCGAAACGCATCACATCGTGCTCATATGTATATTTCATCCACGCCGGGAAGATAATGGCAAGACCCGCACCGTGTGCGACAGAATACTTCGCAGAAAGCTCATGCTCCAATCCATGACTTGCCCAATCCTGTTCGCGCCCGACACCAACAATGTTATTATGTGCAACCATGCCGGCCCACATTATATTGGCACGAACATCAACATTCTCAGGGTCAACCAAGGCGCGAGGTACCTCATGAAGAAGCGTGAGCATCAAGCCTTCGCAAAGGCGATCTGTTACTTCGACCTCTTTCGTATTGGTAAAGTATCTTTCCATGATATGAGCAAAAATATCAGCCGCGCCCGCCGCCGTTTGTTCCTTTGGAAGAGTAGCTGTAAGTGCCGGATTCAATACCGAGAAAAGCGGGCGGATAATCTCGTTGCTGCATCCACGCTTGTACATGCCTTCAGACTTCGTAATCACGGAGCTCTCCGAGCCTTCTGAGCCGGCTGCCGCAATTGTGAGAACCGTACCGAGCGGAAGTGTTTTCTCAGCAACTGCTTTTCCTGAATAAAAATCCCAAAAATCGCCGTCATAGCAAGCACCCATGCCGATGGCCTTCGCCGTATCGATGACTGAACCGCCGCCGACCGGAAGAAGGAAATCGATACCCTCTTTACGACAAAGCTGAATTCCTTCGTACACCTTTGTGTCTAAAGGATTCGGTTGAACACCTGAAATCGAGAAAAAAGAAATCTTCGATGCTGTGAGCGATTTCTGCACACGATCCAAAAGGCCCGAGCGCACGACCGAACCTCCGCCGTATACAATTAATACTTTTGAACCGCCGTAGGAAGCGACGAGCTCACCGACAGCATTCTCGGTATCCACACCGAAAACAAACTTCGTAGGACTTAAAAACGTAAAGGATTCCATGTAATCACCTCATCATCTTTCTTGTATGCCGATTTTCTCCATCCATTTTCTCATAGGAAAATAGGGAAAACCCTCACTATTTTGTCGTTTCATGCAATGATTTTGCAAAATCATTCGGCAAAGCGGAGGGTTTTCTATGGTTAAGCTTATTATATGAAATAATGCGTGAAGCTTTAAAGATACGGAGTCACATTAGACCGGTTGATATTCCGATGCCTGAATGGCAACCATAATTTCATCCTGCATGGCCTCATATGCGAGCGTAGTCTTGTCATCATCACTTATTTCACTTGTGCCGACAAAATACATCACATGATAACCGTAAACCGTCTCGATAATTTCGGTATCTCCAACTTCGCGAGTTGCGTCATACGACCAGTTTTCAAATTCGGCAACCATCTCGCCTTGATTTACTGAATACTCAGTGGATTCAGACGCAGTACCTTCTGTTAACGCAGCATCTCCGTTCATGACCATATCTTCATATGAGGTAATGCCGGACATGAAGTCTTGTGCCGCCTGATAGGCCGCAGCAATTTCCTCGTCTGTCAAAGACTCACCGGTAGTTAAATCCATCGTCGGGAATAAAACGTGGCGAACAACAGGAACTGTAATATCCATGCCTGTAAAATCAAAGTTATTGATGTAATCATCCATAGCCATAGAAGCTAAATAGTAGCGTTGCATTACTTCATTAAAACCCTGTAACGTCGCGATGTCACCGTAGTAAACCTTCACATAGCTATCACCGGTCATTCCCAGAGTCTGTGCTTCCGTCTCGATAGCATCCAGCGCCCCGCTGATTGATGTGCTCGTTTCTTCGGAAAGTGCAAGATTGTGTTCTTCAGCATACTTCAAAAGATAAACTGTTCCTTGAATACCGGAAAGAACCGTACTCTCCAAAACATCGCCATATGTCGCACCCGCATCTGGTGCGATTGTGTTTTCTGCAGCCAAGTCAAGGTATCCATCTTCTGTAAGTGGATAAATACCATATGCAGTTGCGTAGCTTTGCATCTCCGAATAGGAATTCGCAAAATAGAAGTTATACTCCAAAGGAGATATCGTAATTCCGTTAATCGTGAAAGTCTTATTCATCATCGCAACCGCATCAGCACCGTAGCATTCCGTAGTGGAAGCAGGAATCGTGCTTGAAGCATCAATCGGTGTCGTGTCCGATGCCAAAGCAGTAACTGAACTCGTAATTGTTGTGGAAGTAGATTTGTCTTTACAGCCAGTAGCAAATGCGCTCATCGCCAGAAGCAAAGCAATAAAAACAACTAAGCTCTTATGTAATGTTTTCATATAATCTCCTTATGTTCAGTAAATAAACCAAGGGCATTATACCACACATAGAAAGCCCGAATCGAGGCAAATTTACGCCATTTTTGCTTCTTTCATCATCGATCACGTATCTCTATTATAATCGGGCAATGATCTGAGCCATCAATGTCAGTCAGCATCTCAGAAGAAAGCACCTCACTCTTATGTGCTTCGTCAACGAAAAAGTAGTCAATACGCCAGCCAACATTGCGTTCGCGAGCATAGGTTTTGTATGACCACCACGTGTAGGCGTCTTTTTTGTCAGGGTAGAACATGCGGAATGTATCCACCCAGCCTTGGTCGCGAAATTTGTCCATATAAGCTCGCTCTTCCGGAAGAAAGCCGGATATCTTACTGTTGGCTTTCGGGTTAGCAAGATCAATTTCCTGATGTGCGGTATTAACATCTCCGCAAATAATGACCATTCGACCGCTCGATACCTGTTTTTTCACCTTGTCGAGAAGGCAATCATAGAAGCGAAGCTTAAAGTCGACGCGCTCCGGGCCACGACCGCCGTTTGGAAAATAGATGTTGTATAGAATGAATGTACCAAAATCAAGCTCGATAGTGCGACCTTCGTGGTCGAACTCGTCAGTTCCGAGACCGTATGACACGGAGAGCGGCTCGATACGTGTGTAAACCGCGGTTCCCGAGTAGCCCTTTCGTTCGGCCGATGAAAAATAACTGCGATAGTTGCCCATGTGAAGCAAAGAATCATCAAGCTGGTCAATGTTGGCTTTTGTCTCCTGAATGCAAACAATGTCGGCATCCATGGTCTCGACGGATAATGCAAAATTCTTCTTCGCAACGGCACGTATTCCGTTGACATTCCAGCTTACCAATTTCATTCTCTATCCCTCTTGTTTACTTTTCTTTTACTTTTCCATTCATTATATCAGAGTGGATTGGATTTTTTTGGGTTATAATACGAGTAGAGACATTTTCGCATAGGTTTATCCCGCAAGGAGGTAGCCCTCATGGCTGATCATCAAATGCTTTCGCCTCAAGAGGCGGAATCGACTCTCTCAACGCAACCGATAGATATTCTCGTCATCGGCGGCGGACCGGCCGGCATATCCGCCGCATTGAATGCACATTCACGCGGTCGTAGTGTCGCCATTATTTCTTCAGACTATAAAGAGAGTCGTCTCTACAAGGCGGCCTCTATCGATAACTACCCTGGACTTCCACACGTTAGCGGGGCAGGTCTTTTGGATGCAATGTATGAACAAACCCTTGCGCTTGATATTCCCGTTATCATCGGTACGGCGCTCTCCATCATGCCCCCCTATCAAGAAGGCGGTTCTTTTCAGGTCTCCGTCGGTAGCTCCATTTTTGAATCGAAAGCCATTATATTAACGACAGGCGTCACGTCAAAAACGATTCCCGGTGAGGACGAGCTACTCGGCAACGGTGTCAGCTATTGCGCAACCTGTGATGGTATGTTTTTCCGCGGACGTTCTGTAGCCGTCATGGCATTTACACGCGAAGCCATCGCGGAAGCCGCGGCCCTCCAGCGAATCGGGGTAACGGTTGACTTGATCATCAATGAAAGGGACTGGCAAAAGTGGGGACAAAGGGTCGCCCAAGAGGAAGGCATTGTGAACGTTCGCATCGAGACTATTACTTCATTGATTAAAGAAGACGCACACATTGTGTTGACTGCCAAGGACAACACCTACAATTATGATGGCGTCTTCATTCTTCGCGACAGTATTTCTCCGCAGTCTTTGATAAAAGGCGTTCAAATGAACGGAAGCTTTTTTCTCACAGATGAGAGCGGCATGACATCCATTTCGGGGCTTTTTGCCGCGGGAGACGCATGTGGAAAACCTCTGCAGATTGCCAAGGCTGTGGGAGAAGGTCAGCTTGCCGCGCTCAGTGCAGATTACTGGATGAATCAAAACCAAAAATAATGGACGGGAGGACAATTATGGAACAGAAACGTTTACTCATGGTTTTTACCGGCGGTGAAATTGCAAGCCGCATACACCTGAAGGCTTTGGAACTCGGAAGTGCGCCCTACACGCTCTTGGATAACCAAAATGCGTTAACGAAGAACATGACCATCATCGAGCCCATCAGCGTTTGCTCGGAAAACATCACACCACCGATGTACAAGGTACTATTCGGAGAGATTCAAAAAGCCGTCGGCAAGGGGAATAATTATGATGCAATACTCATTGCTCACGGCTCGGACACCTTAGCATACACCGCACAGCTAGCAGCCATTTTGCTCTCAGGTCTCGATGTTCCGGTCGTTTTCTTTGGCTCGAAGCTCCCTCCATCGCACCCGAATTCCGACGCTCTATCCAATCTTAAATCTGCCATCACCCTCGTGAATCATGTTGACTCCGGTGTGTATGTTGTAGGCAAAGCCATTGATGGTAAAACCTATGCTCATTATGCATGCTATTGCATGAGTGCCGACGCCTGTAGCGATGATTACCTGAGCTACAAAAATATGTATGCCGGTATTATTAAGGGCAAAACCTACACCCCCAATGACGCTGTCCCTGCACCTGTCGCTCCGGCAAATGCGACCAAGTATCTCCATGCCCTTACTAAACTCATGACGCTCCCGAAGGAAGACACCATTCTCACTATCGATGCGTCCTCTTGCGTCAATTATGCCAACTACACGGTCGCTCGTTCTGACTACAAATTTGTGTTGCAGCGTTTGCATCATTTCGGCACCACCAACGCACTCTCCGCCGAAAACCCATTCTCCCTTCTTTACCTGAACAGTGCCTGCCAACGCTACGACAAGCACATCTTCATTGCGCCAATTGATTCTTCGCGTCCCGTTACCCCATCAACCCAAACCTTGCTCGATGCCAAAATCAAACCGTTATTCGACTGCCCATTTGAAGCTGCATGGGCTTACCTGATGTTATCTACATGGCTTGGAAAAATGATAAAGCTATAAATTACCGTGTTCATTCAATCTGTATAGAAAAAAGCACCGCGATGCGGTGCTTTTTATCGTATTCTCTTTGCAAGTAGTGGATTCCACTATTCGTTTACAGTAACAGTACTCCCTCGTCCTTTGCTTTTGCCATTACATCCTCCGGCCATATGGAAGATTGCACTTCG
This sequence comes from Bacillota bacterium, assembly GCA_036782995.1. Classification (GTDB taxonomy): domain Bacteria; phylum Bacillota; class Clostridia; order Saccharofermentanales; family Saccharofermentanaceae; genus DAIPXZ01. The sequence goes on from DAIPXZ010000011.1 coordinate 26,864, forward strand.
CCGATATGGGCTCTTTGCAGGAAGAACATGCAAATACGAGATTGTCCAATACCACCGCCAATGGTAAGCGGTAACTCGCCTTTGAGGACGGCTTGGTGGTACGGGAGCTGCGTTCTATCCTCACAACCAGCTTTCTGAAGCTGCTCTGCTAGAGATTTTTCGTCGACACGGATGCCCATCGAAGAGATTTCGAAAGAGCAATCGAGAATCGGGTAATAGACGAGTATATCGCCGTTCATAGACCAATCATCGTAGTCCGGAGCGCGGCCATCGTGAATCTTGCCGTCGGAGAGCTTGTCACCGATTTTCTGGAGGAAAATGGCGCCATACTCACGGGTAAGTAGATTTTCTCTTTCCTTCGGCGTCTTGTCAGGGTATCTCTTCAGAGCTTCTTCCGTAGTAATGAAGGTAATTTCCGACGGGAGAAACGGCTTCATGAAGTGATATTTACCGCACATAAAGTATTCCGTTTGCTTGATGGCCATGTAGATATGGAATACAGTCTCTTTCAGTGTGTCGATGGTACGGGTTTCACGCGTGATCACCTTTTCCCAATCCCATTGGTCAACATAAATCGAGTGAAGGTTATCGGTCTCTTCGTCGCGGCGAATGGCTGTCATGTCAGTGTAGAGGCCTTCTCCCGGTTTAAAACCATAATTACTGAGAGCCATGCGTTTCCATTTGGCGAGCGAGTGGACGATTTCCACACGCTTTTCATCCAGTTCTTTTATTCCGAAAGAAACCGGGCGCTCGGTGCCGTTCAAATTATCATTGAGTCCTGTCTCCGGAAAAACAAACAATGGTGCAGATACTCGCGTAAGCTGTAATGCGTCAGCGAGAGCACGTTCGAAATAATCCTTAACTTCCTTAATCGCGATTTCTGTTTCACGAATCGTCTGCGGGCTCTTATAGCCCTTTGGAATAGTAATTGTACCCATTTCTTTCATCTCCTTTATTTCGAGTAGTTCTATCGAGTCCCCTTCCATCAGCCATGAATACGCGCGTCTTTCATGCATGCGCGGAAAGGTATTATTGAATAATTTATGTGGATCAGAGCTCGCACGTCCCAACGGTACGCGGGAATGGGAGCACATCGCGAATGTTACCAACACCGGTCAAGTACATGACGCATCGTTCGAAGCCGAGGCCAAAGCCTGCATGGCGGGCAGAACCGTATTTGCGAAGATCCATATAGAAGTCATAATCTTCCTTCTTTAAGCCAAGCTCCTCCATACGTGCGGCGAGCTTATCATAATCGTCCTCACGTTGGCTTCCGCCGATAATTTCGCCGATACCCGGAACAAGGCAGTCCATCGCTGCGACGGTTTTGCCGTCTTCATTCATCTTCATATAGAAGGCCTTGATTTCCTTCGGATAGTCCGTTACGAAAACTGGCTTTTTGAAAAGAACCTCAGTCAAATAGCGTTCATGCTCGGTTTGCAGGTCACAACCCCATGATACTTTGTAATCGAACTCATCATTATGAGCAGTCAAAAGGTCAATCGCCTCGGTGTATGTGACATGTCCGAATTCAGAAGAGGCAACATGCTGCAAACGTTCAATTAATCCCTTATCTACGAAATTGTTGAAAAACGCCATCTCCTCCGGAGCGTTTTCAAGCACATAATTGATAATGTACTTAATCATACTCTCGGCAAGAATCATGTCATCCTTCAAGTCAGCAAAAGCAATTTCAGGCTCAATCATCCAAAACTCCGCCGCGTGACGTGTCGTATTCGAATTCTCAGCACGGAACGTCGGACCAAAGGTATAGATGTTTTTGAAAGCCATTGCAAAGGTCTCGCCATTCAGCTGACCACTCACGGTGAGGTTTGTCGGCTTACCGAAGAAGTCGGCATCGTAGTCAATCGCACCATCTTCATTTTTCGGCAAATTCTTAAGCGGAAGGGTCGTAACCTGGAACATTTCACCAGCGCCTTCGCAATCACTTCCTGTAATGATTGGAGTATGGACATAGACAAAGTCGCGTTCCTGGAAGAAACGGTGAATCGCATAGGCACACAGAGAACGAACACGGAATACCGCTTGGAACATATTTGTTCTCGGACGAAGATGTGTGATTGTTCGCAAATATTCCATCGTGTGACGTTTCTTTTGAAGCGGATAATCCGATGTCGATTCGCCCTCGACGACAATACTCGTCGCTTGGATTTCAAAGGGTTGTTTCGCTTCCGGCGTCGGAATCAATGTTCCGGTCACTAAAAGTGCCGCTCCGACATTTGTCTTCACAATACAATCGAAGTTTGCGAGCGTGTCATGATATACAACCTGAATCGGTTCGAAAAAGGTGCCGTCATTTAAGACAATGAATCCGAAGCTCTTTGAATCACGATTGCTTCTGACCCAGCCTCCCAAGGTCACTTCTTTGTTGAGATATGCCTCGCGGTTGCGGAATATCTCACGTACTGAAATCAAATCCATTTTTTCCATCCTTTCTTCGCGTTTCTACGCGCATTACCGAACAAAACAAAAAGTCCTGAACAGAAATAATCATTCTGCTCAGGACGATAATGTATCGCGGTACCACCTGATTTACTGCTCAATGCAGTCTCCTCTACGGTTCAATCAAACCTGGCCAAACTCACGTGCGGCCGTACGACAATAGCTAATCGTGTCTAAAAAAACAGTTTCGCCATTGCAGCTCGGAAGTGTTATTCGCATATCATCTACCGATGAGGCTTCCACCATCCCTCAATCGCTATCGGCGAACCGATATGTTACTTCTCTTCGTCATCGCATTTATGCGGTATTCAGTTGTCAATCAAACATTTTATAGGTGAAGTATACTTTCGTATTTTGGTTTTGTAAACCCCAAATCACACCAAAAGCAGGAATTATTTGTGGTAAAGCTTCTTCGTCTGGTATTCCGGCTCACACGTGATATTCACACCGAGCTTTTTGAAAACGCTCTCGTCGACGCTCGACAAAATTGTCGTCGCATGTGCATCGCTCTTACGAAGATTGCCGATTTGCTGCATGGCAAGCTCCGCCATCGGGTTCGTTGCCGCACAAATTGCCAACGCAATCAGAATTTCATCCGTATGTAATCGTGGGTTATGGTTACCCATATGATTGACCTTCAAATCTTGAATCGGCTCAATGACAATTGGCGAAATTAACGGCATATTGTGCGGAATATTCGCAAGCTCCTTCAATGCATTGAGGATACATGCTGCCGATGCACCCAAGAGAGACGTCGTCTTACCAGAAACCATTCTGCCATCCGGTAACTCAAGTGCCACAACCGGTCCGCCAGTCTCTTCGGCACGTTGAATCGCGATATCAATCACGGGACGATCCCTATAATCAATACCGGTTTTATTCATCAAAAGTTCGAGTTTATTCACCTCAGAAGCCTCTGCCAGTCCCTGACGCAGCTCACATCGTGCATTATAGTAACGACGAATAATTTCTCTCTTAGAAGCGGCAATACATGCTTCATCATCAATAATAGCGAAGCCCGCCATATTAACGCCCATATCTGTCGGGCTCTTATATGGAGACTCACCAGCTATCTTCTCGAAAATCGCGTGAACCACGGGGAAAATTTCGACATCACGATTATAGTTGACTGTCGTTTTGCCGTATGCCTCCAAGTGGAATGGGTCAATCATATTTACATCGTTCAAATCGGCAGTAGCTGCTTCATATGCTATATTCACCGGATGCTGAAGCGGAATCGACCAAATTGGGAACGTCTCGAACTTCGCGTATCCCGCCTTAATGCCGCGTTTATTCTCATGATAAAGCTGTGACAGACAGGTCGCCATTTTCCCGGAGCCCGGGCCCGGTGCCGTAATAACTACCAACGAGCGAGTGGTCTCAATATAATCATTCTTTCCGTACCCTTCTTCGGAAACAATAAGCGGAATATTGGATGGATATCCTGCAATTGGGTAATGCTTATAGACCTTAACGCCCAATGTTTGCAATCTATTCTCAAATTTTTCAGCAGAAGGCTGGTGCGCATATTGCGTAATAACTACACTACCGACATACAAGCCGATTCCGGTAAAAGCATCCATCAAACGGAGCACATCCTGGTCATAAGTAATGCCGAGATCTCCGCGTCGCTTGTTCTTTTCAATCGCATCAGCGCTGATGACAATAACAATCTCAGCGTCCGCTTTCAAATTCAAAAGCATTTTGACCTTTGTATCTGGCTCAAAACCTGGAAGAACACGAGATGCGTGATAGTCATCAAATAATTTTCCACCGAATTCCAAATACAATTTTCCGCCGAATAAATTGATTCTGTCACGAATATTCTGGGATTGTAATTGGACATATTTGTCATTATCGAAGCCTTTCTTGTACATACCACCACACTCCTCAAAAATAAAAAGAGCTCGTCCGCAAAAATGGGGAGAAGCTCATCTCAAAACTGGCTCTTTGCAATTATATCATTACCTATTGGAAAGATGGTCATAAAATGAAAAAAAAAGTAATGGTTTTATCCTGTTCCGAAAAATCATTTTTCTATGCGAAACTATTTCCATCGTTTTTTTGACATATGCCAAACATTTTTGGTATACTCCAACAAAATTATTGGGGGGAATTTTTTATGAAACGAGAAAAACTAATTGAACAGGGTTATAAACCCGTCAAGAAAAGCATCACTTTTTTTCAAGCAAACTTCGTCGGTATCTTACCAATACTTCCATTGGTACTCATCTATATCATTGGATATGCATGCTTTTATTACTTCGTCCGCGACAAGAGTATTGGTTTTGATATGTTCGCCGATTTCATTAAAAGTCCACTCTACGTTCTCACATATCTCGTAATCACCTTCGTTGCCATCATCATTCACGAAGGACTTCATGCCCTTTTCTTTCTTGGTGGATGCGAAGAAGGACGAAAATCTATTGTCTTTGGCTTTAAAAGCGGCTGCCCGTATTGCCATTGTGATGAAGTGCTCTCCATCAAGCGTTACATCAACGCACTTTGGGCTCCTCTGTGGTTTCTTTGCTCATTATTGGTTGTCCTTTCGCTCATTATTGACTTCCTACCTTTATTCCTCGCAACAGCGACATTGATTTTTGGATCCTGCGGTGATCTTTATGTATGGCTCCTCATTCGAAAACACCGTAAACAAAATGTCTTTGTATGGGATATGGTTGATGAGGTCGGATGCGAATTATTCTTCGAGGATGATGCCTCGAAGGTATCGACCACACAATCAACAACACCGAGTATGAGTGAATAATGATTTGTTTTGTCAGCGAACATTCATTGGGGTTTAATACAAAAATAGCAGGGGGAAAAACATATGACACGCGAAACACTCATTGAACAAGGGTATACATCCACTAAAAAAAGCATCTCATTTTTAGCAGCAAACTTCGTCGCTATTTTACCGATGCTTCCGTTTGTACTCATCTATATTTTGGGTTATGCATGCTCTTCTGTATTAATTCATGGCAAGAGCACCGATTGGGACATTATTTCCAACTTCTTTGCTTCTCCACTCAACGTCCTCTTTTATTTACTAATTACCTTCGCAGGCATCATCATCCACGAAGGACTTCATGCCCTTTTCTTTCTTGGCGGCTGCGAAGAAGGGCGAAAATCAATTGTCTTTGGCTTTAAAGGCGGCTGCCCGTATTGCCATTGCGAAGAAGTGCTCTCCATCAAGCGTTACATAAATGCACTGTGGGCTCCGCTGTGGATTCTTTGCACGATTATGGCCGTCCTTTCTCTCTTTATCCAATTCCTACCTTTATTCCTCGCAACCGTCACAATGATTGTCGGCTCCGGCGGAGATCTATATATATGGCTTCTCATTCGAAAACACAAAAATCAAAATGTCTTTGTATGGGATATGGTTGATGAAGTCGGTTGCGAATTATTATCGAAGGATGATACCTCAGTGGTAACAACAACAGCAGCACCTGGAGCGACAGAATAATTATGCGTTTTTTGATTCAGCGAGTCACTCATGCTAACGTTCAAGTCGACGACCAAACTGTCGGCCAAATTGACCGCGGCTTCCTCGTCTATATCGGAATAACAAATAGTGACACGAACGAAACTGCTGACTTCATGATGAAAAAGCTATGGGGACTACGCATCTTCCGTGACGAATTTGGTAAAACCAATCTGTCTCTCTCCGCAGTCAATGGTGCGCTTCTGCTCATCTCACAATTTACTCTTTATGCCGATTGCAAACACGGCTACCGCCCGTCCTTTACCGACGCTGGCGCTCCCGACCACGCAAAGGCATTATACGAATACATCATCGACTGCTCAAAACGCGAAGGCTTTCCTGTTGCCACGGGCATTTTCGGTGCCGACATGGCGGTCACGTCCGAAAACGAAGGCCCGTTTACCATTATGCTGGACAGCGATAAACTAATGCCGCCTCGGTCAAACGAAAAGCAATGATATTTCTATAAATGAGACAATAAAAGCGCCGCAAAACGGCGCTTTTTTATTGGACAAATTCACTTCTCCATCTATTCTCCATCTATTCCCTATTGAGCTTCTCTTGTGTTTTATTTCTCATGTCCACTACGATATCACTTCCCTCGATGGTCGATAGTCGGTGAGCGATAACGAAGCTCGTGTGACCCTTCATCATTGCTTCAAACGCCTCAACAATACGCTTTTCTGTTAATGTGTCGACAGCACTGGTGGCCTCGTCGAGGATTAAGATGGTCGGTGACATAATGAGGACGCGCGCGATGCAAAGAAGCTGGCGTTGTCCTGATGAGAGGTTCGTGCGACGGTCGAGAATTGTGTCGTATCCGTTCGGTAGACGTGTGATGAAGCCATGTGCGCGAGCGGCCTTAGCTGCTGCCACAATTTCGTCGAACGTCGCATGCGGTTTACCGTATGCGATATTATCCCGTACGGATCTGTCGAGTAACCAAGTGTCCTGAAGAACCATACCAAAGGCATTGCGCAGGCGGCTCCGTGAGACAGATGTGATGTCTCTCCCGTCAATCGTGATGCTTCCCGATGTCGGGTCATAGTAGCGCATCAGAAGGTTGATGAGTGTGGTTTTGCCACAGCCGGTCGGTCCGATTATTGCGACTCTTTTACCAGGCTTCACGACGAGATTGAAGTCGCGAATGATTGGTTTTTCCGGCGTGTAGGAAAAGTGAACATGCGAGAAAACGACGTCACTTTGGAAGTTCATTGGGATGGCAGAATCGGCTGTCTCCTCGATTTCTTTCTCTTCAGGCATATCGAGAATTTCAAAAACACGAGCCGTCGAGGCCATCGCGGCCATTACTTGAGTTGTGATGTTGGTGAGGTCGTTGATTGGTCGTGAAAAATTGTTCCAATACATGATAAATGTCGATATTCCGCCTGCCGTAAGGCCTCCAAAGAAGTAACCCAATGCGCCGATGAACACATAGGTAATATGATTAATGGAGCGCGATACGGGATTTGGAAGTGAGCTAATGAATTGAGCACGCACCGACGAAACGCGGAGCTTCTCGTTTTTTTCGCGGAATGCTTCGATAGAGGATTTCTTCGCGCCGAAGGCCTTGATTTCTCGTTGTCCATCGAAGTCTTCTTCAATAGTCGCTTGAATATCACCAACCAAGCGTTGTTGACTCGAAAAATGCTTCGTTGTCTTGCCGGCGATTTTCGTCGCCAATAATACGGTAACGGCCGCCATAGGTACGATGACGAGTGTCATTTTTGGACTTAAAATCAACATGAATACGAGTGTTCCGCTGACGGTAATGACAAGTGTGAACATCGTAAGAAGGCCCTGCAAAAGACCGTCCGCGATAGCCTCCACATCGGATACAAAACGGGATAAAACATCACCCGCCGCATGCGTATCAAAAAAAGAAACCGGTAATCGAGAAAATTTCGATGCCATCTCACCGCGAAGTCGAGCCGCAGTATTTGCCGCGATAATATTCGCATAGTAGCTGACAATCCATGAGAAAAAAGCCGCAATCGCATACATCGCCAGGAGAACGAGCGCATATCTCGTAACCGATTCGAAATCGACTTTTCCCTTCCCAGCCATCAGGTCAATCGCGTTGCCCGAAAACACCGGCGCAACTACGAATAATCCACCGCTGATAATCGCCGCCATGATCAGGAAGACCATCTTGATCCTGCCCTCGCCCGTGTATTGTGCGAGTCGTTTCAAATCACGAAATGATATGGACCGCGTGCTTTTTCTCATTTTATTAGCATCCGGACTCAAATTACCAATTCCTTGCAGCATGGAGGTGTCCTTTGCCATAGTTACACACCTCCCATTTCCTGCGAAGCGGCAATTTTCGCATATTCTTCGCAATTCTGAAGCAGTTCGTCGTGTTTTCCTTCGCCGACTAATTTTCCATTATCAAATACCAGTATCCAATTCGCATCCACAATCGGTTTAATGCGCGCCGATATCATCACACATGTTTTTCCTGTCTCTGCCAGATGCTCTTTTAATGTTGCTTGAAGCTTTTCGTCAGTTTCCATATCAAGTGCCGACGAAGCATCGTCCATCAGCAGAAGTGCCGCATCGTGGCAAAGTGCACGAGCGATACAAAGCCGCTGCCGCTGCCCTCCGGAAAGATTTCTTCCGTTTGCTTCTACTTTCGCGTCGAGGCCGCCTTCCATTTTCGATACGAAATCCCACGCCATCGCGATTTGCAGTCTTTTCTTCAATTCCTTATCATCCATCGAAATCCCGCCGAGCAAAAGATTTTCACGTACGGTACCTCGAAACAGTCGCGGGGATTGAAAAACCGGTGACATTTGCGCTCGAACACGTTCTTCAGACCATTCGGCTATGTTCTCGCCGTCTATGTAAATCTCGCCAGATGTCGGTGAGTAAAGCTTCAACATCAATGCCAATACAGTTGATTTTCCAGAGCCGGTGGTTCCGATAATTCCGAGTTTTTCGCCCTTGCGAATCTGAAAGGAGAGCGAATCTACAGCTAGTAAATCGGTATCATCATCGTCTGTATCCAGATAGGAAAAGGATACGTTCTCAAATTTCACCAGAGGATGATTCGGCTGGTTTTCCATGGATATATCGTCAACAGGTTTATCCATCGCCGTTGATTTCAAAGATTCCGTTTCATCATCTCGCTCGCTGGCCTTCGAGCGCAATACTTCTTCGATTCTTTCCATCGAAACAAAAGTACGTGTGAAGATGACGACGAGGTTTGCCAGAATCGTGAGTGCCGTGACGATGGTAAAAATATAGTTCATAAATGCGATGATATCGCCCTTTGAAATTGCCCCTGTATCAACTCGGATACCACCGATAAAAATGACGGCGACTATCGAAAGATTCATGATGAATACCGTCACCGGACTCATGAGGGAAGAAAGCTTCGAAACCGCAATTACACTTTCTTTATAGGCGGAAGACGCATCGTTCATTTTATCCTCGTGATGCTTATTGCGCGAAAACGCACGAATCACACGCACGCCAAGGATGCTCTCTCTCACCTCGCTTGTGATTTTATCGAGTCGTTTTTCGACAATACCATATTGCATAAAGGTAGAGCGAATGATGAGTAACAATGTTATAAGAAATAATACGGACGCTACGGCCAACACACCCGCCATCGGGATATCAATGCTCATGGCTGCCAAAACACCGCCGATTGTAATGAAGGGCACACGTGATACGAGTCGAATCAGCATGGATACCGCAAGAGACGTCTGATTCACGTCCGTTGTCATGCGCACCATCAACGACTCTGTACCAATCACTTCCTGTTCCTTCGTTGACATCGCATTTACACGTGTAAACATCCGTTCGCGCAAAAGTGCGCCGACGCCGGTAGATGCCTTGGCCGCACAATATTGACAGAAAATCGCACAACAGAGGCTTACGAGAATCATTACCCCCATAACAAGGCTCGTGCGAAGGACATCTTCATGGTCATGAGACGTAATACCGACATCGACGATGTGCGCCATCATCATCGGCAATGTTACTTCCAATACCGCCTCGAGTAGTTTTGCCAAAGGCCCTAACACCAATTCTTTTTGAAAAGGACGTAAGGTCGAAAGGGTTTGGCTGAATTTTTTTGTCCGTGAATCTTTCATAAAACCTCATGATTATCGAGTATTACGAATTGGATTAGTTTTGCTTCTTAACCGTCCTATATTCACCGTCTTCGATAAAATAAGGGCATCTTTTCGTCGGGTCGTATTGCATTTTTTCCCATACGTCCTGATCAATCGGCGCTTCACACGAATAATCTTCATACTCGTCGTCAAAAACATAATTCGAACAACGTTCACAGTCAGACAATGATTTATCCTCCCCGATTCTCATTTTATATCACCGCTATTATATCGCGTTTGCGTTACCTTAAGATTGAGCTACGGCACTTTTTCGGCAGATTCGACGGAAATCGTCACTTTTACTAAATGATATGCGTGGTAGAACTTGCATTATGGGTTAAAATAGTACGTAACATGTTTCTTATGAAGGAGATTATTATGACTTTCATTGACGCACTTATCGTCATTTTTATCGGCATCATCGAAGGAATCACCGAGTGGTTGCCAGTCAGCAGCACAGGCCATATGCTTTTGTTCGATGAATTTTTTACTATGAAACAAAGTGACGCATTTAAAGAGATGTTTTTCGTTGTCATTCAACTTGGCGCCATTCTCGCCGTTGTCGTTCTTTTCTGGAAGAAAATGTGGCCCTTCGGGCTGAAAAAAACCGAAGAAAAATCGAAAATCATCCTCAAAAAAGATATTTTCATGACCTGGGTCAAGGTCGTCATTGCCTGTATTCCCGGCGCTATCATTACGATTCTTTTTGACGATTATGTCGAGGCACACTTCACCACTCCTGTCGTTATTGCCTCCGCACTCATTTTCTACGGCTTACTCTTTATTGTTGTGGAAACATGGAATAAGAATCGCAAACCGAAGGTCGATGAGCTCTCTTCTCTCCCCTATCGCTACGCATTGATAATTGGCCTTTTTCAGGTTCTCTCCATCGTACCGGGCACCTCACGTTCTGGTGCAACCATCATCGGTGCCTTGTTAGTCGGCATCTCTCGCACAGTCGCTGCTGAATTTACCTTTTTCCTTGCCGTTCCTGCAATGTTCGGCCTCTCTCTGATTAAGCTGGTGAAATTCGGCTTCCATTTCTCTACTGTCGAATTACTCACCTTGCTCTTGGGAATGGTCGTCGCTTTTGTTGTTTCCCTTGGCGTCATTCGATTCCTCATGAACTATATCAAGAAGCATGATTTCAAGGTGTTTGGCTATTATCGTATTGCGCTCGGCATCCTCGTACTCATTTATTTCTTGCTGATTAAGTAAAGAAAAAACCATGTCGGTGTGTATCGACATGGTTTTCAAAATAGGCGTTAATAATTGTCATAAAGTAATCGTCACCCTAGCCTTTGACGGCAGTCATATCCTTACCCCATTATGCCTTCTTTGATTCAATCGCTTCGCAAATCGTCGCGACAGCGGCAAAAGCCACGCCCGCAACCGGCCAGATAATCCAGCTTCTCTCCCAATCGTTTGTAATGAAGCTATATCCGAGGTAAACAGCGACCATCAAAGTCCAATAGACACCGGATACCGTGTCAATGAGCTTGCTCTTCTTTGCTTCCGGTGCGAATTCATCCTGCTGAAGAATTTTTTTCATAGCTGATTTGTAACATCCGACACTGACGATGAGATAAACACCGACAGAAACAATCGCAAGAAGCGCACCAAGCATCACTGTCAGTAAGAAGTCTGAAAAATCCAAGGCACCACCGACAAAAAGTGGAATGACACCGCAGATGCAAAGAATAATTCCCATAGTAATCTTACGAATGTAAGTGCCTTCGAAAGCATTCATTTTTTCTTTGATCATCCCTGCCACACCATATTCGGTGTCGAAGGCTTCTTTTTCCATATATTCATATTTACTGAGCTTCAGTCCATTCGTGATGAAAATACCCACAGCAATCGCAACAAATACAAATAACACGACGAGACCGATACCCGCGGCCATTGATTCGGATACTCTGTTCGGAAAATCCTCCGAGGCACCGCCAAGAACAATCAAAGTGATTGGCGAAAGAATGCAAAGCATCGTAGCCAATGCAAAATACCATGACGTCTTGCGATATGTACGAATATATTCACTCGCTTCTTCGAGGGAAACATGTCTCTGTTTTTCACTTATGCCATCTATTCCCGACGCATACGAAGGAGCCTCTTCTTCGTCTTTTAGTAAGAAATCAGTTGATACTCCAAATAGCTTACTCATCTCTAATACTCTTTGTAGGTCAGGAACAGCTTGCGCGCCTTCCCATTTTGAAACCGCCTGGCGAGAGACGTTTAATTTCTCTGCTAATTCTTCTTGCGACCAACCGTTTTTCTTTCTTTCATTCATGATTTTCTCTGCCAATATCATATGGTTATCTCCTTTGCCTTGCTTGTTGTTTTTTCGTTGTCCAACATCTACAGCATAGTCAAATCATGAGTTGCTCACTATCATGTCGCCATTTCAATTTGTCAACCGGTGGTTGCGAATACCGCAATTTCTAAGCAAAAACGACCTACCAGCAGTTAATCGTGTTTCTCGTACACGAATCCGGCTTCATTTTTCCCGAAAAGTCCTTCCGCCTCTTCGAGCGTCAACACATTATCCTTTTTTAGGAAATATCCGAAGAAAGCGAGGTGCGATTCACGAATCGCTTGATCAGCAACATTCGCATCCAGCGAACCAACATATTTTGGTATTTTGAAAAACATCTTCGCGTCGGTAAATCCCATATGTTTCATGTCCGGGAAACCATAATAATACGTTCTTGTCTTGTGATAAAGAAGTGCACGCGATTCCACATTTCTGTTTTCAAGACATCCCATCGTCAAGAAAGGCTTCTCCAGTATATCTTCACCAAATCCACCGAATAAAGCACCATCCATATTCACACCGCAAGAAAATGCCGGATTATACATGCATAAATGATATGCCGTCGCTCCGCCGAATGAATGACCTGTCACGCCAACGCCATTACTGAAATCAAAATAATCATGGAATCGATCATTCTTATCTGCATTCTTATGCTCCAAAGCACGAAGTACACATTCGGTGTCCTTCACCCACTCCGTTAAACGCATTGCCCCTAACTTAGAGTACTTGTTCTCGAAAATACGGAACGCCTTCTCTGCATCCTCAGGAGAAAGCTTCTTTTTCAATAGCTTGTTTTGCGCCAAGAATGCCGGAATCATCGGCTTCACTAATTGCTTATTCAGACTCTTGTCATAAAATGTTGCAGAACCGTCCTCAAACTCCATAAGCATGCCTTCGAAATTATGCCCTACCGACGCCACAACATAACCGCCGCGCGCTAAAGCGGTACAGAGTCTCGAATTCTGCTCCAAATATCCCTGGTATCCATGTGAGAAAAAAACAACAGGGAATTTCTCGCCATCAATCGGAAGAATATCGTCATAATAATCCGCTTCATTCAGCGATTCATCCATATTCTTCAAGCGGAAAACCTTCTTTAAGGTTTCCAACATCCGAGGCGAAAAAAGCTTCGCTTTTTCCTTCCCTTCCACAGCCTGTGGGTCTACAGGATAGAAGAGTCGCACAGCAATCTTGCGATTTCCTTCCTTGCTCCCAATTACTTCTTTTCGATTTTCATCAACAAGTGAAAACGTGGTCGTTCCAACACAATACATTTGCATTCTCCTTTATCGTTGTATGCCGCGTGCACAGCATTCCAGTGAAATAATGAGATTCTGTATCCTGAAAAATGCGCCTCATGGCGATTAATTCGGGTGAAGTGTATTATACTTACGTTTATTCTACATCGATTTGTGGCATTGTGGCAGTATGTTTAGTCCTGATTTTCGTATGCGACTAAGAGCTCTTGACCATACATACCACGCAGCTTCGGTTTCTCAATCTTTCCAGTCGCATTACGAAGTACCGGCGCAAAGATAATCTCTCTCGGTCGCTTATAACGCGGGAGCTGCATGCAGAACTCGTCAACCTCTTCCTTTGTCATCTCCATGCCCTGTTTGACCTCGATGATGGCGCCCTCAATCTCGCCTAAACGCTTGTCTGGTAGACCGATGACGGCAACGTCCTTAATCTTCTCATTTTTCATGAGGAAATCTTCAATCTCAACAGGGTAGAGGTTCTCGCCTCCGGATACAATAACGTCTTTCTTACGGTCAACGAGGAAAATAAAGCCATCTTCGTCTTCCTTCGCTACGTCACCAGTCAGGAGCCAACCATCCTTCAGGACTTCATTCGTCGCCTCCGGATTATTATAGTAGCAGACCATAACTCCTGCGCCCTTGACGCAAAGCTCTCCGGTCTCCCCTTTTGCAACAATATTACCATTTTCGTCGATAATCTTACATTCCCAACCATAGCCAGGAATACCGATGGCACCGACCTTTCCAACATTTTCTACACCAAGGTGAACACAGCCCGGTCCGATTGATTCGCTTAAGCCATAGTTTGTGTCGTATTGGTGTTTGGGGAAATACTGAAGCCATCTCTTAATTAACGACTTCGGTACTGGCTGTGCGCCGATATGCATCAATCTCCATTGGTCAAGTTGATAGTCAGAAAGACGTACATCTCCGCGATCCAACGCATCAAGGATGTCCTGCGCCCACGGAACCAAGAGCCATACAATCGTGCAATGCTCTTTTGAAACAGCATCCAAAATGTATTTCGGCTTCGTTCCGCGAAGCAATACGGCACGTGAACCACTAACTAAACTACCCATCCAGTGCATTTTTGCACCAGTATGATAAAGCGGCGGAATACATAAGAAACAATCATCACGATTCGTAGAGTGATGGTTCTGTTCCACTGCTGCCGCATGCATAAGACTCTTGTGCTTATGTAAAATTGCCTTCGGGAAGCCCGTCGTACCAGAGCTGAAATAGATTGCACCATCATCTTCGTCGGTAATGGCAATATTCGGAGATTCACTCGAATAATCGGCAACAAGCTCACGATAATTCTCTGCAAATGTCGGGCAAGATTCGCCAACATAAATCAAAACACGATTCTTCGTTAATGCGTTATCAATCGCTTCAATACGACCGATGAATTCCGGACCGAAAAATAGAATGTCCAAGTCCGATAGATTCGAGCAGTAGAGAATTTCATCGGATGTGTAGCGGAAGTTTAGTGGAACCGCTATTGCACCCGTCTTCAAAATACCGAAATAGATTGGCAACCATTCGAGGCAATTCATCATCAAAATACCGATTTTGTTGCCCTTTTTAATACCACGGCTCAAGAGCATATTCGCCAAACGGTTTGCCTTCTCATCGAAAACCTTCCACGAAATCTCGCGGCGATATGCCTGCTTCACTGTGGGTTGAATTAACTCATATTCTTTCCAGGTAATTCTACCTGTTTCTTGTTCTTCAGGATTTAGCTCGATCAGCGCAGTTTCGTCGCCGTAGAGATTTGCATTTCTCTCTAAATATTCTGTAATCGGCATATAAATAACTCCTATTCCTAGTAATCACACAAATAGAAGTGTACCACAGTCAGAAAAAAATGAAATACTTTGCTCGTGATTTGCAGACAAGAAAACGGCGGAAATCCGCCGTTTTCACAAGTCTTCAATCACATATAATCACCGATATAATTACTCATCTACAACGTTCTTTTTTTGCTTCGCGCAATCGTTCGCGCGCATCTCAGAAAGAAACTTATACCTCAACGATCACTCCGCGCCCTTCAGTGCCTCAACCATATCAATATATTTGTTCTTTCTTGCTACCATAACACTCACAAGCAGCGACACCCCAAAGGTTAGAAGCAAGCTAAGCACACAAGTCAAAAGCGTGACGGTCATTTTCATTTCATAATCATTGGCAAGCATATTAATTAAGATCTGAAGAACGCCTATACCCGTTGGTAGTCCAATGATTGCACCTGCAAGTGTTGTCCACACTGTTTGCCCGACAAGAAGAGATCTTATCTTTTTATCCTTGAAGCCGACGACCTTCAACGTTGCCATTTCACGAGAACGCTCAGTAAAGCTCATCACACCAAGGTTATACAAAACCACAATACCGAGGACAGCCGCCGCAACAATCAAAACAACAATCATCGTGTTCATAATTTCAAGAAAGCTATCAAAAGAATCCATAATCGACTGCTTGGTCAAGATATTTTTGACTGCCGAGTCACTTTCAATATCCGTTTTCTCTGTCAATGTGTAAATTGAATCAATGGTGTAGTCGATTCCTGCACTTTCGGCGAAGTCGTCCGTTATTACAATATTTTCCGATACACTTCGAACAATCCCAGCAACAGTCAGCAGATACTCATCATCAGAGCCATAAGGGGAAACCGTAAAGCTGTCACCAACGGACAGATTAAACTCTTCCGCCAGACGCATACATATATACGCACCGTCATCGCCAATTTCAGTATATCCGGTATCCTCTGACGGGAAACGAACCAGGTCATGCGTGACATTGAAAACATCTAGAGAAATCGCTTTGTCCTCAATTTGCACGCTAATCGATGCGCTAACGTCACCCTCATATCGCTCCTTCAGTTCCGCAACTTTATCATCTGTCACTTCATCATTGAGGTATATTCGAGAAGTGTAGTTCGTTGCGCCTTCGTAGTAAAGATGAACGAACGATTGCATGGTGTCTCTAAGTCCGAGTGCACAGACGACAATCATCATACAGCCGACAACACCAAGCAGGCTCATTGCCGTTCTTGACTTGTGCCGTACCGTATCGCGCATATTCCATCGCGTGCCAAACGAACGATTATGGAACCATTTTGTTTTTTCAATCAGCATATTTTTCATTTTTCCCGGCGTATAGGGAGCGAGAGCTTCGGCCGCACTACCACGAAGCATCTGTCTTACCGAAAGATAACCAATCAATGTTAAAAGCCCAACAACAGCGACAAGAATAAGAATACAGAACCACGGCAAATACAAATGCCGACTTGGTATGTCGAAGTATTCTCCCATAAAACTGTCTGGATTAATAATAATCCAAGCGATGAAAAATCCGAGCACGATACCTAGTAACGTACCAACTACCCCGATTATCAACGCATAGGAAGTATAATGCCTTGTGATTCTCTTGTTTTTAAACCCAAGAGCTTTAAACGTTCCAATTTGTGTTTTCTCTTTAGCCGTCAAACGGTGCATAGTTGTGACCATAGTTAGCACAGCAATCAGTAAAAACAATGGCGGAAGAAGTGCGCCCATTGTCTGTCCTTCTTCTTCCACGCCCTTTGCATTCGAATATGAGATTGTATCCGCTTTTGTCAAAACCAGTGAGGTTTTTCCAAATGCATCGTTAACCGCATTGATAAAATCTGTTTTTCCCATATTGGAAAGGACATTTATTTGTGGATAATAGGACAATCCCGTTTCTGCTTTATACATAGCAGGAGAGACATAGGCAAAACAATGGGTTTCATAATCAGGCATGAGTTGTGTTTCATCACGAACGCAAAGCATGTACTCGCTGGATTTCACAAGCCCCTTGACCGTTCCTGAGATCTCAATAACACCGCTATATACAAGCGACAGCTCGTCACCGATTTCAATGTCGTTTGCTTCAGCATATTTGTCGGAGAGCCAAATACCATCCTTGCTGTTTTCATCGTATTCCTCACCGTCCACAAGGAACACTCCCGAAACATTTTCATTTTCGGTTACAGTCAGTGTAAGTGTGTCGCTTTCATGGTCTTTTACATCGACATTAACAGAAAAAAAGCGTGAGGCTTCATCAACACCTGTAATGTTTTCGATTTTTTCAAGATCGTCTTCTGAATAACCAAGCTCTGAAACGATACGATAATCGGCATATCCAGTGCTTTCAAAGAAATCTTCGGTATTGCGTTGAATGCTGTACCACTCCATATTGAATCCGACAAAAACGCCCATGCCCAGTGCAATCATAATAATCATCGAGATAAATTGTGAACGGTAAAGACCCATCGTTCTCCATAGTTTACGAAAAAACATTACGCCGCCCCCTTACCAATCAATCTCATCGGCAGATACGGGATTCGTTTGTTCCTCGTAGGACTTAATCTTGCCGCTTTTTACACGAATGACAACATCTGCCATTCTCGCGATATTCTGATTGTGCGTTACGATAACAATAGTTTTTCCGTATTCTTTTGCCATTCTCAAGAGAAGCTTTAACACCATAACACCCGTTTCGGAATCAAGCGCGCCTGTCGGCTCGTCGCAAAGTAGAATCTTCGGATTTTTTGCAAGCGCACGAGCAATAGAAACTCTTTGTTGTTCGCCGCCGGAAAGCTCAGACGGGAATTTCTTAATATGGTCGATTAGTCCGACTTCTTCAAGCATTTTAGTTGCCGAAAGCGCATTTGGAGCAATTTCTTTAACAAGCGTTATATTTTCGTGAACTGTCAGTGTCGGTACAAGGTTATAAAACTGAAAAACAAATCCTACCGTTGCCGCTCTGTATTCAGCAAGCTCATCGTTCGAAAGCGTCGAGATGTCTTTGCCTTCCACAATAATCTTTCCATTTGTAGGACTGTCAAGCCCACCGAGCAAATTGAGGAGTGTACTTTTTCCTGCTCCGCTCTGACCGAGGATGACCACAAATTTACCCTCGTCGAGTGTCAGATTCACATCATCAAGTGCTTTAAGTTTGTGATCACCACTCGTGTAAATTCTGTCCACATGCTTAAATTCAACGATTGCCATTTTACTTTCTCACTTTCTTCATTATCTTAGTAATGTCTGGTTTTGCGTTGGTTGTAGAACTCCAACTTCAAGCTTGAACGGAAAGACTCACCTTCCGTTTCAACTCTTTTGTAATGTGCAAGCACCGGATTGATTCGCTAAAGAAATGAACTCCTATCGTTGGCGCTCAGTTCTTAATCTCAGTGACTAGTTTCGAAACCACAGCGACGAATCAATAGCTTGATTGGTTAGACATCTCTTACACGATTATTCTACCATTTGTTTTATTGCTTTACAATGGGATTCCATAGCTTTTTGATAATTCTTTGACGCTTCGTCGCTTTACTCACTCGTCAGTTTTGAGCAAGCGATATTTTGTGCATTTACTTAAAGAAAAGATAGTCATCAAAGCTGACTATCTCGTTTACAGCTGTATTTCTCAACATAATGTTCGTCAACGAGAGCAATAAGCGGTAACTAAACTTTTCTACAGCTAAAAAACGCAACAATAACAAAACAGCCTCTCATTACCCTAGTAATGAAAGGCCGCTTCTTGTTCATTCGAGAAGGTCTAGTTTTTACTCAATCGGAAGCTGAATCTCGGTCAACCAATCTTCCACTGATTCCTTGTTCCAGATTCCATCAATATACGATTCTCTGGCAAGCCCTGCCGCCTTATATCCATTCTCTTCGGCATACTTCGTAATAAAAGCGTATGCTTCACCAATCTGGTCGTAGTTACCCTTATGATAAATGCTAAGAACTTTTACCGCAGGAATTTTCTTGAACTTAATCCGTTCACTTTCGTTTCCCATACGATCAACCGCTTCATTGTGACGAATGGAGATGTCCGTTTCCTTATACTCTCCATCAAGATATTCACAGAATTCGTATTCTGGCGTAACACATTTGATTCCGGGATTCAATTCAATACACTCTTTCCCCAATTCAGGAATCAAACTCATCATCTCTGAGAAATCCTTCACTTTCACTTCTGAGTAATAAATAATCGCTTCAGGTAATTCTTTTACTGTAACTTGATAATTCATTTTTCCGTCCTCCAAAATATGATTGATTATGGAAAGTCGTACATCAATGTCTAGTTTTTGTGCGCAAAGACTCTCTGCCTTTGCTGCAAGGATTACTTTCTTATTTGCTCCATGACTAATAGCCTTGATCTCCTCAATCGTGAGGCCAAGCTGTCTGTATGCTCTGATTTTCATAGCATCTTCCAATTGACTACTATCATAGAACCGATATCCTGTCCATTCGTCAACAGACTTGGGCACAAGCAATCCCTCCTTCTCGTAAAATCTAAGTGCTTTTACTGTGAGATGAGAAAGCTTAGAAAATTCTCCAATCTTGAACATTCAACATATTTCCTTTCCGGTTACAATCCGTATTTTGATCTATCCCCTAAGGGAAGAGTCAATAGTCTTTTGGAATAGAGTTGGATAGATGATGCGATTGAAGAAATAATTGTATTACCTCGTCAAAATTGAATAATATATGTCTTGTCAATGTGTCAGATAATAGACTACTTCTCCAACATTCTGTCCTAACTCAAATACTAAACATACTGCGATGAAAAAGAAAATTACTCTTGCAATGATGGCTTGCTTCTTGTGTTGTCTAGAATATCCCATTACCTTTAAAATCATGTCATTTCTGTTCATATTGGCACCTCCATTTGTTTTCATGGTTCCAATATATCGTAGTGGAATGAAACTACTATCAATTTTAGGTTGCATTAACATTAATCGCTTTTTTCTATGTAAACATGCGGTTGCAGCCCTAGATTTGAGGCTAATTTGCTAATAGATATATCAATCTTCCGAATCCTTCGCCGATGCCAAATATGATGGCTATTGCAATGCCACTCATTACGAGCACGCTAACAATAAGAAGGAAGTTAAAAAGAAACTTCTGCTTTCCGCTCAAGTTACTGGAAAAGGTGTTCCACTCTTGCATCAAAGTATGTACTTGGAAACGATTCTTCTTTCTATTATCCGGAGAATCCTTATTTCCACGCTCTCTTGCCTCACTTTGTTCACTTCCACGCATCAGAAAATCAAGAGATACCTGAAAATAATCACTCAAAAAAACCAGTCTGTTCATCTCTGGATAAGCTTTATCATTTTCCCACTTTGATATGGATTGACGGGAAACATTCAGTAATTCCGCAAACTCCTCCTGTGAGATATTATGATCTTTTCTTAGCTTGGCAAGTCTCTCTCCGAATGAATCCATTTTTTCTCCGTTTTCCTAAAACACTCGAACGCTCTTTATTTGATTAGTAGAACAACTCATTTGCTTAGATAATCTAACGTGCTCATTGTATCATATGGTCAATTTTCTCCGTATAAACTCTATATTGAATCGATCAAAAACGCGAACACATATTCCCTTTCCCATATTTCTTTAGAATATCGACATACTGCTCTCCCAAGACACTTAACGGAATCTTATTTCGTTTGATATATCCTATCGTCATTGTATCCTCTGTATCTAAAGGTATAGAAAGATAATCCCCACCATTAAGCTCCTCGCAGATAATGCCAGAGCAAAGAGTATATCCCTTCATGCCTACCATAAGATTTAGCATGGTAGCCCGGTCATTCGCTTTGATAATCTGCCTGTAATCTAATGTACTTAAAACTTCTTCCGCAAAATAAAAGGAATTCTTCTCTCCCTGTTCGAAAGAAAGACACGGGTACTGATTCAGCTCTTCAAACTTAATGATCTCATGTTCTGCCAGCGGATGATTTTTGCTTAAATAAACAGATATTCCACATGTAAACAAGGAAATGAACTCCAAATCATTCTCAGCAAAAATCTTACGCATCACGTTTTGATTGAACTCATTGAGATACAACACACCAAGCTCACTTCTAAAATTCTTCACGTTATCGATGACTTCATGCGTTTTTGTTTCATGAACAGCAAATTCAAACTCATCCATTGAATACTGGTTTGCAAGTTCTATAAATGCTTCGACAGCAAAGGAATAGTGCTGCATGGAAACGCTGAATTTCTTTCGATACTGTTTTTCCTCTATGTAACGTTCATCTATCAATGTATGAAGCTCTACCATTTGTCTGGCATATCGTAGGAATTCTTCTCCTTCTATGGTAGTGACAACGCCACGATTATTTCTGATGAAAATTTTAGTATGTATTTCTTCCTCTAATTCCTTAATTGCTCCAGATAAGGCTGGTTGGGATACAAAAAGCTCCGCTGCTGCTTTATTCATTGACCTTAAATCTGCAATCTTTACTGCATATATAAGTTGTGTCAGTGTCATCTCACGCTCTCCATTTCTCTGTACGCTATGCTTCTTTAATCTTCTGGCAAATCTATGGTAGATTGTATCGCTTGCTTCAAACGTATATATCCATATTACACATCTTTCGGGTTATTACAAAAATAAATTGATAGTCCATTTCTAGACTATCAATTTATTCCATATGTACCATCAATCATTTTTCTCCGTATCAATCCTCAATTGCCCTAAACGCCTCGTCCAAATCTTCCAAGATATCATCGATATTTTCCGTTCCAATGGAAAGACGAATCGAGTTTGGATAAATTCCCTGGTCTTTCAATTCTGCTTCGTTTAACTCTGAATGTGTGGTAGACGCCGGATGAATAGCAATCGATTTTACATCAGCTACATTGGCTAAAAGTGAAAACAGCTCTAGGTTATCAATGAAATCCTTTGCCTTTCTATCATCTCCCTTGATTGTAAAGGTAAAGATAGAACCTCCACCATTTGGAAAATACTTCTGATACAATTCTTTCTGAACGGAATCTTCTGATACAGCTGGGTGATTCACTTTTTCCACCTGCGGATGATTCTTCAGAAATTCCACAACCTTCAATGCATTTTCTACGTGACGTTCTACTCTCAGGGAAAGTGTTTCTAATCCTTGCAAAAAGATAAAGGAATGAATGGGCGAAATCGTTGCTCCTGTATCGCGAAGTAAAATTGCTCTAATGCTAGTGACAAAAGCTGCTGCTCCAACATTCTTTGCAAAGCTGATTCCATGATA
This sequence comes from Bacillota bacterium, assembly GCA_036782995.1. Taxonomy (GTDB): domain Bacteria; phylum Bacillota; class Clostridia; order Saccharofermentanales; family Saccharofermentanaceae; genus DAIPXZ01. The sequence goes on from DAIPXZ010000011.1 coordinate 49,575, forward strand.
GCTTTCATTCGGTTCTACAAGCCACGGAAATTTGCCGCTGCTAATCCAGTCAAACCTTCCGCTATCAATAATCACACCGCCAATGGTTGTTCCATGTCCACCTATGAACTTTGTTGCTGAATGCACCACTATATCCGCACCAAATTCAATTGGTCTTACCAGATAAGGCGTGGCAAAAGTATTATCTACAACAAGTGGAATCTTGTGTGCGTGAGCAATCTTTGCAATCGCTTCAATATCAACTACTTCTGAATTTGGATTGCCCAATGTCTCGATATGAATCGCCTTTGTATTCTCTTTAATAGCACTTTCTATTTCTTCATAACTAAACGGATTGACAAAAGTAGTTGAAATTCCATAATCAGGAAGTGTATGTGCAAGAAGATTATACGTCCCGCCATAAATGTTCTTTGCAGCTACAATGTGCTCTCCAGAATGCGCAAGATTCTGTAATGTGTAGGAAACGGCCGCTGCCCCAGAACCAACTGCCAAGGCGGCTACTCCACCTTCTAGTGCTGCTATTCTTTGTTCAAATATGTCCTCTGTTGGATTCGTTAATCTGCCATAAATATTACCTGCTTCGGATAATTGAAATCTTGCTGCTGCTTGATCACTGTTTTTAAATACATAAGAAGATGTCTGATAGATCGGAACGGCTCTGGAATCTGTAGCTGGATCTGGACTTTCTTGTCCAACGTGTAACTGTAGTGTTTCAAATTTGAATTTTCTTTCTGCATATGTCTTTTTGCTCATAATCGTATTCTCCTTTTCGAATTGCTGTTCTGATATAGAAATCATAGCAACTTCGTGTCCACCTGAATAATACGAATTAATTGCCACCAGATATAAGCTCTTCTTATATGTATAATATACGAATGAATCCTCGATTTAT
>DAIPXZ010000012.1:0-43842 GCA_036782995.1 Bacillota bacterium
GATGTAATTTTCATTTGCATGAATTGGATGTAAAATTCCCCTTTTTTCATTTGCTTTCATTTGCGAAATTTGGTGATTTCATCGATTGCAATTTGAAGATAGTTTTCATATCATTGTAATGTTCTAGTAAATTTTTAATGGAGGATATTTTTATGGACGTTAAACAAGAAGCCATTCAGAAGCATATTGAATGGCAAGGTAAGATCGAAGTTATCGCTCGTGCTCCAGTAAGCACAAAGAAGGAACTATCAATTGCCTACACACCGGGAGTTGCTGAGCCATGCTTAGAAATCTCGAAGGATGTTGATTTGTCCTATAAATATACTCGTCGTCATAATCTTGTTGCTGTTGTTACCGATGGTACTGCAGTTCTTGGTCTCGGTGATATCGGACCAGAAGCCGGTATGCCGGTTATGGAAGGAAAGTGTGCACTTTTCAAGGCATTTGGTGATGTCGATGCTTTCCCTCTTTGCATTCGTTCGAAGGAAGTCGATGATATCGTGAATACAGTTGCATTGCTTGCCGGTTCCTTTGGTGGCGTCAACCTCGAAGATATTTCTGCACCACGTTGCTTTGAAATTGAGAGACGTTTGAAGGAAATCTGTGATATTCCGATTTTCCACGATGACCAACATGGTACAGCGGTTATTACACTTGCCGGTATCATTAACGGATTGAAGATTGTAGGAAAGAAGCTTGATTCTATTTCTGTTGTTGTTAACGGCGCTGGTGCTGCTGCAACTGCAATTACAAAGCTCCTTATTTCCTGTGGTTTGCAGGATGTTGTTCTTTGTGACCGTACCGGCGCAATCTGGGAAGGCCGTGAGAAGCTCAATGATGCGAAGATGGAAATTGCAAAGATGACCAATCGTTCACTCAAGAAGGGCTCGCTTGCAGATGTTATTAAGGGCGCAGACGTGTTTATCGGTGTTTCCGCTCCGGGTGTATTAACAGCTGATATGGTTGCAACCATGGCGAAGGATCCGATCGTATTTGCTTGCGCAAACCCGGTTCCTGAAATTCTCCCTGATGAAGCAAAGAAGGCTGGTGTTGCCGTTATGGCTACAGGTCGTTCGGATTTCCCGAACCAAGTCAACAATGTTCTTGCTTTCCCGGGTATCTTCCGTGGTGCTCTTGATGTTCGTGCAAGCGACATCAATGATGATATGAAGCTTGCTGCTGCATATGCAATCGCTGGTATCGTATCCGACGATGAGCTTAATCCTGAATATATTCTCCCGGATGCCTTTGACCCGCGTGTCGGTAAGGCTGTTGCTGCTGCTGTTGCTGAGGCAGCAAGAAAGAGCGGCGTAGCTCGTATCTGAATACAATAACGAATCTACAATATGGCTATTATGCAAAGATTGCATGATAGCCATATTTCTGTTATTTCTGCCAAAAACGATGGTCTATTCATTGCTTACAATTTAGGCATAGTATGGTAGAATAACATGAATCGGGTTCTGAGAAGCCCGCCAATGGAGGTGTAACATGTTAAATCGTATAGAATTACTGCAATTGATTGAACATAATGCTCGTCTTTCTGTCGCAGAAATGGCCGTAATGCTCGGAGACAGTGAAGAAGCAGTCGCCGCCATGTTGGAAGAGTTGAAATCAGAGAACATTATTTTGGGTTATACCACGATGATTAATTGGGAGAAGACCGAACGTGAATCGGTTACTGCAATGATTGAAGTTCGTGTTACGCCGCAAAGAAATCAAGGATTCGACCAATTGGCAAAACAGCTTTATCGCTATTCGCAGATTTCTTCCTGTTATCTAATGTCCGGTGGCTTTGATTTCATGATTATTATTGAAGACTCCACACTTCGTGAAGTGGCTTCATTTATTTCCGAGAAGATTGCACCGCTTGATGGTGTTGTATCGACTACAACGCACTTTATACTAAAAAAGTATAAGAGTAACGGCATTCTTTTCGATTCTAAGCCAATTGACGATCGTGAGGCCGTAATCCTTTAACCGATGAATTTCGATTATTGTGAAAGGGTATTATGACGATGAGTATTGATTATGATAAACAAATATCTTCAGTAGTAAAAGAGATGCCGCCGTCGGCGATTCGTCGGTTCTTTGATTTGGCAAATGAAATGAAGGGAAATGTGATTTCACTATCTATTGGTGAACCGGATTTTGTTACTCCGTGGCGTGTACGTGAAGCCGGCATTTTCTCTTTGGAAGACGGAAATACACACTATAGTCCGAACCGGGGATATATGGAGGTTCGTGAGGCGATTTCCTCTTATATGAATCGCCGTCTTCATTTGCAATATGATGCGAAGGACCAGATATTAGTAACTGTCGGTGGTAGTGAAGGACTTGATTTAGTTGCCAGAGCGCTCATTAATCCGGGTGACGAGGTTATCATCATAGAACCTTGTTTTGTAGCTTATCGTGCGACCGTTACGTTTTCTCACGGTGTTCCAGTCGTTATTGAAACGAAGGAAAAAGACGATTTTAAGCTCCTTCCTGAGGACCTCGAAAATGCAATTACTGATAAGACGAAATATATCATTTTGGCTTATCCGGGTAACCCGACCGGTGCAACAATGAATCGTGAAGAGCTTGCGAGAATTCGTGATGTTTTATTGAAGCATCCTGACATTGTCGTGGTTTCTGATGAGCTATATACCGAGCTCACGTATACAGAGGAAGGTCCGTGCTCTATAGCATCTTTTCCAGAGCTTTATGATCGGACAATTATTATCAATGGTTTTTCTAAATCATTTGCGATGACCGGATGGCGAATCGGATTTGTTTGTGGGCCGGCTGCTTTAGTGTCGCAGATGACGAAGATTCACCAATACTGTCTTATGTGTGCACCGACTACAGCACAATATGCAATCATCGAAGCCGCTCTTAATGGCGACAAGGATGTAGATGAAATGAAGAAAGAATACAATATGCGTCGACGTGTTATTGTAAACGGATTGCGTGAGGCTGGTTTGCACTGTTTCGAGCCAACGGGTGCATTCTATGCTTTCCCGAACATCACGTCTGTTGGGCTCTCCTCTAACGAATTTTGCGAACGCTTCTTAATGGAGAAACGTGTTGCCATTGTTCCCGGAGCGGCTTTTGGCCAGTGTGGGGAAGGGTACGTCCGTATAAGCTATGCGGCATCGATGGAAAATATTGTCGAGGCAATGCGTCGACTGAAAGATTTTATTGGCGAAGTGAAGGAAGGTAAGAATACGAATGCTTGAATATGACAATTATCGGTTGGAGCTCGAAGGCTATGAAGAAAAGGTCACTCTTTTGCGTGAAGCGCTCCACATTGAACACACGATGGATCAAGTCTCTGAATTAGAAGCGCGTGCTCAAGAACCTGATTTTTGGGAGAATGTCGAGCGTGCACAGCAATTGCAAACCAAGATGCGTCGATTGAAAAAGACTGTAGATAATTTCGAAAATTTGGAAAAACTACGTGAAGACATGCTGGTGCTTTGCGAGTTGGGAAACGAAGCCGAAGACCTCGAAACATTGGAGGAAGTGAAGGCTGGTGTTGTTACATTTAAAGAGTCCTTTGAAAAGATGCGACTAGAGACATTATTAACAGGTGAGTATGACAAGAATAATGCTATCCTCACTTTGCATGCCGGCGCTGGTGGAACAGAGTCACAGGACTGGGTAGGAATGTTATATCGCATGTTTACACGCTGGGCTCTCGATCATGATTACGAAGTAAAAGAACTCGATTATCTAGATGGTGATGAGGCCGGCGTAAAAAGTGTTTCCATGATGATAGCCGGCGAAAATGCATATGGTTTCCTTCGCTCGGAAATCGGTGTACATCGTCTGGTTCGTATTTCTCCTTTTGACGCTTCGGGTCGTCGACACACTTCTTTTGCTTCCTGCGAAGTAATGCCAGAGCTAGATGATACGATTAATATAACAATTGATATGGGCGACGTTCGTGTTGATACCTATCGTGCTACAGGTAAGGGGGGACAACATGTTAACAGAACGGATTCTGCTGTGCGTTTGACCCACATTCCGACAGGCTGTGTAACACAGTGTCAATCTGAACGTTCACAAGTACAGAACAAAGAGACGGCAATGACGATGTTGAAGGCAAAGCTATTTGCATTAGCACAAGCTGCGCATATGGAGAAAATCGAAGACTTAAAGGGAACGCAGATGGTTATTGCCTGGGGCAGTCAGATTCGTTCCTATGTTTTCTGTCCATATACGATGGTAAAGGATCACAGAACCGGTTATGAAGAAGTTGATGTTGATGCTGTTATGGATGGACATCTGGATGGATTTATCAATGCTTTCCTTTCAGGGATGACAATTGAAAAGTAATCCAATCATGAATACTTAGCGTTATGAAAAGCGAGCTAAACAGCTCGCTTTTGTTATTATGTATTGGCAGGGAAATCGTGCAAAACAAATATCTCCCAAGGGAAAAGAAAACGCACTCATAAAATGAGTGCGTTTGTTCATATATAGGAAAAGTAAGTCTTATCGGTAGTACTCAATAAAGTAGCTTTCAATGCGGAAAGAACCAACGTTTGAATCGCCAACTGCAGCGATATCGACATAGATGGTTTCGCCGCGGGCGATGACATCATGGCTTATTGGTGTTGCAATGAATGTGTTTCTTGAGCCTTCCTTCGGCGTGAAAGTAAAGTAGCTACTTGTAACTTCGGTAATTGTTGCCGTTGTCGAGAATTGAATGGTCATTTGATCCACCGAATCATAAAGAGAAGCGTCATTTGAACCTGTGTTTTCAAACTTAATATCGAATGAGCAGTTTACACCACTTGCCGTCGCATTTGTGATGCTGGTACGGAATGCCGTGTGAATCTCTGCAGGGGAACCAGTAGAGGTTGTTTCTGTTGGCTCCGTTGTCGCTTCTGTTGTGGCTTCTGTAGTTGGTTCTGTAGTAGCTTCAGTAGTAGGTTCGGTAGTAGCCTCTGTAGTGGCTTGCGTTGTTGGCTCCGTTGTCGCTTCCGTTACAGAATCGGTAGTGGATTCTCTTGTTACGAACGTGGAAGCACTTGTTTCTGTATCTTTATCCTTAATAAAAGCACTTCCGAGATCAAAGTACTCCCATGCATAGAGAAGACCAACAATCAAGAAAATGGCCAGAAGAAGAATCAATATCGGCTTAAAACTCTGTTCCTTCGGCGAAGACACAGCAGAATGACGATTCTTGTGCTTACTCGTTTGTGTGACTGGTGTAATGGTACCCATCTGCTGTGCGGCACTATAACGATGTGTTGATCTTGGGCTGTTAACGACTTTTGAAGTTGTACTCTCGGTCGGTGCATGACTAGATCCGCCTGGACGAGACATCGGATGCGAAAAAGAATTCTGTGGTTTTGTTTCAGTGTTATTTGTAACTTCTTGTTTGACTTCTTTCTCAGCCGGATTCGCCATGAATGCAGTTCCTGGACGAGAAGAAGGACGATCACTAGAACTGCCGGGACGGGAAGCAAATGCTCCCATAGCTGAAGGGAAGGATGAATCAGTATTATCTGAGACTGTTTCAGAAGCGGATTCTTCCGTAACACCAGCTTCAGTCGGTTGTTCATCTCCAAAGAATAACGGCTGTGAAGGAGCTTCTCCGGCATCAAGAACACCGAGGGCAATAGGCTCCGTCTCGATTTCATTATCGTCAATCTCTTCTTCGCTATTCATTCCTGTATCAAAGTTTTCGTCATGACGTACCGTTGGCTCGTTGGAAATAATGTTGCTTCTCCAATCACCTCGGTGGGGTTGCTGGATATCGTCTGAAGAAACCGGTGTTTGCATAACAGACTTCGTTGTCTCATAATCATCCGCTTCACTATTGGTAGAATCAACATCAGTAATCGATTCTGAATTATCGGTGATAGAGATATCTTCGGAGTACGCTTCAACGTTAGCTTCACTAGCTTCATCAGATTCATCGACTTCATCGGCTTCATCGATAGATAAGCTCGGATGCAAATATACATCATGAATCGCATCCTTGTTTACTGAATCAATCGAAACATGTGCATTCATCGTCGAATTCGAATAAGAAGGTACATCAACCGGCTCAACATCATTTTGCTCTGTATAGATGTCCTTGTATGCGGATTCGTCTTGGGATTTTGCAAACATAGCGTTGAAATTTCTCGCGTCCGAGAAAAATGAATCATTATCATCATTTTCAAGAGCAGGAGCAGCATCGTCAGAAGCAGATTCAAATGCCGGTGATGGTTCATTATCAGATGCAAGAGTCGAATCTGAATTATCGGAAATATCAACAACAATCGGGTCAAAAGTGTCTGCTGAAACTTCATTCGGTTCGTCGATGCTTTCTTTCATAATTTCATCGATAGATTGCTCGTATACGTTATCGATTTGCGATGCATCAGTTAAAACTTCTTCATCCATTTCTTCTGGTGTGGTGAAGACAGCAGAATTATCCGAATTATCTTCAATAACTTCGCCTAAGAGAGAATTGCTGTTTATTTCGCCATCTGTGTCAATCGGTTCATCTAATACCAAATCTTCCGGATGAACATCGGTCGCTGCATATGGATCAGTGTCTGCCAAATCATCAATCGTAACTTCATCAATCGAAGTATCATCGAAAATCTCATTGCTCGGTGATTCGGTTTCCGGCTCCGAATCAGATGATGATTCGGATGCAATATTATCGGATTGATCTGGAATTTGCGTAGCAAAAACTGGTACGAATGCAGAGTTTTCAGAAGACATTGCATAAGCATCGATTTCGTCGAGTTCTTCTTCTGGCTGTTCTTCAATATTGTCCTCTATCGTATCTTCAACAGTATCCTCTACAGTTTCTATATCGGATGTATGATAGGACGGCGCATCATAGGAAGGGACATTGTCATACCCCAAAGAAGAAGCATATTCATCTTGTTCTGTCACCAAAACTTCTTTGTCTGTATCTTCGGCGTCTTCTTCATTCGTATCAACATCGTATGAATCAACAGCATCGGTTTCAATTTGCTCTTCGGTGAGTGTCGGCTGCTCATCATAAGCTGATGAGTCATTCGTCTCTGTTTCTTGCGTGAAATCGTCATTGGAATCGAATGATTCAGAAGTCGATTCGGTGTAGTCAGAAGTGTATGAATCTTGTTGCTGTACAGGGTTTTCGTCGTTGTAATCGCTGATATCATCGACGGGTAGTTCTTGTTGCTGTGCAAAAATTCCAATGGCAGGTTCCGTGCTGTCGATGGTTTCAGAGTCGATCATGTCTTCGTCAGAATAGATGTCAGTTGCCGATTGATCATAGCCTGATGCCACGATATCATCTTCGTTTTCTATCGTAGTTTCGGCGGCATCTTGGTATTCTTCCGAAACTACGTCAGCTTTTTTTACGTCATCATCATCCACGGTCACAGGAGTTGCAAGCGGCTTGAAAATGGGAACCGTCGGGTTTTCGAGCGGCATATCAAAAGGATCAAGCTCAAGATCGTCATCAAATACACTTTTTTCAAAAGATGCATATGGTGTTGGTGGCGGTGTGCTTTGGTTCAACTGAAGATCGTCAAAAGAAAGCTCGTCATCATCATTGTATGACGTGGTTTGTTCTCGGACGACATCAGATACATTTGCGGCAGGATCATTTGCCTTAAATGAAACGTAAAGAGGGAAGGAAAGATCATCGCCTTCTTCTCCGGCAACCGGAATCTCTTGTTTGTTCGCGCTGTCATCGAAGTGATTTAAATGATCGCCTTCCGTATTTGCGCCAGACATCGTAACAGAACTGCGATGTTCTTCTGCATAATATGAGCCGGGTAAACGGTTCTCTTCGACTTCAAGATTCGGGTCTTTGTCAACTTGGTTGTGATAAAATGTGCCGAAAACCGACGGTGCTTCACCGGATGTATCTATATCTTCCTCTTGTGAAGCATGAATTAATCTCTCGGTTTGACGACCTCCTAATTGTTTGTCCTCTGATTCATAGTCACGCAACATTGAATAATCCTCCAAGGAATAGATTACGTATAATATACGTTTACATGTTTATGGTAATTCAATTTGATTAAATGCGCAAGGAAATGAACGTCAAATTAATATTGTTTTAATAATATTTTTCATTATTACGCAGAACGATTTTATGTGTTCGAGTGTCGATTATTGTCGAGAATTGTCGATAATTTACCACATGCTGAAAAAGTCTGTCATGCTATCCTGATAACAACACCAAAAGGAGGAGTGTGAATGGATGCAAAGAAGAAAAGATGTATTGTTTTCGGAATCATGCTTGCCATAGGACTTCTGGTTTTCGGTATTCGATATTTCATTCTCTTTCGGGAAAATCCAATTGCCATTGAACATGAAACGGAAATAACCTCAGATGTCTTGCAAGAAACGGATGAACAAGTGGAAGCTTCATTGCTTATAGATAAGCTCCCTGATGATTCGTCAGTTACATCGGAATACAGCATATCTTTTTCGGTCTATATTTGCGGTGCTGTCATTAAGCCCGGTATTTATGTTGTTGAATCGGAGACATATCTTTATGAAGTCATTGATATGGCTGGCGGCTTGACGGATGAGGCTGCCGATGAATGGATTGATTTTGTTTATGTTCTTGATAAGGCTCAATCGATATATATTCCGGAACGTGCAGACGTGAATGAAAGTGTTAATCGTGAATATGATGATTTCTATGAAATTGAGATATCTCCGTGGAGTGATAATCATGATGATTCGGATGTATTAGACAAAGTCAATATAAATACAGCTGATTTGTCAATGCTATGTACGATTCCGGGAATCGGTGAGGTGATGGCGCAATCCATTATTGATTATCGAGAAAATAATGGTGAATATACTTGCATTGAAGATATTATGAATGTGTCGGGGATAAAGAATGGAAAGTTCAATCAGATAAAAGAATACATTACAGTGTAATGGAAAACACTTATTGGAAAAAAGTGCATTTTTCTGTTTGACATATCATTACGTGAGTGTTAGAATTGCTAAGCACCGAAGGAACCGAGCTCGTGTGGCGGAATCGGCAGACGCAACGGACTTAAAATCCGTCGGAGTAACATCCGTACCGGTTCAAGTCCGGTCACGAGCACCACCCTTTTGGGTAGGTAAGGGATGTCGGTGAGAAAGAAATATCGCGGAGTGGAGCAGTTGGTAGCTTGTCGGGCTCATAACCCGAAGGTCGCGAGGTTCGAGTCCCGCCTCCGCAACCAAAACAAATACCGTTGTTGATAAATATCAGCAACGGCATTTATTTGCGCCTAATCGTCGTGCAATCTGATGTTCTTTGTGGTTTGTGTTCTCACAGAGCCGTTTTTCAAAGAACGTACTGAAAATGATTCAGTATCTTTTGGAATAGCACCGTGGTTAGGTTAATAAAATCGAAAAAATAGTGTCGATTTTCTATTTACGGTAAAAACAAACAGCTTAACGCCGGAAAAATTTTTCCATGCGTCAAGCTGTTTAATTACAAGCTATAAGGACAAAAAGAACGGAAAGACACTTGATACCGGTTATTTCTTATATTGTTTTTTGTTTTTGCGACTTGTGTAATAAACCATAATTCCCCAAAGAGCACTTACTGAAAGTAGAACGAAATTAGCCAGTATGTTTGTATCGTCACCTGTAGACGGTAATGGTTGTATCTCTGTGGCTGTAGTTGGAAGCGGTGTTATCTCAGCGGCTTTAGAGGGTAGGGGTGTTATCTCAGGGGAAGCAATTTTATCATACATTGCATATGCAGAAAAATGATTTAGTACAAGTACTGCAAAATTGTCGCTTCCATTTGGATATTCCATAGATTTACAGGTTACGCTGAGCGTTTCATCGGCTCCACTACTTACAAATATCGCTACAATATCATCTGTATTCCAATTGTCTGGAAGCTGAACATATATCGATACAGCGGCACTGAAGTCTGTATATTCGGTACCATCAGGTTTGGTAACACCGATTAAAAAGAGTTGCAGTTTATTACTGTCTACTGCTGCTTTTTGAGCTGCATCCAAGTTCGCATAACAGGTATCCCATTCGACGGAGTTTTCTGTTTTATCTAAACATTTCACCCAGAAATGTGATCCGACTTCAAATACACCGGCGCTGTTATCTAGTCCATACCAAATACTGTTTTCTCCGCTTGTCTCCGCCAGCCAGATGGTACCATTCTGTGTTATATCTGCGATGGTTGTATCAGCATCATATTCAGATAACACGGAGCGGACAACGCCGATCTGGGCATTGGCTACATAGCCATTTGCATCTGTTATCCTTAACAAAATATTATGAGCAGATGAATCAGGCGAAGTAAAAAGTGCAGCGGGCAAGGTTACGTTATATGTATTTTCCGGTGTAGCATTTTGGGTAAGCGTGACGTCAACATAGGTCGTTCCGTCCAGACTGACCTTGGCATTTAGCGGCGCTGTACCTTCCGTTATGGTGGCGGTAACAATTAGATCAGTTCCAATTATTGCATCGTAGTAGGTTGTTGTATTTTCGGTAATAGTAGGTATAGAATTAACCACTAAAGTAAATTCTTGTGCGTCAGAAGTGATTCCATTTGAATCTGTTGCTGTGATGTTAAATGTGTATATTCCTGTAGGTGTAGTATTTAGTGTTTTTAACGTTGCAGATGTTCCATCAACATCGTTAATTACTCCGTCACTGTTGACATTAAAGTAGTTGTTCGGTGTAGAAACATCTGTTGTTTACAATGATGCCTATCGTTCTAGGCTCTTGGGTTGCCTTGATTTTTATGATTCCTCTGCCGTTTGTTTTAGCAAAACGAATACAAAACGAAGAGAAGGTTCTTATTTCCGGTCTTGATGGATACGAAGAGTATGTCAAGAAAGTAAAATATCGGATGATTCCGTTTATTTGGTAATGAAGTCTGATTTGAGAAATAATAATTCATTCTATGATAAAATAAACTGATTTTATCTGGAGGACGAATGCGATGAATCCATTAATGATTACGAGTCCTGCTTTTGAGGCAAGCGGGTGGATACCAAATTGCCACACCGGATATGGAGAAGATGTTTCTCCTGAGCTTCATGTTGCCGGTCTATTGAAAGAAGCAGTTTCGTTGGTTATCACAATGGATGACCTCGGACACCCGATTTTTCCAGGGTATAATCATTGGGTTGCATGGAATTTACCTGCAATTCACGTCGTTCCGGGTGGTTTGCCCAAAGGGAAGGTTATTGAGCAACCGATTCATATCGAGCAAGGCTTGGCTTACGGCAAACATGGCTACCGTGGCCCGAAGCCACCATTTCATTGGAATCATGATTATTGTTTCACTGTATATGCATTGGATACGAAGCTTTCTATCTCTGCTCGTGCCAAAAAGGCAGATGTTTTAAAAGCCGCCGAAGGACACATTTTGCAAATGGGCTCTCTGGTTGGAAAATATCAACACATTAGCAATAAATAAACAATCGAATATCGAGGATGCGTAATGAAGGATTTTACACATTGTGGTTTTAAAGGAACATTCCGAGATTATCAAACAAGAATTCTGGAACAGGCTGATCATTATCTTGCAGATGGTAGACTAAATATTGTAGCGGCGCCGGGAAGTGGTAAGACTACATTAGGACTTGAAATGATTCGTCGTATTGGTAAGCCCTGTATTGTTTTATCTCCGACGACAACGATTAAATACCAATGGGGAAGCCGTTTTTCTGATGCGTTTCTTTCTGATACGGAAAATCCCAACGATTATGTCTCCTACGATTTACATGAAATCAAATTGATTAACTCGATTACTTATCAAGCGCTTTATTCAGCGATGAAGAAAATTCAGTATAAGGATGATGAAGAAGAGACCGAGAAGGTTGTAGATTATTCCGATATTGATCTGTTTAAACTGATGAAGGAGTACGGAATCGGTCTCGTTTGCCTCGATGAGGCGCATCACTTGCAAAATGAATGGCAAAAGGCACTGGAAGAATTCATTACAGGCCTAAATGTTGATATCTCTGTGATTTCGCTTACAGCAACACCGCCATATGATGCGAGTATTACGGAATGGGAACGATATATTAAGGTTTGCGGGGAGATTGACGAAGAAATCTTCGTACCGGAGCTCGTAAGTGAAGGCGCATTATGCCCGCATCAGGATTACGTGTATTTCAACTATCCAACAGAAGAGGAAGCGGGAGCCTTTACAGATTATCGAAAAAATGCATTTGCAGCATTGGAGGCGTTACGTCAAACCACGATAGTTACTGATGCATATCAGCAATTGTGTGCACGAAAAGAAGATTACGACTTTCTTTATTCTCGAGTAAAACCAATAGTATCATTTCTCGTGCTTTGCCAATTCATGGGTATAGATGTTCATCCACGATTCATCAAGAAATTGACGACACTTAAGCATCTGCCGAAGTTCTCTTTGGCCTATGCGCAAGAAGCAGTACTATTTTTGCAAAGTGAAGATAGCGGTCTTCAAATTGAGCAAATCGATGAAGTCACACAAATCATGAAGAGTTTTTCCCTTGTTGAAAAAGGAAAAGTGTCTCTGACCTTAAATGCAAAACTCAAGAAACACCTTGCATCTTCCTGTGGAAAGCTTAAAAGTATTGCTGAGATTGCGGGTAGTGAAGAAGCAAATTTAGGCGAGAAGCTTCGAATGTTGGTTTTGACTGACTTCATTAAGAAGGAAACAGTTTCGGACATCGGAACCAATCAGTCATTCTCGGAGGTGAGTGTCGTTTCTGTATTTGAGACCTTGCGTCGTACAACACTTTCGGCACCAATGGGTGTGCTTTCGGGAAGTCTTGTTATTTTACCTACGGTGCTCGCAGCGGATGCTGACATCCGTAAGGCGACAGAAATTGCGGGAACAGATTATTCCATCATTGATTACTCGTGTTCAAATAAACAAAAGGTCGAAAAAGTTACCGCGCTATTTCAATCCGGAAAAATCAAGTTGTTGATCGGTACGAAATCCTTGTTGGGCGAGGGCTGGGATTCTCCGTGCATTAATACCTTGATTCTTGCCAGTTTTGTCGGAAGCTTCATGCTATCGAATCAAATGCGTGGACGAGCGATTCGAAAGGATGTCAATCAACCGGACAAGGTTTCATCAATATGGCATTTGGTTTCGGTTGAACCAGAATATTTTTTTGCCGATAATCAAATTGAAGGCATGGCACAACGTATGAATCAAGATGATAAGACACTTGTTTCCGATGATTATGATACATTAATTCGTCGTTTCGATTGTTTTGTTGGCCCCAATTATGACACGGGAGAAGTGGAAAGTGGAATTGAAAGAATCACGGCCATTTGTCCGCCATACAATAAAAATGGAATTGCAAGGATTAATCAGAAAATGCTTGCTCTTTCAGCGAATCGAAAGGATATTGATTCAAAATGGACGAGCGCAATTCGTAACAGTGCTCGTTTGCAAACGGAAGTTGCCGTACCGAAGGAATACACAATGCCAGGGTTTATTTTTATCGATTATATCGTATTTCTAGCACTGATTTTTGGCGAAATATTCTTTGCGCAGTTAATATCAACTTCATTTCGTGCGATGATGAATGGGAACAATTACAGTATTGAAGGTCTAATCCTTTATATAATCATAGCTATTGCTGCCGCCTGTGGAGTAGTTATTGGCACACGACGTATCCTCATGCTTTCCAGCCCGCATCGCGCCATGAAAGCTATGGGCAAGGCGTTACTAAAAACACTTCAGGAACGAGAACTCATCTCGACATCGGTCAGTATGCTTGCTCAAGAGGACAATAGCAAAGTAATGCTCGGTATGATGCTTTCCAATGCTTCTGTCCACGAACAAAACATATTTGCACAGGCGTTGACGGAAATGTTTTCCATGATTGATAATCCTCGATACATTATTGTAATGAAGCATTTCGGTTTGTTGTCGTATCGCCATTCATATGCATGTCCTTCAATCATCGCCGCGCGTAAAGAATATGTTGAATTATTTCAAAAAAATCTGCACCGTAAGCTTTCTGATTTTGCCATTTTCTATACAAGAAATGAAAGTGGGCGTGAAATGATTCTAAAATGCCGCAAACGTGCTTACATTTCTTTCAACACACGTTTGATTTCGCGAAAGAAACGAATTACACCATGGGATTGATGAGAAATTCAAAAACGAAAAAATATTCTTTTTTCTGTAATAGTGCTATAATAGCGTGAAAATGCAAGGTGATATTATGAAAAAATTGTTGAAGAATTTCGCAAAAATATGCAAAGCAATATGGAGCAAAATCAAGAAAATCGATGATTTCTTGATGAAGTATCGCGTCTATGTCATCATACCTGTATGCGTAATGCTTGCTACGATTTTTCTGTTTAATGACAGCTTTTATCAAACTAAAACATTCTCAAATTACGCGAATCTAACGACTGTACCGATTCATGTTGAAGAGAACATGAGTATTCAATATACCTTTGAAGCTAAAACTGATGTGCTTTCCCAAGTTATCTTAAATAAGGATATGTCAAAATGCCGTCTTACTTCTTCGGATAAAGCAATAATTCATATTTCAAACAGCAGCAATAAAGTCATTCTTGAAAAAGAAGTCTACCTCTATCACCCGAGTCATACCTATATTTCGCTAGATTGTGATAATTTAAAAGTGGAAAAGGGAGAAATATATTATGTGACGTTTGAGGTCTCTCAATTGGCGGAGACGTCCAGTCTTTATTTGGACATGCATGCAATCAACTCATTTGATCAATTGGGTGTAGACGAAATGTCACAAGATATCCCGGTTGGCTTTGAATATGTTCCCAATATCAGTTATCAATATTCATCAATTAATGTATGGTATTTTTTGCCAAATGCTTTGCTATTCATAGGCGCTCTTGCCTTGCTGTTCATTAAGCCGCTTTATAACAAACGATGGTTTAATGAGACTTTCCGAGCGATATTTATTCCTATGTATATGTATTTATTTGTTGAATTACTTAATATTGAAAAAAACAATTCTTTGCAAATGATTTTTCCTCTAACTGCTAAGCACTTAATTGTGTTATTGGCGGGTATCGCGATTGTTTTGTTGCTTTATGCACTTTTCTATGCCATTACTGGACGTGGTTCTATCGCAATGCTTATAGTATGTGTTATTGTCGCGGCAATTGCGTATACGAGTCACACGAAGATTGTCATGCGCGGTGATGCTTTTTTTCCGTGGGATATCTATTCAGCGGGAATCGCAGCAACGATTGGATCAAAGTATCATTTTACCTTTACGACGAATTTCTTTGTTTCGATTGCACTGATAATTTCTATAATTCTGTTGATTCGTGTGACATGGACACCAAAGATTCCGAAGGTAAAATATCGCCTCGCATTCGGGCTAACAACATTGGTGTTGCTTGTGGCATTTTCATTTGGATTTGTCACGAATACGACACTGTTGAAAAAGATGAAGATTTCATATGCATTGTATCCAGTTCTAGAAAGCTATAACGAAAATGGAACACTTTTGGCGTTTGTTTTGAATTTGAACAACATTTTTGCTACGGGTGCCGAGGCGAATACACCGGAAGCTACGGAGGATGTTTTACAACAGTATATTGACGCTGCGGATGAAGCTGGAATGAATGAAATTGCTGCTTCCAGTGAGGTTAAGCCGAATGTAATTTGTATTATGAGTGAATCCTATTGTGACCTTCGAAATATTCGTGATATAGAGACTTCGGAACCCGTTATGCCATATTTTGATTATTTGATGCCGGAGACGCAACATGGTAATCTTGCAGTTTCCATCTTTGCGGGCGGAACATGTAATACGGAGTTTGAGTTTCTTACAGGATTCTCTGTATCTGGATTGTTAGCGGGCTCTTCTGTGTATACTTTCTATGTAAATAATCAGCTTGCAACCTTACCGGCTATCTATCGTGAAAATGGATATCAAACTACAGCCATTCATCCATTTGATGCGAATTGGTGGGATCGTTCAACGACTTATCCTGTAATTGGCTTTGATACATTTATCAGCCGTCAAGATTTTGAAGATCCATCCATTGTTCGTCGATATATCAGTGATCAAGCGGCCTTTGAGCGAATCGTATATGAATATGAAAATAAGGCTGAAGGTCAGCCGATTTTCGAGTTCTGTGTAACGATGCAAAACCACGGTGACTATTCACAATACTATGATAATATGGCCTATGATGTTCAACTAACTGGACTTGTTGATGAAGAGTATCCATATGCAGAACAATATCTCTCTTTGATTCGCGAATCGGATGATGCACTCAAATACTTGATTGAATACTTCCGTAATGCAGATGAACCGACAATTATTGTTTTCTTCGGAGATCATTTGCCAGCACTCGACCAGGGCTTCTATGATAAGCTTCTTGCAACGGATATTGGAACGATGTCCGCCAGTGAATCATTGCCATTATTCCAGACTCCATATTTTGTTTGGGCAAATTATCCGATTTCAACGGGTGACACCGGCGTAACAAGTCCGAATTTTTTGGGACAACATATTCTTGATATGTCAGGCGTTGATTCACCGGATGAACGTGCTTGTTTGCGCTATTTAACGACGAAGGTTTCGGCAATCAGTGCATTGGCGGTTTATGATTTGGATGGTACGCCGTGGCTCAACCAAGAGGATTTACCGCAGGATGTGCAGGATGTGATTAACGACTATCTTTTCGTACAATATGGGCAAATTTTCTTTGAAGATACTGATGCGGATGATGATGCTTCGTAAGACATAGATATGTTCCTCGGAAATTCTTACGGATTCGCTTAATTCTTCGATAATGCCGAATATATGCGTTTGGCAATTATATATCATTGGGGTATAATTACGTTTAGTTTATTAAGCGAGGTGGACTTATGCCCAATTCGGATCAACAAGCTCTTCCTACAGGAAATGCAGCCAAGGTTTTACGTGTTGTTATTCTTGTTATCTTTTCGTTAGTGCTTGCTATCGTTTCTGTTTCTTTTGCTGTTCATCATATGCGCATTGGATTCGAGCGCGAGTATCGGTCGATTATGGAGACACGAGTAACCACCGCTGCTGAAAATGCATCGTTGATGATTAATGGTGATGATATCGTGAATGATCCGGCAAATGCCGCTGCGAAATATGCTTCTGTTTTGAATTTACTACTTTCAGATACGAATGATGAAGATTATGCGACACAGGCTTTCGGACTTTATGCATATACGAATGGTTCGCTTTCTATGTTAGTTGAAAGCGACAGCGACATGTTGATATCAGGTGATGTAGCAGTTTCCGATTGGCTTACTAAAGACTTGACGCCATATATCATATCTGATCAATATGAGATTCACTATCTTGTTCCGATTACAGACAGCACAGGGAAGGCAGTAGGTTTGTTGGAGATTTCTGGTAATTCTGAAGAAATTGTTTCGCTGGGTAATACGGTTGAATCACGAGTATTATCGTCAGTTATTGTAGCGGTACTTTGTGGTATGGTTTTATTTGCCTTACAATACGCGATTTCTCCACTTCTTGGATTAATTACCAAAACGGGGAAGGAGGGTAAGGTATGAAAGACTATTTTATTCATAACCTGACCAAGTCCCCGAAGGGAAAGCGTGCTACTGCGAATCAAATTGGATTCTGTTTTGTTGCTATTCTTGTCATTCTTTTCATAATCTCTTCGGTTGTATCGTCCGTATATCTATCTGTTTTTGAATCGGCTCGTTCTTCGGCATTACAATCGTATGCGATTTCTTCTTCAGTTGCTCTGGCACATAAACCGCTTGAAGTGGGTATGGATTTCCCACTTGAGGAAGCAGAATACAAAGATGGTGCTTCTTATGCTGTGAATGTTTATGTGAAGGCGGCAAACTCTTTTATTTGCGTATACACGTCTGATAGTGGTGTTGATTTAACGAAGGATTTCACGCTCGAAGGAGCAGGTGAAGATTATACCAAGGCATTTGACCAGCAAATGCTTATCGTTTCCACTCGTGATAATGATGATATAAGTTATGTGACGGCTGTGGCGCCGATAATTGGAAGTGATAGTACCGTGTCTGGTATTGTTGAAGTTATGATGCCGGCGGCAGATTATCATGGTACGGTAAATGGCATGTCGCTTTCTTGGATATTTACGATTATTTCCATTGCGGTATCGATATCTGTTATTTATTACCAAGTCCGTTTGCTACTATTGACTGTCTTTTCCGAACCGAATCGTCAATTACCAAAGATTTTGCGTTACGGACTGAATGGATGCCGTTTGGTTTCCTTCTTCTCGGCACTCGGCTGTTCGATGCCAATTTTGGTGATTTCGATATTCTTAAAGGATTCATTGGCAGATATGACGGATAATGCGATTGTAATCAATATTCTGGTATTGCTGACGTCGTTCCTTTATGTTCTTGGATTCTTCCGATTACATTCTCTTCGTGAGCAATTGATTCGTAAGTTTACTGCCAGAATTGCTTTGGCAATATGCGTTTTCTCCGGATTCATTCTTATGTTGATTGCCGGTATCTTTAGTTCGCCGATTGTTTTCATGATTTTGGTTTTGCCGATTGCCTTTTGTCTTGGCATGGTTTTCTATTTCCTGCGTGAATATCGTATTTATGCGAGTCGATTGGGGCATGAAGGATTTACTGATACAACCATCCACAAAGCACAATACTTGAGCGAAGTTCTTGGGGCTTTTGTTGGTGCCGTGATTTCCGGAATTCTTTATGAAAGATTTGGTGTTTTAATGGTTCTTGCTATTGCGGGAATATTCCTGTTTATCACGGTTGTGCAAGCGCTTCTGTTTGTCCAGCATTGTCCGCAATCTTCGGAACCTTCGTTGACACTTCCGACATTCGTATATGCATTGAAGAATAAGCGCTCTGGTACATTTGTTTGGAGTAGTGTAATTCCTTTAGGCATTGCTTTTTCATTCTTCTTTATCTTCATACCGAATTTCCTTGATACAGTGAATATTTCACTTGCTACTGTATCGTTCTACTTCCTATCATTTGCTGCTTGCGGATACGTAGTTGAGCATTTTGTTATGGTGTGGTTCCCCGATGTCTTTACCGGAAGAACAAGAATAACTTTGGCTGCTATTCTAGAAGGACTCGGCCTTCTTGTCTTTGCATTGGTTCCTACGGCGAAGGTATTGGTGATTTGTGTAGGATTGATGGGATTCGCACTCAGTATGCATGGATTTGGTTACATTGATTACTATTCTTCGCTTTTGCGAAAAGACAAACAGCACTTTTCACGCGTCATTCTCGAGAGAGCATTCACTTTAGGAATAATCATTGGAAGCATTTTGTTCGGTATAGTATTATGTTTCAACTCGATCCGCATTCCAATGTTGATTGCTTCTTTACTGATAATTATTGTATCTCTTTCCTATCCGCTATTTCTTTTGGCAGAGAATCCGTCAAATGGCAAACCAACAGGCGGAGCAAAAGCTTCGAATAAAGAAAACACGCATATGAATACTGAAGCTCTTCCGGAAGAGAACGATGCTTCGAACGTCTCATTTATTTCGGATGACAGCAATAACGAGGTGTATTGATAATGGATATGTGGACGAAAAAACTTGATCGAAACAATATCGATGAATTTATTGATATGTATGCTTCTTTTGCCTATCGCTCTGCTTATCGTATTTTGCGTGATACAACACGTGCAGAGCTTGCCGTGACAGATTCGTTTGTGGATACATACCACCGAAGAGCAAAGATGGAAGGGGAAGATGTTGTTTACTTCTTCTCCGAAGTGCTCGAGAAACATGTTTCAGATCTGGCCGAGAAATACCCGACAATTGATACTTCTCTTTCTCCAAATCGAAATCTGGATGATTATACGGCAAAAACAATGCATGAAACAATCATTAAGAAAATTGATTCGAATATTTTTCGCGTTGTAGAATTTGTTTCCACGACACCGGCACCGAAGGAAAAGAAAAAGGCACCACTTTTTGAAGCGATTCAGGCATCAGGATTGTCCGTTATGCTGTTGCTGAAGCTGATTATTTTAGCGATTGTTGTTTTTGTTGCGACCTATTTGGGTGCTAAATCGATTTTTGGCGTGGATGATTTCGTTATTTTTGACAGCCAGCATTCTTCTACCAAGATTGAAGAAAAAATTGTACCTGCACTTGGTTATCTACCCGTAGATGTTAAAGTGAAACAGAACGAAGACGAGATTCCGGAAATAACAACGGATCCGAGTGCTGTTCCGTCAGACAGTAGCGTAACGGCAGAATCGACATCGACACCGATTGTAATTGATCCCAATGCGACGACGATGTCAGAGCCCGTGGCTACGAGAGGTTGATTTGAAAAAGCGATTTTCTACGATAAATAAGGACGACATAAGTCGTCCTTTTTCGTTTCATAGAAAATGAATAAGTGATGAATTATTGAATCAGCGGCAGGTGCATTGTAAAGATGGCTCCTGATTTTCCATCGTTACGATTACATGCTTCGATTTTTCCCTTGTGTGTACGCATAGTTGCATCCACTAAAGCAAGACCAATGCCATGTTTGCCGCCGCTTCCTTTTGCAAATCGTTCAAATACATGGGGGAGGAAATCGGGGGCAATGCCATCGCCATCGTCGGTGATTGTTACAATTGCTTCAGAATCGGTTTTTGAGCAAACTACTTCTATGGATGATTTTGCATGACGGATGGCATTTGATAGGATGTTTTCAATGGCACGAATTAAATCATTATCATTACCCATAATGCGAATATCTTCGTTTAAAACATCAATACTGATGGTTTTATTGCTGTGAATAGCTGAACCGCGGGCTTTATCACAAACGGAGTCGACCAGTTCTGCGATGTCGATTTCATTCATTTTGATTTGTGAAGCCGTAGCTTGCTCAAGATCTAATCGAGAAATGGATAAAAGGTTTTCCACCATACCTGATAATCGCTCAGATTCCGAGATGATAATGTCGACCGCTTCGTTTTGATTGTCGAAAACACCATACTTTATGCCCTCTGCGTATCCTTGAATGGACATGAGCGGTGTTCGAAGCTCGTGAGAGGCGTTCTGGAAAAAGGTTTTATTCTCTAAGTCTTGGTGCTCGAGCTTTTTTGCCATGCTATTCATATCAGTACCAAGCTGCATTAGTTCCTTTGTATTGAAATGAAATTCCTGTTGATCGAATTTTCCCTTACCAATTCGTTCTGAGAAACGGGTCAGATTACGAATCGCATGTGTGAGATTAAACGAGACGAGAAATGAAGAAATCATGCCTAAAATAAGAGAAAAGAACATTACGATGATTAATATGGAACTTAAGCTCTTCGCAAAGGCGCTTGTCGTCGAAGTATTTAAGTAGAAAATCAAATAGAAGTCGGCATTTTCATTATCCGAATTCGATGCGGGACGGGAAGTGAAAATTGGTAATGTCGAATAGAAATAACGACCGGAAGATGTGGTAATACTGTAGGTTTCATAATCATTCCACTTGTTATTCACAGAAAGAATCGAATCGATAACAAATTCGGCCTTTTCAGTTTCAGGAATTGAATATTGCTCCGTTGGCCAAATGATTTCATGATCGTTATTTACTAATATTGTATTAACTTCAGTTGTCGAGTCGAGAGCACGCACAATATTGTCGATGATAAACGTTTCTTCATCTTCGTGCAAAAACATACTGAAAGAATATGTTTTTGGCGCATTGGAGGCGAGCAAACGAGCTTGACGAGCAGTGAGCTCGATTTTACTAGCTGCATCTTGCTCAATGTAATTATTGGCAAGAATAAAAAACGCAATCAAAATCGTAGCAAAAGATAAAATAAAGACAGCGGAAAACGCAAAAAAGATGTTTGCCCGAATACTGATTCTGAATTTTCTCTTTCGATTAATCGTGAGTTTCTTCATGTTCGGAAGCATCCTCCGCATCATCAGTATCTTCAGATTTCGTATGCAGACGGAAGCCGTATCCCCATACTGTTTTAATTATGACATTGGTCTTGGTAAGCTTCTTACGTAATCGTTTTACAGTATCATCCGCGACACGCGTTTCGACTTCGGTTTCATATCCCCAAATTCGATCCAAAAGTTCCACGCGAGAAACGGCACGATCCTTATTGAGAATCATGTAGGTGAGAAGAGCATATTCATTTGGAGTAAGCTGCAATTCTTCGTTATTCCATGTGACAATCTTCGTCTTGGTCATAATCTCAATATCTTCAAAAGAGATATTTCCCTGATCATTGTGTGGTGTGTCATCTTCGGTATCAATTCGTCGAAAAATGGCTTTAACCTTCGAAACCAATTTAACCGGGCTGAAGGGCTTCGTAAAATAATCGTCACTTCCAAGACTTAATCCAGATATATAGTCTGCATCACTGTCTCGTGCCGTTAGCATAATTATTGGGACGTTACTCATTTTTCGTATATCATTGCAAATAAAGAAACCATCACGCCCAGGCATCATGACGTCTAGGATGACCATGTCTGATGGGTTTGTTGAGAAGAATCGCAAAAGGGATTCGCCATCTTCAAACGCATTGACAACATATCCTTCACGCTCCAAAAAAGTACGTACCAGATTACGAATATTGCCATCGTCATCTGCGATGTAAATCGTTTTTTTCATAGAGAATACCTCCATATCTATAATACAATATTATTCGTTTATTCAGAATAAAATGCGTGAAAAATGTGGAAACATGGCCGATTTCTTGTAGAAAATAACGGAATTAAATAAAAGAAAGAAAAATTCACTTTTTTTCGTGTACGGAATGCCGGATTTTTGTTATTATTCTATTCTAGGTTAGAAGAAGTATCTAATTGATTGTGTTGAATATAAAGGATTTTCTTATGAACAGCGACGATTTTTCTCAATCATCTGATGGTTTGTCATTTCCAAATAGTGCTTCAAGTTCTGGAAATAGCATTCCCTCTGCGAACGGCGTAAAACCAAATAATTATCAGGGCTATCCTCAATCGATGCCTTCTTCTGCGAATCCATATCCGGCTGGGATGCCACGTCCAACAAATATGCCATCACGCCCGATATACCCGAATGTGAATCACTCTGTTCCGGCAAATAATCCGAATCAAAGAACACCATCTCAATATCAACAAGCTCCACATTCACAGTATGGCATGAATGCACGACCAAGTGCGATGACAAATCCAAATAATCTGAACACTTCCGTTTCACAAAATCGTAGCCCCATGCAAGCTAATACATATGCAAATGATGGGTTCGTGAGTGGCAATATACCGTCTTCACAGATGCAGACGAATGGTGGGTCTCCTGATTCTTTCGAGACCTCATTTCGTGTTTCTCGTGTTGATTCAAAAGGACACAAGCACGGAAACACACAAGCTTCAACATGTATTCCGACAGACACAAACAGTAATGGCAAGAAGAAAAAGAAGCCGTGGACAAAGAAGAGAGTATTTATGCGAATCATTCTCCCGATTCTCTGCGTGCTCGTCGTATTAATAGTCGGTTGTATCATTGCCGTTATGATGTACAAGGACTATTTGCTTGATCAAATTGAATATATTCCTAATGATCCGGTTGCAACAATGATTGATGAGAATGGATCGGTTATAACGATTCCACAATCCACATTACCATCGGCAGAAATCAGTTTCACTGAAGAATTCAGCTATATTCATAATTTCCTCTTAATAGGAACCGATAGCCGTACACGCGGATACTCTGCTGATGGAACAGGAGCTCTTGCCGATGTCATCATGGTTCTTACAGTAAATGACAACACGGGCAGTATCAAAATGACAACAATAGCTCGTGACTCTTTTGTCTATATTCCTGAACATACAAATCCACAAAAAATTAATGCCGCTATGAGTATCGGTGGTCCGCTTTTGCTTTCGCAAGTCATTTCGGAAACGCTACGAATCCCGCTTGAAGGGTATGCATATATTAATTTCTATCATATGGAACAATTGATTGATGCTGTGGGTGGTGTTTATGTTGATGTTTCATCAGATGAACTGAATAACGAAGAGGGCGGCTTGAATGTTTTGTTAAAAGAACAAAATCACATCCTCGGCGTCGATGATTATTACAATCTTGTCCAGAGCTCTGGTTATCAGCGCCTTAGCGGTCGCCAAGCTGTTGCGTATTCGCGTATACGTAAGGTTGGTAATGGCGACTATGGACGCTCGCAACGTCAAATCGAAGTATTAACAAGTGTTTTAGATCAATTTTTGAATATGAGCGCCCCAAGTCAATTATCGGCACTTGATGAAATTCTATCTTTGGTGGCGACAAATTTAACACGTGAGCAAATTGAAGATTATGTATTTGACTTTTTGCCCAGCTTACAATCCGCTGAATTCGAAACAATGTCGCTTCCATTGGAGGGGTATTGCAATGAAGGAATATTCTCTGACATCAACGAAAGAGAATGGAGTATGCGTATCGACTGGAATGGCTTAATTCCGGAATTACAACAGTTCATCTATGGAACAACATTTGATGTTGAACCTGTTCGAGAAATTCCTTTGGCACCGAACAGCTCCGAAACCTCCGATACCTCAACAGATGCAATCATTCCGGAAGATTCTGACAATCTTGTGGATGTGTCTGATGACAGTATTGAATGATTTCAGATACATGGATGTGAATTAATTTCTAGTGTTCTTTGCTTTATTTTGTTTTGATATATGAGTTGACATCTTTAACTTAAATGTTATAGTTATAAGTGCTTAGCACTCAAAAGGCTCGAGTGCTAATGATACAAAAATATATAGGAGGTACATCATGACGATTAAACCACTGGGTGACAGAGTAGTTATTAAAATGACAGAGGCTTTGGAGACGACGCATAGTGGCATCGTATTGGCCGGTACCGCAAAAGAGAAACCACAAGTTGCAGAGATTGTTGCCGTGGGTCCTGGCGGAATTGTTGACGGAAAAGAAGTCAAGATGATGCTGTCTGTTGGCGATAAAGTATTAATTAGCAAATACGCAGGAACCGAAGTTAAAATCGATGGTGTGGATTACACAATTTTGCGTCAGAATGATATTCTTGCAATAGTCGAATAAGATACATAAGCGTTTTGCTTATCGATGAGGAGGAGAAAAATGGCTAAGGATTTGCAATATGCCGAGGAGGCTAGACGTTCTTTAGAAAGAGGCGTAAATAAGGTTGCAGACACTGTAAAGGTTACGCTTGGTCCTAAGGGTCGTAATGTTGTATTAGACAAGAAATATGGCGCACCGCTCATTACAAATGATGGTGTTACTATTGCGAAAGAGATTGAGCTCGAAGATCGTTTTGAAAATGCGGGCGCTCAATTGGTAAAAGAGGTGGCGTCGAAAACAAATGATGTCGCTGGTGACGGTACAACTACCGCAACACTATTGGCACAGGCTATTATCCGTGAGGGATTAAAGAATGTAGCGGCAGGCGCTAACCCTATTATTCTTCGTAAAGGAATCCAAATTGCAGTTGACGCTGCCGTTAATTCGTTAAAGGATGCTTCAAAAACAGTAAATGGTTCCGAAGACATCGCTCGTGTCGCCGCGATTTCAGCCGGTGATGACTATATCGGTGAATTGATTGCTAAGGCGATGGAGTTGGTTACGGCTGATGGCGTTATTACGGTTGAAGAGTCGAAGACCATGGGAACAGAGCTCGAAGTTGTTGAAGGAATGCAATTTGATCGTGGATATCTTTCTTCCTATATGTGCACTGATATGGACAAGATGGAAGCCGTATTGGATGATCCTTATATCTTAATTACGGACAAGAAGATTTCGAATATCCAAGAGATTCTACCGCTATTAGAAAAAGTCGTACAGCTTGGCAAAAAGCTCATGATTATTGCTGAGGATGTTGATGGTGAAGCACTAGCTACATTGATTGTTAATAAGCTTCGTGGAACATTTACATGTGTTGCTGTAAAGGCTCCTGGCTTTGGTGACAGAAGAAAGGCAATGCTCCAAGATATTGCAATTCTTACCGGCGGTCAGGTAATTACCGGTGATTTAGGACTAGAGTTGAAAGATACCGAACTCGATCAATTGGGTCGTGCTCATCAGGTAAAGATTCAAAAAGAGAACACCATTATTGTTGATGGTGTAGGGTCCGATGAGGAAATTAAGGCTCGTGTCTCCCAAATCCGCAAGCAGATTGAAGAAACTTCTTCCGATTTTGATAAGGAAAAGCTCCAAGAACGTTTGGCAAAGCTGTCCGGTGGTGTTGCTGTTATTAAAGTTGGTGCAGCAACCGAGACTGAGATGAAAGAGAAGAAGCTTCGTATCGAGGATGCCCTTGCGGCAACACGCGCTGCTGTTGAAGAGGGAATTGTTCCTGGTGGCGGAACGGCATATATCAATGTTCTTCCTGCCGTTTCTGAGCTTTTTGGTAAATACGAAGGCGATGTACAAACCGGTATCCGCATTATTGCGAAGGCTTTGGAAGAGCCTGTTCGTCAAATTGCCGCGAATGCAGGTGTTGATGGTTCAGTTATTTGCGAAAACATCAAGAAGAAAACTCCTGGTACAGGATATGACGCTTTGAATGATGTATATGTAAATATGTATAAGGCGGGTATCGTTGACCCTGCGAAGGTAACTCGTTCCGCTTTGCAAAATGCGGCATCTGTATCCTCGACACTTCTTACGACAGAGGCTGTTGTTTGTGACATTCCGCAGCCAGAACCGCCAATGCCGAATCCAAATGCTGGAATGTATTAATACATAAAGTTTGATAATCAACATGATATTGAGCCATCACCGTTGTGTTACAATGATGATGGCTTTTATCATATAAATGAAAAAATGAAGAGGTAAACTATGATAGACGATATTTTTGTTGAGAAGCTTATTGCTAAAGAAAAAACTCTCGGTACGTACATTCTTCAGAATCTTATCATTCTTGCCTTTGTTTCCTTTATGCTCATTATCACGGTGACGCCATTTATCGTCGGTTACAACATCATCTATATAACAGGACTTGTGGATTTTGGCCTTGGATATTTATGTTACCGAATCATTATTTCTTTTAATAAAGAGTATGAATACAGCCTTACAAATGACCAGTTATCAATAGATTGCATTGTTGCGCAACGGAAGCGTTCACCGCTTTTTCGCGGAACGGTAAAGGAATTCACCTTCTGTGGCCGTGTTAATGATCCGGATTTTAATGAAAACGATAAAAAGGAATATCTACATGTAAAATGTTGCCCTGGAAAGTTTAATGAAGCAACATGGTATTTTGTTGTCAAGCAATCGGGTGTGGGCATGGTTTTCTTTTTTGAGCCGGATGAGCGTTTTCTTAAAGCTATCTTCCGCTTTAATCCTAGATGTACATCATATCGGCCGGGAATGGTTCTTGCAAAAGCAAATGTATATGTACCCTTTGATTTTGGTGAATCTATTCGAGAGGCCAAAGGAATACATGAAGAAAAGAAAACGGAAAATATTGAGGAACCTATGATGGAATCTGAATCGTCTTCCGATACGAGTACTGACTCATCGAGTAAGGAATAATTATCCCATAATCCTTCATTTTCGAGGGGGAAAAGAGGAGAAAATATGAGTGAAACGGTAGCTGAGAAGACTGTTCGTAAAAAGGACAGATTGACGAAGGCAGAAAAGTCATGGATATTCTATGATTGGGCGAACTCGGTCTACGCGACCAATATTATGGCCGCTATTTTCCCCATATATTTTGCGACCATATGTGCTACTGGTGATACCGTATGGGCGTTTGGATCGGCTCTTTCTACCATGATTGTAGCTCTATGTGCACCGCTTCTTGGTGCAATCGGTGACTATAAGGGAATGAAGAAGAAGCTCTTTTGCATATTCTTGTTTATTGGTACATTTTTCACCCTTACCATGGCCATATTTAATCAATGGCAGCTTGTTATTGTCGGATACATTATTTCGTATATTGGTTTCTCTGGAGCGAATCTGTTCTATGATTCATTCTTAACGGATGTCACGACGAAAGAGAAGATGGACAAAGTTTCTACATATGGTTTTGCCATGGGCTACATTGGTGGAAGCACTATCGCTTTCTTACTTTCACTTGGTATCATGTTGGCGCTCGGTTTGGAAAAAAACTTGGCGCTGGGTGTTAAAATATCAGTTGTAATTACTACCGTGTGGTGGGCAGTTTTCAGTATTCCTCTTCTTAAAAACGTGAAGCAAGAGCATTATGTAGAAACACCGAAGAATCAGCTAGCCATACAAACATTAAAGAATATGCTTCATACAGCCAAGACGATAATGAAAAACAAGGGTATTTTCTTTTTCATGCTGGCATATTTTTTCTATATTGATGGCGTTAACACCGTGATTCGCATGGCAACCGCATATGGCACGACTCTTGGTCTGGATATGATTGGAATGATTTTGGCATTGCTGGTTACACAATTAGTTGCCATTCCTTGCTCGATTTTATTTAGTTATCTTGCCAAGAAATTTGGTTCAATGCGAATGATTTTTTCGGCAGTCGTTATTTACATGTTGATATGTATTGTCGGTTTTTATATGGGTTACTCCGTTGAGGCGGCTCCGTCGGATAATGCCGACCTTTATGCTGCGGCAATTGATAAAGCACAGGTGCTTTTCTGGATTATGGCAGTTTTGGTTGGCACTGTACAAGGTGGTATACAGGCACTTTCACGCTCATACTATGGTAAACTCATTCCGCCGGAACGTTCTAATGAATTTTTTGGATTCTACGATATTTTCGGTAAGTTTGCCGCCGTGTTGGGGCCTTTCCTTTATGGTATCATTTCCAGTACGACCGGAAGCTCCGCGTATGGTATCGCAAGTGTATCGGTTTTGTTCATGATTGCGGCCATCATCATAATCATCGGTCGAAAATCGATAAAGTCTACGGAAAAGGGCAATGCATAAATCAATTCATTTTGGGAGATAAGCATGGCATTTCACACAGAAAAACAATTATATGAATACGAAGTTCTCGGAGCGGATACGGATTACCATGATTCACTTCAATTACACACTTTATTTACGATGCTACAAGAAGCTGCTTCCATGAATGCAGCGACACGCGGATTCGGGGCGAAAGACATGGATCGACTCGATATTTGTTGGCTCTTGTTACGTATGTCTGTTGATATGAAACGGTTACCGAATTGGCAGGAAAAGGTCTATGTGAAAACCTGGTCGCTTGGTTACGAAAAGCTTCTTTTTTCTCGTGATTTCGAGATATATGACGAACAAAACAATCAGATTGGAGAAGCACATTCGGCGTGGCTGATTGCTGATAAGAAATCACATCGTCCGATTCGACCTTCATCAATAGAGGGGATGGAAGCATTTCTTTCTCCGAATATCAAATATTCACTGGTAACACCGCGCATTAATCCGATTGTGATTCAAGGAGAGACGGATCAGCTTCCCATCATTTGCAAATACGCTGATTATTGCGAAATCGACCGCAATATGCATGTAAACAACACAAAATATATTGCATGGAGCTTGGATGCTATCCATTCGAATTCCATTGAAACACCAATCGTAAAAAAAATTGATATCAATTATTCTTCGGAAGTGAAGTTCGGGGAAAAGGTCTTGATGTATACGACGGTTACAGATCAAACCATCCAGGTGGATGGTTTTGAAGCCGCATCAAATCGACATGTTTTTTCGAGTATTGCTACATTGTCATAATTCGTTATTTCATGGAACAAAATTGCTGATTTGCGTTTTTCGGTTTGCATATCGATTCATTTTCGAAGGCAAATGTGGCAATCTTTCGTGAAACAAGCATTTTGCGTCTGATTTATAATCATTATCTGATAAAAAAACTTCCTTGTTTGTGCTTTTTAGGTTACAATATCAATCGCGTACAAATCGCATTTGAGGAGGTCACTCTATGATTGAGATAACAAATCTCGTGAAGTACTACGGCGAGAAGAAAGCCGTCAATGGTATTTCATTTACTGTGAATCAAGGCGAAGTTCTTGGCTTCTTAGGCCCGAATGGTGCCGGTAAATCAACTACCATGAACATCATTACTGGTTATCTTTCAGCAACGTCAGGAAGTGTAAAAATTAACGGTCATGATATTTTGGAGGAGCCGGAATTGGCGAAGAAGAGTATCGGATATCTTCCGGAATTACCACCGCTTTATTTGGATATGACAGTTCTTGAATATCTGAACTTCATATGCGATACAAAGGGTGTATCACGCAAAGAACGTATTCGTCAGCTCGCCGAAATTATGAGATTGGTAAAGATTGCTCATGTATCGGATCGTATCATTCATAATCTTTCGAAAGGTTATCGTCAACGTGTCGGTATTGCTCAAGCCATGATTGGCAACCCAGAAGTGTTAGTTCTCGACGAGCCTACCGTTGGACTTGACCCGAAGCAAATCATTGAGATTCGAAACCTCATCAAGACCTTATCAAAAAAGCATACTGTAATTTTAAGTTCTCATATTTTGCCGGAAGTGCAGGCAGTTTGTGACCGAGTCGTAATTATCAATCAAGGTAAGATTGCTGCGATTGATTCACCGACCGCACTTTCGCATCGCTTGTCTGGTACGTCAAAGCTTCTTCTCGCATTTGTCGGCCCATTCCGCGAAGCACAAAGCAATCTTCGCGCCATCCCGGGTGTGAAGAATGTTACCCTCACTCACGAAAAAGATGATGCATGTCAGGTCGAGATTCAAGTCGATCCGAATATGGATGTCCGTAAATCGGTTTTCTTTACGATGGCGAATCATTCTTGGCCAATCCTTGAATTCCGTTCTTTGGATCCATCACTTGAAGATATTTTCTTGAGTGTCACCAATTCTAAGATAGATAGAGAGGGATAATCATGCTGGCAATATATAAACGTGAATTTTTATCTTATTTCAGAGCACCGATTGGTTGGGTGGCTGTTGCACTATTCGCATTAATCAGCGGATTCTATTTTGTCACCATGTTAGGTACCGGTTCTGTAAATATCGCATCTGAATTTTCTTTCCTTTGCAAATTTTTCATGGTGTTGATTCCATTGATCACCATGCGACTTTTCTCAGAAGAGAAGAAGAATGGTACAGAAGTTCTTCTTTATACTTCTCCGGTTCCAATGTATAAAATCGTTATCGGTAAATATCTGGCGGCCATATCTCTTCAAGTTCTTATGCTGTCTGGTGTATTTTTACACATGATTGTTTTGATTTTTCTCTCTGGTCGTGTCGACGCTTCTTCTTGGGGCGCATGCATCGGTTATCTTTTCCTTTCAGCATTATTTATTGCCATCGGCATGATGTGTTCTGCGCTTACAGAAAACCAAATTGTCGCGGCCGTCGTTTCATTCGTAGTAATTTTGTTCTCACAAATGCTCGGTACTGTTGCAACATCTGCACAAAACCTTCTCGTTAGTTTATTAAAATCAACGAAGCTTTTTGGATTGTCTGAAGAGGCAATTTACAACGCAGGTGTTGGTATCAGCAATGCCATTAATTGGATTGACCCATTTTCAAAGACAAGCGATTTTTCTGCCGGTATTTTCGGAATTGTTCCTTTATTCTTCTGCTTGTCATTTGCTGCCTTGTTTGTATTCCTTACCTATCGCTTGCTCGAAAAGAAACGTTGGAGCCAGGGTTGATTCTAAAAGTATATTGGAGGAATTCTCATGTCGGAAAATAATGAAAACATTATAAAAGAACGGGTAGTTAAATCCCCGAAGCTGAATAAAGGCGTGGACAAGAGAGCAAAATCACTCAAGTGGTTTTCCATCGGGTCGGTCATTATGTTTATCGCTATTCTTTTGGTCGTAAACATTCTGTTGGATATCGCTTTGTCGGGTGCGTTGACCTTCGACTTTTCACAAGTGAAAATGAATTCGGTAAGCAAGGCGACGAAGGAATACTTAAACACTCTTGAGCAGGATATTGAGATTGTTGGTCTTGTCGGTAATCCGGAAGAGCAGGAGTGGTATGAGTATGTTTGTCCTTTGCTCGATGATTATGTTGCAAAATCACATGGACATATTTCGGTTCGATACGTTGATCCGAATGAAAACCCGTTCATCATCACTGAGCTTGACCCGAATGGTGTTTTGGATTTAAGCACGAATTTAAGTAAAGGTCTTTTCGTCTTTAAGATGGGTGACCAAACTCGTTTGCTTACCGCATATGACTGCTTTGATTATGACCAAGACTACTATTCTTATTATGGCGTTATGAAGCTTACAGCAAATAATGTTGAATTGAATGTTACCGGCCTTTTGATGACCTTGACAACTGCTACGGATTTGCATGCATATTTCCTACAGGATCATCAGGAATCCGGACACACATATCTGGATACACTACTTGAGGCAATGGGCTTTACCACTGCTGATTTGAGTATTGCGGGTGATGATGGGGTACCGGAAAATTGTGATCTTCTATTCATCAATCTTCCGATGCAAGATATTACAGTAGACGAAGTTGATAAGATTACGACATATATTTCCCAAGGTGGTAATGTAATCATAGCCAATGATGCATCCATGAATATGGATGTACAATACCCGAACCTCAACGCTTTGATGCAAGTAATGGGTATTACCATGGATGAAGCGGTCATTCATGAAAATGATGTGAACTATCTTTATACTTCAACAGATCCGTATCAAGCGCGTGGTGTGATTGAAGATACTTATGCGAATTATTCTAGTGTGGGATATTTCAGAACAGCATATGCTCGTCCTGTTCGTGAGTTCGATAATCCGTTCTCATACATTAGCGTATCGCCAATGATTGTATCTTCGGCAACGGCAACAATGGATACTTCCGAAGCCACGGACACGACCGGACTTACAGCGGGTACATATAATTATGCGATGTATTCGCAGAACACGGGATATTCTGAAACAGCTGAAATGATTGTTT
Source organism: Bacillota bacterium (assembly GCA_036782995.1). Lineage (GTDB taxonomy): Bacteria > Bacillota > Clostridia > Saccharofermentanales > Saccharofermentanaceae > DAIPXZ01. The sequence goes on from DAIPXZ010000012.1 coordinate 32,781, forward strand.
TCGGAACGCGTTCATTTACCGGTGATGACTACTATGCTACATTCGGTTTGTCCGATGCAAATGTAGGATTTGTGAAGAGCTGTATATCGAGCATGGTTAATCAGACGATTGAGGTACCAGTATCTTCAAAGGAGTTCCCGAAGTACACTTTAACTGATCAACCTACATCGAATGCTTTGACCTTTTGGAGTATATTGCTAGTAGCTGTTGTTCCGTTAGCAGCATTGGGTTCAGGGCTGTTCATTTACAATAAGAGAAAGCATATGTAAGGTAAATAACTTATGAAATCGATCAAAAATTTACTGATTCCTGCCATCATTTTCCTTTGCCTTATCATTGGTTTGATTATTTACCTTTGTGTGGCACAGAATGATGATTCGACTACTGAGACAACAAGCGATTCGCTTAGTGTTGCTTTGGAATTACCTTCTCAGGATATTGTTTCACTCTCGGTTGATAATCGGGATGGTGATGATTATACTATTGCTCTTGTACCTGATGCCGACGGCGTATCCCAGTGGACATTCGATGCTATGGGGCAGGATGATTCCGGATATACATATTCAGAATCCGTTATGTCAGAGTTTGTCTATATTATGTCGTCCTTTACCTATAAAGAGATTGTTAGTGAAGATACGTCGAAGTATGACCAATATGGTTTGACTGACCCAGACGTTGTATTAACAATCACTTTGGCGGACGGCACTATTCGAACGATTTCTTTCGGAGATATGACACCGACAAAAGATTACACTTATGTGATTTTCGATGGAGCTCCTACCGTATATACGGTTCCCGTTTTAAAGGCAACGTATTGCCATCACTCGATTATTGATTTCTTGGAAATGTCGATAACGGCTATAGATGAAAGTGATGTTTTATCCTTTGGATTCGAGCGAATGTCCGATAATTTGGATATGATGGCGAATCGCATCTCTAATTCCGATGAAGATGGTTCAAGTAATTCTTCGCTTTATCAAGTAACAAGCCCTGTAAATATTCAAGCTAGCGCTTATTTTGGCAACATGGTTACGAAGATGATTGCTTTAAGTGCTTCTGGGTTTGTTGATATCCCAACAGAAGAGTATGCAGACTACGGCTTAGAAAATCCTGAATATCAATTTGAGATTGTTCTTGCCGGTGGGCGTACAATCGATATTTCTCTTTCTGCAGCAATCGGCGGATACTATTACGGCATTTCCAATGCTGCGCCAGTTCCGTTTAAGGTTGAATCGACATCCATTACGGGCTTAGAAATGCCTTTCTTGCAGCTGATTGAAGGATATGTTCATTATACTGTCATTTCAAAGGTTCAGTCCATTCACGTATCTCTTCCGGAAGGACAGTTTGATATGACCATGGACATGGAAGATGATCAGCAAATCAGTAATGAAAATGCAGAAGTGCAAATCGATATGAGAAATGGTAAGGTTTATTCTTCCTCCGGAAGATCATACTTTGCTCTCCTTTATGAATCAATTGCGTGTATGCAAATTTCCGATTTCGATTTCGATGTAAATCCGGAGAATAACTCACAAATCCAGATTGTCATCACTTCGAAAGAATATGTAACAACAACGATTGAATTATCGGAGCGTGATGATTCAACCTATTACGTATTCATCGATGGTTCTTACAGTGGATTAATTGTCAACAAAAGCGTAATATATAAAGATAATGGTTCTGATTTACATAATTATGGTGTTTGGGATGCCTATGTTCTTCTTAAAGAGGCTCTCGACAATAAGAACAATAATGTTTACGATAGACAATAACGATAAAGAGGGAATAGATATTCATGTCTGAGTCCAAGAATGACACGAAAACAAAGCCTGGGCCCCGAAATATGAAGCAACGGTATGCAAAGCCGTTACTTCTAATCCTGCTCATTCTACTTTTGTTTGCATCCGTTGTACTTGTATATCTCATAAGCGGTCATATTAAGGCAAAAAAAGGCGCGGTGGAACCATTGCGCCTTTCTGCCATTGCCGGATTTGATTGCGAGTATACCGAAGCACAGCGTCTTTACCCATTTGCGAACGGTCTAATCAAATTAACATCAACCCGCGTAGCTTACCTATCTATCTCTGGAAATGAGATTTATGGCTATGATATGTCTTTGGAAAATCCAACATGCATTGTGAATGATAAGTATTGCATGGTTTGTGATACAGAAGGCTTCCTTTATTCTTTGTTTGATGAAGACGGACTCGTTTACAGCGAGCACATGGATACCAAGATAAGCTATTGCTCTTTGGCACCCTCTGGTCTCGCGGCTTTTATCATCGACAGCTATACAGGTAAGGGCTCTGTTTACATTGTTGAAACCGATGGAACATTTCTTGCACAATGGGATTCCGTGGAATCAGGATATCCAATTTCGCTTTGTTTCTCGCCTGATGAATCACATTTAAGTGTGTCTTTGGTCGATACGGATGGATCCGAGATGGTTCCGCATGTTAAACAGTTCCAAATACCGGATGATCGTGAAATTGATCGCCCGACAGAAGCTGCTTTCTATTCGCCTGCTTTGAATGCCATTATGCCGTCAATGGCATATTATTCCAACGAATCTGTCGCATTATGCGGCATCTCACAGGTTGCACTCATTGATGAAGCATCTTGTCAGATTCTGGAGACAACATTCCCAGTCATAACATCTGTATGCTCTTATGATGGAGGCATTTGCATTTTCTATTCTGATGGCATCAGTCTTCCGGTTAAAGTAGCCATTATCGACGATCAAGCAAGGCTTTTAGGCGAGGTCTCACTCGGTAATAATCTCATTGCGTATGACGTAAAGGACAATCGCATGATTGTTGCGTACGATGATCAGGTTATTCAAATTGATCTTTCCAACCAAAAAGTCAACGACAGAATGACGGTCGATGAACAAGTTATCCGTTTATCCTTCTATGGTTCGAAAAATATTTGTTTAGTGACCTCGAGCGGTGTTCGAGAGATCGCAATGTAAAGGAGTAACAAAAGCCGTGGAAACCGAAATCAAGATTTCATTCCCATCGAAAGAAGAACTGTATGCCGTTTTATCATCGGAATGGTTTGCCCAATGCATTCTCCCAGAAAATGAGCGCGTGGAAGAATATGAAAACCAATATTTTGATACCGAAGAGAGTACATTACGCTCTTCAAAGACCACAGTTCGTGTACGTCGAGTTAATGGCGATGACTATATCCATACGGTAAAGATTTCGGCGAGCAGTCAAAATGGTTTTTCCCAACGTTATGAATGGAATCAAGCTTCTGAGGATGAGGATTTCGATGCTCGAAAGTTCTTAGTTGCTGCCGCTTCTGCCGATGACCCGATTGAACTTCTTGAAGAAGCTTTGACACCTGTGAAGGATATGAAGTTAATTCCAATTTGTTCGAACAAATTTGAAAGAAAAATTGTGACCGCAGGTTATGGTGACAGCATTTTTGAAATATGCCTCGATACCGGTACTTTATATGCAGGTGAGAAAACAGCTCCGATTTGTGAGCTTGAAGTCGAGTTGATTCAAGGTGATGCGAGAGATGTTTTGTCCTTCGGGGAAGAAATCATTTCGCATACGAACGGGACATATTCTGACAAAAGCAAATTCTATCGTTGCCTATCATTATTGAGCGGTTTTTCCGATGAAAACCGATAATTGTCAAATGCTTTGGGATGCAATAATTATCGGTGGCGGCGCTTCAGGCGTTATGGCTGCATTGTCTTTTCAGAAAAACATGCTTTTATCTGGTCTGAACGAAGGTATAATATTGATTCTCGAAAAGAATGATCGCATTTTGAAGAAGGTATTAGCAACAGGCAATGGCCGATGCAATATCACAAATGATGATTGTTCACTTTCGCATTTTCATTCACACCATCCAGAGTATGTCTCTTCAGTGATGGCTTCTTTTTCCAAGGAAGATACACTATCGTTTTTTCAAGATTTATCGATTCCAACAGTATCAGAGGGAACGAAAAGATTCCCGGAAAGCCTGCAGGCAGCATCGGTAGTGGATGCTCTTCGCTATGCGCTTTCTGATGCTCATGTAGAAGTCCAATGTGATACCTCTGTAAAAGAAATTAAGAAGTCTGATACAGGTTCTTTTACTATAATATGTGACGACGATGCCTACTCAGCGAAGACGGTCATTATCGCAAGCGGAGGGGCATGCGCCGAATCCTTTGGCACTACGGGAGATGGGTATACCTGGTTATCGACATTATCGCATCCGATATATGCACCACGTCCGTCAATTGTTCAACTCTGTACAGATGAGAGTGCAGTGAAGCCTATTTCCGGCCAACGTATTAAGGCTCGTACGATGCTTTACGAAGAAGACAATCTCGTTGCAGAGATTGAAGACGAAGTACTGTTTGTTGATTACGGATTATCAGGCCCTGCAATATTCTACCTTTCGGGTGAGGTATCGCGAAGAATGCAAAAGGGAAGATTGATAGCTCCGATGAGTATTGTGCTTTCGCTATTTTCTTCGGATAAAAATGAAAGCTTACTTTTAGAATTACAATCCAGAAGAAATCGATTTGCCAACCGTGAAATCTCAACCATATTGCTTGGCATGGTTTCGAATCGTATATCGGCTGTGCTTTTGAAATCTGCTATTCGTCGACCGATGCATTTAAAGATTGGTACACTTTCTGACGAAGAACTCATGGCAATCCTTAGTATTCTTATGTCTTGGCGATTCCCGATAACCGGAACGGCTTCTTTAAAGCAGGCACAAACAACAATCGGTGGCGCGCAGATGACTTCCTTTTCCGTGCAAACACTTGAATCGAAAATAGTTTCCGGATTGTTTGCCTGTGGCGAAGTTCTTGACGTGGACGGGGATTGTGGTGGATATAATCTCCAATGGGCATGGTCCTCCGGATATGTAGCCGGAAAATCTGCATCAGATGTTGTGAGGTGCCTGTGAATAAGAAGATTGAATTACATATTCCGCTTTTGGAATATGAAGCTTTGCCCGTGATAGATGAGCCGCTGTGCGATAATCGTGATTTCTCGTCTCTCATTCATGATTCTTCAATCCATGGTTCATGTTGCAGTATGCAACTTATCAAGAAATCAATCGATGCCCGAAAGAAGAAAGATATTCGTATTGTTATATCCTTATTGATTTCCGATGAAAAGAAAGTATTAGCAGAAAACAATCGTACTCATTCGATTCCTTCAAACCGAAATGATTCATCTCGTCCTGTCGTTATTGGATTCGGGCCTGCTGGGATATTTTGCGCATTAACGCTTGCCCGTTCCGGAAGGAATCCGATTGTCATAGAGCGTGGTGCATCGATGACCGATCGAATAGAAGATGTTAATCGATTCTCTTCTGGTGATTCGTTAAAGCTTCATTCCAATATTCAATTCGGGGAAGGCGGAGCGGGTACTTTTTCTGACGGAAAGCTGTTCAGCGGAATATCTGATGGACGAAAGAGCCTTGTTTTGCAGGAGTTTGTTAACCATGGCGCTTCGCCAAGTATTTTATTTGATGCTCATCCACATATTGGAACAGATGTGTTGCAAAAGGTGGTTGTATCGATGCGGGAAGAAATAATTCGTCTCGGCGGCAAAGTGCTTTTTGAACGAAATTTCACCTGCTTTTCCACTGAAGATGGACATGTTGCAAGCGTTACGCATTGTGATGCAAAGACTAATCAGGACGAAAAGGAAATCCCTTGTGATGAGTTAGTAATAGCGCTTGGACACAGTAGTCGTGATACATTTCGAATGCTTCACAATGCGAATGTTACTATGGAGGCAAAAACTTTCGCGGTAGGTGTTCGAATCGAACATTTACAGACATGGATTGATGAAGCACAATATGGTGCATGCGGCCATCATCCGCTATTGCATCCTGCAAACTATAAAGCCGTTGCTTCCACCAAAACAAGACGAAAGCTCTTTACCTTTTGCATGTGTCCTGGCGGCGTGGTCGTACCTGCCACTTCTTACGAAGGTGGTGTTGTTACTAACGGAATGAGTTATTTTGCCCGCGATAAAGAAAATGCCAACAGTGCATTGTTGGTGGGTGTTAATCCGGATGATTTTTCGGACAAAGGTGTTCTTGGAGGAATATTGTTTCAGGAAGAATTGGAACGGCGCACGTTTTGTGCCGGCGGAAGCAACTACTTCGCACCGGCGCAAACCTGGGCGGATTTTCGCTTACAAAAATCGAGTACAGCGTTCGGTCAGGTGAAGCCTTCATATCGTCCTGGTGTCGTGCCTGCGAATCTATGGAATGTTTTACCGAATTACGTAAGTGAAACCATTCTTGACGGTATCCCGGAAATGGCTAAACGTATTCATGGCTTTGATTGTGATGACGCAGTTCTGACAGCTGTTGAATCCAGAAGCTCATCACCGGTACGTATTCTTCGTGGCGATAATATGCAAAGCATTTCGCATGGTGGAATTTATCCATGCGGCGAAGGTGCTGGATATGCCGGTGGAATCATGTCATCTGCGATTGATGGCATTAAAGCTGCTGAAGCAATACTAGCACATGAATCTTTGTAATTATCAAGACATGTAAGTGATTCTGTTTCTCTCGTTGTGGTAGAATAGAAAAGTAGAACATGCAACGAAAGGAACCATTCTTATGAATGTTACGATACTCGGCTGCTCGGGAGGATATCCCGGTCCAGGACAGGCGACTTCGGGATATCTTGTAACCATCGGTGACAAGCATATTTTAATTGATTGCGGAAGTGGCGTTTTTTCCAATTTGCAGCAATATGTTGACATTAACAAAGTGGATGCGATACTTATTACGCATTTTCATGCTGATCATTTCAGCGATATGATGGTCATGCGCTATGCAATTGATATGAATGCACGTCAGGGGATGCAATTTGCAACCATTCCGGTATTCGCTCCAAGTACACCCGAGAATTCTGCACAAATGATAAATGAACATCCGAATTTTCAGGTGGGTTATTTACATAACGAATCCATATTGCCGCTTTTTGGAGCTATGGCTACCTTTTTCTCCACCAATCACCCTGTCGAATGCTATGGTGTTCGCATTGAGCACGAAGGGAAAGTATTTGTCTATTCTTCGGACACGAATGCAGATACGAGATTTGCCGGATTCATGGACGACGCCGATTTGGCCATCTTGGATTGTGGAGAGCTGGAGGCGAAGCGGAAACCCAATATGCTTCACATGACACCGAAAGAATGCTTTGCATGTGCAAAGGCTTTCCGGATTAAGAAGACCATACTATCTCACTTGGTACCATATTATGATCGTGAAGATGTTTTCATGGAAGCGAAGGCTTGCGGAGATTGGAACTTTGAACTGGCTTCCATTAATAAGACATATACCATTGAATAAATTGAAACGAGGAACGAACGATGAATGAAACAAAAGACAAGAACAAGGCAATTGTCACGGTGGTTGGATGTGATACTGTAGGTATTATTGCAAAAATCAGCACACTTTTGGCAGAAGAGAATATCAATATCAACGACATCACACAAACGATTCTTTCGGATATGTTTACGATGATTATGCTCGTCGATTTATCCGATGCAAAGATTGACATGAAGTCGTTGTCGGATAAATTAGACGCTCTTGGTCAGGACATCGGACTTTCCATTCGAATTCAACACACCGATTTGTTCCATGCAATGCATCGTATTTAAGAAAGTGGGTAACATTTAATGATAACGGATTTTGAAATACTTGAAACGATACGTATGTTCCAGGAGCAACATTTGGATGTGCGTACGATAACAATGGGCATTAACCTTATGGATTGTGCTTCTGAATCGGAAGAGAAGGCCTGCCAGAAAATCTATGACAAGATTTGCTTCTATGCGAAGGATTTGGTTTCGGTCGGTGAAGACATAAGTGCGATGTATCGTGTACCGATTGTGAATAAAAGAATTTCTGTTACGCCTATTTCTATCGTAGCGGCTGCATCGGGCTCAAAAAACTATACGTGTTTCGCTAAAGCGCTGGAGAGAGCGGCGCTAACTTGCGGTGTGAACTTTGTAGGTGGTTTTTCTGCTTTGGTCCAAAAGGGGTATACCACAAGTGATAAGCGATTGATTGATTCTATACCGGAAGCCTTGGCTGTGACTGACCATGTATGTTCGTCTATCAATGTTGCTTCTACACGAACAGGTATCAATATGGATGCTGTTCGTGATATGGGAATCGTGATAAAGAATACCGCAGAAGCGACGAAAGATCGCGATGCTCTTGGTTGTGCGAAGCTTGTTATATTTGCAAATGCACCGGAAGATAATCCGTTCATGGCAGGCGCCTTCCTCGGCCCAGGTGAGCCTGAATGTGTTATCAACGTAGGTATTTCTGGCCCAGGCGTCATAAAGGCGGCATTGGAAACAGTAAAAGGCGAGAACTTGGGTGTTGTCGCAGAGACGATCAAGAAATCTGCATTTAAGATTACACGTGTCGGAGAATTAGTAGCACGTGAAGCTTCTTCTCGGTTACATGTTCCTTTTGGAATTATTGACTTGTCATTGGCACCAACACCAGCAGTCGGTGATTCGGTTGGCCGCATACTCGAAGAATTTGGTATTGAGCATTGCGGTGGATGGGGTACTACGGCTGCACTCGCGATGTTAAATGACGCGGTAAAAAAAGGCGGAACGATGGCATCCTCCTTTGTCGGTGGACTCTCAGGAGCATTTATTCCGGTATCCGAAGACGAAGGTATGATTGAAGTTGCAGAAAGTGGAAGCCTTCGTCTTGAAAAGTTAGAAGCAATGACCTGTGTATGCTCGGTTGGTCTTGATATGATCGCCATTCCTGGTGATACTCCGGCATCGACCATTTCCGGCATTATTGCCGATGAGATGGCTCTCGGTACTTTTAACAACAAAACAACGGCTGTTCGAATTATTCCGGTGCCAGGAAAGACAGTCGGAGACAATGTGGAATTCGGAGGACTTCTCGGACATGCACCTGTTATGGAAGTAAACTCTTCCTCATGTGAAGAATTTATTTCTCGAGGCGGACGTGTACCTGCACCGATACACAGCATGCGCAACTAATTTGGAAATGACGTATTTGTGATGGACGATGTGATTCTTGAAGAATATTAAGACGTAAATGTAAGCAGTCTAAAAGCAGGGAAGTACATTGAGCTATGGCTTTAAGCAAGTACTATAAGTGGTTGTACCAAATCAATATCAGCGATTTGCTTTCTGGGAAAGATTATGACGACTTGGGCGATTTGCCCGCTGGCATCATGGAATCTTCCTACGGATTTTATGTGGAAATATTTGAACGTTTTAAATGCCTGTCGAAAATGAGCGACAATCCGAAAAATCAAATGCTTTGCATCCCGCTCGAAAATGACATCATTTGGCGCAATCATCTCACTAGGATGTTGCCGGATATCGATGAGTCGCAGGATCCACGTACGCTATTACGCGAGCACTATGCCCTTGTTCCGGTTACTTTGCGTTTGGAAAAATGCATGGAAGAAATGGTGTGCTTTTTTGCTACAGATGCTCCGATTAATGCTGTGCAGGAACTACTCTCCCGGCTATCGACTTTGATAGATGAAGTGGATTGTAGTCCGCGCATTCGTTCTGGTTTTCGTCGACTCGACGACGAGATTGCATTTCGGTGGTCGCATATGCTGCGCTTATATGCGAAACATCTGCTTGTCGCTTCGACCAAGTTTTTCGATGATAAAGATCCTGATTTACTAATTTCAATCGACCGCGGTATCTCGCCGGAGAATGTTTTTTCGATGATTTTCCAAGCACGTATTTTATCCGCTACGAAGCGAAAAGACATAAAAGAATCAATGCTCATTGCGGAGAGCTGGGATGATATCAGTAATGACCATCATCTTCAATCCGATCCATACGCATTTTACATTGCCGCGTACTCATCTTTTCCGAAGGACTTTGCTGCCAATACCGGCTTGAAGTGGTTGAAGAAGGCGATGAATGCACATCCGGATAGTGATTCTCTATTCGAATGCTATTATTTGTTTTCTGCATATACTGCCATTGATCATGAACAATACGAAGACGCGCTTGCGATGTTTGACCATATATTGACGCGTTTGCCCAAGGCAGTCGAAGTGTATCGAGGAAAAGGCAATCTTCTCGCACAAATGAATCGTAATTATGAAGCCATGCAATGTATTACGAAAGCAACGCGACTCCAACCGGATAACGCTGATGCCTATCGCGACCTTGCAGAAATCTATTATGTCTCCGGTTATTTGCGTGAGGCAAAACGTATCGCGCAGAAATGTCTGTCAATTAACCCTCACGAGGCTGATTGCTTCCTTATTTTGGGTTTGATTTTTTCACGGGAAGAAAAGTATGAAAATGCCGAAAAGTATATTTCACGCGCTCTTGAATTACATCCGAATGACTCCGTTGCACTCAATGAGCTTTCTTATGTGGAACAAATGCTCGGAAATAACAAGCGTGCATCAAGACTTGCAAAAAGAGCCTTCGATATTGCACCGGATTCAGTAGATTCAATCGTTAATTATGCCTTTTCCTGCTATATGAAGGAAAACTACAACAAGTGTATTGTATACCTAAAAAAAGCACTTGATATCGTTCCGAATCAACCCGAGATAATCGTCGGTCTTGGTCATGCTTATCTTGCGCTCGGTGCGTATGAGGAAGCTATGGAGTGGTTTGAGCAAGCATTGGAAATTGATGATCAAAACCCGGATGCCATAATTGGTAAGGCAGATACACTTTCTGATATGGGTTTGCATGATGAAGCCGCGGAATATTATGAATTGGCAAAGTCATTGGGATTCGATCAGAATGATGACATGTAAAGACGTGGAAGAAAGTATTTTGTGAGGAAGAAAAACAAAAGATTTTCATTATCTTCATTGACACTATGTGAACAAATATGCTAATATAGCTGACGCAAACGAAGTCGGGGTTGTGGCGGAATGGCAGACGCAGCAGACTCAAAATCTGCCGACCATAAATCGTATGGGTTCAAGTCCCATCAGCCCCACCAATTAAGAACGGTAGCTTTTTCATAAGTTACCGTTCATTTTTTTGGTCATTCTATATGAGAAATACTTCAC
>DAIPXZ010000013.1:0-4108 GCA_036782995.1 Bacillota bacterium
TCCTTTAATTGAATCGAAGCCGCAATACTTTGAAGCTCTTCCGGAAACGACGTTTCTGCCGTCGTGCAATTCACACCAATGCCTAAAACAATATATTGTACTCGTCCGGTCTCGAAATCGGCGGCCGCTTCCGTCAAAATGCCGCAAACCTTCTTCCCTTCAACGAAAATATCATTTACCCACTTGATGCCGACAGCTTGTGATGTTAGCTTTTCTATCGCACGAGAAACCGCCACAGAAGCGGTAATTGTCACCATTGTCGCTTGCTCCATCGTAATCGGCAAACGAAGGACAACACTCATGTAGAGGCCCGTATTGGCAGGCGAATAAAATGATCGCCCCAGTCGACCGCGTCCACCCGTTTGCTTTTCGGCAATATATACTGCCCCGTGCGGCGCCAGCTCTAATGCCTTTCTCTTTGCGAGTGTATTTGTCGAATCCACCGTATCAAAAATCTCGACCTGAATGTCCCGATATCGCGGTAAAAGTGCCGCCTTCACGCCCTCAACCGTCATTCTGTCACGACCGGATAGCAATCGATAGCCGTGATTCGTCACCGCCTCAATCGGATACCCTTCGACCTTGAGTGTGCGAATATTCTTCCATATTGCAGTACGCGACAATGAGAGCTCGTGTGCCAGCATCTGCCCGGACACAAATTCGCCCATGTGCGATTCGAGAATATGGAGAATGGCGTCTTTACTGGTCATGAGCACCTCTTGATTCATTGCATCATATAGCAAAAAGCTGAGCTTATGCCCAGCTTTGCCAGTATTCTCGTTATGATATTAGAATGTCAGCTGTGTTACTCTCAATACATCTGTAATGGAAGCAAGCTCTGTAAGCATCTTCTCATCAAGTGGATCATGAATCGAGATAAATGACTGAGCCTTATTCGAATTCGGCTTTACACCCCAATGCATGCTGTTGATGTTGATGTTATGGCTGCCGAGCAGTGTTGCAATCTTGCCGATTATGCCAGGGACATCTTCATTTTGCATCGCAATAACTGTCTGTGAGAGAACGAAGTTCATCTGGTAACCGAAGAATGTGACGAGAACCTCGGTATCTTCGCCAAAGATTGTTCCGCTGACAGATAACTCACGATTGTCTTCGGATACAAAATTAACTTCAATAAGATTGTTGTAGCGCTGGATTTGCGTTGATTTGCTTTCGATGACCTCAATACCGCGATTTTCAACAGATTGACGGACATTGACGAAACTGACACGATCATCAGAAAGTGCCGAGAGGAAGCCCTTGAGAACGGACAATGTAAGGATGCCCGTTTCTTGATTTGCTAACTCGCCACGATAGATGACTTCAATCTTCTTAATCGGTGCTTTTTCTGCTTGATAGTAAATTTTACCAAGCTTCTCAGCTAATGATGCGTATGGACGAAGGGCTGCCATATTGCCTGAGAAACGAGGCATGTTGATAGCCGCAACGAGTTCGCCGCGTAATGCCTTCGCAACCAATTCGGTAACCGCAGAACCGACGTTATGGTTTGCTTCATGTGTAGATGCACCGAGGTGAGGCGTAACGACACAATTCGGAAGCGTGAGTAATGGATTCTGGAAATTTTGTTCGCCTGGCTTTTTGTCATATGACGGTTCCTTATCGAATACGTCGATTGCGGCAGCGGCGACCTGACCAGATACGAGAGCGTCATACAAAGCCGCCTCGTCAACCAATCCACCACGAGCAGCATTTACAATACGTACGCCCTTCTTGCACTTAGCAAGCTCCGCAGCGCCAACCATACCGTGAGTTTCTTTGTTCTTCGGTGTGTGGAATGTAATCAAATCAGCGATTGTGAGCAAATCATCAAGTGTTGCGCACTTCGTGGCACCAACACGGTCAAATTGCTCCTGTGATATATACGGATCAAATGCTACAACATCCATACCGATGCCTTTGAGCTTTCTGGCAACAATGGAACCGATACGTCCGAGGCCGATAACACCTACGGTCTTACCTTCAAGCTCGTTACCGATCATTTGCGCACGGCGGAAATCGTCATTGTGTGCGGCTTCATTAGCGTGGCAAAGATTTCTGAAAATCGAAAATGCATGTGCAACGGCGAGTTCGCCAGCGGCCATGATATTCGCTTCAGGGGTGTTAACAGCAATGATACCGTGTTCCGTGCATGCCTTCACGTCAATATTGTCAATACCATTTCCGGCACGGCCAACTACCTTCAGGTTCTTTGCATTAGCAAGCAATGCTTGATTTACCTGGGTAACCGAGCGGACAATCAATCCGTCATATTCACCAATCATGCCAGCGATTTCGTCTTGGGAGAAGCCAAGCTTCTCATCGACTTCAAATCCGTTATCACGCAAGTATTGAACGGAATCTGCTGCGATTTTTTCTGCTACCAGAATCTTCATAATGTTACCTCCAAATTATGTCCGTCTCCGTGTTTAAACGGAGCTTACTCTTTTGCCTTCAATTCAGCGATTGCTTTATCCAAGTCCTTCAACATGGCTTCAACATCCTTGAGTGATGTGTCTGCCATATGTGCAATTCGGAACGTCTTATCCTTCAACGGACCGTAACCGTTGGAAAGGAGATATCCGCGCTGTCCCATAGCCGCATTCAAAGAAGCAAATGGGATGCCCAACGTATTAGTGATACATGTCACTGTGACAGAAAGGTGCTTCGGGTTCGAATATAGAGCGCAATTTGTCTTGGCCCATTCGCGAACGCAATCTGCCATCGCACAATGACGCTTGTATCGCTCTTCGATACCTTCTTCAAGGATACAATCAAGTTGATAATCCAATGCATACATATGTGCCAAAGAAGGAGTCGATGGATATTGATATGGCTTTTCCTTCACGAATTTGGCTAGCTCGACATAGTCAAAGTAAAGTCCGCGATTCGGAATACCCTTTGCCTTTTCGAGTGCTCTCTCGGTAACACTCGCAATGGAAAGTCCCGGAGGCAAACCAAGGCATTTCTGGGATGAAGTGATGCAAACATCAATGCCGAGTTCATCGACGGGAATATAGTCGCCGCCCATAGAGCTGACAGTATCTACGCAGAAAATTACATCTGGGAACAAATCCATAACTTCCGCAATTTCGAAAATCGGATTTCTGACACCAGTAGCAGTCTCGTTATGCGTAATGGTTACTAAATCATATTCGCCCGTCTCCAGCACTTTCTTCACCATAGATGGTGTAGTGACTTCGCCGAGCTCCGAACGAAAAATATCTGCGGGAATGCCATTTGCGGTACACATCTTGTACCATCTTTCACCAAATGCACCGATTGAAAATACAGCTGCTTTCTTGCCCGTGAAACATCGTACTGCGCCTTCCATCAAACCACTACCGGATGATGTAGAAAGGATGATGGTGTTCTCTGTACCCATCACTTTCTGGAGCTTCTCAGAGATTCTCTGCTGAAGAAGCGTGGCTTCCTTTGTACGGTGTCCGATCATCGGTGTGGACATTTTTGCCAAAACTTCCGAACGAACATCCACAGGGCCCGGAATGAATAATTTCTTATGTGAACTCACTTGAAATTCCTCCCTTGCAAACTTGCATTAACATACCAAATTATTGTATATGGATTTTGCACTTTTGACTAGTAAAAAAGATGCAAATCAGCGAATTTCTACAATTTAGCAAAAAAGAATTCTATTCCATTTCTTTTCATGACCGCATCGACGAAATAAGTAGCGAAAAGATTTTCATTTCTTTCATTATCCAAACAAAAATCCCCGTGAAAAATCTTCACGGGGATTCATTTCATCTTGTCATTTCGGTATGTCTACTGGCTCAAAATGATGTTCTGGTTTATTGCAGCATTGTCGTAGGCGGCAACAGTATGGTATCACCCGGTTGTGGCGTATAAGCAGCATCCAAATTGTTATAGGTCTTTATGGTCGTTACGCGGGCATCCGTATCCGAATCAATATTGATTCCGTATACTGTGTAGAACAAATCCCACCATGTACGACAACCTGTCGCCTCGGAGAATGTGAATGTACCAACCGGATCGGTTCCGATAACCGGTGTAGATGTACTCGGATCAACGGATGCATTCGGGTCAACTACGCTCGAAGCATTCGGATCGACCGATGCGTTCGGGTCAA
>DAIPXZ010000013.1:4208-36906 GCA_036782995.1 Bacillota bacterium
GAAGCATTCGGATCGACCGATGCGTTCGGGTCAACTACAGAAGACGTATCCAAGGCCAAATCAATTGAAGTGATGGCAGTTGACTCTGTTGCTTCTGTTTCCTTGCTCTCATCCTTCTTGCCGCAGGATTGCGCAACTAAAACGATAATCACAATGACACAAATCAATGAGATAGCAATCAAACCAATTTGGAAATATGTATTCTTGTTACCATTTCCGCCGCCAAAATCAAAGCCTTGCTCTGAATCTTGTGGGCGACTGCCACGCGGTGGTGTCGGACGACCGCCTTGCGGACGTGGTTTCCCAGCACCTTGTGGGCGTTGACCGGTCGGATGTTGCGAAGCACCGGAATTCATCGGCTCTTCACCTGGATACATCGGAGGAACGGCCGGAGCCGGAGTCGAATAATTGAATAGGTCGGCAACCGCTGGTGGCGGGTTATCAAAATCATATTTCACCTGACCAATAGATGGGTCACTATACTGATTGTCACTATATGCCTGTTCTTGCGTATATTCTGCGTTGGGGGCATATGCCGCGTTCGGATCATATCCGGCTTCTTGACCATATGTCGCACCATATGGGGCATCATATTGTGGTGTCGTGCCATAATCGGCATACTCGCCGTTCGGTGCATCCGGAGAAGCATATCCATATTGTGACGGATCTTGATACGAAGCGCCCTGCGCACTCATGTAAGAATCATATTGTGGTTCTGCCGGGATGCCAGAGGCATCTTCGTCGGTGGTATACGATCCACGTGCATAAACACCGGAGTCTTCATATCCCACAGGCGTATCGCTGTTTGCCGGATACGTCGGAGGTGTATATGTAGGTGCTTCATAAAGTGGCATATCAGGAATGTCAGAGGATGCGGCTTCAAGTGGTGCCACTGGCGCCTCTGCCCCTTCAAACGGAATGAAGAATTCATCATTTCCTGTAGCGCCTGATTGTTGATTTGTGAAAGAAGAAGAATCTGCATAATCCGAAGGATATCCTTCACTCATTCCATATCTTTCTTCAGCAGTCGGTTCTGCATCACCGAAGAGTAATGGTTCTTCATTTACAGATGATTCAGTTTCCGGTACAATCGGCTGTTCTTGATCCTGGGACATAACGCTACTCTCCTCGTGTAATGTCTCGGATACACCGTCATAGATAGGTGCTTCCGCAACCGGTGCCGAAATAGTATCTGAAAATACTTCGGCATTCGGTTCAGTCTCCTTGGTCATGTCTATTGTAGAAGACGATTGATTGATTGCATCCGTTGCGTCACCCATCAAAAGTGGCCCATCAGTGGAAGCAGTATTTGGAATGACAATATCACCCACTGCCTCGTCGGAAGCCATGTTCAAGGTCGGCGCAATGTCAGAGACTGACGCCGTGGTAGTCGGTGTCACAAAAGAAGTAACCGGAGCGGCCACAAAGGTCTGCTCCGCAGGAGAAGCAACAAAAGGTGTCGACGCGGTAGTTGTCGGTGTCACAAAGGCAGATGCGTCCGGTCCTGCAACAAACGGATTCGAATCCGTAGGAGTTACAAATGTATTATCCGAAGTATTAACGAACGAGGTATCGGCCGATGGTGTTACGAAAGATGGCGTCGATGCAGCCGGTGTGACAGTATCCATGACGAAAGGATTGACATTCGTTTCGGCAGCAGGAGTCACCGGCTCCGCTCCAAAAAATAACGGAGCGTCAACAGGAGAAGCAATCGGTGCATCAGGCATTTGTGGTACGACAAAGGCATTTGGAGAAGCTGTCGCATCCGCCATCGGAGTCACAAAGGAAGTGTCGGCAAACGGATTGACTGCCTCAGTCGCCATCGGCGCACTCGCTGCTGGAGCCACAAAAGGATTTACCGGAGCAGCTTCGGAAACAGGTGCAACAGGTGGTATTGGTGCAATTACCGGTGGTACAGGTGCGACGATGGGAGTCGCTACAGGTGCTACGACTGGCGCAACAACCGGAGCAGTGGTCGGGATATCACCAAATACTAACGGTGCCTCAACAACTGGCTGTGTGCCAGTGGCTTGCATGCCCCCAAAAGGATTCGGAGAATCGACAGGCACCTTGGCAGGTTCGTCATTTTCGCCCATATCTGTAGTCATCTCAACATCATCGTAGGATTGACTGTGCTTTTTCTTGCCGAAGCCGAAGAAACCACCCTTTTCCTGCGATGTAATATCTTCAACGAAAGAAATCATGAATTGAAGCGGCACACCCGGAAGCTTCGCCGAGGCCTCAGTAATGACAACGCCTGCAGCATCGCATTGGTCTTCAGCATCATAGAGAATGCGAAGTAATTCCTTTTGTCCGACAGCATCATAGACCTCACGGTTGCAAAGAATAATGCAATCGTCCAACTTTAGCTGAGCGATATTGGAGCAAAGTGCCGTTGCCGTCTTCGAAGCACAATAGTTCGTGAAATTATCCACTCGTTGGTTTTGTGTATTCACTGGGTCGATTCGGATATCGGCCGCCGTCAAAGGGTAAAGCGTGTCGTCACGATAAAGGAATGCCAATCCGGTACCCATCGTAATCGCGAACGCTTCGGAATCCTTAACCATAACGCCAGCAAAGAAAGGCGCGCGGACATTATCTGCCTGGAGCTTTCTCTTCCCTGTTACGGCTACTGCGGTATTCACCATCTCGCCGATTTGGTCGTCCAAGGTCTTACGCCCCGTTTTCAATTCCGTACAAAAACGACGGAGTAGCGGTTCATAAGAAGGAATCGTTTCTGGAGTATAATTCGGTTCTGTAGGATGCGAGAAGACAGAGAAGAAAAATCCTCTGTCTTCTTTGTCGTTGGTTATGTCAGCTGAACGGGTCTCTCGTTTACCGGAAATACGTCCGTCCATGTAAAAAGCATCGGTCAGTTCCGCAGTCGGAAAGTATCTTGCTGTAAGGGTAGTGGCAAGATGAGTCTGTTTTGCCATGGTAGTAGGCCTCCATTAGTAGACTTCGAACTCGTGCCCCACGTCAATCATGAAAAGCATCATAACGGGGGTTATTCTTAATAATTATACCATAACGATAATTAACTCAAGCCTTTTTCCCTACAAATTCATGACATTTTCAAGTCATTTTATCCTTGTACGCTCTCAATGTACTGATTCATATATTTTTCAATAATCGGGAATGGAGCTGCACCAATATCAAGATAAGCAGTATGAATTTCTTTTGCAGTCGCTTCGCCGTCCAGCTCACTAAAAGCCGTGTTCATAATACTCTCGGTCTGAAGGTTACCGAAGCAATATGGCATGATGTAGCAAGGGATTTCCACACACATATCCCAGAACCAGTCGACGGCGCTATCCGTATCCAGACCATAGTTAAACGAAGCCAGATATTCCCGTACGTCGTCCTTTGTCCAACCTTCGTAGTTGATGCCAATGTCGATACGAGCGAAAAAGTAATAGTTAATCAATACGTCTTCGGCGTGCACAAAAGAGTAGACATTCATGTCATAATCCGTAAGGCTCATGATGTAGTTTTCGCAATATGTGGCCCACCCCTCCGTGTATGCGATGTTGCTGCTGTAGTTTTGGAAATAATTGGTAATGTTCGCAGAGTGATAAACTGCTTCGAAAAGATGTCCAGGATAGGATTCGTGCGCTACGGTTTGGACTAAATCTGCGCAGGATTCAAGGGCAGCGTCATTCATAAGAAGCAAATTATTTGCCTGACTATCGAGCTGGCATGAAAGATATGCCGCCGGAGAGAAGAAATCGGAAAGCTGTTCAGGAACACTCCGGATCACATAATTATGCGCCGGAAGCTCCGGAAAATCGTTGCTTATAGCCGCAATACAGAAGTCCAGGTCACTTTGGAAAGAGCCAGTTGTATAATTGTGATTCATGTATTCGTCATAGAAATCTACCGTGAATTCCGTGTTGTTAATTGTATTCGAGGCATTATCGATGGCAGCGTCCAAATAGGCAATTCCTTCTTCAACACCCATATCAGAATCGGTACGGAGCTGAAAATAAATCTCATAGAATTCTTTTCCGCCTTCGAAATTGCACATGCCACCTTCGTTTACGCCGGTGCCTTTGAGGCTCACGAGCAAGTCGCCTAAGCCTTCATATGCCGGAAAGAAATATTGGTCAAGGTAAGTCTGATTTTGCTCTATATAGTCCTGCTTCTGTTTGTCTGTAAGATCCATTTCACCCAGACGTTCCGCAAAACTGGTGACAAGGAAGTGGTCTTCTTTGTTTTCCAGCATCGCATAACAAGAGTCCGCTTGTGCTTGCAGATAATCATCTGTCGGCGAGAGACCGAGCGCTGCGCGTTCTTCCAAGAATGCGCCGATATCTGCAAAATACTCTTCATATCCAATAATTATGGCGAAATAACGTGCAATATCTTCTTCATTGGCAAATGAAATTTCCGCCATACAAATCGGCAGGTCCATTTGTATACCTGTAAGGGAGTTAACCGGTGAAATGTAGTAGTAATAATCTTGAAAAGCGATGACTTCTTCAAAATTGTATACCAATACATCGTAGAAGATCTTATCTTCCTCCGATAATTGCTCATAGTCGATGGTTTCCAAAAGCGCAAGGTAAGCTTCGGCCTCGGCAACAGCATATTGATCCGATTCGTAGTCACCAAAAGACAAACCTTCTTCCGGCCATTCATAACCGAGTGCTGTCGGATCATCTAAAAGGAATTCTGTATCCAGGATATCTACGAGCGAATCGCCCAAGAGTTTTTCATCAATTTTTGCTAAAAGCTCGGCATTTTCATACCCTTCAAGCTCGCTCAAATCTACCTCAATCGTGTTGGCCGGCGGGTCAATCGGATCGGTCGGTTTTACAATCGAAGATTTTGTTTCCGTAGCTTCGGTCGTCTCCTTCGTGGTACTTCTCCGTCTGCGTTTGCTCGTCTCTTCGGACTCGGTTGTGCAGGCGACAGCTAGAAGCATCGACGCAATTAATGCTCCGCAAATATATTTTTTTATCCATTCTGATTTTGATTGTTTCATATATTCCTCCAATGCGATTACAAAACAACTTGCAAACACGTCTATTTAATCATAAAAGTAATTGCTTGTCATTTTCATTCTGTTAACAGGTTCACACCATGTACTATGATATAATTTCTTTATTGAAATGATTTCTTCGGAAAGGACACTACACATGCGCGCTGCCATCACCATTTTTCGCTGGGAATTCAAGAAGATTCTGTCGAATTGGAGAAAAACGCTCCTTGTATTTGTAGTGCCCGCGCTGCTCCTTTTAATCGCCTTAAACCTCTTTCCATTAATTGTAAATTATTTATCAACAGGTTCATTGCAAAATCGCCCGATTATCCTTCTTAATCCACCAGAATCCTTCGTAGCATTCACAGAACAAAGCAACACATCGACGATTTACTCCTACACCACCATGAGCAAAAGCGAATATAATCGATTATCAGACGATGAGAGAAAAGAGATGATTGAGGATGGTTCTATTTTTTTGCGATTCTCCTCACTAACCGTCAGAGATAATATACAAGATAAGCTGCCGGATTGGTCCGACGCGACGATCGAAGAACAATACGAAAAACTCGCAAACCACGACACAGATGTCGAATCAACGGCCACAATCTTTATCATGTATAATGCAAATTCATATTCCGTTTCAGCACGCGCCGAGCAGTTTTCCGAAACAGTGCTCACAAAGTACAGCACATACATTCTGGAAACAATGGGGCAGGATTATCTCGCAATTGGCGGCGGAAACAGCTTCAAAATAAACGAGTTTAATCCCTTTACCACCGTATTGAATCATCGAAGCACCGCAAACCAAGGCGCTGCACGTGTTTTGCCGGGAATCTTGGTGCTTTTGATGTATTATTGCGTGTATTCGCTCACGGGTGAAATACTGGCCGCCGAACGTGAGCGCGGGTTTTTGACCAAGCTTCGCATGACGCCTATTTCGGAATCTTCTCTGCTTTTGGGAAAGCTCTTAACCATCCTCGTCGTCGGCATGTTCTCTTCGCTGATTACATTCCTTATCCTCTTTATTTCTTCGTGGGTGAATCGCTCAAATAACGCCTTATCACTTCTCCCCTTCGGGATGCTGTTGATGCCGTCGCAATTGATTTTGGTAATCGTCACCCTTTTTATATCGTGCTTGTTGATGATTGCCATTTGCTTCTTATTTGTAGTTTCCTTAAAACGCATGCAGGATGTGCTTATCAACTTGCAATTACCGCTCGTGCTTTTTCTTATTGATTTCTTCGCGCAGCTTTTCCGCTATTCTGACCCCGTGTTGCTCGAATATCTCATTCCACTGCACAATACAACAATCGTGATTCGCGATATTTTTCTCTCGCAGGAGACGCCGTTTCATATTATCCTTAGCCTGTCCATCAACGCTATCGTCGGTTGGATCGTTTTTGCCCGCACGACGCGCAAATTCAAGAAAATGAGTCACAGTAATCAAGGAGGCCAAAATGATTGAGGTCAGAGACGTTTCGAAGCAATACCAAAAATCCGCAACTGTCGTAGAGCATGTGAGCTTTACGGTAGAAAAAGGTACGATATTCGGCCTTTTGGGCCCGAACGGTGCTGGAAAAACCACAATCATGCAAATGATTGCGACATTACTCGCACCCACCTCAGGTGTCATTACCGTGTGCGACTTACCCACCACAGCGAACGCACGAGATATTCGTCGTCTCTTAGGTTTTCTGACAACAGAAATCAAGCTGGACCCGGTCTCCACGCCAGACAAATTGTTCGATTTTTTCGGAGAGCTTTATGACATCCCCGCCGACGAAGTTGCGCAACGCAAAGAGAAAAGCTTCGCACGATTCGGTATCGGTCCTTTTGCCAACAAGCGTATTGTCGAGCTCTCGACCGGCATGAAGCAAAAGATTTCCATCGCAATCAGTTTGATTCATAATCCACCGGTTATTATTTTCGACGAACCGACAAACGGCTTGGATATCCTAACCTCACGTCAGGTGATGGATTATCTTCTAGAGCTGCGTGAAGAAGGACATGCCATTTTATTATCAACGCACATTTTCTCTGTCGCCGAGGCGCTTTGCGACGAAATTGCCATTATCGTCGATGGTCGCATCGTTGGTCAGGGAACAGCAAAGGATTTGATTGAAAAGACAGGGACGGCAACTTTTGAAGACGCTTTTTTTGCACTATATACCGAAAATCATAAGGAGAAGTGAAAGCGCATATGAATCGAGCCATTTGGGCATTGGCCAAGAAGACCTTTGGTAAAAGCAACCAACTCAAGACAAACGTTACATCTGCGACGTTTGTGATTGCGATTTGCTTTATTTTGTCTTTCCTTGCCATTTTCGCCAGCTACGCGCAATACTTTTTCCGCGGGAATGTGACTGCGGATTACCTAAGCGCCGAAAACTGTCACGTCTTGGTTTATAACGCACCGGATTCTTTCCGGAGCTTCCTTGCCTCTGATACAAACAGCGACGAATCATACGAGCGGAGCATTCGATATGCCACAATCGATGCTTATTATGATGTTTTTGAAATCAATGCAGGAATGAAAGAAAATGATGCGGTTGTCGCCATTGTTTTTCCTTCGGATTTTGAGGAGAAAATCGCAAATATATCGTCGGATTCAGACGAGAGGCCTGAGATTCTGACCTACATGTCCGATGCGCATCTCGAATATGCTGATATTCACGAGAACTTAGAAGACGTTCTTCTCCGAGATTACAACATTTATTTGCTGAGTGAGAAAGACGTTCCGATTGCCGAGCGTAACATCTTTGCCACGGACAACTGGGCAGTCTCATACGAATCCGATACTACACTTGAAGATTCTTTTTTCAACATGGTCGCTCACATGATTATTCCATTTCTGTTCTTTGTGCTCATTCTTTATGTGGGCATGTGTTCGGGCATGAATGCTATTGCCGGTGAAAAAGAACGTGGCACTTTTGCCGGTATCCTGATGACACCGATATCTCGGCTCTCCATCGTTCTCGGCAATTTGCTCGGTGTGTGGCTCCACGCTCTTCTCCCTTCCTTAATCTTTGTCCCTGCAATCCTAATCGTACCGCAATATCGCACGGCAACGGCGATTCTGGCGACTGTAATGCTTTTGGCGACCCTCTCTCTTTTTGTCGCATCACTTACTATACTTGTCTCGATTCTCAATCATTCAATCATTTCTGCGCAAACCACGTTTTTACCGATTTTCCTCATTCTTCTTGTCGTTTGCGTAACCTGTATGCAAGAGACTGACATGGTTGATCGAATATACCTGATTATGCCAATTTACGGACATTATCACGGAATCGCCCTCGCACTTACCGGGCAGTTTTCTTGGGTGGATGGCCTGATTTGTACAGGTATCACACTTGCCTTCATCGTTATCATCATCTGCGCATGTGAGCGGCTTCTGCAAACCGAACGTTTCACGACAACTATTGATGCCGAATCTGCTAAGGACCTAAAAAAGGCACGTGACTTGATAGAAAAGCAAAAGACCGATTACATTGTAAAGCCAAAGGCGTCCGTCTTTGGCTACGCGCCAAAACAAAGAACGAAGCCATCTCGCTTCCTACTATGGCACGCGTTCTTGCCGCTGGCATTATTGTCGATTTTTCAACCAATTGCACTCATTCCGTCGATTCTCTCTTTTATGAGCAGTGCCAAATCAACCGAATTCGTACAAATCTTTAAAGACTTACAGAATCTCACCGATATCGCAGATGCACTTCAACAATCAGCAAATCTTTTCTCTCAATTCATGAAGGATCCGACCTTTATTTGGATGATGAGCGTCAGTTATTTCTTAATCATCGGTGTCTATTTGCTCATTGTAAAAAAAGCCGAGAAGAACCCGTTATCGACGCTTGGATTCCCGAATAAAACCGGGAATAAGCATCATTCGCCGCTTCTCTCTTATGCGCGCGGTCTTGGTGTCGGACTGCTCATGATTTCATCAGTCTATGGTATTCTTGCCATTACCGGACAGATTGAGCTCGAAGGCTTCTCTCTTTCCCTTTCGTCGTTGCCGCTTTTCCTAGGCTACATCGCCATGTGGATTCCACAAGGCGCTTCCGAAGAAGTCATGCTTCGCGGGTACGCAATGCCTCGATTGGCAGCACGTTTTGGAGTCCCTTTCGGCATATTCTTCTCCTCTATCCTGTTCAGTATATTGCATGCCGGAAACGTAGGTTTCTCCTTCCTCGCATTCATCAATCTCATTTTGATTGCCGTATTCTTCGCGCTGCTTGCTTACTATACGAAGCAAATCTATACCGTGGCGGCCGCGCACACCATCTGGAATTTTGCTCAAGGAAATCTCTTCGGGCTTCAGGTCAGTGGCTCGAAAAGTGCCGCCTCCGTGTTATCGACCGTTTATTCCGAGAAAGCTACCTCGCTCATGACCGGTGGCGATTTCGGTCCGGAAGGAGGCTTGGCCGTGACCATCGTGAGCGTCATTGCGCTCTTGCTTTTAGTCGCTTTGAGGAATAAAATCAAATGCGATTTGAATAGTAAGGAGTCCCTTTTACCATGACAAAAACACGTATCATCGGAGAGTTTCCGGTATTTGATATTCACGCTCACGTTTTTCCAGCCAAAATTCTCGACCGCGCTGTCGTATCCATCGGTACCTTTTATGATTTGAACATGCAAATGGACGGCACGCTCGACACCTTAATGTCGCAAGCCATCGCTTTGAATATCAGTAAGTCTGCCATCTTCTCGACAGCGACACGCAAATCCCAAGTATCATCTATTCATCAATTTATTCACGATGTTGTCGCAGATTCGAACGGACGTTTCATCGGATTCGGAACCTTGCACCAAGAGATGAGCGCAGCGGAAATACAAGAGGAAATCGAGCATATCGATGCGCTTGGTCTTCGTGGAATTAAGCTACACCCTGATTTTCAATCCATAGCCGCCGATTCTGACGAAGTCTTCGCAATGGCTGAGGCAGCAGAAGATCGACTCCCGATTCTATTTCACGCCGGCGATTATCGATATGATTTTTCACACCCCGAACAAATTGCGAAGCTGGCCGTGAACTTCCCGAAGCTCACCATTATAGCTGCGCATTTTGGCGGATGGAGCGAGTGGTATAAATCACCGGAGATTCTGTCAAAATACGAAAATGTTGTCGTCGACACTTCGAGCTCCATGGCTTTCATGTCCGATGAAATGATTCGTTCACTCATCAACGCGTTTGGCACGGACCGTGTGCTCTTTGGTACGGATTACCCCATGTGGAATGCAAAAGACGAAATCCAGCGTTTGCTCGATTTAGGATATACCGACGAAGAATACCAAAAGATATTCATGGATAACGCAAGAGCCATCACAAAAAGCTAATATACGTACACAAAACGGCATAGTCGCCATCTGCGATTATGCCGTTTTTCTGTTTTCTTCTATTTTTTGCGCTATGAATAAAAGAGATATGTTCCAATAAATCACCTAGCAATTGTACCTTGATGTACTTGCTTATTGAACGGGTGCTTCCCTCTTCTCATTTTCCTCAGCCTCAAGCTTCACATAATCGATTTTGCCGACCAGAGTCTTCGGAAAAGATGTACGGAATTCGTATTCCGTGGGGCGTGCATACGATATGAGATTTGTCTCACATGTAGCTCGCATCGCCTCGATGAGCTCTTCTTGCGAAGGCGCATCCGCAGCTGCAATACAAAGCGCTTTTACGACATGAATCCGATATGCATGCGGGATTGCAATGGCACATGCCGCGTCAATTCCCGGGACCGATGACAAAACGGCCTCGATTTGAGACGGGAAAACGGGTACACCTGATACCTTAATGATGCGTTTAATACGCTGTTCAAAAAAGAAATATCCATCCTCATCCATGTAGCCAAAATCACCGGTATGAACCCAATCAAGTCCGTCTGCATGGCGATGAATCGCTTCTTTTGTCGCCTCGTCATCATGCAAATACATGAGCATCGTCGTCGGACCGGAAACACAAATCTCGCCCTTCTCTCCAGGCGCTAAGATTTCTTCCGTACCTGGTTTAACGACCTCCATGCAAATATCAGGGAGTGGTAATCCGACAGACCCCGGCTTAGAATTCTCGTTCGGATTCACGGCGCAAACCGTCACCGTTTCGGTCAATCCATAGCCTTCTCGAAGCGTAATCTTCGCTCCGCGGTTCCGAATGAATTCTTCGAAACGGCTTTTCAAATCCGGCGACAACGAATCGCCCCCGCAAAATGCCGCATGTAAAAACGATAAATCCGCCTTCGCGAGTTTCGTGCTCTTCATCATACCTTCGTAAAGAGTCGGCACTGCGGCCAGCAATGCCGGTCGATCACGTAAAATCACCTTTGCAAACGAATCTGGCGTAAATATCGGCACGAGCAATGCCGTAATGGCATTGCAAATCATCGTATGCAGTCCCATGCATAGCCCAAATCCGTGGAAAAGCGGCAATATCGTCATCATCGCAATATCGGGGTGCGTGTCAACGTGGGTAAATGGGTCTGGGATATTGATGATTTGGAATCCATTTACACCGAGAACATTCATATTGGCAGAAGATAAAACAATGGTTTTCGGAGCACCTGTTGTCCCGCCGCTGTGTAAATAACAAGCCGCGTCCAAGTGTGAAATCGGTGCAATATAAGGCGTCTTTGAATTTGAAGCATCGGATTTACCGGTAATCGCTTCACCTTGTGCGTAGAGTGTACGGTAGCGAATATAGAAAGCATCCTCCGGCACTGGCTTGATTTTTCGACCCGAAGAAAGATAAAAGCCCACTGATTTCACAGGATTCAAGTAATCCGAAATTGAACAGACAATAACGGATTTCGGACCGAAATCGTGAAGCATGGCGGCACTTTTGGATAAAAACGCATCAAGTATGATTAAATGCTCACTATCCGTAGTGCTCATGAAGGTCTTTAGCTCCGCGGCAGGCGTCTTCGGATGAACCATATTCGAGATAGCCCCAAGTTTATTGATGGCATAAAATGCCACAACCGCTTGCGGAATATTTGGCAAACAAATCGTCACGACAGTGCCCATTTCGATGCCGAGTGAATGCATTGCACAAGCAAATGAATCGACAGCCAGGCGAAGTGAATGATAGGAAATATGCGTGCCCTCAAAGCTTACGGCAATCTTTTTCGGAAAGACCTCTTCAGAACGACAAAGCATCTCATAAAGTGTCTTTTCGGGGTATGTATTGGATTCACTCATACAGGAATCGTAGCTTTTCACCCATCGTTTTTCCATAACGTCCTCCGACTCATCTCTGTGGCACAAAGCCACGCTCTATTCTAAGTCAAAAAACCGTAAAAGAAAATAGAAATTATTACGATTCGTGTTATACTTTTTGTAGCACAAAAGGGCGTCACCGCGCTGCAATTCGAGGAGGAGTGCCAATTATGGCCAAGAAGAAATCCGTCTACACCTGTCAATCATGCGGTTATGAATCCTCCGGATGGCTCGGAAAATGCCCATCTTGTCAGAAGTTCAACACCTTTGTCGAAGAAACGCCTGTATCCGCGGCACCCGAAGGAGCAAAACCTTCATTGCGTGCCGGCTGGATTGCCAAGCGGGGGGTCGAGAGTCTCTCCGAGGTAAGCAGCGAAGAGACGCCGCGCTTTTCTTCCGGTCTTCCCGAGCTTGATCGCATTCTCGGTGGCGGCTTTGTCGAGGGCTCATTGACACTCGTCGGCGGCGATCCCGGCATCGGAAAATCCACGCTATTGATGCAGGTTTCCGATTGTTGTGATCGAAAAGGTGAAATTCTCTATGTATCCGGCGAAGAATCCATGTCGCAAATTCGCATGCGTGCCGATCGATTAGGGGTAAAGAACCCGAAGATATCTCTCTGCTCTCAGACCTCTTTTGAATACATTTCTGAAGTCATCACAGAGCGAAAGCCGGCTCTTTGTATTATCGATTCCATCCAGACACTTTACTCGGAAGACATCAGCGCCGCTCCCGGCTCTGTATCACAGGCACGCGAGGTAACCGCCGGATTATTGCGGCTCGCGAAAGCACTCCTTGTTCCTATCGTTTTGGTCGGTCACGTAACGAAGGACGGCGCCATCGCCGGCCCGCGCGTTCTCGAGCACATGGTGGATACTGTCCTTTATTTCGAAGGAGATGGTAGCGGTGCATTTCGACTCATTCGCGCCACGAAGAACCGTTTCGGTGCAACTGGTGAGGTTGCCTTTTTCGAAATGACGCAAACCGGATTGAAAGGCGTCGAAAACGCTTCCGCCATTTTGCTTTCAGGCCGTCCGATGGGTGCACCGGGCTCTGTCATCACCTCCACCATGGAAGGTACTCGCGCAATCTTTGTCGAGATTCAGGCTTTACTCTCTCCGTCAACATACGCGAACCCGCAACGCATGACCCAAGGTCTCGATCGCTCGCGTGTCGGCATGCTCCTCGCCATTTTGGAGAATAAAGCGAAGGTCATGATATCTGGCATGGACGCATATATCAACGTAATTGGCGGTATTCGCATTGACGAGACGGCATGCGATTTGGCAGTCATCCTCGCCGTTTTTTCTGCCACTCAGAACAAGCCGCTTCGCGGAAACACATTAGTGGTCGGCGAAGTGGGTTTAACTGGCGAAATTCGTCCCGTTTCCGATATGGAAAAACGCATCGCCGAAGCATCTCGCCTTGGCATCACCACCTGTGTTTGCCCAGGCGCTTCGAAATCGTCACTCACACGGTTGAAAAATGCTCCGGAGTATATCTTTGTTGATTCCGTTTCCGAAGCCATCGATGTTATGTTCACGAAATAGGAGAGAATACAATGCAGCGTCAAGAGAAAACACTATACGTCATCATCCCTGCCGCCGGAATCGGCTCACGCATGGGCATCAATGACTCGAAACAATTTCTCGAGATTCAAGGTGTCCCCGTACTGTTGCGTACCATCCGTGCTTTTGAAGCTTTCGGCCAAAAGGAAGGCTTAATCATTCACGGCATCATTGTCACTACTTCAGAAAATATCGAGCGCGTCCGTGATTTACTATCCGCTCATCAAGTTACCATTTTCGAATCCGTTGTTTGCGGCGGTGATACACGTCAGGAATCCGTACGTAATGGCCTCCTTGCCTTAGCTAACCTCGCATGTCCTCCGCAAGAAGATGATATTCTTTTTGTCCATGACGGTGCACGCTGCTTCGTCGACGAAGCAACCCTTCGTGCATCCTACGAAGGTGGTCTGCAATATCCGGTTTGTGTTGCATCTGTCCCCGTCAAAAATACTATCAAGCAAATGCATTCCCCTTCGGATTTGACGGTCGAAAAAACACTTGACCGCGCGCTTCTTCGCGAAGTGCAAACGCCGCAGGTTTTTCATTATTCGCTCTTTATGAAGGCTATGGATGAAGCAATAAAAAACGGCATCGACGCAACCGACGATACCGCATTGGCGGAAGCGATAGGCTTGCCGGTCTATTTGACGAGTGGCTCCTATCGAAATATCAAAATAACAACGCCTGAAGACGTCTTTATCGCACAATCTTTTTTGAATGAATAATCAGAATATGCTACGGCATAATGCCGTGCTCAGCATTCGCCCTTCATCGTAACGACACAGGTGACATAAATGCCAACGCCGCGGCCGCATTCGCTTAACAGCTCGCCCGTGGTTGCCGTAATGCCGACATGAGAAGGCGCAATGTTTAATAACTCGCCGATGCTTGCTCTCATTTTCTCGATATTTGGCGTAATCTTTGGTTTCATACATTCGATAGAAAATGAAGCATGTACAACCTTTAGGTTCTGTTCTGCAGCATCCTGAAGCGCAAGTCGCAAATATGAACGACTGTCGCGATTGCCGGCTCTGCACAATTCATCCGCTCTCTTCCCTAATACATTTTTGCAGGTAACGCCGGAAATGGCATTCGTTAAAGCATGTAGTACAACGTCGCCATCACTGTTCGCATCCAAAGGTGTTTCACCTTCAAATACTACGCCACCGAGCACCAGCACCTTCGCATGCCAATCTGCCTTCAAATTGCCTTTTACCGATGGAGCAAGAAAACGATGACTATCTTGTCCGATACCGGAATAAAATACAGTTTCCATGTGCATTTCCTACCTTTATGTTAATCGAACGCCAAGGCGTCATAATGAATCAATCGGTATCTAGTCTAAACAAATTTCTTTGCTGTGTCCAATTTTATGTCGAAAAGCATCACCCAAAATCAACGACTTTCTTCGTAAGCCCATGTTGCCAAGTCAATTGGTGCCCATGTTCCCTGTGAGAGTCCGTCAAAATGAGCCGTCACGCGGTCATTTTTAATGATGATGGCATCAGGAAGTGCCTCGATACCATACGCTTCCGTGATTTCTGCTTCCGACAGCGCGTCTATCATAACCACAAAAAGAGATGCGTGGTATTCTTCGGTCAATTGCTCCATAACCGCAATCATACCATCCTGATCGGTACGCATGCTCGAATAGAAAAAGAGGCAAATCGGAATCGGACACGTCTTTATAAGCGCATCCAAATCCGTTACCTCTCTTATCATTACACCTGGTTCTTCTTCGCCTTCCGGCGTCTCGAAAACCATAGCACCAATGGATGTGTCGTAGTAGTATTCACCGAGGTAATCCTCGTAATTTCCGATGTCATCATTCTCCTTCGTTGTTTTCGCACAAGACGCGCACGAAAAAAGAAGACTGACAATCAGACAAAGCCCGATGAATTTTACTCCGACCGCCCGACTCATGATTTTTCAATCAATTCTTCGACATATTTCACAGCGCCGGCAAGTAAATCTCCCGGTACCTTCTCGATATGTCCTTCATCCACCAAACGTGTGACATTCGAATCCAAAGGAAGCTTATCAAACAATGGAACATTCATCTCGTCCGCTGCCTTTTGTACTTTTCCTTCTTCACCGAAAAGTGGAGTTTTTTCGCCGCAATGTGCGCAAACCGTGTAGCTCATGTTCTCGACAAAACCTAAAACCTTCACTTGCATCATCAACGCCATATTACGTGCTTTGTTGACAATCATGGAAACCAAATCCTGCGGAGTCGACACCAGAATGATGCCATCGAGCGGGATGGATTGGAATACAGTAAGCGGTACATCGCCCGTTCCCGGAGGCATATCAATCAACATAACATCAATTCTATCCCAGATTACATCGGTCCAGAATTGTTTAACAACACCTGAAATGACAGGGCCACGCCATACGACAGGCGCTTCCTCATTATCCATGACCAGATTTACGGATACAATTTGAATCCCTGAATGCGAAACCATCGGCAAAATGCCGTTCTCATCGCCTTTTAGCATGCCCTTCAGGCCGAAAGCCTTCGGTATAGACGGGCCAGTCACGTCCGCGTCCAAAATTGCCACACGATATCCGTCGCGAGCCAATCGTGAAGCGAGTACACTTGTCACAAAAGATTTACCCACGCCGCCCTTGCCGCTGCAAACACCGATGACGCGCTTGACACTGGACTTTTCATGCAACGAAGCCAATAACGATTCTGGAGCACTATCTCCACCGCAGCTCCCTCCGGCTTGTGCCGATGCACAGGAGTCTTTTGATTTACAACTATCACACGAACCCATACAAATTCTCCTTTAAACGTAATTCCCCGCTATTTTACGCCCGCGGGACATTTCTTTCAATGACGAACGCACACGAAGTGCGAAAGCATTCACTTTACGGCACGAATTACCCAATATCCATCTTCCTTCGCCAGAATCTCGCAAGCCCCGAAAAGCTCTTCCAGCTTCTTTTGCGATGATGCAGCGCCTTGTTTTTTTTGAATAACAACATACAAACGCGCCCCTGTTTTCATGTGCGCGTAAGCTCCCTCATAGAACGAAAAAACCGTCGCTTTCCCCGCACGAATCGGTGGATTTGTTAGAACCACATCCATCTCTGCATCGACCGCAGATGTTCCATCCGATGCAAAAATATGTACGAAAGCACATTGATTCCGTGTTGCATTCTCTTTGCAAAGCGCGAGTGCCCGTTCATTCACGTCGACCATCGTTACATCCATCGCAGGAAAAGCCCTTTTCATCGTAATGCCAATCGGGCCGTAGCCGCAACCGATATCCAGCATGTTACCGGCCTTCACGCCATCTTTACGCAAATCAGCGACCGTTGTCTCCAAAAGAATACGCGACCCATAGTCAACATATTTTTTCGAAAAGACATCTGAATCGGTCACAAACTGTAAATCAATACCGCAAATGCGAGCCATCACCAATCCTGGCTTCGATTCGATATCCGGTTTCTCGTCAAAATAATGTGCCATAATACTCCTTCACAAACTGCAAATACTGCGTACCCACGTGTCGTCACTTCTGCCAGCGGTCGACTCGAAGACGACGCAAGAACAGCAAAAACGGCAAGCCCAAAAAGAACTCAACCACCAGCTCACTGGCG
The DNA here is from genome assembly GCA_036782995.1 of Bacillota bacterium. Classification (GTDB taxonomy): domain Bacteria; phylum Bacillota; class Clostridia; order Saccharofermentanales; family Saccharofermentanaceae; genus DAIPXZ01. The sequence continues at coordinate 21,588 of DAIPXZ010000013.1, forward strand.
CCAATATACAGAATATTGATTACAATCATCGCGCCCGTCACCTGTGTGTCCGCTAATAGAAATGTTAAATACGTGCCTACAATCAGCGCGTTCCAAACAACCGGCGGAATGAGTGACAGGATATCCTTGAGTACAGCTCTCGTCGTTTCTAATTTCGTGGCAATCAAGCGCGTCGACACCGCCGCCAGAAAAGTCGCAAGTGTCCCGAAAATCACATCAATCGGTCCCAGACTGCCCGGATTCAAAAGATTACTCAGAAAGCATCCGATTGTCACTCCCGGAATCGCCGCCGGAAAAAGAATCGGCAGCACCACTAACAGCTCCGCCAATCGAAATTGAATAGGCCCAAACGCAAATTGTGCAAAGGGCAGTGTCAAAACAACATAAAGCGCCGCAACCACACCTGCAATTGCGAGATAGAGTGATTTGCTTTTTGAACGTGAAACCGAGTTATTCTTCGTCATAAACCTTTTCTTCCAAGCGTCCGCACTGGGACGACACCCTTTTTATTCTACAAGAAACTATATCACAGAACTCACTTGAAGAGTATTATTCTTTGGTATACTGGTAGGCGAAAAAGGAGATTACTATGAGTGTAACGGATATCATTCACCAACTCCAAAAGGAGCAAAACCTCGATGACGCAGATTTCCTAGCCCTCTTGCGCGCCGACCCCTCCGTTGACGAGCTGCTTTTTGCATGTGCACGCGAGGTTCGTGAAAAACACTACGGCAAAAGCATTTACATCCGTGGCCTCATTGAGGTCTCCAACATCTGCCGCAACGATTGTTACTATTGCGGCATCCGTTGCGGCAACCCGCATCTCGAACGATATAGACTGACCGCCGAGGATATTCTCGAATCTGCGCGCATCGGTCATGCGCTTGGGTTTCGCACCTTTGTTCTACAAGGCGGAGAGGATCCCGGCCTCACCCGTGACATTATATGCTCCGTTATTTCCACCATCACCAAGCAATACCCAGACTCAGCCGTTACACTTTCGCTCGGAGAAAAACCCCACGCCGACTATCAAGCATTCTTTGATGCCGGTGCAACACGTTATCTTTTACGCCACGAAAGTGCGAACGCCGCACATTATGCCATGCTTCACCCCGAGCGGCAACGCCTCGAAGACCGCATTGCCTGTCTCTATGACCTCAAAGCCATCGGCTATCAGGTCGGGGCAGGCTTCATGGTAGGTACACCCGGTGAAACCGATGAAATTCTTCTTGAAAACATTCGTTTCATGCAAAAGCTTAACCCTGCCATGATTGGCATCGGCCCGTTTCTTCCCCAGCACGATACCCCATTCGCAGACAAAAAACCCGGCACAGTATCCGCCACTCTCCGTCTGCTCGCCATACTTCGGCTAACTTTCCCATATGCCCTTATTCCTGCTACGACCGCACTCGCTTCCCTCTCCGAAGACGGCCGAATTCGTGGCATCCTTGCCGGTTGCAACGTCATCATGCCGAACCTCTCTCCCGCCGACGTGCGCTCCCTCTATGCTCTATACGACAATAAAGCCTCCTTTGGCACAGAAGCCGCAGAAAGCATATCCATGCTACGCAATCTTGTCGCAAGCATCGGTTATGAGGTGGAGATTACAAGAGGAGATGTGAAGCGAGGTAGCGCTTCATAAAATCGGATTTTTGCGGTGGAAAGCGTCAAGCTTTCTCGAAGCGTTTTACGCCACCGGTCACGATTTCCAACCACATAGCTGCCGGTCGTGCCCATACTCTTTTTTCACCGTAGAGTGCTCGATAGACGATTTGCCAATCGAGTGTTTCTGTGTGTCGTGCAACTTCGAGAAGTTCGTAATCGTGTCCTTTATAGTGGTGGTAGATACCGCGAGAGAATCCGGCAAAGTGATAGATGGCATCAGCAGCTCTGTATTTAACTTCTTCTTGCTCGGATTGGTCAAAAAGCTGAAGCAACAGAAATGCTTCTTGGCAGGATTGCTTCCTCAATAACGGGATTAAAGCGATTCGCCATTGCTTGTCGCGCGAAACGGCATAATCAGTAAGGACAGCCCACTCTTCCAGTGTGAAATTTGCCATTTCGTTAACCGCAAATGATAAGAGCTCTTGCGGCACATTATCATTCGGCAAAGGGATAGCTTTCAACTGTTCATCCAGCATTTCCACGCGATTACCCATAGTCGCTTCCTCGTCTTTTCTGTATATTCGTATTTGTGTTTACTTCAAGAGGTACTCAATGGAAACAACAGTGTCTCCATCAAGTGTAATCCAAAGAGCGGTATTTCCATCGTTATATACGAGCAGGGAAAGGTCTTCCTCGTCAGGGGCGCCGTAAATCGTACGGGCATCGTCACCGGTCATGCCGATTTCGAGGCCTTCCGGTGTTCCCACGAGATCCGACATCAATACGATGTCGTAAATGGTCTCGCTCGTTCCGTCCTCCGATACAAATACGGTCACGATAAAGTCATCATAGGTGTATATTTTGTCGGTTCCTTCACTCGCACATGATGGTGCTTCTAAGTAGCTTTTCGGTTCGCCTAAGGCGCTAATCGTTGCACTCGGGTTCGTATCGCCGATTGCTACGGTCGTTCCGTTGTATTGAAAAACATAAGCGTCGTTTGTAATATTTAGCATCGACTCATCACTCGATGTTTCTGTCGATATTGTCGTATCGTCATTCTTTAAGGTCGTCGCTGCGGCCGTGGTCTTCGTATTCTTGACGATTACCTTGGTTCGAACTGCGCATGCACTCATAGAAATAACGAGTGCTACTATAATCAGCATGAATGTTAGTTTTTTCATTTAATTCCCCTATTCTCTTTCACTTTGCCCTATATTTTCGCATTATCTTGCTTTTCTATCAACCCTTCGGCATACATCGCAAAGCTTTTTTACAGGTTCTTTTCTTCCTCATAGTAGGTGATGAGATTATCCCAATAAGCACTCATTTCGGGGTCGTTGCGGTGATCCTCGAGGTCGTACCATTCTTTAAGGCGTGCGCCGAGATAACTAGCGCATTTTTCGGCACCGGTCACGTTCATATGAAGGCCCGCATCGTAGGTGTCGACTTGGTAGTCAATGCCGATTTCGGATTCAGCGATAGCCGCCATGTTAATGTAGTGAAGGTCGTATTTCTCGGCATATTCGACTATTTGTGCATCCCATTCATCATACCAATGCGGATAGAGCGAGGTAGACTTGATGAGGACGAAGGCGATGCCTTTTTCCTCACAAAGTGTACGCATTTTATCAAGATATGCCATGGCATTGTCGCCGAAGGTGTAGTCTGGTAAGACTTTTGCCGGCGGGAAATCAGTCACCGGAAGAATATCAGTACGCATGTAATACCCGTTATAGGAAATATTGTCACGCATAATGAGGTATTGGAAATCCTCGCACGTGAGCTCATTCCAACGCGAATGATATCGTAAAATCGGAAAAATGTATTCGATCATCGATTCATCTTCACACATGGAAGCGGAAATAGCATCGACCTTCGTTTTTGACCACCGCATGCCATCGAGAGCCATGCGATTGTATTCTTCTTTTTGTGGCTCGTTATACTTCAATGCCAAAACATTGAAAACAACAACGTCCGGTGTCTCATAACGAAGTGCGTCTTCGAGCATATAATACGATTGCCATGTGAGCTGTTGCGCGCCCCCACGAATAAAGCTATTGATGCCATATTCTTCCCATAGTGTGATGGTTGAAAAATTCTCATAAACCTCACAATCACCGACAAACAAGACGTCATGGTCACCATACGCCGCGTAGTATTCGGCCGTTAACGCACCCTCAATCGGATTGCTCATGTATTTTGGACACAAGAGGGCTTGCAGAAAATAAAGAAAAGTCAAAGAAAGAATGACGCACGCCATGCGAAAGAGCACTTTTTTCCACGTTGATTTCTTCGCAGGAGTCGTTTCCTTGACAGCTTTCTCGACAGTCTTTTCCGTGGCTTCGCGATTTTCACAATCTGTCGTCTGTTCCTTTGCTTCGTGCATTTCTTCCCTCTCCTTTCCAATCAGAATTGATTATAGATAAATTGACTCATGTCGAAGCCGTGTCCGTATGCGCCAAATACCAAGATAATAACAAAAAGCATGAAGAACACCGCATATCGTAATGCCGCCGGGGCTTTCGTACGAATTCTATCGCGCACACTGCCCTTTCGCCCATACATACTGACGAGGAAAAGAATAAGCGTTCCGACACCAAGAATGATGTAGTCCGACAACGTAATACCAAGCTTCAAAAGCGAACCATCCGTAAGTGCTCCCCAATTGCCCGTAGTAAACATGGTTCCGAACATTTTAAATGTGAGCGGCACATCGCGATAACAATCAAGCATACGAAGAGAGCTCATAAGCAACACAGTACGAATGACAGCGAAGACTTTGTAGGGCACCTTCTCATCAACAGGAAAACGAGTATGAAATTTTCGATAAAGCGGCTCAAGCTCTTGCGAAATCATAATCACAACGGCGTTAAGAAGTCCCCATACAATGAAATTCCAGCTCGCGCCATGCCAGATACCGGTGGCAAACCATACGACCAGAGTGGCAAGGTAGACCGGAACACGTTTACCGATTTTTTCACCTAGGTGGTTTCGGCTCCATTTTGAAAGCTTGAGAAACGGGCCAGAAACGGATATCGGGTAGAAAATATAGTCCGTAAACCATGTGCCCATTGTGATATGCCAACGCCGCCAGTATTCCTTGATAGATTTCGAAAAATACGGGCGAATGAAATTCTCTTTTACCTTCACTCCGAACATCTCTGCGACACCGATGGTGATATCAATGCCACCGGTAAAATCGGCGTAAAGCTCCAACGCATAGAAGAGCATACCGAGAAAAACGTAAACGCCGGTATAGGTTTGCGGCGCACCGATGAGTGTTTTTACTGCAATCAACATACGGTCGGCGATGACGAGTTTCTTAAAATAGCCCCACAGCACACGCTCGAGGCCTCGTTCTACCGTCGATAAAGAAAAAGCCTTTCGAGAAAAAAGACTCTCTCCGAGGTCAGAATACCGGCTAATTGGGCCCTGAATTAACTGCGGGAAAAAGGAAACAAATAGCGCTAGCTTCGCAATATTTTTTTCGCATGGATGCTTGTCGCGATATACATCGATGAGGTAGGAAACAGTTTGAAAGGTGTAAAACGAGAGACCGAGCGGCATGGCTATTGATAAGAAAGAAAGGTGTGCTTCGGAGGAAAATGCCTTCAAAAGGACATTGATATTCGATATCGTGAAATTGGTATATTTTACTACAGCAAGAATGCCAAGACAAAACAAAAGCCCGAGCGTCAGCATTGCACGACGACGGGATTTCATCTTTGCCTTATAGGTCTTTTTCGTTTCTTTATCGATTACGCCCTTGTTCTCGTGAAGATAGGCTTGTTCTCGGTCACGGTTCCATTGCATCCATCGTCCAATGAAATATGCGGCAATCGTCGTTGCAATGATATATAGAAGACAATACTTACCGGCAAAGTAATAAAAGACATAACTTCCCACCAGAAGAAGCGGCCATTGACACCGCTTCGGCAAAAGATAGAAAGCGGTGAGTAATATTAGCAAAAATCCGATAAAAAGATACGACGTAAATGACATGAGTGCTTCTTACTCCTCGTCTTCCAGGCGTTCTACGAGTGCGTATAGGCTCTTCGCGGAGTTAAAATTCTCGGGAATCATGTATTCGGCAGAGATGACGACATCAAAACGCTCAGCAATTTCCGATACCAGAGAGACAATGTCGAAAGAATCCAGGATTTTCTTGTCAATCAAGTGTTCCTCTTCGGCAAAGTTAACCTCCGGATGCAAATCCTGCAAAATCTCAATTAATTCGTCCATAATTTCCTCCTTGTAGCATCGCGCTTAACCGCCCGATACAATTCGATTTACATGGCCGCTAATGTGATGCGGTCAATTTTGCCGTTCGGTGTCAGTGGAATGCGATCGATCGCTATACATTGATTCGGCACCATGTAGCGCGGCAATGATTCCTGAAGGGCAATTTTTAGGTCTTGCGCCGACATCGCTCCGACATAGTATAACTTAATTTTCTTCCTTGGTGCGTCATATAAGCAAACGGCTTGCGAAATTTCATCCTGCATTTGCGCCGCCGCCTCGATTTCTCCGAGTTCGATACGATGACCCATATGTTTGATTTGATAATCCTTGCGCGATACAAAAATCAACTCACCATCCGCATTATAGTGTGCCAAATCGCCTGTGCGATAAATGAGCTCCGGCACCATGGTCTGCAACGGATTTTGCACAAAGCACTCGGCAGTTTTTTCTGGGTTATTAATATATCCGAGCGTCAATGATGTGCCGCGGATACAGATTTCACCCTGGCCATCGGTTTCCGTGAGGCAACGTTCATTCTTTTCATTAAGTAAGATGATTTCCGTATTCTTGAACGGGCCACCGATTGGAATGGACTCTTCCGGGGCAAAATCACGCGTCACGTGATAATAGCAACACATACCTGTGCCCTCGGTTGGTCCATAAAGATTCGTAAATGTCGCATTCGGTAAGGTTTCACGCCAGATTTTCAGTTGCTTCGGTGGAAATACTTCACTGCCGAAGGCTACCGTATGAAGATACTCTGGTTTCATCGTTTTGAAAGTGCCGAACGTCGATATCATGGTAAGCGCCGATACCACCCAGCAAATCGTATTCACCTTGCGCTCGTTTAAGAACTCCACGAGCTTTAATGGCATCATGAAAAGAGGCTTCGGCACAAAATGAGTGGTTGCCCCGAATTTGATGGTCGGAAAAAGCTCCTTGAAACAGGCGTCTAAATAAAGTGGCGTTTGATTGCCGAACACCGTATCCTCCGAAAACCCGAGCACGTCCGAAAGCTGCTCGATATAGTCGATGACCGCACGATGACAGCCAACCACACCCTTCGGTACACCAGTCGAGCCTGATGTAAAAACCACATAGAGCGGATCCGTGTCAATGGCATGTGCTCGGATATCCTGCAAAAGCGCACCATCCGCCTGTGTCGAAAACACATCTTCGTAGCATACAATCGTCGCATTCTCCGCGCCAAGAGTCTCGCAATATTCTTTCGTCGTTGTATCACAAAGGAGCATCGGAGCATTCACGTTCTCAAGAATCATCTGGCAACGTGCTTTGGGCATTTCGCGGTCAATTGGCACATAGAAATTGCCCGATGCGATAACACCGAAAAGAGCTGCCACGCACGACGGCCCTTTTTCCATGCATACGATAATTGGAATTCTTCTGTAGCCTTTTGCACCAATAAATGTACCGATGCCTGCGACCGCGCGAGCGAGTGCTTCGAAGGTCAATGCATCGTTTTCGCCGCAGAAGGCATTCTTTTTCGGAATACGTTTAGCCGAAGCATCTAAATAGTCCAAAACATGGTTTTGCATGATTCTTAATCCCCTTTGCAATATTGGACGGCACCTTGTGCGAGGACATCGATTACATCGATGAAATCGGATGCCAGTGGGGCGTCTCTTTTCGCCAACGAAAGCTCAGTGCAGCCCAAAATCAGGCGTTCGGCGCCTTTATCGCGTAATACATTCGCGACAGTGTCTAACGTGTCCATCGATAGATTATTGCCAGCCTTAACCTCGTCATAAATCATTTTCATGACCATTGCTTGTGTTGCGTCTGGTAAGCGGATATTTTCAATCCCGAAATCTCGTAGTGTATCCTCGTAAATCCCTGTTTGTATTGCTCCGTCTGTTGCCATGACGCCTATTTTTCGGACACCATCGCGAGCAAGCGTTTCGCCGACCAATCGAATGGCGTGCAAAATCGGAACACCGATGCCCTCTTCCATCTCTCTGTGAAAAGCATGTGCCGTGATACAGGGAATCGCGAGCACCTCCGCACCTTGCGCCTGTAATGCTTGTCCGACTGAAATCAGATACGGCAGCGGGGAAACATTGCTACTCCCAAGTAAAAATGCCGTGCGGTCCGGGATACTCGGCTCAGAATAAATAAGCGTCGGGATATGCTCTTGATCACAACGGGCATCGGTCAATTCAACGATACGGCGATAAAAATATGCAGTCGCCATAGGTCCCATTCCACCGATTATTCCCAACTTTTTCAAGCGATTCCCTCCGATCATGTTATTCGCGATAATTTACCTGTTTTAGCTTTGTCACCGTGCCTGCCGCCGCGTTTTACTCCGCAAGCTTCATCCATGGTGATGATTATTCCGACTCCGGATAAAGTGTGTGGTCGTATGAGTGATATCCCGGCACGACGCGGTCATACTCCTCGAGCTGTGCCGATGTCCACATGAAGAAGCGTGCACCATCTTCGCGCGTTAGGCTATCAAAATGATACCATTTGCCTTCAATTTTCACTAGATTCCAGTAGTGCTGTGAACGAACGACTGGATACCGATGAATCATGACGTTTTCCAAACCGGCTCTCGTATAGAGTGCTTTTGCCGCGCATGCAATGGTGTAACAGTCGCCCTGACGATCATTAAATCCGTCATATGCACCTTGAATCCAGCTGATTTTCTCCGTATGACCTGTGTAGTAGATATTCCAATCCACCCAATTAAAGATGGCCTCGGCTTTTTCTCTATCTGTCATACCATCGCTCAATATTTGCTCCAAAATAACATCCGCCATAGCATAAACATCTTCTTCCGTATATGGGCGGTAAACAACCGTTACATGGATTTCGATTTCTGTCGAATTGCCGACATGGTCTGTCGCGCGATAAATGACCGAATAGGTGCCTTCTGTCGTAGTATCTACTTCGGAGTGCTCAATTTCCAAGGCAATATTTGCATCGGCGTTATCCGTTACCGTTACACCGGTTTTGTACGATATAGCTTCATTGCAGAGAATACTGATATCATGTGTACCCGTGATAACAGGCGCCTCATCGTCAATTACTAAGGAAAGCGAAGACGAAACCGTTGTCTCGTTACCACCAGCATCTCGAAGAAGAATCTCAACATCATAATCACCCGGCGTATTGAAATCAACAGGTGTCACAAAAGAAGCCTCAAGGGCGGACGAGTCAGAAATATTCGTTAGAAAATCAATCGGTTCAATTTCATATCCGACAAAGCCATCGATATGTATACCGCTTGCCGTTGGCGGAATCGAGTCCGACACGCGAATCACGGAGGAATATTCTACGCCGCCGACGTCGAAGATAACCTCATAATCTCCCGGCACCTCCATGTTAATCGCGGATGCCAAATCCGTCTTGAGAACAGCATCTTCCTGCGCGAAAGCTATATCCGATACAGATGGAATCGGATCGCCCGCCTCTACGTTCACTTCCGGATAAATGCCGAGCACTTGAATATGGGCATTCACATTTGTACTGTTTCCACCAAGATCCGTACCGACAACGACCGTTTCTATCGATCCAACCGTTTGAAAATCAGGCGGTGTTAAATAGGAATAAGTGATTTCGGTGGCGTCGGATGAATCCGCAACGAGTTCTTCGGCTGAAACCTCAACACCGTATAATGTCGTTATCTCACGTACGGTAAACGTCGGTGCCGTTGTATCCGTCACGATTAGTGATGTTTCATATTTACGATCGCCGAATTGTATCGTTATCGGGTATTCACCCGGCACATGCACGTCATAATGACTGGTGCCGTATGCAAAAGCCGCTTTTTTTCGATCAAATCCAAAGCGCACAAAATCAGCGGCTTCCACAGGAGAACCCGCTTCGACTTCGCATGTCGGATAGACACGATTCGCTAAATATAAGTAACCGAGGATAAAGATAATGATAAGGGTAGCAAGCACGATACATGCCGATATTTCCAGTATTCGAATTTTTGTTGCTTTAGTTTTTTTCTTGTTTTTCTGAGCCATTTTACTGTCTCACCGTCTCTCTTTTCGTGAATATACTTCTTTCGTTCCTTACTATACCACAGGATAATGGAACGAAATTTACAAAACCGCGTCATTTGCAGTAATTCAGGAAATATCCTTCAAAATCTCGCAGGCCCATGCCGCATCAACTATCGAATACAATCCGGAATCGACCGTTTTTGCCTTGCCGGCAAACATCCGCTCCACTTCTTCATAGAGGCCTTCCGGAATTGCAACGAAGCTCGCTTTCGCATCTGCATCAAAAAAGAGGAATCCGTCTTCATCGCCTTGTCGCTCGAAAAGAACTTCTACCGGACGATATTCCGGTTTTTGTTTTAGCACTTGCGCATAGACGAAGGCCTTCGTCAGTTCGACAAAACGATCGTCCTTTTTGGCGTCGCTAATCTTAATCTTTTCTTTGAGCTCATTCTCAGTGCGTACGGCACGCATCGTACATGCTTTTGCCGCCTTTTGCATCATCGGCGACCAATTCTTCTGTTCTTGATTCACCGAGGACAGTGCCGTTTGCGAATCGTCGGGAAGAAGATATACCATGAGCAAATGCTCCATATCATCATAAAGGCACGGATACAGAATGCGTGAGATTTCGCCGCACTCCTTACATGTGTGGGTGAAAAAACTGCCGTTAACCACCGATTCTTTCTCTTCCGGATGCAATGTTACATTAATGCACGGACGAAGGGTAATTTTCGCTTTGGCCTTGCATTTGGGGCAAGCATAATCAGCCTCCACGCGCTTATATTCTTCCTCTGCCGTCGGTGTCAGCTTCACCTTATTTTCCATAAATCATTTCCTCCATAGTCTTATATTCCCTGTTGTTTCATTTGCCAGCAAAAAGCGGCAACTCCTTGGCACAATTGATCTTGGTAATCAGAATCAGACAATAATTCATCCTCCGTGGGATTGGTCATAAAGCCCATTTCAAGTAAAAATGACGGGATGTCCGGCGTCCAATTGAGGCCACTATATCGGGATGATGCATCACAGCCGCGATAATTCGTACCTGTCGCTTCAGAAAGTGCTTGGCCAAGCATATCTCCCCAACCCACAAGTGAATCCTTATAGGTACCACGGTCCGCGACAAAAACGCCAATTCCGTGCGCCTCCGAATTATCAGACCCGTCACAATGCAGGCGGATAAAGATATCAGCTCCCATATCAATAGCAAATTGCGATCTTTCAATATTCGAGATATTTACATCATTCGTCTCGCGTGTCATGTAAACTGTCGCGCCGTGCGATTCGAGCTCTGTTTTCATCTTCAGGCCGATTTCGAGTACTACTTCATATTCCGGACGATTTGTTGAAACGCCGGTGGTACCTGCCGATACTTTTGGCTTCGTTTCATCAGACCATGGTGCAACCGGTTCCTGCTCATTATTGGCATGCGTCTGGTGTCCGGGATCTAAAACGATAACCAGTCCCGTCAAATCTCCTATTTCACTATTTCCGCCTGATGGACGAGGCGTGCTTGTCGGTATCGGCGAAGGTGACGGCGTCGGGGTCGGAGTCATCGTTAAGGGCTGTGATGATGACTCGGCACTCGTTGTTTCCGACGCAGGCGTCGTCGCTTCCGTCGGTGTCGTTATCGTTATATCAATGGAATCTGTTCCTGTGATGCCGGTCGTTTGTGTGACTCCATCTATTCGCCCGTTACTAGCGGCCGAAGAATTTGGCAAAGTACTCGCGCCCCAAATAGAACAGGTAAGCGTCACCAGCACCACTGCGATAATCGCCCATTTTTTTGTTTTCGGTTCCATGTTGACTCCCACCTTTCTTTGTTTTTTATGTTCTGTGTTAAGTAGTTCTTTAATAATAGGCGAACCAAGTTGATTTGAAAAGTACGTGATGGGAAAGACATTCTGCAAAAAATAGATTATAATAACAGCATCTATATGCTATGAGGAGGTACAATATGAAATTAAAGAAATGCATGGCTCTTTCCGTATCTGCGGTAATGCTCTTTTCCTTTGCATTAACATCTTGCTCCGCTCTTCAAAACGAAGATGAAAAAGCGGTAACAGCAGCAACTGAAGACTTCTTTGAAGAACTAAAGGATGCAAAATCCAGCAAGTTAGCTAAGTTATTGTCGGAGGATGCAGCAGAATCAGAAGAAGCCCTTACGCTTATGGCTGCCCTTGATGCAGAAGGCGATGTAGCCGACGTATTTAGAGACAGCTTGGAAAAGCTTTCCTTCAAGGTGAAGGATGTCGAGGCCAGTGAGGATGACGAGGAAGGATCCGTTGATGTTGAGCTTACTTTTGTTGACGTAGAAGCCGTTCTGGATGATCTCGATGACGATTATGATATCGATGATTTAGCAGATGCAATAGAAGATGCAAAAACAACCAAGGAAACCATCACGCTCGAATTCATTTATGATGATGATTGGCTCGTAGATGACCTGAAGGATTTAACAGAATTGATTGTTGATCCTTTTGAAGATGTCTCGCCAGCCGGCGCACAGGACCCGAATGATGATACAGATCCTTCTTACTATTCCGGACATTGGGAATCTGAGGATGGGGACTATATATCGAATTTGTCAGCCGGCGATACATATGTTTCTTTTGTATGCGTCACTTGGGAATACTTTGATGGTTCTACATTCACATATGAATTCACTAATTCCAATGGTTCTGTACTCTTTGATGGTTCATATTATGTGACCGACGGTAGTGATCATATTTATTGCAACGGAAATGTTTCTCCTTTGGCAGAAGGAACATATACCATGAATGTATATTCTCCAAATGGTAATCTTCTCCAAGCTGTGGAGATCGAAGCATATTGATTCTGATTCACTTCTGAAAGAAGAACCGTTATACTTTGCTTTTCAATGCTCTCCCGATTTGGGAGAGCATTTTCTTTCTTCAGCTTATACATAAATTATTCACGAATTTTAGCCGCCTCTGCGCTTTTGTTAACAAGAAAATGTTTGCGTTGTGCTATGATGAAGAAAAATCACGGAGGGCGCATTATGAAGCTTACTGAAATGCTCGATTACCCATACATAACTATTCAATGCCACGATAATCCTGACCCCGATGCCATCGCTTCAGGATTTGCCATTTGGACTTTTCTTCAGGGAAAAGGATGTCACGTTCGTTTAATCTATGGTGGTGTAAAACCAATGACCAAGGCAAATCTGATACTTATGTGTCAATTACTTTCTATCCAAATGGAGCATGTCACCACACAAGAGCAATTTGGGCGATGTGATTTACTCGTAGTGGTCGATGCGCAATATGGTGCAGGTAATGTAACAAAATTTGAATGTGATAATGTCTGGGTCATTGATCATCATCAAGAACCGAATCGGCTTCCTTCGAATGTACAGAAATCGCTTATTCGCCCGAACATAGGCAGTTGTGCGACCATTTTATGGGATTTGCTTTTGAAATCCGATTATCCTGTCAACAAAAACATCCCTCTCGGTACTGCCCTTTATTATGGCCTCGCATCCGATACCAAGCATTTTTCCGAAGTGTACCATCCACTCGACAAAGATTTGCGCGACATGGTTGCCTTTAACAATTCGACAATCACTCGACTTTACAATACAAATCTCTCCGTCAACGAACTCACCATTGCCGGCGATGCCCTCAACGATTTTGTCACAAACGCAAGTCATCGTTACGCCTATACCAACGTCGCGCCTTGTGATCCGAACATTCTCGGTATTGTCAGTGACATGCTCATTCAAGTCGACTGCGTCGACTCATGCGTGGCTTTTTCTGATACAGGCATCGGCTATAAGCTCTCTGTCCGTAGCTCCGTCGCAGAAATTCGCGCAGATGAGCTTGCCCGTTATCTTTGCAGCGATATAGGCAGCGGCGGTGGTCACAAAACAAAAGCCGGTGGCTTCATCTCGAAGAATCTCTATAATGGCAAACATCCGGGTATCAATTTCGATGAATACATTGATTCACGTATGACGGAATACCATACGTCATCTACGATTATGCATACGGATAAAGACCGTGTCGACACTTCCTTGATGAAAAAATACATCAAGAGCAAAGTCGTCCTCGGAGTCGCTTTCGCTAAGGATTTTTTACCTACAGGCATGCCACTCCTCATCCGTACACTTGAGGGTGATATTGATATTGTCGCTGCAGATGATACCTGCCTCATGGTCGGTATTAAGGGCGAGGTTTACCCTATCACAATGCAGAAATTCAATCGCACCTATTCCCTCGCAGATATGGAAAGAGATGAAGAAACCGAATATCAGCCACGTATCACGAACCGCAAAACCGGCGATTCTTACCAGCTTATGCCTTTCTTGAATACTTGCGTACCGAAACAAGCAATGCCCATTTTTGCAAAGCGCCTTGAAAAACGACTCAAAATTTTTACAGCATGGGACAGCGAAAACTATTATCTCGGCGATGTCGGTGATTATCTCGCAGTTCGTATCGATGATCCGAGCGATTACTACATTATTGAAGGTGACGTATTCGAAAGAACATACTCTGCTTTCGCTGACTAAAATCCCCTTCTTTGTGTTTTCAAACGGAAAGCTGTCGATAGATTGCTTTCCGTTTTTGTTTTAGCGAAACGTTTTGTTGCAAAGATATTACTTTTTTTTCACAGAAGGGAAAACAAGGGCTTCCCCCCCTTTATTCTCGCCGAATGCTTGTGCTATTATTGAAATGTAAAAGAAGACGGTCAATTAACGCATGTTTTCTTTTACATTAACGAGAGGGGCGCATGCATGAAATTATCCGAGCTTACTAAATATCCACGTATAACGATTCAATGCCACGATAATCCAGACCCGGATGCAATTTCTTCTGGTTTCGCTCTCTATCGCTATTTTAAGAGTCATGGTTGTCAGGTTCGACTTATTTACAGCGGCCGCACAAAAATTACAAAATGTAATCTCACCATGATGATTGAGATGTTTCGTATCCCAATTGAATACTGCATCAGTGATTTTGGTCAATGTGATCTCCTCGTGACGGTCGACTGTCAATATCGTTCCGGCAACGTCCGTTTCTTTGCGGCACCGAAGATTGCCATCATCGATCACCACCAATTTTGTGGTTTCGAAGCTGATTATTCCTATATCCAGTCTAATGTCGGCAGTTGTGCGACTCTGATTTGGCAATTGCTACGTAACGAAGGCATTGATATCAACAAGGATCCGGCGGCTGCCACAGCCCTCTATTACGGACTCTATTGCGACACCAACCAATTCAGTGAGCTCTATCATCCGCTTGATCGAGATATGCGTGACGCGTTGGCTTTTGATCAATCCGCCTTGGTGCGATTGATGAATTCCAACCTTTCATTAAGCGAGCTTGCCGTTGCTGCACAAGCACTTAGCGATTTCACATTCGACGCCGAGCTTCGTTTGGTTATCGTACAAGTACAGCCTTGTGACCCCAACATTCTCGGCTTAATCAGCGATTTCCTTATTCAAGTCGACCGTGTCGATACATGTA
>DAIPXZ010000014.1:0-24524 GCA_036782995.1 Bacillota bacterium
AAAACGGCCAAGATTTTGCTGATTGTGACCTGGGTGCTTTTCGCATTGGGTTTGATCGGATCGATTGTCTACAGCATCATTTCACTCGGTGCTCTATCTGGTGGAATGGATGAATTCATGGAAGTATACGAATCAGCCTACGAATCGGCTTACGAATCGATGATGGCAACTACAGAAGCCGGTTTGTTTTAAGTGAGTAATAGTAAATATAGTACAGAAAAGACAAAGGATTCCTTTGTCTTTTCTTGCATAAGGAGTAAATATGACGAAGTTTTGTGCGTCCTGTAATCAGTCTTACGATAGCGGGAGGTTTTGCCCGAAATGCGGAAAGATGCTAGAAGATTCGATATCTTCTGTAAATAATACTGCAGTGGCACAGAGTGCGCCGATTACCGCTTTCGAGCCAGTATCTATGACGCCTGTAACTGCGTCAGTGGAGGCTTTCGCTCCGGTCCAAACGTCGCAGTATCACGGAACGGCGAGTGCGGGACCGACTCCGCCGCCACCATCCCCGGAAGCATTTTATGATGTGAAGGAAAGACCGGATGGCTTGCTCATGCGAGGGATATGTATTGTCACATTGGTGATTTCTGTTTTATCCTGTTCCGTTATTTCGATTGTGACTTCGATTGTCGGTATTGTACGTGCAAACGCAGTCGAACACGAATCGAATATCGTGATTGCCCGTGAAAAGTTTTCTCTTTGTAAGGTGATGACGATTCTCTCTGTAGTATTTATTGTGCTCTCCATTCTCATAAGCGTTATCTTTGCTCTCGTAATGGGCGATTCCATTTTTCCTGCGGAAAGTATTGCCAAATGATCTTTCTTCACGCGCATGAGTAAAGATTATCTTTTTTATTGTCAAAATGCACAGAAACCTAATGTAGTTTTCTCAAAAACGTTGTATAATCAAATATACCAATTCGAATTAAAGGGGTAGATACAATGAAGAAGTGTCCAGCATGTGGCGTAATGATGGGAGATAATGTTGCCCGTTGTTTTATGTGTAAATACGACTTCCAAAAGGCGGCTCGCGAGGGCGAAGAAACGGCCAAGAAGGAAGCAATTGATCACCTAAAGAAGAATGAAGATGAAGTGAACGGCCGTGTTAAAGAGAAGCGTGCCGAAGAAGAGAAATATTTGGTTGAATTGAAGCAAAAGAATCAACACGAGATTGAAGCGTTGAATCAGCAGCTAGAGGCGGAAAAGCTTCGCATCGAGACGGAATATGTAGAGATTCGCAAGCGTGCTCTTGAAGAAAGAACAGCTTTAGAGAAGGAGCTACAGAGCGTACGCGATTCCATCACCAAGGAACAAGCAAAGGTGACGGATAGTCAGGCGCAGGTGGATGAGATTCTTGCTGAAGCCCGTAAGAAGGCTGAAGCGGAACGCGAAGAGATGATTAAGGTTGCCACGAAAGAACAAGAGGCGATTCTTCTTGAAGCACAAAAGCAGACGGAGAAGTTAGCGGTTCAGGTTCAAAAAGAATATAAAGAAGCCATGGCAAAGAAGCAGCAAATGCTGGAAGAGGCCAAGAAGGCGGAAGAAGATTCCAAGGATACATTTGATCGCCGCGATAAGGCAAAGACCGAATTGACCGAGCTGGAAACGGCTATTGCGAATGTGCGCAAGAGCTTTGAAGAAGAGCAAGAGAAGGCACGCAAAGAGGTCGAAGAGGCAAGCAACAACCGACTGAAGGAAGCGGAAGAAGCGAAGAATGCCGCGATTATCGAAGCGGAACAAATTAATGCCGGTATCGAGGAGACAAAGAAGCAAGCTGCCGAAGAGCTTGAGATTTATGTAAATGCCGCGAAGAAGGCAATTGCTGAGCAGGAAGCTGCTGCGTTGAAGGTAGCGGAAATCGAAGAAGGCTTTAAGAAGACGCAAGGCGAATTGGAAGAAGCAAAGAAGGCTCTCGAGGCCGTCGAGCTCCAGAAGAAGAGCCTTGAAGACGAAGTAAAAGAGAAATTCGGTAATCTCGAAGAACAGAAGAAGAATCTTGAAGATGAGATTGAAACACTCACGACGACGCGCGATAGCACGAAGGCTTCAATGTCGGAAGAAAAGGCCACATTGGCTGCTGAACTGGAAGAAGCGAGGGCGATTATTGCCGATTCGAAGAATGCACAGGAGATTGCAGCTGTTGAGGCGCAGGAAATTATCCTGACGGCGGAAAAACGAGCAGTTACGCTGAAGGAAGCTGCTGTTTCCGAGAGTGAAAAGGGTAAGCTTCTGGCAATAATTGAAGAGAAGGAGCGTGAGATTGAGACGATGACCAAGGAAAGAGATGAATTGGCGAAGAAGTTGGAAGAGACGCAGGCCGCGATTGATAAGCTGAACGAGAGAATTGATTCTATGACAGCCGGCGGTATCGGAGGAGCGATTTCTCTTCAAGATACGAGTAAAGAGTATTCTGTTGTAGTTGTACCACATACTGCTACCGGTGAAGTCAATTCCGATCGCATGGGCGAGATTTTGCAAGCGAAGTCAGAGAAGGGCTGGCACCTCCATTCCATCTTGAATGACGAGGGCGGTCGTATCCAAGCTTCTCTATCCGGCGCTGAAAATGTTTCGCTTTCGACAGGTGTTTCTTTTAAAGAAGACCGTGTCATTATGGTTTTCGAGAAGAACAGAGCCGAATAATTATTAATGTAATGAATATTAGGGAAGCCGAAATCCGAACAGGAAGAAGCTTCCCTTTTTTTATAGATTGTGATGGCAAATGGATGTGCATACTACCGATTGCAGAATCTTTTGTGGGGGCATGTATTCTGCGGAATTTCGTTTCCATAAACGCTCTTTTTGTATTACAATGAATTGGTAAAGAAATATAGACGAAAACGGAGGCTTCTTTCATGCCCTACTCCAGTGTTTTCCTTTCGGAGATTATTAAGTCGTTTAATCTGGAAGTGGTTTATTCTCCGGGTGAACTTGAAAAGATTCGTATTCATGTCGCGGACGTCACTCGTCCGGGTCTTCAATTAGCCGGCTATTATGACCATTTTGGGCCGGACCGTATTCAGTTAATTGGTAATATGGAACATGCCTATTTGGAGAAGCTTTCTTCCGAATCGAGAAGAAAGAGACTTCTCTCGCTTTTCGAAAAGAATATTCCCTGTTTGATTTTGACGCGTGACCACGAAGCACATAAGGAATTACTTTCTGTTGCGAAAAAGACAAAGATTCCGGTACTTCGCACCCATATGGCAACGAGTGAATTCATGAGCTCGCTTGTAAAGTACTTGAATGTGGAACTCGCGCCCCGTATTTCTATGCACGGCGTTTTGGTCGAAGTAAATGGTGAAGGTATTTTGATTTTGGGAGAAAGCGGCGTCGGTAAATCCGAAACTGCACTTGAAATTGTTAAGAGAGGCCATCGACTGATTGCCGATGACCAAGTCGAAATCCGGCGGGTATCCGAGACGACTCTTCTGGGACGCGCACCGGAAATTATTCGCCACTTGATTGAGATTCGCGGAATTGGCATTCTGGACGTTAAAGAGCTCTACGGTGTTTCGTCTGTTAAGCCACAGGAGAACATTGACTTCGTTATTAATCTTGAATTATGGGATGAGAAGAAGACATATGACCGATTAGGCATTGTCGATGAGACGACTGATATTTTGGGCATTCCGGTTCCGTCACTTACCATACCGGTCGGACCGGGACGTAACTTGGCCATTATCGTTGAAGCTGCGGCAATTAACTATCGTGTTAAAAAGATGGGCTACAATGCCGCGAAAGATCTCGTGGGAAGAGTTTTCCCAGGCGGCATCAATACATAAGAGATTCGTTCGTTACCGATCTTCAATAGCAGGATGAAGGAGAGAAAAGATGAGCGTTAGTGAGCAGGCGATTACCACATTAAGAAACCAATTAGTCGATGCCGGGTATTGGGACCTGGAAGAGAATCTTAAGAAGAATGAACCGATGAACACGCACACCTCGTTTCGTGTCGGCGGACCGGCAGAGATATATGCCGAGCCGACGAACTTAAAAGAAGTCATCATGTTGATTCAAATCGCGAAGTCCTTGGAGATTCCTTACTATCTCATGGGCAACGGTTCGAATATCGTTGTATCGGATGATGGAATTGATGGAATAGTCATTCGTTTGGGCGAGAAATTTTCGAGTATTTGGACAGAAACGAAGGACGACGATCCCGATCACGTATATATTCATGCATATGCAGGAGCATTACTGTCCAAGGTGTCTTCACGTGCCGTAAAGCACGAGCTTACCGGACTCGAATTCGCATCCGGTATTCCGGGTAGTATAGGCGGAGCCGTTTTCATGAATGCCGGCGCATATGGACGTGACATGTCTTGTGTTGTAGATTCAGCGCTTTGCATTACCAATGAAGGCGAGACGTATGTCATCGAAGGCCATGAATTTGCATATGGTTACAGAAGCAGCCGATTTATGGCGTTGGGTGGAATAGTCATGTCTGTCGTTTTGAAGCTTGAGCGCGGTGACCCAGAAGTTATTCAGGCAACAATTAAGGATTTAGCGGAGAAGAGAAATGCGTCCCAACCGTTGAATTTTCCAAGTGCTGGTTGTATGTTCAAACGCCCGGAGGGCTATTATGCCGGCGTTTTGATTGAAGAAGCGGGACTGAAGGGCGTTTCTGTCGGTGGAGCCGAGGTATCAGAGAAGCATGCGGGCTTCGTCATTAATAAGGGCGGAGCGACGGCGACCGATATCGCTGACCTTGTAAAGAAGATTCAAGCTACTGTGAAAGAAAAATCCGGTGTCTCGTTGGAGACAGAAGTTCGTTTCATCGGCAAGGGCTTTTCACAACCAAAGGAAGGTTACAATCCGAAGACTACCGGCGTGGAATTGCATAAGAAGGCAAAGAAAGTTGTCGTCATTCCAGAGGCGAAGGCTTCAACAGCGCCAATCGCACAGCCCACCAAAGCGTAAGTGGACGAGACAGCACTCAAGTGCTTCTGATTCCGCATAATTGGATAATTGCAAAATAATTGAGAAGAGGAGCCATATCAAGTACATGGACGTTATCATATTGACAGGTATGTCAGGTGCAGGAAAGAGTCAGGCCGCGAATTTTTTGGAGGATCAGGGCTATTTTTGCATCGATAACTTACCACCGATGGTTCTGCCTGAACTCGTTCGAACTTTTCTAAAAGGACAAGGCGGCGAAGGATATGCCATTAATAAGCTTGCTTTTGTCGTTGATATTCGAAGTAATGAGCTTTTGAAGGGCTTCGGCAAAGCAATTACGGAGATTCAATCACTCGAATGCCCCTATCGGATTATTTTCTTAGAGGCTAACGATCAAGTTCTTGTGAACCGCTATCGACAAACTCGTCGCAAGCACCCACTTTCCCAAGGCCTTTCGCTCTCCGAAGCTATTTCCAAGGAACGTGAGCTTTTGCGCGGCATCCGTGCGCGAGCGACGCATACCATCGATACATCCATGATGGCGATGAGTGGTCTTCGAGAGGAATTGCAATCCATTATTGATATTCAGGAAGTAGGCATGATGGATATTCATGTCGAATCCTTCGGATTCAAATACGGTATACCGGTCGACTGCGACAATATTTATGACGTCCGTTTTTTGCCAAATCCTTTCTATGAACCTACGCTCAAGATGATGTCGGGGAAGGACGCCCCCATCGAAGAGTATCTTCTCTCTTTTGACGAGACGAAGGAATATCTTCAAAAGCAAATCGACCTTTTGACATATTCAATTCCTTTCTATATCCGCGAAGGCAAGGCCCGTCTGATGATTGGTGTCGGCTGTACCGGCGGACGTCATCGTTCTGTCTATGTGGCGATTTGCATTCATAAAGCGCTTTCTGATTTGGGCTACCGTGTTTCGATTCATCACAGGGATATCGATAAAGACCCCCGCTATGTGCAACCGAAAAATACCGAGGAAGCCTGATGAAGCCCGATTCCTTTTCACAACAAACCAAGAAAGAGATATTACGAAACACGAACCTTTCTGTGCCTTCTTGGGAGGCAGAGCTGGCGGCGATGTGCTTTTGTCTCGGGTATCGTTTTGAAAATGGGTACATCGTTACTTCGACTCGAAACGAAGATATCGCGAAACGCATCCAAAAGGCAGGCACTGCCACACTCCGAGAGGCTCGATTGTCTGTGGAAAAAGCCCGCGGTGGTGCTTTGCACGTGGTAGAGATTACTTCGGACGACGACGCGTGGCTCTTGCGTTACGCGGATCCGGATGAGATTGACTTGGTGTTTTCGGACCAGACAGAATTGCGTCGAGCGATGATTCGCGGGGCGTTTTTGGCACATGGCTATGTTGCAGAGCCAGAGTCGGCCTATCGTGTCGAGCTTTTTTGTCGAGAAGACATTTTCTACAAGCCATTGATGTTACTTCTGCATGCTGAAAATATTCGCCCGATGTTATCGGCGAGAGCAAATGATCATGTTCTTTATTTCAAAGAATTCGAGTCGGTTGCGGATTTCCTGACGCTTGTTGGGGCGTCTGATGCAATGATTCGCATCGAGGATATCCGTATCAACCGTGATTTCAGTGCAAAGATGCATCGAATGGTAAATTGCGATGACTGGAATTTGTCTCGTCAGGCGGATGCCAGTGCGGCGCGCACGGAGGCACTTCGCATTCTTCTTTCTTCGCCAAAGGCGGCGTCTTTGCCAAACGAGCTTTTGCAAGCTGCGAAGGTTCACATTGACAATCCGGGGCTGTCGCTTAAAGAACTCGGTGAGCTGATGGAGCCACCGATTAGTAAGTCGGGCATGAATCACCGATTGAAAAAGCTCATGGAGTATCTGGAATGAGTTTTTCTTCTTTTTGTTTGACGAACGAATGTGGTCGGAACATGTCTGTGTTTCTCAATTTTCTTTAGGTTGAACGAGAAATATGCTTACGAAAACATCAAATGAGGCAAAATTTGTGCAATTTTTCTCTAACGAATCGACACCGGATGTGATAGTATAGGAAAATACACAAGAAGATTTTCATTTCGATGATGAGGGTTTGCATGAAAGATTCAAATTACGTTCGCTATGATAATCAATTCCATAAGCCATCTCGCGGCTCGAATAACCTCGGTATGATCGTTTTGGCCCTTGTGACCTTGGTTCTCGTATCTTCCGCCGTTATTCTTGGCGTTCTCACCATTGGTAATCAGAATAAAGAAAAATCGATTATTCGACCGAAGGATAGCACATCTGTCGGTGATACTACGAATACTTCTTCTTCCGGCATTGCTATTGCAACTCCGACACCGACTCCGGTCGAAGAGCGTCTTGCATATCAGAATCCTATTCTCTATCCCGCTATCGCGCAAATGAATGTGGAAATGGGCACCCCGGGCGCCGGAATGTCACCTTCGGAAAGAAGTGCGACACAGGTAGTCCAAAACGGTGATTCTGTTCTTTCTCCCTATGAACGCACGACTCCAATTGCTTTCGGAGACCCGCTATATTACCAAACCGTTCCCGGTATCCTTTCTTTCCGTGGTAATAACTTCCGCAATTGCGCCTCTTGGGGCACGGTTGATGTGACCGAGGGTGTTTTGGAGCAGGTCTGGGAGTATAACGGCGTTGGCTCGATGAGCTCTTCGTCGTGGTCCTTCTCGTGGACAGGAACAGGCTGGACCGGTCAGCCTTTGGCGGTGTCATGGGATTATGATGTCCAACAATTAATGAATATGTATCCGGAAAAGAAGGCCAAGCAGAACCTAACCGAGATTATTATCGCGGCGATGGACGGTAAGGTCTATTTCTTTGATGTGGATGATGGCCAAATGACCCGTGATCCGATTACGGTCGGCGCTACGATTAAGGGCACACCTGCGGTGGACCCGCGTGGTTATCCAATTCTCTATGTTGGACAGGGTGATAGTAATGGGGCTGATGGAAAAATTGGTTTCCGTATCTACAATTTAATGACTGGTGAGCTCATGTATTTCCAATCCGGATTAGATTCGCGTGCATACCGTTCGACATGGGGCGCATGTGACTCGTCTCCGATTGTATGTGCGGCGGCTGATACGCTTATTTATCCGAATGAAAACGGCATGATTTACACGCTAAAGCTGAATACGGAATTTGATAAAGGAACAGGTCGACTTTCCATCAATCCGGAGACTGTGGTTTTTAAGTATGAATTAGCGCATAACACAGACGGATACCTCGGTATCGAGAGCTCTATGGCGGTGTATGATCATTATGGATATGCATCTGATAACACAGGTAATTTGATTTGTGTTGACCTCAATTCGATGAGCCTCGTATGGGCGCGACAGCTCGACGATGACTCGGATGTTACGCCGGTAATCGAAGAAGAGAACGGCCATGTGTATTTGTATACCGGTACGGAGGTCGATTACCAACGAACCGATGCACTCGATTATATGGGCGCTTCTTATACATATAAACTGGATGCTATGACGGGCGAGGTCGTTTGGCAGACCTCACAATCTTGCTACACCCACAATGGTGCGACATCAGGCGACGACGTTAACGGCGGCATGCTCGGTACGGCGATTGTCGGCAAGAACTCGATTTCGAATCTGGTTATTTTCTCCTATTGTATGACTAACGGCATCTATAGCGGTAATCGCTTAGTGGCTTACGATAAGACAACAGGCACACAGGTATGGGCTTACGAAATGAATCTGTATTCGTGGAGCTCACCGGTAGATGTTTACGATGACGCAGGAAACGCTTACATTGTCATGTGTGACAGTGGCGGACAAATCCACCTCGTCAATGCGCAGAACGGACAAAGAATCACGTATCTGCAAACACTTCGCAACATGGGCACGGCCAATGAGGTCAGTACCGGGTTGAATATGGAATCTTCACCGATTGTGGTGAATGGCATGATTGTCATCGGCTCTCGTGCAGGATCGATTTTTGGAGTGAAAATAAAGTGAGCGTACAATTTGACAGCAAGGTGATCTGGATGGAAGAAGCAAGGGGTTTAAGTGCTATGGAGCATCGCTATGAGGATATTATTTCCATCGAGGCAGAGCTATCCGGCTACCGACGAGGTAGTCTAAAGGCTTCAATCGATTTTAATGCCCGTATGATTGGATGGCAGGACACTCGTTTGTGGAGTAACGACTTCATGCGTGCATTGTCTCCGAAAAACGTTGCAGAAATCAAGGCGGCTCTTCCAAATACAGATTTACTTACATGGGCGACGGAATACGCACGTGGAACCGGCTCTGCCAATGCTATCAGCTGCTCATTTCCGGAAGATTGGTCGGTTATTATCAAATTCAACGATGGCGAAGAATTGAAATCGCTCGGAGTCGGAAGCTTCCCTGCAAAATGGAATGATTTCCGTAATATCATCGAACATACGGCAAAGACAGCGTTTCGTTTGCGCTGACTGCATTGGTTTTTTCCATTGCGCTTTTCTGATACAATAGAAGAGCAAATAGAAACGAAAGGGAAAGCAGAACCGTGGATTATTTAGAAGGTCTACTTTTAGGGAAGCTTTGGAGTGACACGGATTTTGAAAACAGACGCCACACCAGTCTGTTTTTTCTATACGGACTTTTTGTAAGCGTGCTTGTCCTATATAATTACTGGACTGGCGCATTAAGCGGATTCATCAGCGGATATGTAGTTTTAAAAGTTGTCCTCTTGATGGTTCTTTTTTTTCTGTCCCCCGTGATTTGCTTCGCTTATTATCGACTTCCGTTATGGGGCAAGATTCCGCTTCTTATCGTACAATTTACGAAAAGCATGTTGATTACACTGCTTGTTACGGCTTGGATGCGTCCGAAGCTGACGGTAGGCGTTCCGGATTTGAAAACCTGGCTTGTCGATTACCTAAATAAAACCCTAGAGCATTTTACGAGTAAATACGTAGAGACCGCGGGCACGTTTGCGACCGTATTGGGCGTTATTTCCGGCGGTATATATCTCGTATTTCTGGCCGCAGTTATTCTCTTTGCCGCAGTGATTCTTCCCGGGCTCGTCTATATCGTAATCCGTCTTCTTCAATACGGATACGATAAACTCATCCGAATGTTGGTCATGTCGGATGTTGTTGATAAGTAGGAAGCGGAGGAAAAATCATGGCAAATCTCTCGGATAAAATCCAAATTTCTATCGAAGACCTAGAAGAAATAATGGGCGTATATAAGCTACAGGAATTCATCAAACGCGCCGAGACGCGCTTTATCCGTCAAACGACGGAGATTGCGACACGAGTAGCGGATGATGATCGTGTGCGGGTGGTATTTGTATCCGGCCCGACTTCATCCGGCAAAACCACTTTTACCGATCGATTGGTTACGAAGCTTTGCGAGCTTGGAAAACCGGCGGCACGCATTTCACTTGACGATTATTATGCTATTTCTCAAGTGCCGTTTGACGAAGATGGACGTCCGGACTATGAGTCGGAGTCCAATCTGGATATGCGATTGGCCAGCATTGACCTGGCACGATTGGTTTCGGGTGAAGCGGTCGTTACACCGACCTTTGATTTTCAGGTCAGAGATCGCATTGTTGATGAGAATAAACCAGCCCTGCAGGTCGGGGAGAATGGTGTCGTCGTTGTCGAAGGCTTACACGGTCTCTCGCAGCAGATTGCCGGCCATTTCCCGAAGGAACAATACGTGGGCGTTTTCATTATGCCATATGCATCTGTGATGTCAGATAATCGACTCTTGGACAGTGATGATTTACGAATGCTTCGTCGCATTGTACGCGATGTGCGGCATCGTGGCGCACATGCGTTATCGACTATTGATTACTGGCCGATGATTACAAAATCCGAGCAAAATTACTACAGTGATTATCTGACGCGTGCGGATTATCATGTAAATTCATTCTTGATATACGAGCCGCTCATTATTGCATCGACGGCTTATCGAGACATCCGTGATTCGCTGGAGCAATATGAAGCGAACACCTTGCCGCCATCTGTTTTTATGTCCAGAACGAAGCCGCCGAAGCCTTTTGCAGATGAGGAAAGAGCGGTTGCGAAAGCACGAATGCTACTGACATGGCTCTCGAAAATCCCAAGTGCCAGCAGTAATCGCATTCCGCCGAATTCGATATTGAACGAATTCTTGGAAGAAAATAGTAAAGAAGGGGAGTAATGTAATGCCGATTCGCATTGCCAATAATTTGCCGGCCACCGGCATTTTGGAAAAAGAGAAAATATTCGTCATGACGGAGGATCGTGCATTTATGCAAGACATCCGTCCTTTACACATACTGATTTTGAACTTGATGCCAGACAAGATTTCGACAGAAACGCAGCTTTTGCGAGCGCTTTCGAATTCGCCGCTGCAGGTGAATATTGATTTGCTTTACACTGCGTCTTATCATCCGAAGCATACGACAATCGAGCATTTGATGACCTTTTACGAGACGTTTTCGGACGTGCGTGACCGCTATTATGACGGCATGATTATCACGGGCGCACCTATTGAGCATATGCCTTTTGAAGAGGTCGCTTATTGGGAAGAGCTGACACAGATTATGGAATGGAGCAAGAGCCACGTTTATTCGACGCTTCATATCTGTTGGGGCGCACAGGCAGGTCTTTATTATCACTACGGGATTCCGAAATATGATATCCCGGAGAAGGTTTTTGGAATCTTTGAGCACAGTATGACCTATACACAGCCGGTCAAGCTATTCCGCGGCTTCGATGATTACTTCTATGTGCCGCATTCCCGTCATACTGAAGTGCGCCGCGAAGATATTGCGAAGCATCCGAATTTGCGTATTCTTTCCGAGTCAAAAGAATGTGGCGTATATGCCGTGTCCAATCTTTCCGGCCGACAGATTTTCATTACGGGACATTCCGAGTACGATGCAAATACATTGCGTGACGAGTATTTCCGTGATTTAAAGAAAGGCTTGCCGATTGCGATGCCGAAAAACTATTTTCCGGATGATGATCCGACGAAGGAGCCGCCGATGAAGTGGCGCTCGAGCTCGACGCTTCTTTTCATGAATTGGCTTAATTATTATGTCTATCAGGAAACACCGTTCGACCTCAAGAAGATCGGGGATTCACCGAAGGCATAAAGCATTACCGCTTATACCGGCGGAGAATCAGGAAAGGAAGGCGTATGGACGGACAAAAGTCACCGATTGTCATTCACGACGAAATGGTCGCCTCTTTTGCCATACCGCGCCCGAATGATGGGCACAAAGGCACATTCGGCCGTCTTTTGGTTCGTGCCGGTAGTGAGGGCATGGGTGGCGCCGGATATCTTTGCACGATGTCGGCATTACGAAGTGGTGTCGGATTGGTGCATGTTTTGACGGCGCAAGGACTTCTCGCGCCGCTGATGACGCTGTGCCCGACGGCGACTTCCCGCGCAGTTGACCCGGATGGATTACCGATTTCCATCGAAGAGCTTCATGCGGAAATCAAGCGCTCCACCGCCGTATTGATGGGCCCGGGACTGGTTCCATCCTGCCAATCTAACATTGAACAGCTAAAGGAAGTCATTCTTACGGGGGCACATGTGATTTTAGACGCAGGCGCGCTTACGATGCTGGCGGAAAATGATATGTCTGCATCTTTGCAGGAACGTCGGGATAGACAGTTGCCGCCAATGGTAATCACACCACACGTCGGTGAGTTCAAACGGCTTTGCCCTTCTTTTGACGGAAAGGTCCGAGATGACATTCCGCTTCAATATGCAAAAGATCATCATGTAATTCTTGTGCTAAAAGATCACCAAACAAGCATTTTCACACCGGCCGGTGCGTGGTATAGTATTGCAGGAGGAAACAACGGACTCGCAAAAGGCGGCTCCGGTGACGTGCTTGCTGGATTGCTCGGCGGTTTTTTGGCGCAGGGTATGGAAGAAGAGAAAGCCGCCATCAGCGCAGTATACATTCACAGCATGGCCGGAAAAATGGCGGCCGCTGACTATGGAGTACGAGCGATGCTTCCTACGATGCTTTGGGATTATTATCCTCAATGCTATACGAAAATAGGTTGGGAAAAGAGGGAAACCGAATTATGAGACAGGATTTTCCGAGCCGCTCATGGGCGGAAATCGATTTGGATATCTTGGCTTCGAACATGAAGGCAATTCGTGAAATGACGAATCCGCAGGCTAAGGTCATGGCGGTCGTTAAGGCTGATGCTTACGGGCATGGCGCGATTGAAGTATCGAAGGTCTTGCTCGAAAACGGTGCCGACAAGCTGGCCGTATCTATGCTGGATGAGGCGATTGAGCTTCGTAATCATGCCATTACGGCCCCGATATTGATTCTCGGACATACAGACCCGAGAAGAATTTCCGAATTGATTCATCATGATATTGAACAAACTGTCTATTCGCTGGATTATGCGAAAGCCGTATCCGCGGCTGCCGTCGAAGAAGGTAAAACAGCGCGCATTCACATTAAATACGACACGGGCATGAATCGACTGGGCTTTTTGGAGGGTGAATCCTCTATCGAGTCGATTCTTTCCATCTCAAAGCTACCGGGAATTGCTGTCGAAGGCATGTTCTCGCACTTTTCCATGGCTGATACCAATGATGACGAGTATACCATGCGTCAATTCAATCGTTTTCAGGCGATGGGAGAAGCACTCGAGGCCAAAGGGCTTCATATTCCGACCAAACATATTTGCAATAGCGCTGGTATTATCCGTTTTCCGCAAATGCACCTCGATATGGTGCGTGCCGGCCTCATTGTTTATGGTATGATGCCAGAGGGCTGTCCGGTTCCCTATAAGGATTTCAACATTCGCCCGGCAATGACGCTCAAATCTAGCGTTGTGCATGTGAAAACGCTGGCGGCCGGTGAATCCGTAAGCTACGGACGCAATTTTAAGACCGAGAAAGAAAGCGTCATCGCGACCATCGCCATCGGTTATGCGGACGGCTACGCCCGCCGACTCTCTAATTGCGCCAAGATGCTCATGGGAGGCAAAAGAGTACCGGTCGTGGGCAATATTTGCATGGATATGTGCATGGTTGATGCGACGGAATTGCAGACGAAGCCGAAGGTTTCTGACGAGGTAGTGCTTTTCGGACACCAATCCGGGCCGAACGGAACAGATGAAATATCGGTGGACGAGATTTCAGCCGCGCTCGGCACAATTAATTACGAGATAACCTGCTTAATCGGCAAGCGTATTCCGCGGGTATATCTGCGAAACGGTGAAATCGTTCATATGCACAGTTGCATATGGTGATATAAATAATTTCGGTATTACACGAAATAATGGGGGTTACGTGAATGAATGAGACACAAGAGAAAAACTTGCGTAGGTTTGCCTCGCAAATGAGGCGATGGATTATCGAGGGCGTATATCGTGCGCAATCGGGACATCCGGGCGGATCGTTATCTGCGACAGACATTATCGCTTATCTTTACCAAGAGGAGCTTTCGGTTGACCCCAAGGCACCGAGAAACCCGAACCGTGACCGCTTTGTGCTTTCAAAGGGTCATTGTGCGCCGGCTCTTTATGCCGCGCTCGGACTACGGGGCTTTTTTGATATTCAAGAGATGAAAAATTTGCGTCAATTCGGCTCCTTTTTACAAGGACATCCCTGCATGAGCACGGTACCGGGCGTCGATATGTCGACCGGCTCGCTTGGTCAAGGTATTTCGGCGGCAGTCGGTATGGCGTTGGCGGCGAAGCTTGACGGAAAAGACTATCGCGTCTATTGCGTCATGGGCGACGGCGAGCTCCAAGAGGGCGAAGTTTGGGAAGCCTTCATGTGTGCCGCGCATTATCACCTCGATAATCTTTGCGTTATCATCGACCATAATGGTCTCCAGATTGACGGCGCGACGACCGACGTAATGAATCTCGGCTCCGTTAACGATAAAATGACTGCGTTCGGATGGCATTCGATTCCGACGGATGGACATGATTTTGCTTCGTTGGAAAAAGGCTTTGCCGAGGCAAAGCAGCAAAAAGGCATGCCGTCTGTTTTGGTCGCAAAGACCGTGAAGGGCAAGGGCGTATCCTTTATGGAGAACCAAGCTTCTTGGCACGGCTCGGCACCAAAGGAAGAACAATAC
Source organism: Bacillota bacterium (assembly GCA_036782995.1). Lineage (GTDB taxonomy): Bacteria > Bacillota > Clostridia > Saccharofermentanales > Saccharofermentanaceae > DAIPXZ01. The sequence goes on from DAIPXZ010000014.1 coordinate 14,995, forward strand.
AATGTGGCTGTTGTTGAACTTGACGCATTGATTTCGAAATCGGAGGAACTTTAATCATGGGCAAAATGGCAACCAGAGAAGCATACGGCCGTGCACTTGCGGAATTCGGCGCAGATAACCGAATTGTCGTGCTTGACGCCGATTTATCCAAATCAACAAACACCGCCACATTTAAGAAGGATTACCCGGAACGACATCTCAATATGGGAATTGCCGAAGCAAATATGATGAGCGTCGGATGCGGACTTGCGACATGCGGGAAGATTGTTTTCGCATCGACGTTTGCGATGTTTGCATCAGGCAGAGCGCTCGAACAAATCCGCAACTCGGCATGTTATCCGAAGTTGAATCTCAAGGTTTGCGCAACACATGCCGGCATTACGGTGGGTGAAGACGGCGCGTCGCACCAATGCATTGAAGATTTAAGCTTTATGCGTTCCCTTCCGAACATGACGGTCGTATCGCCATCGGATGCGGCGTCGACACGCTTTGCCATCAAGGCGGCAATTGAGACTGACGGCCCTTTCTATGTGCGCCTCGGACGTTTAGCGGTACCGGATATCTATGGCGAGTATGGTAGCGATGTTCCTTTCACGCTTGGAAAAGCCAATCAGCTCAAGGCCGGTAACGACTTAACACTGATTGCTACGGGTTATTTAGTTGGCGAGGCCATTGCGGCGGCGGAGCTGCTCGAACAAGAAGGCATTCATGCACGTGTTTTGGATATGCACACGATTAAACCGATTGACAAGGATGCTATTATTGCCGCTTCAAAAGAAACCGGTGCGATTGTGACTTGTGAAGAACACTCCGTTATCGGCGGATTGGGCAGTGCAGTTGCAGAGGTTCTTTCGGAAAATGCACCATGTATCATGACAAGAGTTGGTATTCAGGATGTTTTTGGACAATCCGGTACTCCGGCAAAGCTCATGGAAGCATATCATCTCAAGGCTGTAGATATTTGTGCGACGGCGAAGAACCTTTTGGAGCGAAAAAAGAACGCGTAATCGTATGCGCTTAGGTCTTGACACAGAAGCAATTCTGCGGTTATAATCTTAGCGCTATTCGTATCGACTTTCGTAGATAAACAATGGTAACTAACACTTGGAGGTAAATCCATATGAAGATGACATATCAACCAAAAAAGAGACAGAGATCGAAGGTTCACGGTTTCCGTGCAAGAATGAGCACTGCTTCCGGCAGAGACGTTCTTAAGAGAAGAAGACTTAAGGGAAGAAAGAGTCTTGCAGCATAAGGATCACCCACGTGGTCCTTTTTTTACTTGCAATGCATGCTGGATGTGAATCATGAAGACAATCACGCTTCGGTTTAATTATGAATTTTCTCGAGTATATAAGAGAGGAAAATTCGCGAGCGGGCGCATTTTGACTGTTCATGTCTTTAAACGTAGCCCGAACCTCAAGCATAATATGACCCGAATCCCTGCGGATTTGGTGCGTGTCGGATTTACGAGCAGCAAGCATCGTAAAGGAGCAGTAGCGAGAAATCGCGCTAAACGGCTTCTTCGCGAAGCGTATCGCCCGCTGTCGACTCGGATTATGCCGGGAAATGATGTTATTTTCCTAATGAGAGTCACCGAGCCGATGCCGTCGTTCAAGGATGTATCGGCAGAGATGGAGCGGCTGTTGCTTCGTTTGAAGATTCTTTCCTCGGAGGCGATGGAATGAAGAAGCTCGCTTGTTATCTTATACGACTCTATCAGGCGTCGCATGGGCCGAACCATGTTCCGACATGCAGATATTTACCGACTTGTTCTCAATATTGTCTGGAAGCCATCACGAAATACGGCTTTCTAAAGGGCGGATTGATGGGTGCATGGCGCATCCTTCGGTGCAATCCTTTTTCCAAGGGTGGTTATGATCCCGTCAAGTAGAACGGATAACGACCTTTATCACGCTTATGTGGTATACTTACCAGGGGCTCAAAGCAGCATGTTTTTTGTACTTAGATAGGAGCAACGGATGGAATTGCAACACATTGTATTGGCTTTTGGAATATACGATAATATTCTTGTTGACCTTTTCGGTTGGCTGACTCGTGTTTTCTATAATTTTTTCGGCAATTATGGTCTTGCCATTATCGCGCTTACCATCGTGGTTCGCGGTCTATTAATCCCACTAAACGTTACATCCCAGCGCTCTTTAATGAAGCAGCAGGCTCTTGCCGATAAGCAGGCTGAAATCAAGCGCAGATATCCGGATGATAAGAATAAGCAAAATGAAGAAATGACAAAGCTCTTGCAGGAAAATGGCGCATTCTCACCATTGGGCTGCTTTTTACCGATTTTGCAAATTATCTTCATTTTACCGATTTATGGTGTCGTTCGTGCACCGCTTCGTTACATCGCACAGGTTTCCAGTGCGAACTTGACTGCCATGGGCGAGCTTTTCAATTTGAAGGCTACAGGCGGCAGCTTTAACTCCTACAATATTCCGATTGTTGAAAAATTGCAGAACAGTGCAAGTGCTCTCCATCAGGCCATTGATAAGGGCTTCATGACGGCGGAGCAAATGATTGATATGAAATTCTTAGGTCTTGACCTCTCGGTCACTCCGGCATGGAATCCAATGGATATTGCTAAGAATACGAGCACATATGTGCCGCTTCTCGTTATTCCGCTCTTGGTGCTCTTAACGACGATATTGATGAACCGCATGACGACATTATTGAAGCCGGGTCAGAAGAACAGCAAAGAAGCGAAGGAAGAACGTAAGCGCGCGAAGCAGAATGCTGCACGTGCGGGTCAGGTTCCTACGGAGAATACCTCAGAAGCAATGATGAATACCATGATTTGGATTATGCCTGTTATCATGTTGGTTACCACATTCAGCATGCCTGCGGCGATGGGCTTCTACTGGATTATTGGTAACATCATGGGCGTTGTCCAACAGCTGATTATCTATTTCATGTTTACCAAGCCGCTTGAATTGAAGAAGAAAGAATTCGCTGAGAAGAAGGCCGCCGCCTTTGCAAAGAAGGCACATGCGACAGATGCTACCGTGGAATCCCCAAAGGGAAAGTATAACCGGAACGCGTCCAAGACGAACGGCACAAAGAAGAAGTAATTTAGATACGGGTCAAACGCCCGTATCGGTTATATGGAGGCAGACGTTATGGAGAAAAAGGTTACAAAGTCCGCAAAAACCGTGGACGAAGCCATTGAGTTGGCACTCACAGAGCTAGGCGTTTCCCGTGAAGAGGCTTCAATCGAAGTCGTGAATGAAGGAAATGATAAAGGCTTCTTGGGTATGGGTAAGAAGGACGCTACCGTTACAGTGACCGCTGATGTTGCAGACGAAGCGATGGTCGAAGAAGAGGAAGAAGACGTTTATTACGGAGACGATGAATCTTTTGAGGGCGATGCCGCAAGCGAAGCCGAGGATGAAGCGGTTTCCTTCGTAGCAGAAGTACTTTCCGGTATCGGCATTCACGGCAAGCTTGATTCTTATCGCGAAGAGGACACCATTTTCATCACAGTAGTCGGACAGGATTGTGGCGCAGCCATTGGCCGTCACGGCGAAACTTTGGATTCTATCGCTTATCTTACGAATCTAGTTGCCAATAAGCACAGTGAAGATCGCCTTCGTGTCATTTTGGATATCGGTGGATATCGTAAGCATCGCGAAGAAGTACTAATTTCTATGGCGGAAAAAGCTGCCGCTCGTGTTATTCGTTCAGGTCGCGCCGTATCGCTCGATCCTATGAATCCGGCAGAACGTCGCATCGTTCATTCCGAATTGCAAAATGTAAAGGGCGTAACGACACACAGTGAGGGCGAAGAGCCGAATCGCAAAGTTGTCATTACTCTTTCCGAAGAAAACTGATTCGCGCATAAGGAAGAGAGAACGGATAGAACCATGGCATCGGATAAGCCTTATTGTGCATGTGCCACGCCTCCGGGTGTGAGCGGAATCGCCCTGATTCGCATGGCGGGTGACGGGGCCTCGACTGTCGCAGATCGTGTTTTTGTTTTGCGACGCGCGGCTTTAGGTGCTAAGTCTGTTTCTGAAATGCAAGGATATACGGTTGCCTACGGACATATCGTACATCCTGAAACCCATAAAATTATCGATGAAGTCATGCTGACGCGTTTTACTGCGCCACATTCTTACACCGGAGAAGATGCAATTGAAATCTCCTGCCATGGCGGTACCGCTGTGCGTCAGGAGATTCTTCGTGTTTTACTGCTCGCAGGCGCGCGTATGGCGCTTCCCGGAGAATTCACGAGAAAGGCTTTTGCAGCAGGCAAGATTGACCTCACACAGGCCGAATCGGTTATGGATGTAATTGCGGCTGATTCTGCCATGGCACTCGAAGCGGCAGAATCGCAGCTTATGGGTACAGTTAAGAAGGAAGTACGTCGTATTTCTTCCTCCATATACGCCGTGTTTGCGGCCATGGAAATGATGGTCGAGTTCCCGCACGAAGAGGAATATCCGCAAGACGATGAAAAACAGGAAGCGGCATTGCAGGCCATCCTTCATGACATGGACATGCTCATCGGTACTTTTTCGCAGGGACGCATATTGAAGGAAAAGATGACGACGGTGCTCGTTGGCGTACCGAATAGCGGAAAATCATCACTTTTGAATCGTATTGCCGGATTCGAACGTGCCATTGTGACATCTGTTCCCGGTACGACGCGCGATACGCTCGAGGTCGATACGACAATGGGCGGTGTCCCGATTCGCCTGATTGACACGGCGGGCATTCGAGGTACGGAGGATGAAGTCGAAGCCATCGGCGTAAATCGTGCAAAGAAAGCGACCGGCGAGGCAGATATTGTTTTTTGGCTCGTTTCCTCGGAGAATTTCCGTTTAGAGGAACACGAAGAGATGATTGGCGATTTGGCAAAGCTCTCGAAGAATACGAAGCTCGGTCTGTTAATCAGCAAATCGGATACGGGTTCAAATGAAGCCAACGATGCAGTTCAAAAGGCTATTCTTTCGTCTTTTGCAGGAATCGAGGATGCACACGATATTTCATTTATCCAAAATGTTTCCGCCACGACAGGCGAGGGCATTGACGCAATGTGCGATATGGTAAAAGCGGTTTACGACGCGCTCGGTGTAGGCCACGGACAGGAAGTCATCATCACTTCGGAACGCCACTATGAACGACTTCGTGCGGCGCAAGAGCATGTCAAAGAAGCACTTCGCGTCTTGTCACATGGCGAACCGAAGGAAATTGTATGCTTGCTTCTCCGTACGGCAATGGAAGAAATCGGAGAAATCACCGGTGATTCCGTGAGTGAGAAGCTCGTCGACACTATCTTTTCGAGATTTTGTATTGGAAAATAAAAGGAACAGAAGGTTTTTATGGGCACTTGGAATGACGCCATATCGGCGAAATATGCATATATAGCAGACGAATACGAGGTCGCCGTGGTTGGCGCCGGACATGCCGGCTGCGAGGCCGCTTGCGCCGCCGCTCATCTCGGACTCAAGACCGTACTTTTCACCCTGCATCTGGACGCGATTGCGAATTTACCATGCAATCCGAGCATCGGTGGCACGGCCAAGGGACAGTTAGTTCGCGAAATTGATGCACTCGGCGGCATCATGGGCGAGATGGCCGATTTAAGCGCCATACAAACAAGAATGCTGAATCGCTCCAAGGGACCTGCGGTTTTCTCCCCTCGGGCACAAATGGACCGTTCGCAATACAGCCGACGGATGAAGGAAAGACTCGAAAAAGAACCGAATCTCACGCTTTGCCAATCGGAAATCGTCGAGGTTTTATGGAATGAAGATGCTTCTGCCAAGAGCATTTGCGGCGTAAAGACAAAATCGGGAGCGTGTTATCCTGTGAAGGCCGTTGTGATTTGCTCGGGCACGTATATGGAGTCACGTACGATAATGGGCGAATGCATTACGGAGAGTGGGCCGGATGGCCTTTCCCGTTCTGTCGGACTTTCCCAAAGCCTACGGGATGCCGGTATACCAATTTTACGATTCAAAACCGGAACACCGGTCCGTGTCAATGCGTTGACTGTCGATAAGGACGAGATGGATATCCAGCCGGGCGAACCCGATATGCCGCCGTTTTCCTTCGGAAATGAGATGGCCGGGGTGGAAGTGAAGAAGGAACAGATTCCGTGCTATGCCGTGTGGACGACAGAGCAGACAAGAGAAGTCATTAAAAATAACATGGATCGTTCTCCGCTTTACAGTGGAGTGATTTCCGGCACAGGTCCGAGATATTGTCCATCGATTGAAGATAAATTTGTCCGCTTCAGTGATAAATCCCGCCACCAGATATTTGTCGAGCCGATGGGCGAGACTACCGAGGAATTGTATTTACAAGGCTTTAGCACGAGCCTGCCTGAAGAAGTGCAAATCAAGATGGTTCACTCATTACCGGGACTCTCTCATGCACGAATTCAAAGATATGCCTACGCGATTGAATATGATTTAATCGACCCGACATCGATGAAGCTCTCGTTGGAGTCGACCATTCTTTCCGGATTATTTACCGGCGGACAGATAAACGGCTCTTCGGGATATGAAGAGGCTGGCGCGCAGGGTCTTCTTGCCGGCATTAACGCCGCACTCTATGTTAAGGGTGAAGCACCACTTATTTTGGATCGCTCAACATCGTATTTGGGTGTTTTGGTGGATGATTTAGTTACGAAGGGCACAAGTGAGCCTTATCGTATGATGACTTCTCGCGCCGAGTACCGACTTTTCCTGCGTCAGGACAATGCGGATATTCGACTCACGGATATCGGACATCGAATTGGATTAGTCGGAGAAGAGCGATATGCGAAATTCTGCGAGAAACGCGCCGCAATCGAGGCCGAAGAAGAAAGACTTAGGAATACGTATATTGCGCCGAAGGAAGAATTGCACGCCATTTTACGCGCGCACAACAGCACGCTAACGCCATCGGGTGTATCCCTTGCCGAATTGGTCAAGCGCCCGGAGCTTCACTACGACGATTTGGCTCCGGTGGACATCAATCGCCCCGCACTCCGTAAGGATATCGTTTTTGCAATCGAGGTTGATTTGAAATACGAAGGCTATATCGCACTTGAAAAAGACCGCATCGCGAAGTTCGAAACGCTCGAAAAGCGCGCACTTGCCGCAGACATTCCCTATGAATCGATTGAAGGACTAAGACTAGAAGCGAGGCAAAAGCTATCGCAAAGAAAACCGCTTTCCGTCGGTCAGGCCTCCCGTATTTCGGGCGTGTCACCGGCAGATATCGCTGTCCTTCTCGTCTATTTGGACGCACAAAAAAGAAAGGGTAGGGAAGCGCACGCATGAATGATAAGAAGAGAATCAAGCCCGATCCGGGGACATATAAAGATAAGGCGCAACGAAACATGACGGCTTCTACAGAGCTGCGTGGCGCTGACGACACCGTGATACCAGACGGAAAAGGCAAAGTTTCTTCGGCATCTGCCAAACGGATAAAGCCGGAGGTACGCAAAACAGATGCGCAAGCCATAAAGAAAAAGGTTTTGCCTAACTCGAAGCCTAACACGAAGCCTAACGCGAAGCCGAGCTCGAAAACGACAACGAAGTCGAACGCGAAGCCAAGCTCGAAATCCAAGCATAAGAGCACTGCGCAGTCTGCCTCGAATTCCGATGCAATGTCGACATCAGCCACCGCTCGCGAGCCGATTTCGGTTACGATATCCGAACAATCACTCGAGGACGCAAAGCAAATCTCCCCCTATCTAACGACGGGCAGTGAAGATATTTCCGTACCTCTCACCGCGGAGAGCATTGCCTCTTTCCAGATTTATGCGGCCATGCTACGCGAATGGAATGAAAAAATGAATTTAACGAACATATTAGATGACCAAGGCATTGCCATCCGTCACTTTATTGATTCGTTGACACTGGTGTGCCATATCGAAGAAGAGGAACGCAAGAAGGGCGCCAAGCTCTCGCTCATTGATGTCGGGACAGGCGCAGGCTTCCCGGGCATTCCGCTCAAGGTTACCTGCCCATTTCTGGAGCTTACTTTATTGGATTCTTTGAAGAAGCGCATAGGTTTTCTCACGGCGGTATGTGACGAATTGCATTTGGATAATGTAACGACGATTCACGCGCGCGCCGAAGAGGCTTCACGCAACAAGCAATACCGTGAAAAATATGACATTGCCACAGCTCGTGCGGTCGCATCACTGCCAACACTGTGTGAGTATTGTCTGCCATTTGTGAAGGTCGGCGGTATTTTTCTCGCGATGAAGGGGCACGCCGACGAAGAAATTGATAGTGCAAAGAAGGCCATTGTCACATTAGGCGGCACAATCGAAACGTTAAAGAGCTTCGTCCTTCCCGGAACGGATATGCATCGTTCTGTTGTTGTGATTCGAAAAATTCGCCCGACACCGGCGCAATATCCGCGCCAAGGCGGCAAACCGGACAAGGAGCCCATTGTATGACGGCAATCACATTAGCTCTCCAAATGACTGTGCTTATGTGCGTCGGTTATTTTGCCCGACGCAAGTCATTGGTTGACGAACATTTTGCCAAGTCACTGGCTTCCTTCATCTACAATATCGTTTTCCCGTGCGTCGTAGTACGCGCGATGGTCAGCGGCGTGGATGCAGACCGTCTTGCCGACATGGGTTTTCTTTTGATTGCGAGCTTGGCGTCGATGGGGCTGTTTTTTCTGCTTGGCGTCATTTTCAATAAGATTACGAGAAAAAAGGATGCCATGTCGCGTATCCTGATTATGAATCTCATGTTTGTGAACTTTACCTATATGGCTTTTCCTGTCATGGAGGAGCTTTTCGGCGAGGTCGGTAGCCTTTATATCGCGATATACACGACGCCGGTACGCATTCTTTTCTACATTGTCTGCCCACTATTGCTGACTTGGAAAATGATGCCGGCGACGGAAACGGGAAGCGAAATAGCAAATGATGCCTCTCAAACGCGAAAAATGCCCGCAAAAACGACGAAAGAACGCTCGGGCATACTCCGTGTCATTTTCTCGCCGCCGGTCATCGCTGTCCCCGTAGGACTGCTTCTTGCGGCAATGCCATTTTCTATTCCGTCTCCGATTATGTCGGTGCTATCGTCACTTGCCGGGGTAGCCACACCGATGGGCATGGCACTTTGCGGCATAACGCTTGCCAATTTACCGATAAAAGAAGGTTTTCGGGATGTTCGTATCTGGGTGATGTCTTTTTTGCGTTTGCTGGTTGCGCCGGCTATTGTTCTCGGCATATTCCTTTTGCTTCGCATGACACCACTGCCCATGGATTCCGTCGCCGTCAAAGTGGCTATTCTGTATTGCGCACTTCCAGCCGCAGCATCCACGACCGTCATCACGATGAAGGTGAATTCTGACTCGACAAAAGCCGCACAATGCGTCTTTATAACTACTGTTTTGTCTGTGTTGACATTACCAATCTGGGTGATGCTTTTAAATCGTATTTTCTGATGGTATTGAGGGAGCTCGGCGTGATGCGCTGTTACGGCAAAGCTGCTACTGCAAAGTTGTTACGGCAAAGCTGTCATACCAAAACTGATATGTCATATCCAATA
>DAIPXZ010000014.1:24624-30880 GCA_036782995.1 Bacillota bacterium
AGACTGTTTCGCTACCGAATTTACGTGACAGGCGTGTAGTTTACGTGATTCACACCATTTGTAGATACACAATAGAGCTGTCCGTTGACCATGATTCCGCGGACGGCACCCTCTACCGGTGAAAGAGCAATCTCATCAACGATTATCAATTGTTGATCAGAAGGTCGGATGGTAAAGAGCAAGAACATATTCACGTCCGCGCCAGTCTCATCCGTGTAGGAAACCGGGCATCCGTATATATTTTGCGTTGCATTTATAAACATCGTATCCGCATCTGTGGTTGCCGTCGATTTTGGATTGCCTGAGTCAAAAATAATCGACGAAACCATATTTGGCTCATTTGCCACGGTATAATCGTAGAGTGAAATTGTGAGAGTTGAATCGGTGAGCAGATTCTCACCAACGCCCAAACGATACTCGCCATCTAAGTAGTAGATTGCCATCTTTGACTCCGGCATGGCGCCAACACCCATCATAGCAGGGAGTGCGTCATCGGCAAGATTAACAACACAAGCATCTGCATTTTCGTTAATCGGCAAAAGGGTAATCGATTTTTCGTCCATACGCGCACTGAAAATCGGCTCAGTATATCCGAGCTTTACCAATGAACCAAAAAGCCCGAGCTCATGATCAAGAACATATACGCTTGGTAATAGTTGTACGCCTTCCGCGAGTGATTCGCGTTCCAGCGTGACCAAACGAATGTGATCATTTTCAAATTGAACGGCATGTGTATTTAAGAGCCTTCCGGGTACAGTCGTCGAATAAGTTGCGGCAAGTGTATCTGAAGCTAATCGAATAATCTTGGTACGGTCGTCATCTACTGTCACATCCGAAGCAGGCATGTTGGCCAAAAATACAACCGAATCATTATCAATCTTCACGGTTGACGCATTGTTCGCGAAAGTCACGGCGGTGTGCGTGCCTTGATTCATTAGAGATATTGAGGATATCGTTGTAAAGCAAGAAAGGTGTGATGTGCCAACAAAGAGAACGTTACCATTTTGCAGTTGACTCCACTCATCACCATCACTGATTCTTGGAAACATCGAGGAATCAATGGAATTCGCTGTTAATGCTGTAATTTTCTTCTCAGAAACCAAAATAATGGACGACCCGGATATGGAAGCGTCGATGTAGCTGCCTTCTTGCATGTAAGAATAGCAATTGCTAATGATACATTCGTTTGAGGAATCGTTCGATTCGTCAATTTCAGTGACTGTCACAAAACATACATCAATCGCGTTCGTTTCGGTAATAACAGAGAGTATATCCAGCTCCTCGTCATAGAGCATCCCCACTACGGCGACTGTCTCGTTAGCTTCGGCGAGAGAATCAAAGGAGATTCTTTCGATGAATTGGCCATCCAGACCGTATCTGATGACGGAGAGGCTATCTTCAGAAATTGAGTACACATAATTTTCCGACGCGACCATAGTATCCGCGTTCTTTGTCTTGCGTGCCGATGTGAATGCATGACGCTGTTCGGTAGAAATCGACGAATGCGCTAAGCCTTCCACAAGACCGGGGGCATCCGGACTTGGCGTGCTTCCGATGGTTATTTCATTTTGTCCGTTGTCCGGCTTCCCGGCTTCCAGAGCATCTTCTGTCACATCTTCATCTTCAAGAATGACAATTGATGACGGATAATTATCAAAGAAGAAGATATCATTGTCTTCATCGCCGTTTGAGAGAGACATCGGGCGGGGAGAAGTATTAGTATCATTTAATGGTTCTTCGTGCGTTATTACATTGTCTGTTGCGACTATACAATCATTAGACATCGATTTATTCCGATTATTCCAAACGTGAATAACCGATGTTGTGATTAGTAAACCGAGAGCTGCCATGCAAGCCGCGGAAAGGATGTACGCATGTCGGCGTGAAGAGAAGAGACCATGCTTTTTTACAGGTGATGTCGGTGTCTCGGCAAGCGAATCCTTCGCCATTTGCAATCGAGCCGCCATGACCTTTTGACGTGTCATTTCCAAAAGACGGTCGTCGGCTTTTATGTTGGACAGTTCTTTTTTCAAATCATCACGAAACATGTTGTTACTCCTCCTTCCCTTCGAAAAATGGTTCAAGCTTTTTTCGCGCTCGCATTAATCGACTTCGCACAGAGCTTTCTGTAATGGAAAGCTGTTCTGCGATTTCTGCATTGGATAAATCCATGTAGAATCGCAGCAATATTACATCTTTGTACTTTGTCGGCAGTGCTTGAACGGCCTTTAAAAGGGGCGAATCCTCATCGAGTTTATCGACAATTTTATCCTCAACCACTGTCTCGGAGATGGGCTTCCGTCGCTTCTGGTAGACGCCTCCTTGATTTCGCCGTTCTGTCCATTCCTCGTATGAGGACACCTTGGACACCCAAGTCGATTTCAAATAATCGAGGCACACGTGGCGGGTAATCGTGAGAACCCAGTACTTAACCGGTGTTTCACCGCGAAATGTATCCGCCTTCAGCATAAGCTTTACGAAAACATCCTGAAAAGCATCTTCGGCAAGAGAATGCTTTCTCAGGTAGACGTTACACAGGCGCAAAACGTCATCAGCATATAATGCAAATAACTCCTCGATATCAGGCATTTCATAAATGACTTCTGTCTCGGTTTGTAATGGCTCCTGCTTCACACAAGTCTCCTTATTATTAATGACGATTCTATATAGAAAAATGTTGCATATTATATAGGAAAAAAAGAACATTTTCTTGTATACCTTGAATATTGTACTCGAAAAGAACATGATTGTCGCGCAAATTTTCAGAACAGAATAATATACACGCATTTGTGTTTATATAAGATAATATTACGCGCGCGTGCGCGAGAGCGATATGTTGTGGTACAATAGTGAAGTATATTTCTCGAATACAACTGAGGAGGAAGAATCATGTCTGATTCGACAAAAGATACTACGTCCAGTCAGGATTTGCGTAAGGCGCAGGAAGCCGAAGTGGATGCCGTTTTCTGTTCTGAGCAAACCACAATTATCCCGATAGACCTAGAGCAAGAAATGAAGAAATCCTTCATCGATTACGCGATGAGTGTTATTTCCGATCGTGCTCTTCCAGATATTCGCGACGGCTTGAAGCCGGTTCATCGCCGTATCCTTTATTCTATGTTCACGCAGGGCTTTACACCTGACAAACCTTTCCGTAAATGCGCGACCACCGTCGGTGACGTTCTCGGACGTTTCCATCCGCACGGCGATGCCAGTGTTTATGATGCGTTAGTTCGTCTGGCGCAGGACTTTTCCATGCGATACATGCTCGTAGACGGCCATGGTAACTTCGGTTCTATGGACGGAGACCCGCCGGCTGCATATCGTTATACGGAGGCTCGTCTCCAGAAGGTCGCCATGGAAATGATGAGTGACATCAACAAGAACACGGTTGATTTCCGACCGAACTTCGATGAGCACGAAATGGAGCCGATTGCGCTTCCTGCCCGTTTCCCGAACCTTCTCGTGAATGGTTCTGTTGGTATTGCTGTTGGTATGGCGACTAATATCCCGCCACACAATATGGGCGAAGTAATTGATGGCGTTGTCATGCTTCTGGATAATCCGGAGGCGACTGTCGAGGATTTGATGACCGTGGTAAAGGGCCCTGACTTCCCAACCGGCGGTCAGATTCTTGGACGTCGCGGTATTGCTGACGCCTATCGTACCGGACGCGGCCGTATTGTCGTACGTGCGCATACCGATATTGAAACCATGAAGAATAATCGGCAGCGCATCATTGTGCATGATTTGCCCTATATGGTCAATAAAGCACGTATGATTGAAAGAATTGCCGAATTGGTTAAGGATAAAAAGATTGAAGGCATCTCCGACATTCGTGATGAGTCCGACCGTTCCGAGGCCGTACGTATCGTCATCGAGCTTCGTAAGGATGCGAACGCCAATGTCGTTCTCAATCAGCTTTACAAGCATTCGCAGATTCAAGACGCTTTCAACGCGAACATGCTCGCCATCGTGCCGGATGCACAAGGCCGTATGGAGCCGAAGACGTTCACCCTTTATGACGCATTGACACATTACATTGCGCACCAAGAGGATGTCGTACGTCGCCGCACCCAGTTCGACCTCGAGAAGGCAGAAGCCCGCAAGCATATCGTAGAGGGTCTTTTGAAAGCCATTGACCACATCGACGAAGTTATCTCAATCATCCGTTCTTCTCATACTGAAGATCAGGCGAAAGAACGTCTCCGCGAGCGCTTTGACTTTTCCGAGAAACAGGCACAGCACATTGTTGATATGCGCTTGGGCCGTCTGACCGGACTCGAAAGAGAGAAGCTCGAAGCCGAATACCGTGATTTGGAAGAGAAGATTGCTTACTTCAAGAGCGTTATCAGCGATGATAAGCTTCTCCATGAAGTCATAAAGACCGAGATTTTGGCGATAAAGACTAAGTATAATGAGCCGCGTCGCACAGAGCTCGGACCACCGGACGAAGATGAAATCGACGATGAATCGCTGATTCAGGAAGAAAACGTCATTATCACATTAACGCACTTGGGTTATGTGAAGCGTTTGCCTGTCGACACCTATCGCAGTCAGCATCGCGGCGGCCGCGGCATTTCCGCATTAGCCACACGCGAAGAAGACTACGTTGAAAAGATTATTACGACATCGACGCATTCCGTACTCCTTTGCTTCACGAATCGCGGACGCGTTTTCCGTCTGAAGGGATATCAGGTCCCGGAAGCCGGACGTCAAGCAAAGGGCACCGCTGTAGTTAATCTCTTGCAGCTGGATCCGGATGAAAAGATTCAAAACGTGATTCCGATTACTTCTTTTGAACAAGAAGGATATCTCACCATGGCAACACGCGAAGGTATCGTTAAGAAGACGGAGCTTGCGGATTATTCTCGCATCAACAAGAGCGGCTTGATTGCCATCAATATTCGCCAGGACGACGAGCTAATTGGCGTCAACTACACCGACGGCAATCAGGAGATTGTTTTGGTCACGAAGAACGGCTTGGCCATTCGCTTCAATGAAGAAAATGTAAGAAGCACCGGACGTAACACCATGGGCGTTAAGGGAATTACCTTGCGCGAAGGCGATGCGGTCATCGGCATGGCACCGGTCGTGGAAGGCTCTAACCTCTTGGTCGTTTCCGAAAAGGGCTTCGGCAAGCGTTCCGAACTTGATGATTACCGCGTACAATCTCGTGGCGGCAAGGGCTTAATGACATATCGCGTTGCGGAAAAGACCGGCTCACTCGTACGTGCGGTTCTCGTCAATTCCACCATGGATGTGCTGTTAATTAATGACAGCGGTGTTGTTATTCGCATGGCTGTGTCCGAGATTCCGACATTGTCACGTGCGACACAGGGCGTAAAGCTCATGCGTGCCGCGGATAGCTTAATTGTCGACATCGCCATTGTGGATCACGAAGACGAAGAAGAGGATGCGGACATTGAAGGCGCTGAAAACACCGATTCTCTCGATGTCAATGCGGACAGCATGACTGGCGAGACTTCAGAAACCGTGGAAACAGAGGCAAACTCGGATTCGAAAGCAGAATCTGACGAAGCCGACGACGCCGCATATAAAGACGAAGAAAGTGAAGAATAAAGATGAATCATCTGTTACGACCCACCATGGCACGCATTTCTCCTTATAAGAGAATCGTGCTATGTGCGATCGCCACGGTGCTGCTCATCGGGAACACGGCATTTGCCGACGTTTCTCAGCCACCGGTTCAGCTTCCGACATTAGAGGAAGTGAATTGTGCGTCCTATTATTGCTACGACCGTACGACGGATACAGAATTAATCGCCAAAGAACCTGATGCGCGCATCTATCCGGCGAGCATGACGAAGATACTAACCATATCTTTGGCCATGGAATATCTCGACCCGAATGCAATCGTGACGGTGAGTCAAACCGCCATGGACGCGACCACGCCGAACTCGACACTCATGGGTCTGGTCGTCGGAGAAGAAGTCCTCGTGAGTGAGCTCTATTACGGACTACTCCTGCCGAGTGGAAACGACGCGGCAAACGTATTGGCCGAAGAAATCACGAAGGCGTACAACATCGCTCATCCGGCAGAACCGACCACGACACCGGAAGATGGCACGACACCGACGGAAGAACCCTCATTACTGTCGCAATACACCGTAATAGTGAATGCAAAAATCGCCGAGCTCGGACTGACAAACACGCATTTCGTGAATCCGAACGGACTTCACAATGACGAGCATTACACGACCGCCAGAGAGCTGGCGCAAATGTTCGACTATGC
>DAIPXZ010000015.1:0-28784 GCA_036782995.1 Bacillota bacterium
CGCAGAAAGCGCAGAAAGAGATGGTCGCTGGACGATGTGCCTTGCCTACGCGGAATGCCCGCAGGAACGCGCAGAAAGGCGCAGAAAGGGTTTTAATGCGCGAGGCGGAACAAATACGCATTGAAACATAAAAGCCGCTTAAAACGGCTTGTAGCGCGTTATACGGCATGGTATGGATTGTTGCCCGCTGGCGGCGGCTGGTAATGCCTTGCGCCCTAACCGCGCAGAAGGGCGCAGAAAGGGTTTTTAGCAATGTACGGTAATTACTACACGCAGAATGGCAGAACGCCGCACAGGGCGAATTAGGGCGGCAGAAAGGCAAATAAAAAGCCCGCCTGTATGACGGGCAAAAAGAAGGCCGGGCTGTTATGCCCGGCGTTTTGCGTTATGTTGCCAATAGTGGACAATGGCGGCGATGTCCTCCGGCGCGGTATAGGCGCATTGCAGGCGTATCTCCAGCACGCGATCCGGCAGTTTTAACAGCGCGTCGCCTCGGCCAAGCAGGGACTCCGCTCCCTTGTGTCCCAGGATTCGCACGCTGTCGCCCGTGCTGGCGGTTTGCAGGGCAAGTTTGCAGGGCGTATTAGCTTGGATTAGGCCGGTTACGACGCTTACAAGGGGCTTTTGGGTGGCCAAAATCAAGTGTATCCCGGCTGCCCTGCCTAACTGCGCGATACGGACAACGCTGTGTTCAACGGCTTTCCGGCTGGTTAACATCAGGTCGGCCAGCTCGTCAATGACTATGACCATCCGCGGGCCTATCTCCTTGCCGCGCTGCATTGCTTTATAGCGGCTATCCATAGCGGCCTCGGCCTGTTGTAACGTCTGTATGGCTTCCGGCGTGTTCGTTATAATCGGCTTTGCAAGGTGTGGTAATCCTGCATACGCGCCCAGCTCCACGCGCTTTGGATCTATCAGTACAAGCTGCACCCGCGACGGCGACGCGCAATATAGCAGGCTGCACAGTATCGCGTCAAGGGCGACGCTCTTTCCGCTCCCTGTGGCCCCTGCAATGAGCATATGCGGCATCCGGGCAATGTCGATATATACAGGGATTCCGTCATGGTCAATGCCCAGCGCGGCGCTTGTTGGCGTTCTGTGGGCGCTCCAATGCTGCGTTGCTATGGTTTGCTTTAGCGTGACCGTCCGGCCGGCTTGTGGCGGCGCGTGCAGCGTGATGGATGGCGTTACCTGTGGCAAGCCCCCGCCGATTATGTCTAGCGGGGGCGTGTGCCAGTAGTATTTGTGGCCTAACATGGCGATCAGGGCCAAAGGAATCACCTCACACGGTCCACGATGTGGCCGCGCAGCTCCAGGCTCCGGTTGTTTTGCCAATTCCCATACTGGTCATAATCAAAATCGATCGGCAAAATCACGGATGAAGCGAAACCGGAAAACGCGGGATCGTCGCGTCTGGCTTCGGTTTCCCTTGCACAAAGGCGCTCCGCCTCCTTGCGGGTAATCTGTTCATAGCCACGATCTTCGGCCAGCCTGATCTGCTCTGGCGTTTCAGCCCAGGCAAGATTGTAGGTGTTCGCGAAATCCTTGTAATAATGCACATAATACTTTTTCATATATCGCTCACTTTCTCCCGCCTTTAGCCGGGCGGGGCGGCCTATTATTAGTTACACCGGTTTCCCGGCTCACTCTGCGATTAAATAATACCGTTTTCCCGAAATTCCTCCAGCAGTCCCCAACGCTTGCCTAATTGTTCGAAATAGTCTTGATAATATACTATTTCTCCGTAGCTGTAGTTGTGATTTCCGAAATCCAGCTGCCACGCGATGGCCCGGTTTCTCGCCGCTTCTTTTCGCTCTTGATAAGATGATACTGCACGTTTCATACTGTCCCCTTTCTCCCTGCCTATTATCGCGCCGGGCAGGGTGCGGCTGCATTACGCCGGTTTCCCGGCTCACTCTGCGATTACTTCAATATTATCAACAATAAACCGCTTGCCGTAGTAGTTGCCATAATTGTAAGTGCGGATTAGTGCGCGTTTTGTGGGTAAAGGTTTAATTTTTTCCAGTCCACCAACGGCAAACCACTTTTCGATATTGCACGCCGTGTTGTGTTGTCCATTCGCGCCACAATCTGGGCGACCGTCCGCCTTGTAGCTGTTTTGCCTGTATTCGTTATCGCCCCATTTGCCGGTTATTTCGAGAATTTCCCCCGTTGATTTAACGCGGAATAAATCGCCTTTTTGTATTTTCATTTTCTCCTTTCCTTTCCGCGCTGGTGCGCTATGCGCTTATTTCTTCAAGTATGGCGGCGTTTGTTTCTTCGTCTGCGCAGATGTTCCAGTTATCGTTACACGCTTTCACGCTGTACACTATTTCAAACAATACTTCTTCGCCGATGATGTAATAAAGCATGTTGATGAGCTTTTCTGGGTCGCTTATGTCTGTATTCACCTCGCCAAAGTTGTCTTTTTCGTAGGCCTGTACTTTTTCTATGGCTTCGAATACATCATATTCTTTTAATGCTTCTTTGGCTTGATGTGTTCCGATGATATAATAATCTGTGTTGAATACTTCGTTGTGTAGGTCGCAGTAATAACCGCTGTAACCGTCCGTTAATGCTTTGATGATTTCCTCTTTGGCTTGCTCTCTCATTTCCTGCTCTTTGGCGTTGTAAACCTTTTTCATTGTTATTCCCCTTTCTTTCTGTGGGGCGACATGCTATAATATTTCATGCCGCCCTGGTTCGTTGTGGTTCTAGTGTGGCTAGCCGCTGGTGGTGTGGGTGCCGGCGGCGGCTTACTCTTGCCTCTGGGCAGCGTACATTAGCGGGTTTGCCGCCACGCGCCGCACGGCTTTGTTAACGGCGGCCTTGCGATAACGCCTGTCCGCGTCGCTGCCCCAGCGGTGTGTTTCATAGTGCTCATTGATGTGTTCGATGTCGTCAAAATTAATGCCGCTCCGCTGCATTGCTGCGCGTGCTACCGCGTCGCACGTTTCCCCGTGCAGGTTGATCGATTGCAACTCGGCCTCTGTCCATTGAATAGTTTTCATATCTTTCCCCTTTCTTTTTTGTGGGGCGACATGCTATAATATTTCATGCCGCCCGGTTCGTTGCGTTCTGGTGTGGCTAGCCGCTTGCCCTGTTAGCGCAGGGCGGCGGCCTCTTTGCGCCCTCGCGGGCTATGCTGTGATTAAATGGCGCTTAATTGGTTTGCGGTAATAGTTTAGTGTTATCTCTCTCGCGCCATATCCGGGGCGTTGGGTGTAAAACTCAATCCATTTCTTATATTCGTCCTCTCCTTCCTCTTTGGTTTCGTGCCAGCTGCAGCAGCTTTCAGTTGATACCATATAGGGGCGCTTTACTTTTTTGCTTGTTGTCATTGTTCTTTCTCTCCTTTCTGGTGTGGTGGTTTAGGTTTATTTCATTGTACCATTAGCATTTCAATATGTCAATAGGTTTATTCAATCTTTTTGCAATTTTTCAAAGATTATTTTACAAGTCATATGCAACGCGTTCCCGGCCCGTTTTGCCGTGCCGCTGGAGCACGCCCAATGCAACACACTTTCCGCAGCGGACGGCCCGGTGGGGGATATGCCGCTGTCGGGTGGGGCGTGGTTAGGTGCTTTACCGCAGAAATAATAAAAAAGGCCCTCAAAAACGAGAAGCATAAAATATTTTCAAAATTTCAAAAAGGCTATTGACATATACGGAACACTATGATAACATTAAGACACAATGAAAGAGAGGAAGTGAAACACCGTGAAGATAGGGTATGTCAGATGTTCAAGCAAAACGCAGAATCCAGAGCGTCAGGAAGTGCTTATGGAGCGCCTTGGTGTAGAAAAGGTGTTTATTGATATGTTAAGCGGAAAGGACGCGAACAGGCCGCAGTTACAAACCATGTTGGAGTTCATGCGTGAGGGCGATATGGTGGTGGTTGAGAGTTTCAGCCGATTGGCAAGGAACACGCGAGACTTACTGGAGATTACCGATAAGATGCGCGAGAAGGGCGTTGAGTTCGTTAGCCAAAAGGAAGCCATTGATACTAAGTCTCCGGTTGGGAAAGCCCTTCTCACAATTCTTGGCGCGATAAGTGAGTTGGAACGCGATTATATGCTGGAAAGACAGGCGGAGGGTATTGCGCTGAAGAAAGAGCGCGGAGAATACAAGGGGCGCGTCCCTATCAAGGTAGACGAAAAGCAATTCGAGCAAGAATACAAACTGTGGAAGTCGGGGCAGATCACGGCGAAAACAGCCATGAGCCATTTGGGTTTAAAACCGAATACGTTTTATAGGCGGGTTGCGGCTTACGAGGAACGGGCGAACGATGAATCCTAAAATCCCCCCGCAAAAACAAAAAGGCCATAATTGTTTGCCCGGAATTATGCTGGGCGATAGAATAATAGAAAACGTAGGAGGAACGCATGAAAGTTGTAAGAACGATAAACGGGGTGCCTGTTGCGCTTTGTCCGCGATGCGGCGGTACAGTGAATTATCAGGTTGTGGCAGAGAACAAGAGGCGCGGCATTCTATCTATTTTGTTCTGGGGTATTATGTGGCTGTGTTTTTTCTGGATATTGTGGATTCCGCTATTGATAGGCAGGAAAAGCAAGGTTCGCACGTGGGCAGTTTGTCAGTCGTGCGGATATAGATATATGGCTAGATGATTTAAGGCAGTAAGACAATAATACACATCGGGCGCCACCGAGCGCCTAAACCTAAAAAACAAAGGGAGGGCGCTTTTTCTATGGAAAAAATACAACTAATGCGGGGCGATTGCTTGGAACTGATGAAGGGGATAGCTGATAAGAGTGTGGATATGGTGTTGTGTGATTTGCCGTATGGAATGCTGAACGCGAAAAATCCAAATGCACAATGGGACAACATAATACCGTTTGACGCTTTGTGGCAGGGCTATAAACGAGTGATAAAGGACAACGGCGCGATAGTGCTTTTTGCAAGCGGAATGTTTACCGCCAATCTTATGGAAAGCAATAGACAAATGTGGAAATATAATCTCGTTTGGAAAAAAGGTAATCGCCCGACTGGATTTTTGAATGCAAAAAAGCAACCGTTGAGAATAACGGAAGATATATGTGTATTCTACCGTAAACAACCCACCTATAACCCTCAATTCACCATAGGAGAGAAAGTACATTCAAGAGGGAACGCGGGAAAGGGGAGAGGAAAGCAGGGGCGAAACGGGTGTTACGGAGAGTTTAAGTGTACCCCAGCTATTCTAACAAATGAAAAATATCCGCTATCAATTATTGATATTCCAAAAGAACACCCGCAGAAATACCACCCAACCCAAAAACCAGTAGCTTTACTTGAATACCTAATCCGTACCTACACTAACGAAGGTGAATTAGTATTAGATAACTGTATGGGTTCAGGCTCAACGGGCGTTGCTTGCCTAAACACCAACCGCCGCTTCATCGGCATCGAATTAGACGAAACCTACTTCACCATAGCAAAGGAGCGTATATATGCAACCGCAAGAGATATTGAAAGCAATTAAAAGCGTCATTGACAAGAAACCGAATGATTTTGAAGCATATCAAGACTACTTCGACACGCTGCGGCTGCTCGGCAAAGAGGATAAGGCGAAGTCGTATGAGCATAACCTTTGGCTGCGGGGCGAAACGGCGAAGCAAGTCATGGGCGGTACTGATGGAACGGTCATAGGCAAGTTCTTTGATTTGAACAAAAAGACGTACCTTTATGCGGCCGTGGACGATTTCGATTCGTATTGCTTGTATTTGGAGTGGAACAGGGAGCCGCAAAAGCGATTCTATCAGCCGCGCCGCAAGGTGTTGTTCCCGCTCGTGAAAGACTTGCAGGACTTGGCGGATGGTAAGCTGGACTTTTTGGGGGTGAGCTTACCGCCTCGCGTGGGGAAGTCCACGCTCTGCATAATGTTCTTAACATGGCTCATGGGCAAGCGCCCTGATGTGGCAAGCGTAATGTCGGGGCATAGCGACAAGCTGACGGACGGGTTTTATCGTGAAGTGCTTTCGATATTAACTGATACGCAAACATACCTGTGGAACGATGTGTTCCCTACGGTGCGGGTGGTGGACAATTCCGCGAAGAACGAAACGATTGACTTGAACAGGAAGAAGCGATTTCCCACGTTTACGGCGCGTTCTGTGGGTGGCACGTTGACTGGTGCTGTAGAAATAGGGGAGGGGGGCTGCCTGTACGTTGATGACTTGATCGAGGACTTAGAGGAAAGCCTTAACCCCGTTCGCCTGCAAGCAAAATATGACGCCTACTTGAACCAACTTAAAGACCGTAAAAAAGAGGGCGCGATAGAGTTAATGGTCGGCACTCGCTGGAATGTGCTTGATCCGCTGGGGCGCGTGCGTGAGCAGTATGCAGATAATCCACGCTATCGGTTTAGAGTAATGCCTGCGCTCAATGAGGATGGCGAGAGCAATTTTGTTTACGATTACGGAGTGGGTTTCACGACCGAATACTACCGCGACATGAAAGCCAGCATTGACGATGCGACTTGGTGCGCAAAGTACATGGGCAATCCGTATGTGCGCGAGGGCTTGCTGTTCCCTTCGGACGAGCTGCGGTATTACAACGGTGTGCTGCCCGACGGGGAACCCTACAAGGTGGCTGTATGCGACGTAGCATGGGGCGGCGGCGATAGTACGTCGATGCCCTTCGCATATGTGTACGGTGACGCGGTGTATATCCACGACGTTGTGTTTAATCGCGGGGATAAGACCGTTACGCAGCCTGTTATCGTTGGTCGCACGAAGCAACATATGCCGCACAAGCAAAGGTACGAAGCTAATAACGGTGGCGGGGAGTTCTGCGATGCAGTAGATCAGATGCTGCGCAAGGATGGCGTACATGTCAACCTTACGGCGCGGAGAGCGCCGAATAATCAAAGCAAGGTCGGCCGCATAATTCAATTTTCGCCTGACATTAAAAAGTTCTATTTCATCGACGAAAAGAACCGCACAAAAGAGTATCAGGCTTTTATGAATGAACTTACCACGTTTTCGCAAACGGGCAAGAACCCTCACGATGATGCGCCGGATAGTCTTGCGATGCTGGCTGATGAATTATTTCACGGTTCTGCCCGCGTAGAGCTGGGCAAGCGGATATGGTGAGACACTACATATTGTGGTTGAAAAACAATTTGAATACTACATATTGACAACCAATACATATTGTGGTATAATGTGAGTATGAGATACTATATGTAGTGGTGGCGTTGCTTTGAAAGTGATTATAAGGCAATATCCGCACGAAACGGAATATTTGACCCTTTATCCCATTGCGGATGTGCATTGGGGAGCGGCAGAGTGCATGGAGCGCGAGTTTCAGGCATATCTGCGGAAGATACGGGAAGATGAAAGCGCTGCTGTGCTGCTGGCGGGCGATTTAATAAATAATGGTATTAAGTCATCCGTGACAAATGTGTATGAGGAAAATTACACGCCGCACCAGCAAAAGAAAGATATGATCGCGTTGCTTGAGCCGATAAAGCACAAAGTTGTGGCCGGTGTGCGCGGGAACCATGAATATCGGTGCGTGAAGGAAACAAGTGCCGATGTGATGGACGATATTTTTTCAAAGCTTGGCATTGACGATGCCTATGCGTGTGATGCGGGGTTTGTGAAAATCTCGCTTGGCGAAAAGGCAAACAATAAGCCCGCAACATACATGATTTACCTTTCGCATGGTAGCGGCGGTGGTTCCCTGCTCGGAAGTGGATTGAGCCGACAGGATGGATACCAAATGACGCTTGAGGGCGTGGATATATCCGTTACCGGGCATACACACCGACCGACGAAAACGCCGTCCGCAAGGATGATATTTGATCCCAGGAATAACAAGATCACTAAAAGCAACACGCTGATTTTTGTTTGTACGTCATGGCTCGACTACGCAGGGTACCCCGAAAGGGCACAGATGCGTCCTACGGCGTTTCATCCAGACACGATCCGGCTGGATGGCCGCAGGAAGGAATGGAAATAGTTGATTTTTCCGCAAGCCTCTCAACGATGCGCAACACGCGGGCATTCTGAAATACTTTGGCATTGAGGGTTTACGCCGCCAAGATACGCAGGGGTGGGAGCGTGACGGCGCAAGGAACAGTTCTTATGGCATCTTCCCTTCTTCCGTGTTATAGCGCCGTGGCTTCTCTCCTTTCACCACGGCGCGCACGGAGGGAGAAACGAAAACAAGGGGGTAAGCGGCAACGGTATCATTTGGGCGCAAGAAAATCCTGTGCGATGAACAGGCAATAACGGAAGCTAATGTTGTGAGCGTTTTGCAAGACGCTCTTTCGGTGCATCGCAAAAACAGCGCGGAAGTTGATTATCTGTATCGCTACTACAAGGGTGAACAACCGATTTTGCGGCGCACGAAGGAAATCCGTCCTGAAATCTGCAATCGCATTGTCGAGAACAGGGCGAACGAGATTGTTTCGTTCAAGACTGGATATTTATGCGGTGAACCGTTACAGTATATCAGCCGTGGCAGCACTGATGATGTTTCGGATGGCATTAGCAGGCTGAACGACATGATGCTGTTGTGCGGCAAAGCGGCTAAGGACAAAGAGCTTGCCGAATGGATGTATATATGTGGTACGGGGTATCGGATGATAACCCCAAACTCGCCGTACATAAACAGTGACATCGTGCCGAAACTGCAAAACAGGCGCACGGACTTTATGGAAGATGAAGCGCCGTTTGATATTTACACACTCGACCCGCGCAATGCTTTTGTAATATACCATTCGGGGTTAGGCGAAAAGCCGATTTTGGGGGTTAAGTACGTCGTTCGGCAGGACAAGAAGATTGTGTTCAGCGCGTACACAAAAACGCATTATTTTGAACTTGTCGCGGAGAACATGATCGGCGGGTTGCGGCTAGAAAAGGCCGAAAGGCGCATTCTTGGTGAAATTCCGATTGTGGAATATCCGCTTAACAACGCACGGCAAGGCGCGTTTGAAGTTGTATTGCCGTTGCTTGATGCTATTAACACGGTTCAGAGCAACAGGCTTGACGGCATAGAGCAATTTATACAGAGCCTGATCGTCTTAACAAACGCAGAGATTGAAGAAGATAAGGCAAAGCTACTTCGCGAGGCTGGGCTTATAACGCTCAAGTCGTATGGCGAAAACAAAGCGGATTTGAAAATCATTGCCGAGCAGTTAGACCAACAGCAGACTCAGACGCTTATTGACTATATGCACCAAACCATTTTGGACATCGTAGGTATGCCGAACAGGAACGGCGGGAGTAGCACGAGCGACACCGGGGCAGCCGTTCAAATGCGGGATGGTCACAGTAGCGCAGAATCTCGCGCCAAGGCTGACGAGCTGATGTTCAAGGAAGCGGAGCGACAGATTTTGAAAGTCGCGCTTTCGATTATTCGCTCCACCGTAGGAACGGAATTAAAGCTGGCCGATGTGGAAATCCGCTTTACGCGCCGTAACTACGAGAACTTGCAATCCAAGGCGCAGGTACTTGTGTCTCTCTTGAACTGTGACAAGATTGCCCCCTCGCTGGCCTTTGCACATTGCGGCATGTTTTCTGATGCGGAGGACGCTGCCAAAATGAGCGCGGAGCATTATGCAAACGTGCAAGCCGCGCTGGAGCGTGATTTGAATGAAGCTGTATAGCCGCGCAGATAAAGAGGTTGCAAAGCTAAACCGATACTTTATTCAAGAGTTTTTACGCTTTCAAGCAATCAAGCTGGACGAGCTTAATGTTTTGAGGTCTGCAAAGGCAATGTATGAGCGGATGGACAAAAAAGCGCGGGCGGCGTTTGTGCGGATTGCAAAAGAGCAGGACGACGATATAACGATTGC
The DNA here is from genome assembly GCA_036782995.1 of Bacillota bacterium. Taxonomy (GTDB): domain Bacteria; phylum Bacillota; class Clostridia; order Saccharofermentanales; family Saccharofermentanaceae; genus DAIPXZ01. Next base: position 9,806 of record DAIPXZ010000015.1, read on the forward strand.
GGAAGCCTTGTTTCTGCTTGAAGAATACGACCCTGTTACAAAATACGTTTACACGCATGAAGTCGAACGCAAGCGCATGAGGTTTGCGGAGGCGTTCATTGCAAGCAAGGGAAACGCAAGCGAAGTTAAAACTGCATTGCGCTTGTGGAGCAACATGATACGGCAGTATTCAATAGCAATTACGGATGAAGCATTGCTTTTATCTTACAAAAAGGCGGGTGTGGAATATGTGAAGTGGATAACAGAGGAAGATGAACTGCGTTGTGCGGAGTGTGCGGAGCGGCACGACAAGGTTTATCACATTGACAGCATCCCGCCAAAACCGCACATAAATTGTAGATGTTATTTTGAACCGACGAAAAAGCAGTAAAACTGTGGGGAGAAGCACGTTAAAGGCACAAAAAAATGTGAGAGAACACAACAAACACGAAATACAGCCAGAGAAGGCTTAAAAACGCAAAAGGAGAATAAAAATGGCATTTGATTTTACGAAACTGGACGGATATAAACCCGAACTAACGGCAGAGGAAAAACTTGCGTTGCTTGACAAGTACGAAGCGCCCGCGCCGGATTATACGGGGTACATATCCAAAAGCAATTTTGACAAAGTTGCTTCTGAACTTGCCGAGGCGAAACGCCAGCTAAAGGCAAAGTTGACCGAAGAAGAACAAAAAGAAGCCGCCCGCCTTGAAGCTGAAAAAGCTATTAAGGACGAACTGGACGCGCTCCGCAAGGAAAATGCCGTCACAAAAAACAAGGCTGATTTCCTGGGGCTGGGCTACGACGATGCGCTTGCAACCGAAACCGCAAGGGCTCTTGCTGATGGGGATATGAAAAAGGTTTTTGAAAATCAGAAGAAGCACATCGAAAACGTTCGTAAGGCCGAACGCGCCGCTGCACTTGCTAATGACCCTAAGCCGCCTGCCGGTAGTGGCGGTGACGCAAAAATCACAAAAGAACAGTTTAGCGCAATGGGCTACGCCGAACAGTTAAAAGTATTCAACGAACAGCCCGAACTATACAAACAATTAACTGGAGGAACAAATAATGGCTAACGAAACTAAACTTTCCAGCATTATCAATCCGCAAGTTTTGGCGGATATGATTGAGGGCAAGCTGGTAAACGCGATGAAGTTTACCCCGCTTTGCAAGGTTGACAACACCCTTGTAGGGCAGCCCGGCAACACCGTGACGCTCCCGCAGTTTGCGTACATTGGCGATGCGGCTGACATTAACGAGCTTGGGACTTACGCCAACGCGGAACTCACGGCTACTACGCAGCAGGTCGCCATCAAGAAAATCGGCAAGGCCGTGTCGATTTCTGATGAAGCGATTCTGTCCGGCTACGGCGACCCTGTGGGCGAGATCGGCAAGCAGCTTACCGTGTCGATTGCAAGCAAGGTTGACGGCGATGTGTTGGCGGCACTTGACAACGCGACGCTGATTCACCCTGTTGTTTCGGTTACGCCGAACGAAATCAACAACGCCCTTGTGAAGATGGGCGAGGACTTTGAGGGCGACAAGTATCTGTTCGTAAGTCCTGCCACTTACGCTGTACTGCGCGATTCTGCCGAATGGCTGCCTGCGTCGGAGGTTGCGGCCAACCTTGTGATTGCTGGCACGGTTGGCATGATTTACGGCTGCGTCGTGGTTATCACCAACAAGATTGCCACTACCAATACGGCGTACATCGTGAAGCCGGGCGCGGTTGCTCTGTTTATGAAGCGCGGCGTATCCCTTGAAACGTTCCGGGAACAGAACGATTCCACCACGTTCCATGCTAATAAGCACTATGCGCCCTATCTGTATGACAGCTCTAAGGTTGTCAAACTGGGTGCAGCCACGCTTACCGCGCTGACCGTGACGCAGAAAGCCTCCATCTCGGGCGGCAAGGCCGAGTTTGTGGTTGCTGGTTATCCTACCAACCTATCTTACGGCTGGAAGGCTTATGCGGCCACCGGGCTTAATGCCGCGTTGAGTGTTGCGGTTGGTGACACGTTCGACAACGGCTCCGGCGCGACCCACGCAGACTTTGCCGCCGAGTACGAGGCCGGGTTCAAGTATGCTGCCGTCAACGACAAGTATTTCCAGGTTATCTACGTTGACGCGGCTGGCAAGATTCGCGGCACTGGCAACGTGAAGATTGCTACCACAATTTCAGCCTAAATTAAACAAGGGAGGGTACACGGCATGAATGACGCTGAAAAGCTCGGTCAACTGAAAGCATTATTGCAAATAACGGACATGATGCAGGAAGCGACGCTTGCTGTGTACCTCGATTTCGCCAAAGCCGAAATTCTCGCATGGCTGTATTCCGGCAAAACGCCAGAGGGCGTGTCGGATGTGCCAGCACGGTATATCCCTACGCAGATACAAGCGGTTGTTGTTGGGTACGGCTTGCAGGGATTGGAGAACCAGACGGCAAGTACGGAAAGCGCCATCACGCGGCAGTTCAAGTACAGCAATATGCTGGAGTTTATCCGCACGAGCGTTGTTCCGTATGCACAGGTGATGTGATATGCGCTTTAGTGAGAGGAACAAGCAGCCGGTGTGGTACTCAACATTCGTCAGCAAAACGGAGATTGTGGACGAATACGGCAACTCAACCGGCGAGTATGAGATAACCTACACCGCGCCGGCCAAAACCGCGTGGAATGTGAACGTGGTGGAGAGTGAAGCCGACGTAGCCATGTTCGGGGTGCAAGCCATGGATACCATAGTTGGCGTGGCCCCTCGGAATGGATTCCCGCTGGATGAAACTTCAATCCTTTGGTACGGAATAACGCCCACAATCAAAGAGGACGGAACGACCGACACGGCGCACAATTACCGCGTTGTTGGGATAAGGCCGTCGCTGAACACGGTTAGGTTTTATGCGCAAAAGGTTAGTGTGACGCAAGTGGTGGAGCAGGAGCCGATTGATCCGGAAGAGCCGATTGATCCGGGAGGTGACGAGGATGGCTAAGAAAATCACCATCCAGCTTTCCGAAGAATCCATCAAGGCGGCGATTAAGGAACTGAACGCCTACAAGCGTGAGTTGAACAAGAAGGTGCAAGCCCTTATTGACGCGATGGTCGCCCACGGCGAGGACTACGCTATTAACCAAGTCGGGCATGTAGACACGGGGGAAACGCTGTCCTCCATCCACGGATACCGTGACGGGAACAAGGGCGTTGTCGTGGCAGGCGGTAACGCAATCTGGCTGGAATTTGGTACGGGCGTTCGGCATAACGGCTCCGCCGGTGGCTCTCCGCATCCAGTTGGCGCGGAGTTGGGCATGACGATAGGCGAATACGGTCAAGGCAAGGGCGCGAACCCAAACGGCTGGTGGTACTATGACGGAGATAAAGTAAAGCATACATACGGTATACCTGCCAATATGTTCATGTGGCGCACAGCGCGGGAACTGGAAAGGGTTGCGCCAGAGCTGGCGAGGGAGGTATTTGCAAGTGGTTGATATTGAAAACGAGGTATTCTCCACCGTAGCGACTGCCCTCCGGGCCAAGTACCCAAACATGAATCCATCAAGCGGCGAGAAACAGCCAGCACCAACGGACATGCCTACTGCCGTTGGGCGGGAAATGGACAACAGCACATACTTGCGTTCGCTTGATTCGTCTGGGCAGGAAAACCACGCAACGGTTATGTGGCAATGGGAGGCTTTTTCTAACAAATCGTCTGGACGGAAAGCCGAGTGCAAGTCCATTATGGCAATCATCGACGCTGAAATGTTTGGTATGGGCTTCCTGCGCGTCGGTAGCTCTCCGATGGAAGTGTCGAACGCGAACGGAGCAATTTACAGGATGGTTGCAAGGTATAGAGCGACCATTTCAAAAGACAAAGTAATATACAGGAGGTAAATTATGGCTATTTCTACATATCCCGTCACGCTAAAAGCGGGCGGCAATAAACTGTGCGATATTAAGGATTTCCCTGACCTTGGCGGTGCGCCAGAAATGCTTGAAACGACCACTTTATCGGACGCGGCGAAAACCTACATAGCGGGGATTCAAGATCAGCAGGCGCTTGAGTTTACCGCGAATTATACGGCTGTGGCTTACGCAGCCGTGAATGCGCTCACGACCACAACGGCGTTTACATTGGAGTTTGGAACAGGCGGCGCGAGTGGAGTCTTTTCGTGGAGCGGCACCGCATCTGCGTATATCGTGGGGGCTGGCGTAAACGAAGTGGTTGACATGAAGATTGTTATCGTTCCGTCAACACCGATTGTAAAGGCTTAGGGAGGTATAAAACATGGCTATTTCCACTTATCCGGTTTCATTGAAATACGATTCAAGCGCAAACGAAACTCCGAACTGGACGGACGTTTGCGACATCAAGGATTTTCCCGACCTTGGCGGCTCTCCCGACCTTCTGGAAACGACCACGATGTCTGATTCGGCTAAAACGTATATTGCGGGCATTAAAGACCAGCAAGCGATTGAATTTACGGCAAACTACGACGAGGACGTCATGGCCGCAATCGCGCTTTTGACCGGCACGAAGAAGTTTCAGCTCTGGTTTGGCGCTGCGGGAGCGTCGGGCAAATTCGCGTGGAGCGGAACAATCAGCACATATGTTGTAGGTGCTGGTGTGAATGAAGTCGTTGATATGAAAATCATCATTGTACCGTCTACGCCGATTACGGTTGTAGCTTAATAGGAGGAAGTAATTTATGGCACGAACTACACTTGATTTTGAGTATAACGGCAAGGATTATTCCCTTGCCTACACCATTGAGGTTGTGAAACGCCTTGACCGCAGCGGATTGCTTGCGGAAATCGCGAACGGGCAGCGGCCGCTTACCATGACGGAGGACTTATTCGTCGCGGCATTCGAGGCGAACCATCAGACCGTTTCCAACAATGTGCGTCGCAAGATTTTTGAGGAATTTTCGGAAACCGGTGAAGATGGTTCCTTGCTCGAATGCCTATTGGAAATGATTAACGAAGTGCGCGAATCCATGGCCCCAAAGGGAAACGTGAGTTGGAGGATGAACCGCAGCTAGGTTCACCCTCCGCAGATGTTCGGTGGCTGACTTTCGCGGAACTGGCCGACGAGATGTGCCCGCAGTATATGTCAATCGGAGTGCCGTATCACGAATATTGGCACGGCGACTATACGCAGCTTGCGCATTATCGTGAGGCGTTTGAATTGCAGCGCGAGCGGAGAAATTATGACGCTTGGTTGCAAGGCGCTTATTTTTATGACGCGCTTTGCATGGCCTCTCCCCTTCTACACGCTTTCGCAAAGAATGGCACAAAGCCGACGCCCTATCACGAAAGGCCTTATGGCGCAAAGGCAAGCGGTTCAGGCGCGGCGGCAGATGGCAAGAAGCAGAAGAAAACGGACAAAGAGATACAGGACATACAAGCCCTTAATGCGTCTGCGAAATTCGCCTCATTTATGACGCAATGGAACAAGCGATTTGAAAGCAAGGGTGGTGAAGCGAATGGCGATAACAATTGACGAACTGCAAATTGAGATACAGGCCAAAGGCGCGGAATCGGCTAACGGGATTAACGCTCTGACCACATCGCTTGCCGCGTTGAAGAAGATGGTCAACAAGACGTTGACCAATAAACTTGGTGAGCTGTCCTCTGCGCTGGACAAAATCAAAGCGCCCATTACGGTCAACATGAACGTCAAGGGCATGGAGCAGTTGAAGGGAGCCGTCAAGTCCGCGACTTCAAACGTGCCAGCCGGTGCAATAACGCCGACCGTTGACGGCACGGCTGTTTCCGGCGAGCTGGACAAGATTAGCGGTAGCGCGGCGCAGGCGGCGGGCGAGCTGGAACAGTTAGTGTCTCCTGCGTCGAAAGCGAAGAGCGAGCTGGACGGCGCTGGCAAAACTGCAGGGGGAACGGTTGCCGACATGGACAGGTTGCGGGCAGCGGCGGCGAAACTTGGCTATACGCTTGAAGACGTTAGTGGGATAAACAAACTAAAGAAGTCACTCAACGGCACCGGGTACGCGCTTAGAAAGGTTGGCGACGACGCCAAACACGGCGCAAGCGGTCTTAGCAAATTTGTTTCATCGCTCAAACGTGTTTTAATGTACCGTGTTGTGCGCTTTATTTTAAGCAATATCGCCAGAGCCGCAAAAGAGGGTATACAAAACCTCGTCCAGTACAGCAAGGCTATTGGCGGCATAGATGCTTCTAAAGCAAACGCTACCATGTCACAATTTGCGTCTATAGGTATGCAGGTCAAAAATACGCTTGGATCTGCGCTAATGCCTGTCCTTAAGGCTATTATGCCAGTAATTCAGACGCTTGCCAATTGGTTTATCATCGCCGCTAATGCTGTTAATCAGTTTTTTGCGGCTATATCGGGTGCGTCTACATGGAGCAAGGCTACCGCTGGTGCTGTTGATTATGCTGACGGATTAGGCAAGGCGGCTGGATCAGCGAAAAAACTCGCTGACGCCACGCTAGGTATTGACGAGCTGAATATTATTAGCCCCGACGCCGGAGGCGGTGGCGGAGCTGGCGGCATGGATTTCGGGAAAATGTTTGAGGAAGTCAAGATCAGTGAAAAGCTACAAGAAATACTTCAGGCTATTCGTGGTTTTTTCGTTGACATATGGGAGCGCATAAAAGATTCCGGCGCAGTAGAAAGGCTGACCACGGCATGGGATAAATTCAAGGAATCACTAAACGAACTGTGGAACTCGCCCGGAATGCAATCTCTTATTGGATGGCTCAAGGAGGTTATTCCGCTAGTGATAACGCTGGCGGGAATCACTATCATTAACACGCTCGCAGATTTGACTACTATTCTAACGGATGTAGTGAATCTCATAAACGCAATAATCAACGGAGATATTGCCGGCGTTGTAAATGAAGTTAAAAACTTACTTGTTGACATATTGGCTTTGCCGTTTGGTATTATTGCCGATATTATTGACACTCTGTTCGGCACAGACATACGCGGATGGCTTGATGATCTCGTTGCTACCATAAAAGAATTTGACCTTGCGGCGTGGTTTGTGCGTGCATGGGAAGATATAAAGTCTGCGTGGCAAGATGCTCCTAAATGGTTTGACACGAATGTCATTCAACCTATAGTAGGGTTCTTCTCCAATCTATGGACTTCTATTAAAAACATCTGGTCGGTGGTCTATAACTGGTTCGATACCAATGTGGTGCAACCCGTGTATTCGATTTTCAGTAAGGTCACGACCAACATAAAGACCTTCTTTGAAACCGCATGGACGGGCATCAAGAGCATATGGACTTCGGTCAGCTCGTGGTTTACCACTAATGTCATCACCCCTGTACAGACCGCCTTCAACACCGTGACCACCGCAATCGGGGGATTCTTTACGAATCTGTGGACTGGCATTAAGGACACCTTCAATGGCGTTGCAAACTGGTTTAAGACCAATGTCACAGACCCCATAGGCAATTTCTTCAAAGGAGCAATCAATATTGTCATTGCTGCTTTGAACGCTCTCATTGGAGGATTGAATAAAATCAGAGTAACAGTCCCAGATTGGGTCGCTGACCTTTTAGGCATGAGCAAGGGTTCTACCTTTGGGTTCAATATCGCCACGATTCCAACACTTGCCGAGGGCGGTTTCGTAGACAGTGGTCAGTTGTTTATGGCGAGAGAAAATGGACTGACTGAAATGGTTGGTGCCATTGGAAACAAAGCCGCTGTTGCGAACAATGACCAGATTGTCGATGGTATCCGAGATGGTGTGTACGAAGCGGTTGTAGCAGCGATGTCTCAGTCCGACAATAACAACGGCGGCGGCTTCGATGTCAAGGTCTATCTCGATGGTAAGCAAATAACCGCCACGGTCGAGAAATATCAGCGTGAGCGTGGTCGGCTCATTCTGTCGGGAGGTGTCGTGTAATGGCATTCAGAGCTTTGGTCTCGGTGGGTAGTTTCGACTTCCCGGAACCTTCCACCTACAGCGGGAATACCGCAACCCTTGTGGACTCTGCTCGTAATACCGAGGGCGTGATGATTGGAGCTGTCATTCGTGATGATGTTGCCAAGGTGGAAGTATCTTGGCGGTATCTCACGATTGAACAATGGGCTTCCATTCAAAAGTGTTTTCGGGAAAGTTCCGGGGGCAAGTTTATCAATCTGGTCAGTTTCTTCGATCAGACGGTTGGTGGGTGGGTCACAAAAGAGATGTATGTCAGCGACCGCAGCTCTGGAATGTGGCGCAGAGACCCCCAGACTGGTTCCATCCTTGGGTGGACGGAGTGTAAGTTGTCTCTCATTGAGGTATAGGAGGTGAAGCGAGATGGCACAGGTTGTCAGCCAAGATTGGCTCTATAATCAAAAAAAGACCCTTGTGAACGAAGCGTTCATCGAGGTTTCTTTCGGCATCGCTGACCCAGATGCGCTTGCGGATGCTTCCTCTGAGGACAACGGCTCCATTTATATCGCCAACACTGCTCAAATCGTGAGTGAGGTGGGGAAAAATATCGTTCCCTACCTCACCTTGGAGCAGAATCTATGGCTTTTGAATGGTAACAGACTATCCATCCCAGCGAATGACTACGGGGACAACGGGTATATCGGAAATACATTGAGCAAAATTGATTGTGGTTTTGATGCGCTGCCGACAGTCAATATCAATTTCACTCAGACCCATGCCAATGTCATCCCCGGTTTAACAATCACATGGGGGTCTGCCTACGGGGAATATCCTACCAGTTTTATTGTAGGTGCTTATGACAGCGAGAATACTTTGGTAGCTGAGATACAGGTGAATGATAACAAATCCGTCACCAGTGTCATCCATTTGGACATCAACAATTATAACCGCATTGTCATTCGAGTTTTGAAATGGTGTTTACCGAAGCGTAGGGCGAGAATTGAAGAAGTGTTTGTAGGGTTGAACATAATTTATGGAAAATCAGAGCTTTTCAAGTTTACACACACGCAAAAGTCTGACCCGGCATCATTGTCTCTCCCGAAAGCGGAGATTCAGTTCAGCATTGATAACTCGGATAATGCCTACAATCCGAACAACCCGGTGGGTTTGTCCAAGTATCTCATGGAAAGGCAGGAGATACAGGCTCGATATGGGTATAAGCTCGACAACGGTTCAGTTGAATGGATAAAGGGCGGCATTTTCTATTTGTCGGAGTGGGACGCTCCGCAAAATGGTCTTGAAGCCGATTTTACAGCTCGTGACCTGTTAGAGTTTATGTCTCAAACCTATATCGAAGGTGTTTATACCTCCGCAGGAGTTTCCCTGTACACTTTGGCAGAAAGAATACTACTTAAAGCAGACCTTCCTCTGAATAAGGACGGGTCTGTGAAATGGGTTATAGATGATTCCTTGCAGAGCATTACCACGGTGGCTCCATTGCCGATATGCACCCTTGCAGAGTGTTTGCAGTTGATAGCTAATGCCGCCTGTTGTGTGCTGTATCAAGACCGTTCCGGCATCCTTCATATTGAGCCTATCGGTATAGAGCCTACGGATTATGGCGTTACCCTTTTCAACAGCTATACTCGTTCCACCATCACATTGGCAAAACCTTTGAAACAGATAGAAGTGGTGGTACATAAGTTCCTCGCCGGGGAGACTGGCTCTGAGCTATTCAACGGCTTTGTGACTCTTTCCGGGACTGAGGATGTGGTTTTGACTTATTCAGAACCCGCCACGAATATCGTTGCTACGGTGACGGGTGGGACATTGAACTCGGCTGAGTATTTCACAAACGCTTGTCGGCTCAACATTACAGCATCCGGGGATGTCACCATTCTCTTGACCGGGGATGTTCTCAAAACTTCGGAAGCCGGGGTCATTATCAATAATGAGGTGAGCGGTGAGGTTCGCACCATGACCAATGAACTCATAACTGACGAAACGAGAGCCGCCGTAGTGGGTACTTGGCTCAAGGATTATCTCAAGCATCGAATGACCTTAAAGTCAAGTTGGAGAGCCGACCCGCGCTTGGATGTACTCGACTCGGTTGCCAATCAAAATGATTACAGCACAAACCTTGTTCGCATGACCGATATACAATACACCTTTGGGGGTGCGTTCCGAGGGGATGGAGAAGGGAGGGTTGTAGGTGTCGTGGATTGACCCGGTATATGACCGAACTCAAGCGGATGTCGATTTCGCAATTAAAACCATTGCGGAATGGATTGCGGCAAACACCGCAGGAAATCCTCTTGTGGTTTATGACCTCAAGGGGTGCTTGAATGTCTCTGATATGAACCGTATCGAAGGCAACATTGCCTACTTATCGGAACAGTTCAATCAGTTAATGTATCCCCCGGATACTTCGGTTAAGACATGGGGTGTAGATGGTCTCCCAACAGGAGATGACATCGCTCGCATAATAGCGAATGTCCGTGCTCTTATAGCAGCCTTCTATCAACAGCCCCAAGCCCCGGAGGTTCCAGAGGACATGAGGAATTATTCCGAGATAAATGACATCGAGAAGAACCTCGCTCTCATCAAGGAACTGTTGGATGGAATGGTGGCATCTTTTCGGAAATCTGGCACATTCACGAGCGGAACTACAATGTTTCTACCAATAAGGAGGTAACGAGTATGGCTTATGTCGCAAGAGACATCAAAGACCGGGTAGCCCTTGGCGATGACTGTTTCTACATGGAGGAATTGGAGGATGGTCGAATCCGTCTCACCCCCGCCCCCGATAGTATTACGGAAGCGGGAACAGACATCAATAAGAGCTTATTGCAGCTCATCGAAGATAGGGTCGTTTTGCTGATGAATCGTATTTTCGGTGATATTGCGGCGAACCCTTTCAACATTTCATTCGCTTCGTTGGATGGTCTCACCGTAACAGGCGTATGGAATGAAGCTCAGACCAGAATTGAGTGCTGATATGGTGAATCAAGCACAGCGGTACGCCCCTTCGGAGCGGAAAGGCAGCATTTCATCCGAGATACGAACAAGCTCTACGATTCATTATTCAAAAAGGAGGGTGAAACAATAAATGGCTCAAAATCTATCAAATCTTGTGGTGGGAGCCAAGGTTAAACTTGGTAAATACCAAGTGGCTTCGGAAGCGGCGCAGGACATTATATGGGTGATTGCGGCGAAAGCGCATTCCTCCACACCAGCTTATCCCACCAACGCTATAACGCTGTTGACGGAAAAAATCATTGATTTGAGATGCTTCGATGCGAAGGAACCGAGCAATGCAGACAACAATCGAAAGAGTTACGGTAACAATCGCTACAACTTTGCCAACCTCGACCAATGGTTGAACAAAAACGCCGCCGCAGGAGCATGGTATGCCGCCGCCCATGCTGCTGACCAAGCCCCTGATGCGGCAAATGTCGATTACGCTACTCCGTATGACACTAAAGCGGGATTCCTTAATCTTTGGACGGATGACGAGCGTAATGCTATCCAAAACACTACCCTTCGGGTGGTCATACCTTCCGTGGATGGTGGTGGTTACGAGGATATAGTTCGCAAAGTCTTTCTTCCCTCCAGCACCGAAGTCGGTTTGGAAAATGAAGGGGGAACAGCCGAGGGTGCGTTGTGGTCATTATTTTCAACATCCAGTAATCGAATTGCCACTTTAACACAACAGGCTTTTAGCAATTCACCTTCGACTGGCGGCTCATACTCTAAACCCTCTACCGTAGCGAGCGCATGGTATTGGTGGTTGCGAACCACGCGCTTCGCGTACTCGTACTCTAATCGCCGTGTGGCTCCGGACGGTTCACGGGATTACGCCCGTGCGTACCACGGTTACAATGGGGTGCGTCCCGCTTTGAATCTGTTATCTTCCCTCTTGGTATCTGATACGACAGATTCAGACGGATGCTACACCTTCGTCTGGAACGCCCCTCCGACCCCTCCTTCGAGCATCAATGTCCCCGCTTCTATCTACGGCGGTAAGACCAATGTTATTTCTTGGGGAGCATCCACCGACCCCGATGGCAACCTTTCAGGATATTCGCTCGAAAGAGCCTATAATGGCGGCTCCTTTTCAACCATTTACACCGGGGCGAATCTCACTTACACCGATACCGTGGAATACGGAAAAACAACTGTCCAGTATCGCGTGAGAGCTTATGACGCTGCCGGAGCCTATAGCACTTACACAACCTCGGCGGTACGGAGCGTCATCAACAATCAACCGCCCGTCATATCCGGCTGGGACGCGAACCTCGGCACCAAGACCACTCCTTTTTTTTGGACCTATGCAGTCACCGATGCCGATACCGATGCGGTTACAGTTGTTGAGAGAATTGACGATGTTTTGATTCGCTCCTATTCCGTGGTACTCAGTGCCACCAATACATTCAGTGTAACTGGTACGACATGGCTCAAGCAGACTAACGGTACTCACACCATGACCATTACTGCCACAGACAGTTATGGCAACATCGCTGTGAGAACCTATACATTCACAAAGAATGTAAACTCGTTCAGCATCCTGACTGCGATACCTATGGAATCAAGCACCATGCCGACCCGTTTATCCATGAGTATTTCCAGAAATATCCCACCCGAATCAACCTTTTTGGTGGAAGTGTGCAACAACGGGTTTGATGCTTCTCCGACATGGGAAGATGCAACTTCGGCGGTCATCAGTAACTTTGCTCATGTTTTCGGCAATACCACCAAGACCGCAGCATCTTGGGGCGTTTCCATCAGAATCACGGTCAACAGAAACGGAGCGAGCGGGGCTTGCTATGTCAATGCGATAGGGGGGAATTATGAATAATGGGACTCGAATTTAAGGCTACTAAGATGAGTGAAATAGGGGGTGATGAACCGTGGAATATGCGCGGATAGTGAAACGGTATCTGTCGGGTACGGATGTGAAGTACGTCAAAGACCGACTGGTGGAGTTGGGCTATCTCCACGCCTCCACGCACAGCCGATTCGGCAATGATTCATATCGCGCCGTGAAAGCGTTTCAAGCGGCCAACAATCTGGACATTGACGGAAAAGTGGGTGAGCTGACATGGACGGCGCTGTTTGCCGATGCGGAACTGGATAACGTAGTGGAGCCCGTTGAGGCGGTGGCCGTGCCTGAGCACATCGGCGCGGCGGCGGCGCTTGCCATCGGGCGGGAACTGGCGACGGTATCGGAGGTGCGCAAGAACATCTGCCTTGAGGCGCTGCGGCACGCCATCGACCCGTATGCGGGCGAGAAGTACCCGCGTTCGTTCTATATTCGTGGCGGGAATCTTTACAACAAATCGACGCTGGCCGAGAACGTCATGACCAAGGACAAGCTGGCCTCATATTTCCGAAAGACCAACTACGAGCCGTACTATTCGGACGGTCGCAAGGAAATGATGCTGGCGGCTGCCGAGTACCGAGGCTACATGCAGACGGGCGCGGACTGTTCGGGCGGCATCGTCGGTCTGTGGCTACATGAGGGCGTGGTCAAGGTCGGGTTCGACGCATCCGCCAACGTCTTGTATGGCTCATATTGCGTGCAAACCAAATCGCCCAAGCCTGCCGACCTCGCGTGGAAGTCGGGGCACATCGGCCTGTACGTTGGCGGCGGGTATGTGGTGGAATGGGTTGGCGGTGCATACGGCTGCCAGTTGACAAAAGCTAATCGCAAGGTGTTCAACTTCGTGGACGGCAAGCTGCACACGATGGGGAAATGGAGCGCGTATGGTGATCCCAAAATCTACTAAGTATACCAAGGTCATTGTCGCCGCGGTCGTCATCCTCAATGTGCTGTTCACGGCGGCGGTGATGTGGGTGACGGTGCTGGGCTACGAGATGCCAGACGCGCTGATCGTATCGTGGTTTGCGTTCACAGGCACGGAGCTGCTGGCTTGCGCTGGCATCAAGGTTTCCAAAACGATAAAGGGTGTCGATCTCGACGCGGATGATTCTGACGAACAGGCGGAGGACTGATACATGGAACTCTCTCAGTGGTGGCAGTTGTTGATTGCGGGCGGCGCAGGCGCGGGACTGATTAAACTGCTCGACAACTTGCTCATGCATTTGCTGAACCGCAAGGCCAAAAAGCAGGACAGCAAAGCAATGAGCATGGATGAGATGCAGGATCGCCTAGATAAAATCGAGGAGCGGCAGCGGGTGGATTACGCGCACCTGAAACTGATCGACAAGCGGTTGCTGCAAAACGATCTCGCGGAGCAGGCCATGATGAAAGCGATTCACGCGTTGCTCAACCACGGCATTTCCAACAATGCGGCGGGCGAAATGAAAACCGCTCGGGACAATCTTGTCAACTTCATTATCGATAAAAACCAGATTCTAATTAACAAGGAGGAATAAACCCATGAACACGATCTACATCATTCTCATCATTGCTGCGGCGGTGGCCGCTGTGGTCGGCGGCATATATATCGTCATGCCGCTGGCGGTCAAGAAGGGCCTGAACGTATCTGGCGCACTGTCGGCAACGGGCACGGTGCTCGGCGCGGTTGGTACGGCCATCGACGGCGTGCAACTGCTACTGCCAGCCAACGCCACGCTTGGCGTCATTGATATGATTGTCGAGTATGCCCAAAAGGGCGTTGAAGCGGCTGAACAGATGTACAAGGCAAGCCAAATTGAGAAGGAACAGCGCAAGATCACGGCAACCAATATGGTTTATGACTGCCTCGCGCTGGCAGGCATCGAGCGCACCGAGCAGATTGACAGTATCGTATCGGGCATGATCGAGGCTGCGGTGCTGGCGCTGCCCGCGACGAACAAGTGAGCGTGCACGGGTAACGCCGTCGGTTGTTCTATTGACAACGCATTAACAACCCATAGTACGTCATCGCAAAACAAAGCCCCTAAATCTCCAGTGATTTAGGGGCTTTTTGGTCTGGGTGACTGGATAAGAAACCATAAAGACCTAGCCTACAGACAACATTATGGACAACATTACCGACAACATAATTGGCGGAACTGGAAAAGTCAAAAAAATATGTGTTAGTATGCTTGACAAGTTATGTCATATATGCTAAACTAATGTCGAAGGAACAAGGAAGGGGGTGTATGAATGAAGAATAGGTTACGCGAGATTCGTAAGAAGCAGCGTTATAGCCAGCAATTACTTGCGAAAGAATCTGGCGTTTCGCGCGCTACCATTACTGGAATCGAAACCGGCCGAATCCAAAACACGACAAGCGATACGCTTATGAAACTTGCTAACGTGCTCGGAGTCCCGGTACAGGAGATTTTTTTTATCGAGCGGCAGTAATTGAAAAAATGGACGAAAGAGAGGGGAAAAAGGAAGATGGCAAAAGGTCTTGAACGCATCACTGGCGATGCGAGTATTAAACGATATTTCGACACGGACTACATCGGCGCATACAGCTTGGACGATGGGGCTGAACCGATTCTGACCATTGACAGCCTTTGGTACGGGGAACTGACCTTAGGCGGCGGCAGGAAGGAAAATCACGTTGTCGTGAAGTTCCGGGAGAAAAGCGTACCCGGCGTAGACGAGGTTAAGCCGCTCATTCTGAATGCCACGAACCGCAAGACCCTGAAAAAGCTGTTCGGTGATGATTCGGCGGCGGCGCTTGAGGGCAAGCGGATTCAGCTTTACGTTGACCCGAAAGTACGCGACCCGCAGGACGGCGGATTTACGGAAGGGCTGCGTATCAGACCGTTTAGGCCGAAAATCAAGGCCGACGCGCCCATAGTCTGCGAGGGCGAAGGGTGCGGGCAGGTGGTAAGCGGATTCGGCAAAATGAATGCTGCGCAGATGGCAGAGTACACGCGGAGCAGCTACGGCAAGATTCTGTGCGCTGATTGCGCCAAGGCTGCCAAAGCTGCTAAGGATGCGGCGGCGGCGGCATCGGATGTTCTCGGCGCGGCGGTAAACCCTGCCGACGGCGAAGTTGATGTGAGCGAGGAGGGTGAATAATTATGCGTACTGTAAAGATAAGAATCCGCAACCTGTTCGGTATCCGCGAAATGCAGCTGGGCGGCGGCGACATTGAACTGACCGGCAAGAAAGGCACGGGAAAAACCTCTGTTATCGACGCTATCCGCTACGCCCTTACCAATGCCAGCGACCGCGATTACGTTGTCCGCAACGGCGAAACCGAGGGCGAGATTATCATTGAAACGGATACTGGCCTTGTCATCGACCGCAAGAAGCGCACGGACAAGGTTGACTACAAATCGGTCAAGGAGTTCGGCAAAGAGGTGGACAAGCCGCAGAGCTTCCTGAATGAGATTTTCACACCGTTGCAGCTTGATCCTATCGCGTTCACCCGTATGAGCCGTCAGGAACAGAACCGCACGATTCTTGACCTGATTGACTTCCCGTGGGATATGAACTGGATTAAACAGCAGTTCGGGGAAATTCCGCCCGATGTGGACTACGAGCAGAACATCCTTCAAATCCTCAACGACATTCAGGCCGAGAACGGCTACTACTTCCAGAGCCGCCAAGACGTGAACCGCGACATTCGCAACAAGCAGGCCATGGTGAATGAAATCGCCAAGGACATTCCGCAAAACTACGACGCGCCGACTTGGGAGGCATACGATCTTGGCGCAACGTACAAGAAAATCGAAGCGGCTACGCTGCGTAACAACCAGATACAACGCGCCAAGACGTTCCGCGAAAGCTATAACAATAAGAAACGTGCACTTGAGGCTGACCGCGAAATTGCTGTGGCATCCGCGGAAAAGGCCATTGCCGCAGAGAAAACGAGCCTGACCGCCTCTATTGAGCGTATGCGTGCTGAGATCAAGGCCGCAGAGGATAAGATCGCGGCGCTGGGCGATACGCTCAAGGACAAGCTTGCCCTCGCGGAGAGCCAGTACAATGAGCAGATTGCCAAGCTGGACGCTGATGTTAAGGTTGCCGACGAGTACGCCGACAAGGAGCCGGTGGACGTTTCCCCGCTGAACGCAGAGGTTGCCAACGCCGAGGCCATGAAGAAGCACCTCAATGAGTACGCCCGGATGCGCACCTATCAGACCGATGTTGAGCGGCTCAAGGCTGAAACCGACGAGTTTACCCGCAAAATCGAGCTTGCCCGCACCCTTCCCGGCGTGATTCTGGAAACCGCTACGCTGCCGATTGAGGGCATGACGGTGGAGAATGGCATTCCGCTTATCAATGGGTTGCCCGTGACAAATTTGTCGAGCGGTGAAAAATTGTCGCTTGCGGTTCAGGTCGCTTTGAGGGGAAAAGGAAACCTTAAGATGCTCCTGCTTGACGGGGCCGAATCGCTTGACGATGAAAGCAGGCTCGAATTATACGCGAAATGCAAAGAGTTCGGCGTACAACTTATTGCTAGCCGCACCACGTCAGACAACGAGCTTACGGTGACGGAGATATGAGTATGCAGTTAACTCGTGAAAACTATTTTAGCCGCGAAGCAAACATGGAGTACATGAGCGTAAGCCAATTCAAGAGTTTTTCGACCTGTCCCGCCGCTACAATGGCAGAACTGAACGGCGAGTACAAGCGCGAAACGACCACATCCCTTCTTGTAGGAAGCTACGTTGACGCTCATTTTGAAGGAACGCTTGATCTGTTCAAGGCGCAGCACCCAGAACTGTTCACCAAGAATGGCGACCTCAAGGCTGAATACCGCAAAGCCGAGGAAATCATTGCCCGCATAGAACGCGACCCAATGATGATGAAGTATTTAAGCGGAGAGCATCAGAAAATCATGACGGGCGAGATCGAGGGCATTCCGTTCAAGATAAAAATTGACAGCTACCACAAAAACGCCTGTATCGTTGACCTCAAAATTATGCGTGATTTTGAGGATGTGTGGAAGCCGGGGCAGGGCAGGATGAACTTTGTCGAGGCGTGGAGTTATGACACGCAAGGGGCCGTGTACGCCGCCATAGAGGGCAATAACCTTCCGTTCATCTTTGCTTGCGCGACCAAGGAAACAACAACCGACCTCGCACTGATCTCGCTCCCGCAATACAAGATGGACGCGGCGTTGGCAATCGTTAAAGCCCTTGCGCCGCAGTTCAACGACATAAAGCACGGCATTATCCCGCCTACGCGGTGCGAGAAGTGCGACTACTGTAAGCAGACCAAAGTTATTTCCCGCGTAATTGACTTAGACGAATTTGTAGAGAGAGAGGCAACAGAATGAACAAGGTAATAGTACACGGCAGACTTACACGCGATCCCGAAATGAGGATGGCAGGCAGCTCAACGGTATGCGGATTCACCGTAGCCGAGAACCAGCGCTTTGACCGCGACAAGACGAACTTCCACGACTGCGAGGCGTGGGGCAAGACAGGGGAGTTTGTCGAGAAATACTTCCATAAAGGTTCTGAAATCGTTGTTTCGGGCGAACTGCGGCAGCGAGAGTACGAGGCGAAGGACGGCACGAAGCGCCGCGTATGGGCTGTGAATGTTGATGCCGTGGACTTCTGCGGTAAAGCGGCAGACAACGACGGTTCGCGGCAGTCCGCACAGGAAAGCACGCAGACAGGCGCAGATGGATTCACGGATGTGTCTGACGAAGAACTGCCGTTTTAATGAGATTTCAGTGTGATGGTTCTGTATATTGATTCGCGAGAAAAGGCTCATGCAATCACGAAAATACTGGCCGAGTTCGAGCGGCAGGGCGTGAAGTATTTTTCGACAAAGGTATTCGTGGGCGACTACATGAGCCTCGACAATCCGCGCCTGTCCGTTGACCGTAAACAGAACCTATCAGAACTGTACAACAACCTATGCCACGACCACGCACGCCTAGCCGCCGAAATGACACGCGCACAGGACGCGGGAATTGAACTGATATTCCTTATCGAACACGGCGGCAGCATTAAGACCATTGAGGATGTAAAGAACTGGAACAATCCGCGCCTCAAAGTTTCGCCCTATGCGTGGGATGGGGCGCGGATGCACAAAACCATGCTGACGGTTCAAAACAAATACGGCGTGCGGTTTGAGTTTTGCACCAAAGCGCAGACGGGCAAGAGAATCATTGAAATTTTGAAGGAGGCGCAACCATGATTAAATATTACCTTCTAGGAGGTGCGACCGTATGAACACTTTAACTTTAGATGTATCCAAGAACACGCTC
>DAIPXZ010000016.1:0-20699 GCA_036782995.1 Bacillota bacterium
ACCTAATTGTATGAAATCTGCGATTTCTTTACTTGCTTTTTATTGCAGCCTGTGCCGCAGCCAATCTGGCAATCGGAACACGGAATGGAGAACAAGAAACATAGGTAAGACCGAGCGTATTGCAGAACTCAACAGACGTCGGGTCTCCACCATGCTCACCGCAAATGCCGACATGGAGGTCAGGACGAACGCCCTTACCAAGCTTAATCGCCATGCTCATGAGCTTGCCAACACCATTTTGATCAAGACGAGCAAATGGGTCGCTCTCGAAAATCTTCGAGTAGTAATACGCATTGAGGAACTTACCAGCATCATCACGAGAGAAGCCATAAGTCATTTGCGTTAAGTCGTTGGTACCGAAGCAGAAGAATTGAGCTTCCGTAGCAATCTCGTCAGCTGTCAAAGCCGCACGCGGGATTTCAATCATAGTTCCTACTTCGTATTTCAGGTCGATACCTGCATTCTTAATGAGCTCGTCTGCTGTAGAAACTACCACGTTCTTGACGACCTTCAATTCTTTGATTTCGCAAATCAACGGAATCATGATTTCCGGAACAAGATCCCAGTCAGGATGATTCTTCTTTACGTTAATCGCCGCTTTAATAATGGCCTTCGTCTGCATACGTGCGATTTCAGGATAAGTAACAGCCAAACGGCATCCGCGGTGACCCATCATCGGGTTAAACTCATGGAGAGAATTGATGATGGACTTAATCGTATCCACCGATTTTCCCTGTGTTTTCGCGAGAAGCTCGATGTCTGCTTCTTCTGTTGGTACGAACTCATGAAGCGGTGGATCCAAGAAACGAATGGTTACCGGATAGCCCTCGAGTGCTTCATAAAGTGCTTCAAAGTCTGCTTGTTGTACTGGCTCGATTTTGCTCAGGGCAGCTTCGCGCTCTTCAATTGTATCCGCGCAAATCATTTCACGGAAAGCCGCGATACGATCTGCTTCGAAGAACATATGCTCTGTGCGGCAAAGACCGATACCCTCGGCGCCGAGCTCGCGAGCCTTCTTTGCATCACGTGGTGTATCAGCATTGGTACGAACCTTCATGGTGCGGAACTTATCTGCAAGACCCATGATGCGGCCGAACTCACCAGCGATAGTCGCATCAACCGTTGGGATGATGCCGTCATAGATGTTACCGGTAGAACCGTCGATGGAAATGGAGTCACCTTCGACGAATTTTTTTCCGGCTAATGTGAATGTCTTGTTTGCTTCGTCCATAGCAATTTCGGAGCAACCCGAAACGCAGCATGTACCCATACCACGAGCAACAACAGCAGCGTGTGAGGTCATACCGCCACGAACGGTCAGAATACCCTGTGCTGCCTTCATGCCAGTAATATCTTCCGGTGAAGTCTCAAGACGAACGAGAACGACCTTCTTGCCTTGTGCCTTTGCTTTTTCTGCATCTTCTGCAGAGAAAACGATAGATCCGCAAGCAGCTCCCGGAGAAGCGCCGAGGCCCTTACCGATTGCCTTTGCCGCCTTCAATGCAGCAATATCAAATTGTGGGTGGAGAAGAGTATCAAGGTTACGTGGCTCAATCATGAGCACCGCCTGTTCTTCCGTAATCATGCCCTCATCAACGAGGTCACATGCAATTTTCAAAGCAGCCTGTGCGGTACGCTTACCATTACGGGTCTGAAGCATGTAGAGCTTCTTGTCCTCAATCGTGAACTCCATGTCTTGCATGTCGTGGTAATGGTTTTCGAGAGTGTTACAAATCTCAACGAATTGGTTATACACTTCCGGCATTACTTCTTTTAATTGGTCGATTTTTTGTGGTGTGCGAACACCGGCAACAACATCCTCGCCCTGTGCGTTCATCAAGAACTCACCCATGAGCTTCTTTTCGCCGGTAGCTGGGTCACGAGTAAATGCAACGCCCGTACCGGATGTCTCGCCCAAGTTACCGAAAGCCATCATCTGTACGTTAACAGCGGTTCCCCATGAATATGGAATATCATTATCACGACGATAAACATTTGCACGCGGGTTGTCCCAAGAACGGAAAACTGCTTTTATAGCGCCCATCAATTGATCGACCGGATCGCTTGGGAAATCCTCGCCAATTTTCAGGCGATATTCTGCTTTGAACTGACCGGCAAGAGTCTTCAAATCATCAGCCGTCAAGTCAACGTCCTGTGTGATTCCCTTTTCGATCTTCATCTTGTCGATGAGCTCCTCGAAATACTTCTTGCCGACTTCCATAACAACGTCGGAATACATCTGGATAAAACGACGATAGCAGTCATATGCCCAGCGTGCATTGCCGGACTTCTTTGCCATAACCTCGACAACCTTCTCATTAAGACCAAGGTTCAAAATTGTATCCATCATGCCCGGCATAGAAGCGCGTGCACCGGAACGAACGGAAACGAGAAGCGGATTCTCATCATCACCGAACTTCTTGCCGGTAATTTCTTCCATCTTCTTAATATTTTCCATGATTTCGGCCTGAATCGCAGAATTAATCTGCTTTCCATCCTCATAATATTGGGTGCAGGCTTCGGTTGAAATTGTGAAGCCTTGCGGTACAGGAAGTCCGAGACCTGTCATTTCGGCAAGGTTCGCACCCTTACCGCCGAGCAGATTTCTCATCCCCGCATTACCTTCGGTAAACAAATACACATACTTTGTCATCGGTAAAACATCCTCCATTTAAATTATTTCAGACTGTTCTGATGTCACTCTCCGAAAGAGTCGTGTTCGGCCTACGGTGTCGATGCAACATCTGTCCAGTAAGAATCAAAAATCAAACTTGCCCTTGAAGAATTCGCCCAGGGCGGCGATTGGGAAACGAACATTTCCCGGTGCATACTCGACCTTTTTCATCGAATCACGCTCACGGATTTCTACGCAGCCATCATTTTCGGAATCAAAATCGTAAACCACGCAATACGGTGTTCCGATTTCATCCTGACGACGATAACGCTTACCAATGGATTGACGATCGTCGAATTCGCAAAGATAATCCTTCGAGAGCGTGGTGAAAATCTCCTCAGCCTTCTCGGACAGCTTTGCAGACAGTGGCAAAATACCAATCTTAATCGGAGCCAATGCCGGATGGAAATGCATAACGGTACGAACATCTCCCTCACCCAAATCTTCTTCGTCATAGGCCGCGATGATGAAAGCCAATGTCGCACGATCGACACCGAGTGACGGCTCGATAACGTACGGTACATACTTTTCATTCTTTTGCGGATCGAAATAGGTCAAATCTTCCTTGGAATACGTCTGATGTTGCTTTAAGTCGTAATCGGTACGATCGGCAATACCCCAGAGCTCGCCCCAGCCAGTACCAAACGGGAATCGGAATTCGAAGTCCGTTGTCGCCTTGGAATAGAATGCGAGTTCTTCTTTCGCATGGTCACGTGTCCGTAAGTCCTCTTTCTTGAGGCCCAATCCGGTCAGCCATTCGTAGCAATAATTCTTCCAATAATTGAACCACTCGAGGTCTGTGCCCGGCTCGCAGAA
This sequence comes from Bacillota bacterium, assembly GCA_036782995.1. Taxonomy (GTDB): domain Bacteria; phylum Bacillota; class Clostridia; order Saccharofermentanales; family Saccharofermentanaceae; genus DAIPXZ01. The sequence continues at coordinate 3,491 of DAIPXZ010000016.1, forward strand.
GAACTCCATCTCCATTTGTTCGAACTCACGCAGACGATAAATAAAGTTACCCGGAGTGATTTCGTTTCGGAATGCTTTACCAATCTGGCAAATACCGAAAGGAATCTTCTTTCTCGAAGAACGTTGCACATTTTTGAAGTTGACGAAAATACCCTGTGCGGTTTCAGGACGAAGATATACTTCGGACTTGCTGTCTTCAGTAACGCCCATGAAGGTCTTAAACATAAGATTAAACTTACGAATATCTGTGAAATTGTGTCCGCCACATTGCGGGCAAGGGATATTCTTTTCATTGATATAGTTGACTAATTGCTCCTCGGACCAACCCTCGACGGATTCATTGATACCGTTTTCATGATTGTAGTCTTCGATGAGATTATCAGCGCGCTGTCTGGATTTGCATTGCTTGCAATCGATAAGCGGATCGGAGAAGCCACCGACGTGACCCGATGCGACCCATACCTGCGGGTTCATAAGAATCGCGCAATCAATACCGACATTATAAGGGCTTTCCTGAACGAATTTCTTCCACCAAGCCGCCTTAACATTATTCTTCAATTGAACTCCGAGCGGGCCGTAGTCCCAGCTATTTGCCAAGCCGCCATAAATATCCGAACCCGGATATACGAAACCGCGTGTCTTGGCAAGGGATACGATACGATCCATTGACATTTCCTGACCCATCAGACCTCATCCTCCGTCTCAGAAGCTACATCCTCGGCATCGTCGATTACTTCCGTTGCATCTTCTGCCTCTTCAGTAATTTCAGATACTTCTTCTGCATTCTCATCCGTATTGGATTCGTCTTCGGAAGCCTCTTCCTTTTTCATTGCCAGCTCGTTCTCTGTCATCTCCAAAAGAGCCTGATTCTCGGCCGCTTCTTTTGCCAAGCGACGAGCCTCTTCAATTTCCGGACGAAGTGGAACGAATGGTTCATGGATACCCTCCACGCCGATAACCGCATCTGCAGCAATCTCTTCGCAAGCAAGGGTAACAAGATTTGGTGTATCCTCCTCGATCATGGGTTGAGCCCCGTCAACGAGCTGACGTGCACGCTTTGCAACGAGCATCGCCAAAGAATAGCGGCATTCCGCCTTCGGTAATAAGTCTTCAATCGGTGGTTTTACAAGCATAATATGCCTCCTTAAAAAATATCCCTTTTCAACTGGTTCTTCTTATCTTTGGCTTGAAAAGCGCAAATGCGGCAATGCAAGCGACCATGCTAATTTCAATTCGCTTATTGGTATTGCTCCAAAAGCGATGTGTTGCGGCTATACCGCAAGTGTTCCGCGCGCAATATCGCGATGATGGATGCGGCGGTCTCTTCCACCACATCATTGACAACGACGTAATCGAAGCGATTCGCCTTCGCAATCTCGCCCTTCGCTTCGGAAAGGCGCTTCTCGATTAATTCTACCGACTCCGTACCGCGGCCTGTCAATCGTGTCCGTAATGCATCGAGTGTAGGTGGCAGAAGAAATATCGTCACTGCCTCGTCATACTTATCCTTCAATGCCATACTGCCGGCCACCGTCAAATCCAGAAGCACATCCTTGCCTTCGCTTGTCATCTTCATAAGCGGCGTAAGCGGTGTACCATAGAAATTGCCCACGTATTCGTCATATTCCAGTATTTCGCCTTCCTCTGCCATGCGAAGAAATTCGTCCTTCGTACGGAAAAAGTATTCAACGCCTTCCTGTTCAGCACCGCGTTTGGGACGCGATGTCACCGAAATGGAATGACCAATCTCCGGTAGCTTTTCACGCACTGCCGCAATGACAGTGCCCTTACCCACTCCTGATGGTCCCGATATCGATAGTAACAATCCCTTACTCATTTCATGCCTCACTCACATTCGTCTTCTTTTACCACTTCGGATTATCGAAAACGAAATACTATTCTTTTTCCAGCTCCTGTGTGACTTCCTCCACCGTCATCGATGATAAAACCACATGCTCACTGTCCATAACCAAAACGGCCTTGCACTTCTTGCCTGAAGAGGCATCAATCAGCGTTCCGCGGTCGCGTGCATCCTGAACGAGACGGCGTACCGGCGCAGATTCTGCACCCACGACGCAAATCAAGCGTTCTTTCGAAACTATATTGCCAAAACCGACCTTAATAAATGCCATGTTCTCTTCCTTTACCGTTTCCGTCGTGCTCGTTTCGAAGCAACGCTTCGGAGGTGTGTCTTATGCCAAGTTCTGTATCTGCTCGCGAATCTTTTCGAGTTCGTTCTTCATCGCAAGCACGTTATTTGTTATTTCCAAATCATTGGCCTTCGAACCGATTGTATTTACCTCTCGATTCATCTCTTGAAGCAGAAAATCCAATCGTTTTCCAATGCTGCCTTCGTCATGCAAGGTCGAAGAAAGCTGTGCAATATGACTCGTAAGACGTGTGACTTCTTCATCAATCGCACAACGGTCGGCAAATATTGCAACTTCGGCATCACGCCGAGCCTCGTCAAAATAAAGCCCCGTAGTATCCGCCAAGAGTTCTTCCATGCGAGCCATGAGCTTCGCTCGGAATTCTTGCGGAACGAGCGGAGCACGTTCACTGACCTGTTGATGCAGAGCGGAGAAAACCTTAAGCTTCTCGTCCAAATCCGCCACGAGGCGATTCCCTTCAATGCGGCGCATATTCGAAATCGCAGAAAGTGCCATATCAAGCACCGAGAAGAGCTCCTTCTCCATTTCTTCTTCCGTGCATGTTACCGCACGCGAAGTAAGAACATCCTGCATTCGGGCGATATCATAAGAAGAGGTGTGATCCTCACGACCGGTTGCAGCTGCTATCTCTTGAATGGCGTCAGAATATGCCTTCGCTAATCCGAGATTCGCTTCAACCGTAGTATTGCCGTCACCGACATCTTCAATAGTCACAAAAACATCAATTTTACCGCGTACCAATGCAGCAGTAACACGTTCTCTGATTTTAGGGTCGAACACCAAGTAGGCACGTGGCATACGCAATTGAATATCGCAATAGCGATTATTGACCGACTTAATTTCCACGCAATAGCGACGAGTAGTAAAAACTGATTCGGCGCGGCCGAAGCCAGTCATGCTGATTGCCATAAATTGTCTCCTTGTCATCCCGAATTTACTCAAAAAAGAATCAAAAAGAATGAAACAACTCGAAAAAAATGTTGTTCATTTCATCCGTACACGCCATTATATCGCGAATCGAAAAATCGCGCAAGTCACAAAAAACCGTTTTTTCTTAGAGCCGCAACGGTTTAAAGGAAATATAATCTGCCGAAATTAGTCGATATTCGGTTCCATTTCGCACTCCTTCAAATGCTTTTTTATGCCCACGGCCGTGAATATGCCCATAAACGCAAACATCGACGTGATATTTTTCCAAAAGAAGAGAAAAATCTGTGTCTCGATTCGGATCAGTAATCGGCGGATAATGAAGCATCACCACAAGCCTTCCATCAATCGAAGAAAGCAGCTCCGTCCCACAAATCAACGAACGTTCAAGTCGACCAAGTTCTCGTTCATAGACTGTGCGATCACTTGTTTTCCATTCGGTATTATCCGGAAGAATCCAGCCACGAGTTCCGCAAACAGCGGTGTCGTCAACGAGAAACGCATTGTTTTTGAGGAGCGACATGGTCGTCAAGCCATGCGTTTGCAAGAAGTCTTCGACACGGCCGTTCGTCCCCCACCAATAATCGTGATTCCCTTTAGAAAGAATCTTTTTACCGGGAAGCGAGTCGAGGAACTGTAAATCCATAAGCGCCTCCTCCATTGTCATGCCCCAAGAGATATCACCCGGCACCAATACGGTGTCTGTCTCCTTGACCATCGCACGCCACGCCTCATTTATTCGTTTTTCATGATCGCGCCACGAATCTCCAAACACATCCATCGGCTTATTTGTCGACAAAGATAGGTGTAGGTCCGCCATAGCAAAAAGACTCATGTATTGCTTTCTCCTTTCGCATGAAAATGGAGATAAATCGCATCCGCGTTTGTCGCAGAAATTCCATTTACAGCGTTCAATTCTTCGACCGAAGCCTCCGAAATCTTCTTTATCGTGCCGAAGGCTTGCAAAAGCTTCTTCCGTTTCGTCGGCCCGATTCCCTCGATGGACTCGAGCTTATATGTGAGATTTCTTTTCTTCGAAAGCTTTCGTTGATATGTAATCGCAAAACGGTGCACTTCGTTCTGGACGCCGGCAATCAATCGTAGCAAAACCATAGCTTCTTCGTCATTTCGTGCGTTGTCCAGGAGGTCAATGACTTCTCCACTCGGGAGCACGAGTCCGGACGTCTGGTGTTTGCGATTTTTTACCATACCCGCGACAAAGATATTTCCCGCTTCGGCCGGCAATTTCGAGATTACACTCATCGCAACAGCCACATGCTCCGTGCCGCCATCCATGAGCACAAGATTCGGCTTCTTAGCAAAATTCTCATCCCCAATATGGGAAAATCGCCGCGTCAGCACTTCGCGCATCGACGCGTAATCATCCTGCCCCTCGACCGTCTTGATCTGGAAAAGTCGATAGCACGCCTTGTCTGGACGGCCTTCCGTAAAAACCACCATGCCGCCGCATCGATCATCAGCACCGAGGTTCGAAATATCATAAGCCTCCATGCGATGTGGAATAGTCGGCATATTAAGCTTCTTTGCCAAGAGTTCCAACGCCGTATCGACACTCGCCGCACTCGAGCCAACACGCAAAATGCGACGGCGTAACGCCTCCTTTGCGTTGGCCTTCGCCATCTCTAAAAGTGACAAGCCATCGCCTCTTTGCGGCACGCGAAGCGTCACCTTATGACCGCAAAGATCATGTAAATACTGTTCCATCGTGTTATTTGTCTCATTCACGTGGCTTGAAGTATCCGCATCCACGGCTGTCGACGTCTCCTTGTCCTCACTTTCCAGCTCATTCGAGCCAATGGAAATCGGAATGAGAATCTCCGGCGGAATGCTTGCCGCCGTCGGATAATATTGCATAAGAAATGCTTCAAGCATCGAGGCATCACTCTCATTTTCATCCTTCAGGAAATAGGTAGAAGAGCCAATAATACGGCCTTCGCGCAATTCGAGTTTACGAATACACATCTCGCCTGCGTCTTTATAGAACCCAATCGCATCACGATCAGTGTCATGTCGAAATGACACATGCTGTGACTCCATAATCGCATTCAAGGCACGGAGTCGATCTCGGTACACAGATGCCGTCTCATAATCCATCTTCTCCGATGCGGCCATCATCTTCTCTTCGAGTTCTTTCTGCAAGCCGTCATATTTGCCTTCGAAAAACCGGCAAATATTCTCCATTACCTCGCGATATTGTGACGCGGGCACATCACCACGGCACGGCCCCACGCATTGCCCAATATGATAATTCAGGCATGCGCGACCTTTGCCAATATCACGCGGCAAGACCTTATTACAGGTTTTCGTCGGAAAAATCTCGCGAAGTGCCTGTAATGCGCGGAATAAATCGCCGCCCAAAAACGGACCATAATACTTTGCCCCCGTTTTTGCTTTATCCTGACGGAAAACCTTCATAATACGCGGGTATTCTTCCTGCATCGTAATACAGACATAGGGAAAACCCTTATCGTCACGAAGCAAAATATTGTAGTGTGGCTGATATCTTTTGATGAGATTGCTCTCCAAAAGGAGCGCTTCAAGGTCGCTTCCGACCACGACATATTCGAAATCGGCGATATGAGAAATCATCGCCATTACCTTTTCGTTTCCCTTTGGATTCTTTCCAAAGTAGCAACGCAAGCGGTTTTTTAGATTTTTCGCTTTTCCGACATAAATAACAGAATCCGAGGCGTCCTTCATCAGGTATACTCCCGGATTCGTTGGTACTAAGTCAAGTCTGGCATCAAATTCTTTCTTGGAAACGTCTTCCATTTTATCTCCCGGTATTGGTTTGAACGGCAATCAGGCCGTATTCGATTAAGATACCTTCGGATTTGAAAGATAATTGGCAAGTGTTTCGACGGCTTCTTGTTGATCTTCACCATCTGCGCTAATCTCAATTTCAGCATCATTCTCGATACCTAAAGACATAACGCCAAGCAAGCTCTTCGCATTCGCTCTTCTGCCATTTCTGGTTAAATAAATACTGCTCTTAAAGGAAGAAGCCTTCTGGATAAGAACGGCAACAGCCTTCATCTGAAGTGCTGCATCACATTGAAAAACAACCTGACGAGATAACATGATATTTCCTCCTTAAAATGCGCTTATAGTCAAAGTATATGGACACTTTTCGGCGATGTCAACCGATTCAAAACGCATCCGTTTTTTTTCGTGTTTTTGTGGCAAAATCAGCAAAACAAGACATGATTTATTGTGATTCTGACATGATATTGTAAGTGTATATCCATGCATCTTCGCCCGTATCTTCGTAATATGCTTTTCGCGTACCGACCTTCGTAAAGCCAAAGTGTTCGTAAAGCGAAATGGCTCCCGTGTTGCTCGGTCGCACCTCGAGATGGAGTTTCCGCATCCCCTTCGCTTTGCAAAATTTCTCCGCTGCTTCGAGAAGAATAAACCCGATACCGCCCTTGCGATATTGCGGTAAAACTGCAACATTCGAGATTTCGCCCTCATCCATCACATATTGCAATCCAATGTATCCGACGACCTTCGTCTGATCCTCTTTTAGCACAGCAACGAGGCAGGTGCGAAAAGTATCCGCTTCAATAAATGTTCGAAGCGCCGACTCACTCCATGGACGCGCAAAAGAAACGACTTCAATCTCATGAAGATCATGTAAATCAGCAAGATTCGCTCTTCGGATAATCACTGTCATCGCAAGTCTCCCCGGTTATTACGCCTTATAGTACTGAATCGGTATATCCTTTTTCTCGTCGCCTTTTTCTTTTGAGAGGCGTTCGGCCTGTGCCGATGTACGGTAAACAGGCATAAGTGCCGTCGGCGCGAACGTTTCTCCGAGCTGTTCGCGTGCGTCCTTCATATCAAAAATGGACTCCATGGCAAGCGCCGCCACATTCTTTGCATCAATCTCCGTGAATCCGGTGGCAAATATCACATCATCGCGATGGTTGTCATGAGCATCGGTATAAAGCTTACATGCATTACCGCATGTGATAATCGATTCGCCGGCGGCGTTATGATCGCGCCAGTCATCGCATAATTGCACAATTTCATCAACGCTTCTTACACCCTCCGGAATCACTTCGCGTCCGTGATAATAGGCTGCAAAAAAGGCACGGTGATTTCGTGCATCAATCATCGGCACGACTAATCCCGGATATGAGAATAATGGATAGGCAAGGCTTTTTAGGGAAGACACCGGAATAGCCGGTTTCCCGGCAGCCATCGCCATCGTCTTTATGGCGCTGACACCAATACGGATGCCGGTAAATGATCCGGGCCCGACCGTACAGGCCATTGCATCGAGCTTGTCATAGGACATGTCCGCCTTTTCCATTAAATCATGCACCATCGGCATGAATGTCTGGGAATGCGTCAGACCAATCGAAATAAAGGAAGAGGCCAAAACATCGGACTCCGTGGCCAAACAAGCGGAGCATGAAGTATTGGACGTATCGCAAGCTAAAATCAGCATCGTGTTGTCCTCCTCGGAAGATAAAGTCTTCGCGTATATTATAACGCGTTCACAGTTGAAAGTTGAGCATCACCTGAAATAAAATCCAAAAAATCCCCTGTCACTGTTTTCAGCCGAGCATTCAAGGTCAAAGCAATTCGTCTTTGCTCACCAGAACCCTCAATCGTAATGCGAATGTGGTCCTCCGGAAGTACATCTTCGATGACATTTCCCCATTCAATCACGGATGCACCGTCGCGGTAAAAGTATTCATCCAAGCCGGCATCAAGAAAATCGTCGCCGTTTTGCAAACGATACGTATCAAAATGAAAAAGCACTTCTTTTCCGTTCTCATCGGAATACTCATTCACAATCGTAAAGGTCGGACTCGACACGCGTGATACGGCATGAAGCCCGCGTGCAATTCCCCGCGTCATCGCGGTTTTACCCGCGCCCAAATCTCCGTCTAGCGTGACAATTTCACGCGGCAGGAGATGTGTACCAAGGAAAGCACCAAATCGTTCCGTTGCTTCTGGCGAATATGAATCAAAAATAATATCCGGATGCAAACTAATTCTCCTTTTCAGAACTCTTCTGACTCACGTCTTCAGGTATCGATTCATTATTACCCATGAAGGTAAGCAGCTGGCTCATTCCAGCCCCGTGTTCCGGTGTCGGACGCGAAATGAATCCAAAGCGTTCATAGAACGGCTCTTTTCCGACGGCGGCCACTAACGTCACCATCATCTTCCATCCATTCTTCAATTTTCCCCGCAAAAAGGCCATCGCCCGCGTCATCAATTCCGTCCCGATGCCTTGGCCTCGATACTCTTCAATTACAATCAGATCAGCAATGTATGCCGAATATCCGCCGTCACACAGCACGCGAATCACGCCAATTAGATTCTCATTCTCATCGCGACATGACAGCACCAACGCGGAATTGGCAATACTGATTTCCGCTTGCTCATCAATAACAGACTGCCAGCCGACCAACCCACGCATCATTGAATATTCATGAAGTGAAATACCTTCTTTATATTGCAACATAATACTCCTTCAGGCTCGTCGGCCTTCCAATTTTTTCAGTATAGCGTAAAAAGCGGCGTATTTGCAACGCACGGGAATCACGTCGAAAACAGGTGTTATGTAGTTCTTGTGATGGAGAACCGGCACGACGGCGCCCCTTCTAACACTGTCTCGATGCGGGTTACGATGTATTTTTCATCAGGCGCCATAAAATGCATCATGCAAAGAATGCTTTGACGCGAGCATTCGCACAATTTTGGCGAATCGACGTGTGCAACCACGTGAAGGTCACAGTTGCACGTCATAAATTCGATTTCATATATACGATGTGGCGCAACTACATGACCGCTGACACCATCCAACTCGTGAATTCGCGAGAAAAACAGATCAACATCTCGCCCGCACTCCTCAAAAAGGTCTCGATAAAGATTCGTAAACGCATCACGTGCGCAACGAGCGGCACACGGCGCAAACAGTCGACCGCACTCTTCTTCACTGAGCGCATCGAGTCCTGTATTCAAGCTGTCAAACCATCGTTCAAAGAACGCCTTGTCCATAAGGTCCTCCTTCATTGCGTATGTTCAACCACAAACCAGCAAGCTGTGTAAATATTGATGCCGAAAAGAATGCGCTTTTGTACCATTTCATTGTACATCATGTTTCATTCTTATTTCGGACAAAAAAAATCCCGCTGTCTTGCAACAACGGGATTTGTCTTTGATAAATGACAGAAAGTACCACTTTTCTGTTCTTGCCGGTCCAAACATCGTAAATACGCTGTATATAAGGGCTGTAATTATCTCTTTGAGAACTGAGATGCCTTACGAGCTTTCTTGAGACCCGGCTTCTTTCTTTCCTTCATACGTGCATCACGTGTGAGGAATCCAGCCTTCTTCAAAATTGCCTTATAAGCTTCTTCATCAGCCTGTACGAGAGCACGGGAAAGACCTTGACGAATTGCGCCGGCCTGACCGGAAACACCACCGCCGAGTGCCTTACAGATGATATCGAACTTGCCTTCTGTTGCTGTTGCAACAAGTGGTTGACGGACGATGAGCTTCAATGTCTCAAGACCGAAGTATTCATCCATATCCTTGTCATTGATTGTAATCTTACCTGTGCCGGGAAGAATACGAACGCAAGCGACTGCATTCTTACGACGACCGGTACCATAGAAATAAACCTTAGCAGCTTTCTTAGCCATGTAATTGTATCCTCCCTCTCTTATGCTTCAAAAGTCAAGACTTCTGGCTTCTGTGCAGCGTGCTCATGTTCAGCGCCTGCATAAACCTTCAGCTTCTTGAACATTTGACGACCCATCGCATTCTTCGGGAGCATGCCCTTAACAGCAATCTCAAAAGCCTTCTCCGGCTTCGTTTCCATAAGCTTCTTATAAGAAGTTTCCTTCAAGCCTCCGGCATAACCTGTGTAATAGCGATACATCTTCTGTTCGAGCTTCTTGCCTGTAAGAACGAGCTTCGAAGCGTTAATTACGATTACATAATCTCCTGTATCGATGAAAGGTGTGTATGTCGGCTTATTCTTTCCGCGCAATACTGTTGCAACTTCTGTAGCCAAACGACCAAGCGTCTTGCCGGAAGCATCTACAACATACCATTTTCTCTCGATATTCGCTGGTGTAGCAACAAATGTCTTCATAATGGAATTGTCTCCTTCTAAATGATAATCAACACGATAAAAGCGCCCTTTTCTCGAGGCGCTTGTACATAATAATCGCATAACGGGTCGTTGTCAACAGTGATTTTCAAAATATCGAAAAGATTTTCGCAAATTCTTCGATTTTCGTCGTTTTTCTCCGTTTTTTGTAAATCCGAATCAAGAAATCTCGTACGTCATCACAAAATCATCCATGAAAAATCCGTCACCGATGTCGGCTTTGCATTCGGATTCGACCGTAAAGCCCTTCGCCTTATAGATATCGATGCTCGCCTGATTGTTGCGATTGACAGTTAAACGGAGCTTGTTTTTTCCGTTATTCTTTGCATAATCCACGGCAAGCTGAAAAAGAGGCTTCGACAAGTGATCACCACGGAATGCTTTTAAAAGATATATCTTACTCAAAAAAGCGGCGTCATCCTTTACGCTCAATCCCATATAGCCAATCGGTGAATCACCGAGCATCGCAATATAGTACGAATATCCTTCGTTACGAATGGCATTCTCGATTGCCGGCATAGATTGAAATTTATTCAACATGTAATTGATTTGATCATTCGAAATGACTGACGGAAAATACTCATTCCAGATTACATGGGCAAGACTTGCAACGCAGGCAATTTGCGTCGGTGTCGTTACCGGCAGCGCTCGAAAAGTAGAGAGCGAGTCAATGATTTCGATGACTTCATCTAATCTTTTCACCACACGATCTGCCGCCGTTACGTTCTGTCCGGCACTCGTCGGGTTATCATATCCTATCGTATACATGCCCGCCATTTTGCCGGCCTGCACACCTGCAGTCGAATCCTCAATGACGAGACAACGCTCCGGCTCCACATCCATTTTCGTCGCAGACAAAAGAAAAATATCCGGCATTGGTTTTCCATTTTCCACTTCTAAACCGGACGTCATGCACTCAATATGCGGCCACAGCTTCAAATGATCGAACACCGCCTCCACGAAATCTCCGCGAGAAGATGATGCGACACCCATCTTGATATCATGCTCCTCGGCATATTGAATTAACTCCGTTAATCCAGCCGACCGGTCAATTCCAAACGTAGGCAACGAAGCAACATTTTTCTTCCATTGGCGATTCACCAATTCGTCCACCGTAGCATCCAGATTATATTTCGCAATCATCGACGACCATAAATCCACACTGCTTCTTCCAACAAACGGGCGTAATACTTCATATGCTTCATCATGTGAAATACCGAAGCTCTCCAAAATGGAGATTGTCGTATCATCGTGAAGCGGTTCACTGTCTAAAAGAACGCCGTCCATATCGAAAATAATTGCTTTAATCATGCTTTCTCATCCTCTAGTAAATCTATGCCGGTCTCACGATTCGGATAAACTCCCGTAAAGCAAGCGTCGCAGAAATGATGGTCCTTGTCGCCAATCATCTCACCAAGAGTCGCTACATCGAGATATCCTAATGAATCTGCTCCGATAATTGCGGCGATTTCATCAACCGAATGCTGACAGGCAATCAAATTCTCACTGCTCGGCACATCCGTTCCGTAAAAGCAAGGATGCATAAAAGGCGGCGAGCTGATGCGCACATGCACCTCCGTCGCACCCGCATCCTTTAGCATGCGAACAATATTGGCAATTGTTGTACCACGAACAATCGAGTCGTCTATCATGACCACGCGTTTACCGGCAACAGCCGATTCGACCGGATTCAGCTTAATCCGAACCGCTTCGCTTCGCATGGTTTGCTTCGGCTTGATAAACGTACGACCGATATAACTATTCTTCACAAAACCGCGGACCAGTGGGATTCCGGATTCTTCACTGAAACCGCTCGCGGCATCGAGTCCCGATTCCGGCACACCGATAACCACATCTGCCTCGACGGGGTGTTGTTGATAAAGAAGACGACCCGCTTTAATACGTGCCTCATAAACGCTTTTACCGTCAATACGGCTATCCGGACGTGCAAAATAAATATATTCGAAAATGCACATGTTCGCCTCGCGAACGCAGTGCGTTTTAATCGAACGAACGCCCGACTCATCGCACACAACAATTTCGCCCGGCAAAACATCGCGGATAAACTTAGCTCCTGCCGCATCAAGTGCGCATGTCTCTGATGCAAAAACAATCGAGTCTTCAATGCGTCCCATACAAAGTGGTTTGAATCCATAGGGGTCACGAGCAGCAATCAGCTTTCGCGGACTCATAACCAGAAGAGCGTAGCCCCCCTGAATGGTGTGCATAACCGATTCAACCGCCTCCTCCACCGAAGGAGTATGTGTGCGTTCCTTTGCAATAAGATATGCAATCACTTCCGAATCAACCGTCGTCTGGAATATAGCGCCCTCGTCTTCGAGCTTCTTACGCAAAGAAATCGCATTCGTCAGATTGCCGTTATGCGCAAGTGAAAGAGTACCCTTCACATATTGCGTTACCAATGGCTGCGCATTAATGAATACACTGCCACCGGCAGTCGAATATCGCACATGGCCAATCGAAATTGTGCCCTTCATACGGTCAAGAATATCATGTGAGAAAACCTCGCTGACCAAGCCCATATCCTTGTGACAACGAATAAAGCCATCATCATTGATGGCTATACCGCAGCTCTCCTGTCCGCGATGCTGTAAAGCAAAAAGTCCATAATAGGTAAGCGGGGCTATGGCAAGATTATTCCGATCAAAAATACCGAAAACGCCGCATTCCTCGTGTAGTGCATTCATCATTGGGCCTTACCCCCCGTTTAAAAAAAGAAAGATGCGCCACTTCCCTAGTCTGCAGGAAAGCATCCGCAATTTACCACTTGTATATTCTATCACGCGAATGATACGTGTCAACGAACGAAACTGCTATAATTGTTCTAGACTTCTCCTCGAAAAAAACACGTCGGATGGTGCAAAATGACGAACGAATACCCTTTCTTCTCCCAATACGACTCCTGTACGCTCTGTCCGCGTGCCTGCCATGCGAACCGTTCCGTCGTTGGTGCAGCTCATTCAGCCCCACTTGGCGCATGTCAAATGTCATCCGAGCTTCGTATCGCCCGCTACGGACTTCACATGTGGGAAGAGCCCTGTCTTTCTGGTGACAAAGGCTCCGGCACTATTTTCTTTACTGGGTGTCCCTTACATTGCATCTTTTGTCAAAACGCCGCCATCAGCCGTGCCAACCTTCCCGGTCGCAGTTACTCCGTCGACGAGCTTTCCGACGCCATGCTTTCTCTCGAAGAACAAGGCGCTCTTAATATTAACCTCGTCACCGGCGTCCATTACGTCCCTCACATCATCGCGGCCTTGGATTGCGCCCGTGCCCACGGGCTAAAGCTCCCTGTTATCTATAACTCCGGCGGTTACGAATCAATAAACACACTTTCTATGCTCGATGGCTACATCGATATCTATCTCCCGGACATGAAATTCTTCTCCACGAAGCTTTCTACCACACTCGCCAAGGTCCCCGACTATTTCGAACGAGCAAAGGAAGCCATAGCCGTCATGTACGCCCAAGTCGGCAAGCAACAATTTGACAAAGATGGCATCCTGCAAAAAGGGCTCATTGTAAGGCATCTCGTTCTGCCCGGCGAAATATTTGACTCCAAGCACATACTGGATTATCTCTGTTCCACTTACGGAAACGATATTACGATAAGCCTCATGAACCAATACACTCCCATGCCTGATATGGAAGGTCGCCTCGCACGAGCCGTCCTACCGCGTGAATACGATACACTTGTCGATTATCTCGCCAATCTTGGCCAGACAAACGCATACACACAAGAAAACGGGACCGTCTCAGAAAGCTTCATTCCGGATTTTGAATGAACCCTGAGTATTTCATATACCTATATTCAAAGAAGTAAAATCACTACACCGCACTAAAAAGCGTCGCAAAGCGACGCTTTTGTTGATAGTTGTATGGCTCTTATCCGATGCTAGCGATTATATTCTCCGGTTATCGTCTCACGCCCACCACATTGGCAACAATTCACCAAGTCGTACGGTTTTCACCTCCGGATAATCGATGAGAATTTCAATATTCGCACTATCCTTTGAAAGCTGCATCATAAACTCACGACATGCCCCACATGGCGCACCAACGCTTCCGTCTTCCATGACGGCAGCGAGCTTGACAATCTCCGTCTCGCCATGTGTCAACATCGTGGAAATGGCGTTACGCTCTGCACACATGCCAAGAGAAGATGCCGTATCCATGCAAATACCCGTGTAAATATTTCCTTCTCGCGTGATGACGGCAGCCCCCACTTCACCGATGCGAACAGTTGGTGAAATATCACGTGGGCGAATTACGGATTTAGCGCGCGAATACAGTTCTTCCCAGATATGATCATCACTTTCATTCCAAGCTTTCATACCGAATACTAAACGACGTCCGTCAATATCGCGAATAGTAAACTCATAATTATGGTAATCCGTCATGTGAAGCGGCTCTACAATCTCCACGCCTGCCGCACGAAATTCCGCTTCTAGTGCCGCTTGATCGCTTACGATAATGTACACATCTTCGCCGTAACCATATTGTTCGGTGTTTGAAATTACAGAATCGGCTTTCGTGCTTTCCGTAAGAATCACTTCGATACCATCGCGATAAAGGCACACGTGCGGATATTGAACGTCGAGGTAATCAACGCGACGAAAACCAAGCTTGTCTTCGTAATACTCTGCCGTCTTTCGGATATCAGGTACAGGGAAAACCGGATGAGACGCATAGATTCTCATATTTTACCCTTTCAAATAACTGGTTAATCACCAGCATTGCGCTTCATTAATAGTTTCATTAAACGATATCATCAAACTTTAAATCATCATCCAGATTATAGTTTTCAACATTGGATGCTACTGCGGCAGGATCAATAATTTCCTCTTCCTCAATTGTCTCTTCGAGAACATCCTCTGACGCAATCGGGTTTTCACTGGCAGTCGGTACTGCCGTTGGTTCTTTCTTGATATTTACGGCGGGGTCGTATGGCACAGTAGCGAATGCTCCACAATACATACACTTCACTTGGAAAGGCGCTACCTTCTTCATCAGACGTCCGCAAGAAGTGCATTGCACTTTGTCATCGGATTCTTTTGCCTTATTCGTTTCATTAAGAACTAAGGCGATAATCGCATTCAGTTCTTCATTTGTGTACCCCTTTTCCAAAAGGAGTGCCCAGAACGCACGGTACATCTTCTCCATCACTTCTACACGATCCGAAAGCTGCTCCAATGTGCGGTTTGCCTTCGTCACCAAAGCGTTTCGATTCGTAGGATCGAGATCTCCGACGATTGTTTTTACCATCGTCCTTTCAGACTCATTTAATTCACTATAGATTTCGTCGTCGCCGCCTTGCGCATAGTCTTCTTTCCATTCATTCTCACTCATGATAGGATTCTCCTCCGCTCAATTTTTCCCGTATGGATTTTCGATCATGTCATGACCGCAATAAATGCATTTATATCCGAAAACTGTACTGTCTTGTAATCGTTTTCCGCAGTTCTCACACCGACGAATAACCAATTCCGGCGTCTTATGCCGATTGATTGCTGTAATCGCTTTATCGATGCTGCTCGATGCCTCATCAAAAGAAGTATCGTGGTTCTCTGCCCAACGCCAGAAAGTATATCCGAATACCTCCACGTTATTGATACGACGTTCTAGCAGTACGACATCCGCGTTCAGCTTTTCCACATCGCGCACATCGCCCGCGATGATATTCATCGCGCGTAAAATGAAGTCTTGCTTGTTATTATATCCAGGAATATCCTCCATACAGATTCCCTCCCGACGTAAAACTCTATAAATAATTTAGTACACTTTGCCGCATTTGACAATCCTTTCGAAGTCTTCTATTTCAATATATTAATTCATTCTGTAGAAAAGAATAGCACCCCTTTCGAGGTGCTATACGAATGGCAATTCAGACTAATTTTCTACGTTATTTTTTTTCGAGCAATTCTCTAACCTCTTCGATGGAAAGACCCTTTGCGGAGGCGATTTTAGCTAGGTCATCATATTCATATTTCGAACGGGTCACGCCATAGCCCTCCGCGGTTTTTCGCCGCACATCGCCGTATGGAGTAGTAATAGTATCGATTGTACGCGCCAAAACACAACGGTTACAGGCAATCTCTCGAATACCAATAGTCGTCGTATACTTGAACAGGGCGTTTACAATGCTCTCACGAGCCTGTTCACGACAAAGCACGCAAAGCAAAGTGCCCGGACGAGATTTTTTCATGCCGATTGGTACAGTAAACACATCCAGTGCACCGGTTTCAAAAAGGCTACTCATGGCAAAGCCGATTTCCTCGGCGGTCATGTCGTCCACATTACAATGAAGCTCTACTACGCGGTCTTGCTGATCTGCTGTTTCACCCAGCAAAGCACGGACACAGTTTGCCGCTTCAAAGTCTTTCTTCCCCATGCCATAGCCGATGGCCTCGATTTTCATGACTGGCATGTCACCGAAGCTTTTAGCAAAATACTTAAGTAACGCGGCTCCCGTGGGCGTGCACAGCTCGCCTTTTACGCTACCGCCATAGATGGGTACATCACGCAGGATGTAAGCCGTCGCAGGTGCGGGGACAGGAAGAATGCCATGGGCGCATGTAACTTGACCACTGCCCACATGAACGGGAGAAACGACAACCTGCTGTGGCGCAAGCTTTTCCATAAGCAAGCAAACAGCGGTAATGTCGGCGATTGCGTCCATTGTACCAACCTCGTGAAAATGGATGTCGATGACTGGGACGCCGTGTGCAACACTCTCCGCCTCGGCAATCAGCTGGTAGACACCAAGGACGTCCTTTTTTACCTTGTCTGAAATCTTCAACGTCTCAATAATGTGCTCGATGTCATGCATTCCGCTGTGGTGATGCGGATGCTCATGATTGTGATGATGGCCGTCGTCATGCGGCTCGTCGTGGTGATGGTGGTGTCCGTGCTCGTGTTCATGCTCATG
>DAIPXZ010000016.1:20799-26937 GCA_036782995.1 Bacillota bacterium
CCGCCAATCTTCACAGAGATATGTGTACCCGTTATTCCGCATTTGACCGAGGCCTCTTTAGTAATGCAAACATCGGGAATGCCAAGGCTGTTCATTTCCTTGATAAATGCATCCTTGTCGGGAAGTAGCTCAAGAAGCGCCGCTGTCAGCATATCGCCTGCCGCCCCCATGCCACAGTCCAAATAAATGGTTTTCATCTCTTCACCTCCATGTGATTAATCATATGCGCCATATAGCCAGCGCCAAAACCGTTGTCAATATTGACAACCGAAACGCCGCTTGCGCAAGAATTGAGCATTGAAAGCAGTGCCGATAATCCCTGAAAGGAGGCACCATAGCCCACGCTTGTCGGAACGGCAATTACAGGGCAATCAGCAAGCCCGCCGATGACGCTGGCAAGCGCGCCCTCCATACCCGCAATAGCAATGATTACACTTGCGCTCATTATTTCGTCACTATGAGCGAGCATTCGGTGCAGACCTGCAACCCCCACATCGTAAAGTCGTGTGACTTCGTTTCCGAGAGCCTCGGCAGTGAGAGCCGCCTCCTCTGCTACCGGGATGTCACTTGTGCCTCCGGTTGCAACAACAATTTTTCCTATACCGTCCGGCTTTGGCAATGTGCCGATAATGCCGATTCTTGCATCAGAATGATAGTCGAGCGGATAGCTTTTTTCGATAATTTCGGCTGATTCTTGCGATAGCCTTGTAATAAGAATTGTATTTTGGTTGTTCTTTTGAAGTGTTTCGGCAATGGTGATGATTTGTTCCGGTGTTTTTCCTGCACCATAGATGATTTCTGCTACACCCTGACGAAGCTTACGGTGTAAGTCCACCTTTGCGAAGCCTATGTCCTCAAAAGGCGCAACCTTGAGCTTCATCACGGCATCCTCTACCGAAATAGTTCCGTCTTTGACGCCCTCTAGTATTTGCTTTATATCATTCATCTCGTGCCTCCATATCCAGTACCACCGAAGCAAATTGATTCTTTAGCTTTTCCACGATATAACGTCTGTTTGCCATAAGCATATCATACTGAGATGAAGTTACTTGTATCTTAGCAGTGTCTCCCACGCATCGAACACGAAAGTCGGTGAAGCCCAGTGAAAAAAGATAATCCTCTGCCCACTCGATGCGTGCAAGCTTTTTTAGGGTGATTCGCTCACCTGTTGGTATCCTTGTTGCAAGGCAGGCATAGGCGGGCTTATTCCACGTAAACAATCCTGCGTCCTTTGACAATCGACGGATGTCAATCTTTGTCAGCCCGCACTCTCGCAGAGGAGAAAGGACAGAAAGCTCCTGCAACGCTTTCATTCCGGGGCGGTCATCTACATCGTCGGAAGCGTTTGTTCCGTCAAGCAGTATGTGATATCCGTCCATGACGGCTTGTTGGGCGATTGTAGAAAAAATGCTTTTCTTGCAATGGTAACAGCGGTCAAGCGGATTCTCCGTAATTGTTGTGTTACATAAGACATCTACTTCAATAATCTGCAAATCGGCTCGGAGTTCTCGCGCCATACGTTTCGCATCTTCCAGCTCAAACTGCGGTTGAAAGGCGGACTTCACATAGTACGCTCGGATATCAGCTCCGCTTTGGATAGCGGCATACAGAAGATAGGCAGAATCCACGCCGCCAGAAAACGCTAATGCGACTTTTTTGTGCGCTTGAAAGAACTCTGACAGACCCATTCGGTCACCTCACTATGAAAAGGCATTTGTATTGCCATTATACTCTATTCACATAAAAAAGAGGCTACACACCGTAATGTGTAGCCGTCCTTCATATCGATTTTTTACTTCTTTTTGAACAGGGCTGCCTTGACAACACCTTTCGGATCTTTAATTAGGAGAATGATAATCCAAATCAAAAGACCAAGTGCCACGACCGAGAGTCCAAGGTAGAAATCATTGAGCATGTCCACCGGTGCGGGAGTAAAATATTCTTCGCGAAGCTCTACATATTCAAAGATAGCATCCACAAGCCACATGATTGATGCGCCCCAGTATAGCCAGCAAAGAATGCCGACCTTCATTTCATTCTTGGGTGCATTCTTATACCAAATTATGGTGCATATGATAGCGGCAAAAAGAGTAGAAAGTAGTGTCATTTGCGAGCCTCATAGTTGACCGAGTGTTGCGAATTAAGCAATTTCTTTTCCATCGCATTCGACACAAGCAACATAACTCCCCAAACGGCAGTAATTAGTACCGCCATAGTCACACCTACAGTTGCCATTTCGTGTAGCATAACCGAAGTCTGCACGGAGTCGCTTGCTGCTGTCAGGAACGGGAACCATGGTGCTATTTCTCCATGCCATAAATGCTCAAAAGCAAGTAGAGCGGAACCGCCCCAAAGCATATTGGTGAGCCATTTGAGCTTTCTGGAAAATGGAATTCTCGTTGCGGATTCAATAACGTCTGCGCCAGCTTCAAAATGAATCTCTTCCGGTTCTGATTCTTTCGACTTGACTGCCTTAGTTACAGCAGTCATTATGATTGCTTCTGCAACAGAAACAAGAAAACATGCCATAATACTATCCTCCAGTTTATGGGTATTAACTCGGTGCTTATGTTGTGCATTATATCATAGCAAATCATGAATCAAAACATAAAAGCAAATTCTGTCATTGCTTATTGCGGTTCCCAAATTCCCTGCTGACGGAGCCCTGTCTCACTCGCAGCTTTTTCAATCAAGGATATATCTTCTTCCGTTAATGTAACACTTAAGGCCTCCGAAAGCTTCACTGCGTGTGATGGCTTTGTGATTCCCACAATTGGGATAGCTCCTTTGCTTATCGACCAAAGAATCGGTACCTGTGAAGGATCAATGTCATATTTTCCTGCAATACCCTTCATTACTGAAAGCAAGCATTCAATCTTTCTAAACTTCCTTTTTGGAAAAGCATAATTTCTCAGAGAAAAGAACGGAAATGGGTTCTTAGCACTGTACTTGCCAGACAAGGCGCCTTGTTCCAAAACCATATACGCATAATAACGGATGCCGTTTTCATTGCAATAATCGATGATTGGTTGCTGATCATTTCGAAGAAGACTGAAATGATTCTGTACCGCACCTACCTTTAATCCCTCTTTTTCTAGTACTTTTTCTGCGATGTGAATATGCTCAAGAGAAACATTGGATATTCCAATTGATTTCACGCCGCCTTCTTTCATGAGTGGAATTAACTCTTGAAGATTTAATTCCAGGTTGTAAGGAAAATGGATCCAAAATAAATCCGCATAACTTCTGCCAAGGCGCAGCATGCTGTCTCTGAAGGATTTAGTAAGTGCACCCTGCTTATATCTCTTTGTTGGAGGAAACTTTGTCGAAATAAAGATATCATCTCGACCTTTAATAAATGTTCCTAAAAGAGTTTCGCAAGTACCCATGCCATATACTGCCGCTGTATCCCAATTCAAAAATCCGCGGTTAACGGCTTCTTCAAACGATTGCTTTAAAACCTCAGGATCTTGTTTTTTACCAAAAACCATTGAGGCGCCGCCCATTCCTGATCCCCATGACCATGTTCCGATAAGAATTTCTCTCATTTTTCCCCTATTACTCTCTTTCATCATTTTCCTGTAAGACTTCTGCCACCATATCAAATTGCTCCTTCTCTATGGCGGCATCTTTAGGATACGGATATTTTATCACACTTTTCTCAAATATTTTTGCATATTTTGCCGATTTTTCCTCGCATACCTCAACCAAAGAATAATAGGCATACAGTATTCTCTGCACAGAGATAAAACCTGCTGCTTTCATTATCTCTTTTCCATACAACGCAAACTGCTTCTTAGCAGACTCGTTATCCTGATCGATAACCATTGTGATATACAGCAACTCACCATAAAGCAATTTTTCATGGAGTTGGTTAATGCTCTTAGCATTCTCTAAAATAAATGTTCCCAGGTCTTTCGCTTCCGTATACATTTTTTTTACTAAAAGGTAATTGAAACAACTAACAGCTTGAGAAGTTACCAGTGGATTAGTCATAGGCGTTGATTTATCAAACGAAAACAATTCTGCCGGCATCTCTCGTACTGAGTAATTTTCTGTTAGGTATTTCACCATTTCCAGCTGATTACAAAACGCTATTCTTGCCTTTATATCTCTGTGAAAAATAATTGTATTCGCACCATCAGTCCCCATCTGTGTAAAGGGTATGCCGTTTGTAATTAAGATTAACAATGATGTCAGAGCAAACACAAGGAATACCAACCCTGTTATCAAATGCGAATCCTTCGTTGCCAAAAATACTGCTAATCCAATAAGGAACACCAGTAGATTGATAATCAGGCCACCCAAATTAAACAGTACTACAGGCATTTTCTCCGGAGCTATCTTGGGCGCAGTCATAATACACTGCCCACTGGTGCCTGGCATATTATATCGACAGAAATGAAGCTTTCCGTTCTCTTTCACCAACATTAATGACCCGAATCGTAGAGAATTGAATTGGTATCCTGTCATCAGTCCAAAAATCATATGGCCTGTTTCATGTAAGCAAGTATTAATACTATAAGAAAGAAAAATGACGACGAATGCTATTAACTCCATTGCAATAAAAGCAATGTCATTTATCTTTCCTTCCGAATTCTTCTGAATCGTAGCAAGAAAATATCCAACAGTTCCTCCAATAGAGCAAAATCCGGCAAACATCAGAAAGCCAAAAAAGATTTGTTCTATTTTCATTTTCGTTTTGTAATTCATCTATTACTGTCTCCTCTAACTTAAGCAAAATGTATTCGTTGCTTTATTCTGTTTTGCCAGCTACGCTCTGCAAAAGATCTGTCAGCAAAATAATTTTCTCCATCTCCATTTCAGCGACTTTAGGATAGACAATAGATTTGAAAATACTTTCATGAATCTTTGCATATTTTGTTGCCTTTTCCAAATTCACTTCAACCAACGAGTAATAGGCGTACAAAACGCGAAGTGTAGAGAGATAATGCGTTGTTTGCATTAAACTATTTTCATGCAATCCGAATTGCTTCTTCGCAGACTCTTTATCTTGATCGATTACTATTGCAATAAACAACGTCTCAGAACGAAGCTGAATCTCCTGATCCGCGATAATATTCGTAGTATTCTCTAAGATGAATGATGCCATTTCTTTCGCTTCCGTATACATTCTATGTTCAAGAAAATACTGGAATTGATTCACGGCTTGTGCAGTAATGATTTGATTCGTCATAGGTATTGATTTATCAAACGAAAATAATTCCGCCGGCATCTCTCGAATCGAGTAATTATCTGTAGTGTATTTTGTTATTTTCAGCAGATTGCTATATGCTTCTCTTGCGTTTGTATCCTTGCACAAGATAACTGCACGCGAACCATCATTCCCAAGCTGTGGCAAGGGTATGCCGTTAAGTATTATCATTAGTAATGAAGTCATAGATAACACAAGGACGATTGATCCAGATATCAAATTCTTCATTTGCAGAAATACAGCTATTCCAATCAGGAACACAACAAAATTCATGATCAGGCCACCCAAATTGAATAGTACTACAGGCATATGCTCTGCATCTTTCTTTGACGAAGCCATCTCACACGCCCCACCGCCAAGCAAAACACCGGTTCGATAAAGGCGAAGTTTCCCCTTTACCTTCATTATTATCATTGGACCAAGGCGTAGCGAAACAAATTGGTATCCTGTCATCAAACCAAAAATCAAGTGTCCTATTTCATGTAGACAAATGTTAATGTTATACGCGATGCAAATTGCGGCAAGCGAATATACACCTAAACATAGCGCATATAGAGCTAGAAGAGGACGTATGCTTTCATACGTCGCTTTTGCCTCGGCATTTATTTCAAAATTAGCGCCAAGATATAATCCACAACAGCATGCAATGCAACCAAACCCGATGATTTTTAGTAAGAAAAACACGAATCTTTCTTTTTTTCTTTGTTGAAGATAATTCATTGAAGTGTCGCTCCTTAATTCCGGATAAAACAAAAAATTATTTTACATTATATCATTCCTTCAAGCAACAGAAATTCTGTTGGGGCAGATTCAAAAATTTCGAATTTTAGAGGGAAAGAAAAAAGCACCTCTTAGAGGTGCTTCTTAAATGGAGCGGGATACGAGATTCGAACTCGCGACTTTCACCTTGGCAAGGTGACACT
>DAIPXZ010000017.1:0-20250 GCA_036782995.1 Bacillota bacterium
GAACTCGCGACTTTCACCTTGGCAAGGTGACACTCTACCACTGAGTTAATCCCGCGTGCACGATGAATTATATATAAGGGTGCAAATTTTGTCAACACTGTTTTCAGAATATTCTATTCCGATTTCATCGCCTCTTCATCCTCTTGCAATTTCTCGCAAAGACCCACACGCGAATCCCGAAGAAATGCCCGAAACTCTTCCAACATCTCATGTCCGTCGTCAGCATCCGTCGCATATGGCGTCCAAAACATATCCTTATTAAAATTCGACCACATCAAGAAGAAACTGATTTCCGATGCCACTTCATCTTCCGTAATTGTATCGAGACACGTCATAAACCAATTGGGTAGTGGATTATCAATCGGAGCCAAGCCCTCACGCCATACACCATCCGAACAGGTGTCCAGCATGCGAATCCCACATTCTGTTACTGCTGCCACTTTATGGTGCTCGCGGGCAAAAGAACATACCACGCGACATGAATCCCGAAGTGTATCCATCCAGCCATCACCGATATGTGGACGGTCATGGTACATATCAAAACCTACAACATCGACATACGCATTGCCCGGGAAACGGTCCTCATAAGCTTCTTCGTCCGTAAATGGTCCGTTTGGCGAATAAGCATAAAGAAAAGAATGCACCCCCGACTCCACAAAATAAGACACGGTAAAGCGAAAAATCTTCTGAAAATCGTCGGACGCACAATGTGATTTTCCCCACCAAAACCAATTTCCGTTATGTTCATGAAACGGGCGCATAATCATGGGAATCGGGTTCCCGTCATCATCCGTAGCGTCTTTTGCAAAAGAAATCACCATATTGAGATATTGCAAATACTTCTCATGAAGATCACCATCAGGCAAAATACGTGCGACAATCGCTGGGTCCGTCACATTCGGAGAATATCCCGAAAACGCATCGTCACATGTCGCAAAATTCGGCATATGCATCGAAATCGTCAAAATCGCACCCTCGCGATTTGCTTCCTTCACCATTTCCAACGTTTCACGATAGGAACCTTCCGCCCCCGTAAGGGATAATGCGTCAAAACCAATCACTGCAGGATGCTTTCCGCACACACGCTTTATATCAGACTCCGTACCATCCTTCTTATCGATGGTTACCCCATGGTGCGCGGCATTTTGCTGTCCGAAAAGAAAACCATAGCAATGCGCCGCTTGGTAAAGTCGTCGCAAAAGCGCAATCGTCTCGTCCGTCGCCTGTTCATCCACTGGCAACTTATCATCAAAGAAAAAATCAATGTCGTTCATATGTGTGCACCTTTCATCGAAGTATTGACGGCCACAGCTCTTCATGTGGAGCTTCGTATTGCCTTGAAAAACGCTAACGAAAAATCACGCGATGTAATCCGGTATAGCAATTACTTATTCGCCGTGAAATCCTTAAATGGATCCTGGATATCTTTAATGTCACCGCCCAAACGACGAATCGAGGACAGGCTTTCATAGAAGAGCTCGCGATCAATCGTCTTAATATTGCGGTCAAGATAACCCTTTAGAAGTGGAATGCCTCGCACATCACCATAATCGCCGATACAAATCGCGGCAATCACCTTATTCTTCATGCGTCGGAACGTCGCGCGAAGCGCCGCATAAATGGCATCCGTCCGTGCTCTGCGTCCGACATGCGTCAGCATAATCATCAAATCCTCATACGGACCGGAAACATCCTCGTCCGCCTCATTTTCGAGCATTGAAATCAGAAGTGGCGCCGAATATTGCCCCGCACAAACCATCATCACTTTCACACTATCCGCCACAAACTCCTCCGTTTGCGGGAACGAGCAAAACTTACGAAGCACAGGCTCCACCGCTTTCTCATACTCAACCTTTCCAAGCAAACGAATCGCCGCACCAGCCGGTAAGAAAGCCATATAGAAATCCTCTTCTGCCTGACCCTCTGTCTTTTTCCACGGTGCATCCATAACGAAAGCCAAAAGTCGGTCAAACATCGGCTCGCCATACGCGACCACCGCGTTTTCGAGCACCTTCGGTAATGAATCATCATCTATAACCTGTGCCGCAATACAAAATGCTTCGAACATTTCATCAAACGAGAGCGTCTCAATGAAATGACGCGCAGTATCGCCGCCTGCAGCATCAATCGAAATATCCCAAAACGCCTCCGTTTTTGCCGCGACAAAAGAGGAAAATCCTTCGAAATGCTCCTCCATCTCAATCTCCGTCGGCCCCTCCTCCGACGAAATATTTGCTGCAAAAGCATCACATGCTCTCGCCAGTTCTTCATTATATCTTGTAAAAACCGCCTTGATTTGTTCGCTTCGATTCATAGCCATGGCGAAAACCCCTTTAATACTTAATGGGTAGATTATAGCAGAACAGACACGAAAAAGAAGATGTCATACGCAAAACGAATCGCATTCTTCATCGGATTGGGCCATAAATGAATAAATCCCGATTGCAATCATACAATCGGGATATCGTTGGAGGCGCCACCCAGAATCGAACTGGGGATAAGGGTTTTGCAGACCCGTGCCTTACCGCTTGGCTATGGCGCCGAAGTAAATCAGCGAATGAAATGATATCATCTTTCTCCCTAATTCGTCAAGGGGGATTTGCGAGTTTACTCAACATCTGCCTGCAATTCGATTTGGTAAATCAAGCCACAAGCCGTCTCGGTCTTCTGCCTTCTTAAGTTTCATAAGGACAGCCGCATCGGGACGCGGAAAAATAAATGGCAGGTCAGTCTCCCCGAGGCCGGGACGTACTGGGAAGGCAAGCTTTTCCTCAGCCGGATTTATAGAGAACTCCGAATGTATGGCAGGGCGTACACGACCGTCCTCGAGAGCTTGTTCCTCTCGATTACCGCGTGCATCGACACGAATCCATTCACCGACAGATTCGAAATAAATCGCATTAAGTCCGTGCAAAACTAGCGGACTTTCATCATCGAGCTCATCAAGACGCAAGTATTGGTAGCAAAGCCCGGCAGGAATACCATTTGCTCGAAGAAGTGCCGCAAGCAAATGTGACTTAGTAAAGCAAATACCGGTTCGTTTATCGAGCACTTGAGATGCCGTAATCGGAAGCTCCTTCTTTCCAATATCTGCCGAGTGCGGGATTTCATCGCGCACGAAAAGAAATGCACGGTAAGCATACTCGATTTCCGGGTCCATGAACGTCATCGGTTTATTTTCTTCGAAGTCTTTGGAAATGAGATCCATCAAGTAGGATACAATTATGGCAACTTTGATGTGGTTATGATTGATACACTCGCTGACTTCGAGATACTCTTCCGGTTTTTCGGCCTTTGTAATCCATTGCATGGGAGTTTTCTCCTTTATATCTCATCTCGGCATTGGGGCATTCGACGCCGCAGTATGCATAATTCTCTCGAAGCAAAGAAAATGCGCAAAACGCATCGATTACGTTTCACGCACTCTTGATGCTTTTCGAAATGATTACAGTTTATTCGACTGTATCGTTCTCTGCAATCACTTTTTTGGCAAATTCAATTGCCGTATTGATATCTTTTTCATTTGGATGGCCTCTGCTGATAAGAAGGAAATTCCCCTTCACACGGCATTCTCCGACTATCTCTATGTATTTCTCTTTAAGTATTTGTAATAGAAGCTTTGGTCGTTGCTCTGCGCTTGATGACGAAGTTATCAATGCAACCTTTTGGAAATTTGCTGATTTCCACGTTCTTGCATATTCCAGAAGCTCCGGCATGGACTGCTTGGCATAAATCCCGCTCACCAAAATCAACAAATCTACTCCGTACATGGTTGGCTTATTTTCCATGTTTACGGCTTCCAAACCTACCGCTTGCGCGACGGCTTTTGCGATTGTCTCGGAATGCTTGGTTTTTGTCATATATCCGATTACAGTTTTCATCGCGTCCACCTCTTTCCCTTAATTTATTTTACCACAGCGATTTCATTTCAATCCGCATTTTGCTTGGAAATATGAGGCGTTTTTGAAGCAAATTCGGTTTTTCCTCAACAAGAACGAAAAGGACTCTGACAAGTTTCTACAATGACATCAGACAGCTATTTTTGGGGGGGTGTCATTGGCTTGTCCGCTATCAGGATAACGACGCAATCGCATCATTCCGCAAACCGTTCTGTAAAGAAAAGCGTATAATTTTTGCGTTTTTTGTTTCATTATGCTATAATTTCATTGGTTATTTTTTATCTGGGAGGCTCAATATGATATACAGAAATTATGAATTTTCGGTTTTAGCCACACTTTTTTCCGTTTTTATGTCCTTATTTAGCTTTGCATTTGTCCTTTTAGGCATTTTCTTCTTCATTGGTGATTTCACGGATGTACTCGTACTCAATATCATCCTTGGAGTTGTCTTTGTTGCGGCCGCACTTTTCACATTCTTCTATCTTGGGAACGTCGTTTCTCAAAAAATCGCGAACATAGACGTCGACCGCAAGCTTCACAACAAACCCGCCTTCTGCGCGAATTTCTGTTCCAGAAATCCTGAAGCTTACGAAGCCGTTTGCCAAATCAATCCGGTTTTTGCAGAAACCTATGAATACAATGAAGCTAAGAAGTATTTTGTTAAGAAAAAAGTCTGATACGCTTACCGTTCTCTCAAAACCACCAAAAGCGGCTGATTCTGTCAGCCGCTTTTGCATTCTTTTACCATGTGTGGAATAATGAAAAAAATTGTGAGTGGAGGTTTCTATGGACCCGTTAGCTTTTTGGTTGACTGTTGGCTTTTGCATTCTTCCCCTGTTTATCACAGGCGCTTGCTTTATCATCGTGCCCTGGGTACGCTTCTACCGAGCAATTGAAAACTATACAAAAGTCGATGGCGTTGTCGTCTCATTGCTTCCGAAAACCATTCGCAGAAGCAAACTTGACGATATCCCCAAAAACGTCGTTAAGCCGGTATGGGAATTTGAAATACATGGTGAAAAACACCGCTACGAGCAAAAGTCTAGTAGTAGGTGTGTCATTGGAGAAAAGAGAGAAATCTACGTTTGTGCGCAAAACCCCACAATAGTATATGTTCCACACAAGAAGGAACGCCGGATATTCAACGGTATAGGATTGGGCTTAGTCGTCTTATCGATTTACTTAATCTATTTATGTGCCATTACGTAACAAAGCGCGCCTCGCTGATGCCTCGCATCCGAAAGCGCGCATGATAAGATGTTCGAGCGATTAATTAATCAGCCGATATGCTTCAAAATCGTTTCTACAAAATCTCCGACATTTTTTGCACCTTGAATTTCGCCCATAGTCATCTTGATGCCGTAAACATTTTCAATCTCATTTACAAAACTCAAATGTGTCAAGCTGTCCCAGTCTTCAACGTCCTGGGCTGTTGTTTCCATCGTAAAAACCAAATCATCCTCGTCAAATACCTCACAGGCAATCTCGCTTAATCTTGCTAAAATCTTCTCTGGCGTCATGATTCTACCTCGCTTATAAAATGATGAAACGGAACAAATGTCTTCGTCTCGAGCATGTATTGATTATCGTTAATGGTTTGGAAACCCATCTTCGAATATATTGCACGCACCATTTCGTTTTTCGGTGTCGGAATATACTCGCCTATGATTTTACCATATCCTTTTTCCTTTGCCGCATTTACCACAGAATTCATGATAAATTCTTCCATACCGCGCTTCAGCACTCGACAACTCATAAACCAGGTATCCACGAACACGGTGTCCGGTGCCTCGCTCATCTTTTTCAAAATGACGACAGATACAAGACCGTGGTCGCCAAATCGATCTTTCAGCATGAAATATAGCGTAATATACTGGCTGTCATTTGCCATCGCCTCGATATCCGCCTCTGAATATCGAATCGTGCGCAGATTAAATTGATTCGAACGTTGCGACAGCTCCGCAATACGAGCGAATCGAATCGGCTCAAAGGGTTTTGCCGTGCCCTTCATTTCGAGACTTTCCAAATATTCATCGATGGATGTAAAGGTTGTCATCGTACGAATGCGTTCCATCTCCGCCTGATATTGCTTCGTGCGATTTGTATTTTCTTTCGCATATGTCGCAGTCTCGAAGAGATTCTCATTCACTAAAAATGACACATAGAGCGCTGGATCCTCCGGCAATTCCGGCACACAAATCTCGGGAATCATTTGTCGGACAAGATTACGCTCAAACGGATTGTCATCAAGGAAAACCATAGAATCCATACCGATGGAAAGTGTTTCACGAATCATCTTGATATTGCTTGCTTTATCTTCCCAATTTGCAACGAATAAAGAAATATCATCGAGCCGTAATACCATATCCTCGTGTTTCTCAAATGGCTCTTTCGCTGTATTTTCATTATTCTTGCTGCATACAGTGAGGATAATGCCGCGCTCCTTCATCTGTAAAAGCCATCGCTGAAAGGCGGAAAAAGCCATGCCGCGACCAAACTCGCCCAGCTCGATACCGGCAAGTCCATCATCTCCAATGACACCGCCCCACAAAGTATTATCGAGATCAAGGATGATGCACTTCTTTACTGTGCCCTTCAATGCCGCTATCACGTCCACCACCGCTTTGGCAACCGTAGGTAATGCATTCAATGCAATCGCCATCTTCGCATTATAGTAAAGTGCCGCATCAAAGAAATCCTTTTCTCCGAATCGCATGGCAATCGATTGCAAATCAATCGGATATACGTTATTTCTTGTCGACATCGCTTTGCTTAAAAGATATTGGAGTGCACGCATCTGGTATACGAAGGATGCGTTCACTTTCGAAGAATAATTTCCCCACATTGCATCGAATGATTCCGGAAAATTTGGCTGTATTATCGTCTTAACGCCGCATTTTTCAATCAGCATCCAAAGTGTTTCTATTCGATTCATCGTCTGCGTCGCGAATTCTGCCCGTGCATCTGCGGCCGTCTCTTCATACGCTTGATAGAGCTTTGGTGTCGAAAGCCACAGCAAAATCGCGTCCGGCTTCCACAAACGCGTGGCGGAATGCTCATCAATCAGTTCTGTGTCAATCGCATTATAGTCAGTATCAAGTACTTGAAGCGGAAGCTTTGACAGCTTTGCATATCCCTCAATAGCCGTTGCAAAATACTGCGTTGCGCTATCGCCTAGGATAGCCACGCGATAGGGTGCTCCGGATGGTATGGGTAGTTTTTTCGCCGCTTTTCTTAATTCGTTAAATCCGACCATTTCGCCCTCCTTAAAATACCTGATACAGGAACGGTGTGTACCCCGCGCTGACTGCATACGCAAAAGCGAGAATGAACAAAATCACCAATAGCACACTGTAAATCGCCTGTACCCCCTTATACTGCATACATTTCCTTTTCATCAGCCAAGGATAAATGGGGAAGCAGAATACGATACCGAGGAAAAATGCGACAAGCGCGCTGTTCGTTAACACAAGAAGCCAGACAATCCCATCCGGCTGGCTTGCTGTCAACATCGTTTTCCAATAGGAAAGCGCAGCTCGTAAGCCATTGGCGCGAAACAACACCTGTCCGAAAACAATGGCAAACAAGGTAAGTGCATGGTCGCCGATATTTTGTATGACAGAATTCTTCTTGACTGGCAATTTTTTCGCCTTGCGACGTTTTTTACGTTTCGCATCTCGCACACGTTCAAATGCGATAAAGGCAAACCACCACATACCATGTGCCAAAAATTGCAGCTTGCTGCCGTGCCAAATTCCCGTAACGACCCATGTCACAAATAATGCGCAAATATCGCATAACATCATCGGGTTCTTCGACTTTGCGATCCATTTCTTCGACAAAAGTGTGCGTGACATCGGCATATACACGTAGTCTCGCAGCCATTCGCCGAGCGAAATATGCCATCTCCGCCAATATTCGGCACAGGACGCTGACAAATACGGATATCGGAAATTCTCCGGCAATTTGAAACCAAACATCGAACCGAGGCCCAGTGCCATATCGGAATATCCCGAGAAGTCGAAGTATAACTGCAAAAGGTAAGCCAATATGCCAATCCATGCAGGTGCCGTTCCGATGGCCCCACTATTATCAAAAGCATAATCGACGACCTTCACTAATTGGTCGGCAATTATGAGCTTCTTTGCCATACCGATAATGAATCGTTCGATTCCGTGATAGAGCATTTCTTCGGTAACCTGTCTACCCTGAAGCTGACCCTCGAAATCCGAATATCGCATAATTGGGCCTTGTACAACACGCGGGAAAAACGAGAAATAAAGAAGGGCTATTCCGAAATTGCGATTCACCTTCACCTTTTCCCAATACACATCGACAATATACGAAATCATAGAGAACGTATAGAACGATATACCAAGTGGCAAAAGTGGCGACGTAAAATCAATCGTCATCGTGTGACCCGTGTACTTTACTACAGCAAGAAAATAGGTAATCGCCGTAAATAAATATTTAAAGTAGAAAAGAACGCCAATATGGAAGACGAGTCCGACGCCCAGAAGTGCTCTTTTTCCTGCGATTTTCTTCACCTTCCCGATACCGAGTCCGATACCATACGCCACCAATGCTGACGCGAGCAAAATCACTAAGAAAGAAAGTCCCGCCCAAAAATAGAATGCAATAGAAACAAAAACCAACCATATATTCCGATATTTCTCTTTGGCAAAATAATGGCAAAGCACACTAACGGGCAAAAATACAATCAAGAAAAAAACAGAAGTAAATGACATTAGTCTTCACCTCCCGTAATCACAACGGCGCCCATGCCCGCGCCAAGATATCGTGCATCTTCGCTCAATCCAGCCACGAAAGGCGAACAAGCGCCCTCACGCACGACAAATGAAATCGTATTATCCTCGGCAACCCATTCTCCGTTCATCGGTAGGCTTATCGTCGTCATAGTATCTGTAAAGGAAACTTCATTCACGAAATGATTATTCACATAAACATCCATAACCAATGTGCCCTGAACCGACCTCCCCGTGAGGGTCAGCTCGCCCCTATTCATACGCTCTACATCGGTCGGCATCAGATTGACATTGATCGAAGACTCTGTCCCGTTCATCCAACGTCCCCATGGCTCCGCTTCATAAAACGATGTAAATGACACGCTCGGGAGCGACGATTCCATCATAATCAAATCTTCGCCTTCCTCATAGTATTCATTGGCAAAGTATTCGTTCATATAGGCAAAGAAATTCTGATGCGTTAGTAAAATACCTTCCGACGGTTGCTGGTCGACCATCACTAAATCGGCGCGCAAAATGTTTTCCGCCATATGCATATCTTCCGGCGTCGAGCTTGACGTGAATAGCGAGGCCGTGGCACCATCTGTCACCGAACAATTGGTAGTAGACGTGAAATATTGCTGGAAAAGAAAATTATTGAATGCAGCCACACCCGGTGCAGAATAGAGACAATACCTGACTTCCGCCCCATAACTGCTACCGAATAGATACACCGAATTCTCGCTCGTATGCGAATAAGTAAACGTTGTTGTCTCCGGTACCGTACCAGCTCTGGTAAACCACAGATTAGATGCGATTTTTATATCTGTATCAATCTTGAAAACTTCATTCGTCAGCGAATTAATCTCAATAGTAGGGAAATCCAAGTCTGGCATCTCAGGCGCTAACTCGGTAAACATCTGGTTCAATCCCACGGATGCTGCATAGGGAGTGAAGTGATGACCTGTGTTGGCAAATACCACATGCTCATCTGCGTCCTTTAACGCCAAAAGATCCGACGTCATATCATAGTATTGGACGCCATTATTCTGAAAAGCCGTAATCATCATCGCGTAATTCGAGTCAGCATCATCGGCGTATTGATTCGCTATCAATCTATAATTCCACGGTAAAAGTTCCTCATAAACGATGCACTTCGCCGGTTCCAGCATATATACAAACGACTTTCCTCGCACCGCAAGCGCATCCTGAAACGCACGCACCTCCTTCGCATAAGCGTCGAAATCAGCTTCTGTCCCCATCGCTGCGCGTGAACCACAAACATAGCTTTCTGTCTGCAAACCATAAAACATGTATTCATCTTCTCCGATAATCCAATTTCCGGGAAGCTCATGTAAGATGGAATACTTGTATTGGTTATAAAAACGCACCAGATCATTATGACCGAAAAAATCTTCTTGTAATGCCACGGAATAATCCGTTTGCCAGCCGCCACTCCAAAGACCATTCCACGTAACCGCGGATTCTTCAGGTGCTGGTGTCACCGTCTCTAAGGGATGGATATCTTGAACACGGAGACCAAATAGAACAAGAAAAGAGAGTAGTATTCCAAAAAAAGCAACCGGTAAAATTCGATTAGCCTTGCTCATATTCCAATCCTCCAATGCATAGTCGTTTCGCATTATACCGCACGCGCGGATAACAATCAAATTCCTTTGTAGTTGAATCAGCGTTCACTGTTTCGGTGTAAACAATTCATTTGTCGCATAAAAAAACACCCTTGCCCTATCGGGCAAAAGTGCTCTTCATGAATGGTGACCCGTAGGAGAATCGAACTCCTGTCTACGCCGTGAAAGGGCGTTGTCTTAGCCGCTTGACCAACGGGCCGAATAATGGTAGCGGCAGTGGGATTCGAACCTACGACCTGCCGGGTATGAACCGGACGCTCTGGCCAACTGAGCTATGCCGCCATATGCTTACCATGTTTCGCTCGCGAAATTTGAGCGCCATTAGATATTAACAACGATGCTGTCTATTGTCAAGCATTTTTTTCGACATGTTTCAGGATGTTCAATCACAACTTCGCAACCGGATGAATTGCGTATCCTTGAAGGAAAAGCCCTTCTTCATTTCACACTCGGTGAGCTGAAGAAGGGCTTACTTATCCGTTCAAAGTGAGAGAAAAGATTACTTAATCTCTGCTTCAGCGCCGGCTTCTGTCAACTTAGCAGCAGCAGCATCGGCTTCTTCCTTGGAAACGTTCTCTTTGATTGCCTTAGGAGCGCTATCAACGAGTTCTTTTGCTTCCTTAAGGCCCAAGCCCGTGATTTCACGAACAACCTTAATAACAGCAATCTTAGCAGCGCCAGCGCTCTTCAACATAACTGTGAACTCTGTTTGCTCAGCAGCAGCGTCAGATGCAGCAGCTCCGCCAGCAGGTGCAGCTACAACAGCAGCAGCAGCGGATACACCGAATTCTTCTTCGATACCCTTTTCGAGCTCGAACAATTCCATAACAGAAAGAGTCTTGATTTCTTCGAGAAGCTTTGTAATTTTCTCACTAGCCATAATAATTTACCTCCATTTTGTATTGTGCCCTATAATCGGCACATTCATTTGTTTCTCCGAAATTAGGCTTCCGGAGCAGCTTCAGTTGCAGGAGCTTCTACAGGAGCTTCTACAGCAGCTTCAGTCTTTGCTTCTTCAGCAACCGGTGCTTCTGCAACCGGAGCTTCTTCTGCAGCTACAGGAGCTGCATCGCCGTTTGCTTCTTGCTTTTCAGCAACAGCTTTAACGAGCATAGCAAGCTTTGTAATAGGGAACAACATACCATAGACGATTTGTCCACAAAGAACTTCTTTTGTAGGAATAGAAGCGAGTGTGTTCACTTCATCAACAGAAGCTCTCTTGTTCTCGATTACGCCGCCCTTAATGGTCATCTTCTCATACTTGTCTGCATATTGCTTTGCAATCTTTGCAGGAGCAATCAAATCTTCCGTAGAATAAGCGATAGCTGTAGGTCCCTTGAAATCTTCATCA
The DNA here is from genome assembly GCA_036782995.1 of Bacillota bacterium. GTDB lineage: Bacteria > Bacillota > Clostridia > Saccharofermentanales > Saccharofermentanaceae > DAIPXZ01. Next base: position 11,645 of record DAIPXZ010000017.1, read on the forward strand.
AGACCTTCAACACCGAGCTCTTTGAAAGTAATGGAAAGTGTGGTGTTCTTAAGAACGTTGTACTTAACATTGTTCTTACGGAACTCCGCACGCATCGCTGTGTCTTCTTCAACGGTCAATCCACGTGCATCTACGAAAACGAACGACTGTGCGTTCTTGTATTCGGCAACAAGATTGGAAACGACTTGTTTCTTGGCATCCAGAATTTTCTGACTTGGCATAAATCTTACCTCCTTATATTGATACTAAAATACCCCACGCACTCAGATGAGTGAAGCGAGGGGTATTCGTTCATCAATATAATCGATGTGAATGTTCCTCACCTCGGCGGGACGACATAACTCGTTTGTGGGAAACCCCTCCAGCTGTCTTAAGTACGGATATTTTACTTAGTTGGTTGTGCCCTTCATTCGAATGAATGATTACCCTTCAGGCAACCAAGGGTTCTTCGCTCATGCAAAGCATGTACGAAAGAAAGAATAGACTCAGATGAGCTTTGCACCGTTAATGCGGATGCCAGGGCCCATTGTCGAGCAGATAGAAACGTTCTTCAAGTATTGACCCTTTGCCGCAGAAGGCTTTGCCTTTACGATAGCATCCATGATTACTTTGAAGTTCTCTTCAAGCTTCTCTTGTCCGAAAGAAACGCGTCCGATCGGGCAGTGGATGATATTGGTCTTATCCAAACGATATTCAATCTTACCAGCTTTGATTTCCTGAACGGCCTTCGCAACATCCATGGTAACGGTACCGGACTTAGGTGTAGGCATCAATCCCTTAGGACCTAAAACCTTACCCAAACGACCGAGCTTCGGCATCATGTCAGGTGTTGCAATAAGAGCGTCATAATCGAACCAGTTCTCTTTTGCAATCTTCTCGATGATTTCCTCGGCACCTACGAAATCTGCGCCGGCAGCAGTTGCCTCGTCAGCCTTCGGTCCCTTGGCAATTACCAAAACGCGCTTTGTGCGACCTGTTCCGTGAGGAAGAACTACAGCACCACGAACCTGTTGGTCAGCGTGGCGAGAGTCAACACCCAAACGGACATGAAGCTCAACCATTTCATCAAACTTTGCTTTACCTGTCTCCTGAACCAGACGAATTGCCTCGGAAGGATCATAGGAGACGGATCTGTCTACGAGCTTTGCAAGCTCATCGTATCTCTTGCCTCTTTTCATATGCTACTCTCCTCCATCAATCCTCTGTTACAACGATACCCATGCTGCGTGCCGTTCCGGCAACCATGCGAGCGCAGGACTCGATGTCAGAAGCGTTTGTATCAACGATCTTCACTTCTGCAATCTTCTTGCATTCAGCGAAAGAAATCTTTGCTACCTTGTCTTTGTTCGGCTTACCCGAACCACTCTCGATGTTACATGCTTTCTTAAGCAAAACCGGTACCGGTGGAGTCTTTGTAATGAAAGAATACGTTCTGTCAGCATAGACAGTGATGATAACAGGGATAATCATTCCTGCATCCTTTGCTGTTCTCTCATTAAATTCCTTAACAAACTGTGCAATGTTTACACTGTGTTGTCCAAGGGCTGGTCCTACCGGCGGCGCTGGTGTTGCCTTGCCTGCGGGTATCTGTAACTTAATATACCCTGTGACTTTCTTAGCCATATGCGGCCACCTCCCAAAAATATTTCGACTTCTCTTATCCAAACAAAAAGTCGCTGTTTATATGTTCGCCAACGAGAATGAACTCAATCGGCGGGATAAGCAATTACATGCGCACAACTTGTGCGAATTCGAGTTCAATCGGTGTCTCACGACCGAACATCGAGATACGGACACGAACCTGATGCTTTTCGAGATTCATATCCTCGACCAATCCGATGCAATCGGCAAAAGGTCCGGTAATAATCTTTACGGAATCGCCAACGCTGTAATCCACAGAAGGCACCCAAGTCGACTCAAGACCCATCTTGGTCAATTCCTCATCGGTAAGCGGCAAAGGCTTATTGGCATTTGGGCCGACGAAGCCGGTAACACCGCGAGTATTCCGAACGATATACCAAATTTCTTCGGTATAAACCATCTTAATAAGGACATAACCGGGATAGCGTTTCTTCATGGTCGTCTTTTTCTTACCGTCTTTGACCTCGATTTGCTCATCCATCGGTACTGAGACTTCTTGAATCATCTCCTGAAGTCCGCGGTTTTCAATCACCGAATCCAGTGTGGTCTTCACCTTGTTCTCATATCCGGAGTAGGTATGAACGACATACCATTTTGCCTCGAGAGGCGTTAACTCATCAGCCATTGTTTCGCTCCCTAACTATCCTAAAGCCTGCGAAAAGCAGCGTTATTCGCTGCTTTATCATTCGCTTTATCTACTATTATTCAGCCGCAGTTGTGGCGTCTGTCTCAGCCGCTGTCGTAGCGTCTGTTTCATCGGTGACCTCGGACTCCGTCGCGGAAGTCTCAGCAGTCGTTTCCAAAACAGTGGTCTCTGTCGGAGCCGCCGTTGTGGTAGCCGTTGTCTCTTCGTTTTGCGTATAGAAGCCGGCCTTATCCAATAAATACTTCGCGCCTGTTCCGATTGCCGTAAGGAATATAGCAAAGAGGGCGATAACAACCAAAACAACAGCAGAAGTCTGAACGAGCTTCTCCTTTGTCGGCCAAATTACCTTCTTTAATTCATTGCGGATTTCTTTCAGACGTTGTCCGATGCGCTTGAAGATATTCTTTTTTTGTGTTTTTTCAGCCATTGGTCATAACCCTCATTTCGCGTCTCATTCGCTCGAAATAATCGATGAAAAGATTACTTGGTTTCCTTATGGTTCGTGTGTTTATGACAGAATGGGCAATACTTCTTGATCTCTAAACGATCAGGGTCGTTCTTCTTGTTCTTGTAGGTCTGATAGTTTCTTTGTTTGCACTCCTCACAAGCTAATGTCAGCTTGTCGCGGGCTCCTGCCTTGCTTGCCATGATGAACACCTCCATAAATTAAAGCATCTGTGATGCTATTGTTCGCGCATAAAAAAAGACCTTAACGGCGATAGCAAACGAAATGATACCACAGGGTTTGCCTTATGTCAACGAAATCGTTCAAAAACGCCGTTAAATCTTTTCTTGTGAATTATCTCTTTTTCAACTCGTTATCTACGTCTTCGAGAGTGATTCCCATTTCTGCCATCATGACATACAAATGGTATTGCAAATCTGCAATTTCGTAGATTGTATTTTCCTTATCGTCCTTGGCTGCAGCGATGATTGTTTCCACCGCCTCTTCGCCCACCTTCTTCAAAATCTTATCCATTCCCTTACTAAATAGGTAATTGGTATAAGAACCATCAACAGGATGTACCTTACGGTCAAGAATTATTTCAAATAAGTCTTTGCTCACGTTTGTGCTATTCGCATCCATGGGATATCCCCCTCCTTATTTCGTCATGTCCTTCATGAGCTCGTCCGAAATCTCGCGATAAAAGCAAGTTCGGTTGCCGGTATGACATGCCGCGCCTTCTTGGTCACAATAGAATAACAAGGTATCACTGTCACAGTCAAGAAAAACTTGCTTCACATGTTGGAAATGTCCGCTGGTTTCGCCCTTTTTCCATAAGGAATCGCGGCTTCTAGAATGATAATGCATAATACCGGTCTTGGCCGTATGCACCAGCGCCTCACAATCCATATACGCCATCATTAAAACGTCCTTGGTGTCGGCATCGACTACGATGGCCGGCACTAAGCCGTTACTATCCTTCTTTAGTGTCTGCCATAAGGAAAGCCCTGCAGAAAGCACGCGCACATTCACGCCGCGTCCCAATAGATACGCTTTCAAATCCGAAATTTTGACTTCGCCGAAATGAAAAAGACTCGCGGCCAGCACAGCATCCGCGCCGCCATCAACAATACCGTCATAGAAATCGGCAAGACTGCCTGCTCCGCCACTGGCAATGACGGGAACCGAAACAGCGTCTGAAATCATGCGCGTAATGACATTGTCAAAGCCCGATTTCGTGCCGTCCTTGTCCATGCTGGTAAGAAGAATTTCACCCGCACCCAGCGCAACCGCTTCTTTTGCCCATTCCAGCGCGTCTTTTCCTGTCGGCTTTGTACCTCCGGCAACGACTACCTCATATCCGGATGGAAAAGAACTGCCACCTTCCATAATGGCATGCTCATCTTCCGCCTTGCCATTTTGTTGCCCGGCAATCACGACGCGATCACCGGTTCTTTTACGAACGTCAATCGCAACCACAATGCATTGTGAACCGAATCTTTGCGAAGCGCGAGCAATAAATGACGGATCCTTGACTGCTGCCGAGTTCAACGAAATCTTATCTGCTCCCGCATTAAGCAAGTCGCGAATATCATCCGTCGTTCGAATGCCGCCGCCTACAGTGAAAGGAATGAATACTTCATTTGCGACACGCGTTACCATGTCAATCATCGTACCGCGGTTTTCAATCGTCGCCGCAATGTCGAGGAAAACGAGCTCGTCCGCGCCGGAAAGATTGTATTCCTTGGCGGCCTCAACCGGGTCGCCCGCGTCACGCAAGGAGATGAAGTTGATGCCTTTCACTACGCGCCCGTCTTTGACATCGAGGCAGGGGATTATTCTTTTGCTAAGCATACGTCCAATCGTACCTTTCCTTCGTAGATGGCTTTCCCGACAATTACGCCGGTGCAACCGCTCGTTTTGATTTCATCGATATTTTCTTCACTGCCAATTCCGCCGGAAGCGATAACCGACAGCTTCGTGTTTTCACATAATGTGCGAGTCGCCGCCGTAGCAGGGCCCGTCAGCATGCCATCTCGTGCGATATCTGTAAAGACAACTGTCTTTGCGCCAATGCTTTCCATCATTTTGGCAAAATCAAGCACCTTCATACCGGAGCCCTTTGTCCAGCCATCCACTGCAACGTCGCCGTCATGAGCGTCAATCCCGATAGCGATATAGTCACTGTATTGTGACAATGCCTTCTCCGTGAATGCACGGTCTTTAATGGCCGACGTACCGATTACGCAACGCGTTACACCCACATCTTCAATCCAGCGCTTGAGCGTATCCATGTTGCGAATTCCGCCTCCGGTCTGTACACGAAGACCTGTTTCCTTTACCACGCGGGCGATGATTGCATGATTGGTGGGAATGCCGCTTTTCGCCGCATCCAGATCGACCATGTGAATCCAAGACGAGCCCTTCGCCTTAAAATCCTCTGCCATGGAAAAGGGATTATCAGAATAAACCGTCACTTGGTCATATTTGCCTTGCTTCAGGCGCACACATTTGCCACCTAAAAGGTCAACTGCGGGATAGATAATCATGCTCTTGTCCTCCTTGCCCAGCGGTTTAAAATCGATAGTCCGACTTCGCCGCTCTTTTCCGGGTGGAATTGGCACGCCGTGATATTATCGTGCGATACCGCGCTGGCATACTCGATGCCGTAAGTCGTCGTAGCCGCCACATCAGCATCATTTTTCGGAATACAATAGTAAGAATGAACGAAATAAACATACTCGCCAGCCGAGAAAAGAGAATCATGTACAGTGGTTAAGGAATTCCAGCCGATTTGCGGAACCTTAAGTCCCTGCCCATCGCTAAACCGAACAACACGTCCCGGAATGAGACCCAAACCATGAACAGGCTGTCCATCCGCAGATTCTTCACTCTCATCAAAAAGCATTTGCATGCCGAGGCAAATCCCCATAAAGGGCTTTCCGCTCGCTGCATAATCACGAACCACACAATCCAGGCCCGTTTTCTTGAGCGCGTCCATCGCTTGCGCAATTGCACCGACACCCGGCAAAATCACACCACTGGCATTCATAATTATTTCTTTGTCAGCCGTAATCCTGTTTTCAAAGCCCAAATACGATAACGCCTTTGAGACCGAGCCCAGGTTTCCCATTCCGTAGTCGATTATGGCAATCATTCGATATCCTTCCCTGTCAGCTTGGAATAGCATTCACGATACTTTTCTGCCGTCTTCTCAATAATTTCATCCGGAAGCTTCGGTGCCGGATATGTCTTATCCCAATCCAGCGTCTCGAGCCATTCGCGTAAGTATTGCTTATCGAAGCTCTTTTGCGCACGACCCGGCTCATAATCCGAAAGATCCCAGAAACGCGATGAATCCGGAGTAAACATCTCATCAGCAATGACGAGCTTCCCGTCAATCTTACCGAACTCGAACTTCGTATCGGCAAGAATCAATCCGCGCGTCAACGCATATTCGGAAACCTTATTATAAAGAGCAATCGTATTATCACGAAGTGCATTGGCATCTTCTTCACCGAGAAGCTTCACCAATTCTTCAAAAGAAATATTCATATCATGACCTTCATCGGCCTTCGTTGAAGGAGTGAACATTGGTTCCGGAAGCTTATCTCCCTGACGCATACCGGCAGGCATCTTCACGCCGCTGATTGTACCGGTTGCCTTATACTCTTTCAAAGCGGAGCCCTCAAGATAACCGCGAACAATACATTCTGCCGGGAGCATATCCACCTTCTTCACCCACATTGAACGACCCTTAAGCTGTTCGGCATAGCGGTCGAGCCCCATCGGGTAATCCTTCGGATTCGTCGAAATCACATGATTCGGAATAATATCCTTCGTAAAATCGAACCAGAAAGCGGAAATCGAACTTAATACCTTACCCTTATCCGGAATACACTCTTCAAAAACAACATCAAAAGCTGAAATGCGGTCTGTAACAACCATTAAAAGTGAATCACCTAAATCATAGACATTTCTAACCTTGCCCTTAATAAAAACCGGCAAATCAATATAATCCGTATCACGTTGCACATTCTTATTCATAATCCACACTCCTTTAGCATTACGCTTGCTTTGCATCCTTGTAAAGCATAGGTCATTGTAGCAAAAACAGCCTACTCTTGTCACGAAAAACGCCTGTTTTTTCTCAGGCCTCGCCTAAAATCTCCATCATGTCAAATTCATCGATAAACATAGAGATTTCTGTCGACAAATTGCCCGAAATCATACCGATAATCATATCCAGCGCAATACCGTCATCAGACATCTCCGCATAACAACGCAATAAGGTAATATCCTCTTCGTGAACCGTCTCCACCTCATCCTCATCACGCGTATAACCATTCGATTGCAAATTCATGTAAACCGAATGCTTCATTGTCTCCAGCCAATCGATTCTCTTTTTTAGCTCATTCATACGCGAATTGAATTCATCTTCGCCGCTCGCCTGCGCCATCACTTTTACCTTGTTGCCCCATACAACCAGCGGGACCTCATACGCTTCAAACTCGTCATTATAGGGATACTGTTCGGACATAAATCATACCTTCCTTTTCGTAATGCTTCTATTATACTTCTTGCGCCAAGAAAATGACCATGTATATAATAATATGGTAATTGAAACATGTGCGAAAGGATGTGACCTGCTATGAACGAAATCATTTTGAAACCTATCGCCACCGTAAATAATGATGTCACAGTAAGTAAAGTGATCGACTGGGGCAAGGATATTTCTACCATCGTACTCGAACCTGAATACATAGGCGGATTTAAAGGACTCGATGCTTTCTCCCACTGCATTATCCTTTACTATTTAAGTGAAGCAGCTTATGACCCTGCCATCCATTTACAGCGTCATGCTCACAACCTAGACAGTTTTCCTCTAAATGGTATTTTTGCACAGCGCTCTAAAAACCGCCCAAACACCATTGGCATGACTTCCGTTGAAATCATTGAGGTCCGCGAAAATGCCCTCGTCGTAAAAGGCCTCGATGCACTAAATGGCACACCCATTCTCGATATCAAGCCCTACTACCCTCAATATGATCGCCGCGATGCGACCGTACCGAACTGGGTAAATGAGCTGATGAAAGAATACTTTTAAGGTTAACAATATCGATAAACAAGGAATATCGTTCGCATATTCATGATAAAGCACCGCTATGCGGTGCTTTATTGTTAACCCGCGTTTGCCGATTTGTGGTTGACAATCATTTCCAACGGTGCTATTCTTCACCCCGAAGAAAACGACAACTGCAAAGGGGATACTCATGGAAGAAAAACGTTCACCTTCAACAAGAAACACTCATGAAGAATGTGGCGTAGATAACGAAAACGGCATAAGCAGTGCTAGCTGTGAAGTCAGCGAAGGCAATGTAAGCAGCATGACCGGCGGAAACAATGAGGCAAGCGAAATTCGCGTGTCGGAAGTTCATGCCCGTGCAGGGCGCATTCGAACCATGTGCGAAATTTCCCTCGGAGCTGCATTGCTGGCTGTTGGTGCCTTTCTTTCCATACCCTTCACCGTTCCAATTACCCTACAAACTCTAGTGTTATTTGCACTCGCAGGCTGTCTTGGCAGTAGAAAAACCATATATGCCACCGCCGTCTATCTGTTCATTGGCGGCATCGGCTGCCCCGTTTTTGCCGGCTTTCGCGGAGGTCCTGCCGTCTTGCTCGGCCCGACAGGTGGCTTTCTTGTCGGATTTCTTTTCATCCCGTTGCTTTATGGCTTGAGCGAAAAAATCTTGGCTCGTTCTGCTCGGTCAGCTAAGTTGACTCGGTCAGCTCGCTCGACGATATCGCCAAAAAAGAATACTTCTCGCATAGGGAAAGCAGAGTTTTTACTTAGCATGGGCGCCTTGGTCGTCG
>DAIPXZ010000018.1:0-1974 GCA_036782995.1 Bacillota bacterium
TCTTGCTTGGTTTTTGCTTTTGTGAGGTCTTTATCTTCTAAGAGATATAGCATATTATACTCTGACAACACTGTCTTGGATAAGTCCATTGTAGCCTTCAGCTCTCTCTGTGCTTGCTCATAACCCTCTTTTTCCGTTAACAATTTTGTTTTCTCATCCTCTCTCAACGCCATTAAACGCTCCGTGGTAAACCTTTCGGACTCAAGCATTTTTGTATAACCTTCGACACCCTTCTTTGCCTCATTATATTTTTTTACTATTTCTTCTATTAATTCTGTTGGTTGGTATTTTGAAATATCTTCAGGTGAGTCAAATAGTTTTATGGGGTCTCCAGATAATCTTTTCGTTAATGATTTAAGATTAAAAACGAACTCTTGTATGCCACGAAGGTCTCCCCGTATATCGCCACTTCTATAAGTGGAAAATAATACATAATAAAGTTCATCTGCTTTTGTTTTAACATCATCCAATTCAGCAGAAACCCTTTCAAGTTGCTTTTCTGCGTTACCAAATACACCAAACGGAAGATTATATGTCCAAGCTATATCACTACTTAATAGTTTTTTATCAATACTTAATGCCTTTTCCTTTTTTAATAATTTTTGGTAGTCACGCTCCATCCTTCCGCGATACAACTTGGCTTCATTCTCATATAATTCTTTTACTTTATCGGCTGCTATTTTAACCTCATCTCCATATTGTTTTGTTTTATCTATGGCGTCTGGGTAACGCTCAGATAGAATTTTTATGGCATTATTAAGTTTATCCATGTCATCCTTATTGCGCATGGAAGGCTTATTGCTTATTTCATTATATGTCTCAATAGCACTTGAGACTTCAGTCATTAATATTTTATATTCACTCGTTGTTTTATTTAGGCGCTTTAAGACGTTTTCTACACTATTAAAACTCTTAACTGCTGACCCAATTATAGCGGTAACTCCAACGCCTATTGCGACCGCTGCCGCTATTGGGTTTGCGGACATTGCTGCGGCTAATTTCCAAAATGCCTTTGTTAACATGTTTGTTGATAAATGCAACTTCTTTTGTGTGTATAAATACACATTCAACATTGTATTTGCATTTTTAGTTGTTAACGTAGCCGTTAACTGTGCTGCTACTTGTTTTTTTGATAATGCTATTTGTCTTAATTGTGCTATCGTTAATTTATTTATGGTATAAGTTAATATTTGAGATACCGCTATATACGATGTATAGGCGACGACCACTGACCTTATCACACCATACACCGTCTCCCAGTTATCCGCCATATTCCTCAAGAACAGCCCAAGCCCCTTCAGCATACCCATGTTCTTCTGTCCTATCTCATAGTACATCTTGTCATAGGCGTCTTTCATGTTCACCCATACACCATGCAGGGTTTCGGCCTGAATCTTCTGCATGTTGTAGAATATGCCGCCAGCATTGGTCATGTCGTTGAATATCTCCTCTATCATGCGGAATGGTACGGCGCGGCGTGAGATAAGCTCAAATACCTCACCCGTGGATACCATAACGCCGCGAAGTTCGGTGAATTTATCCGCCAGTAATTTTACAAGTGGAATCCCAGCTTCCGTAAATTGCCTCAACTCCTGCCCACGAAGTACCGATGCGGCGCGCACCTGTCCGTAAGCCAGCACCAATCGGCTCATATCCACGCCAAGACCTGCCGATATGTCAGCGAGACGCTTGGTGGTTTCAAACAGGTTCTCCGTTTCCACACGATAAGCAGCCAACTGCTTCGTGTATGATATGATGTCTTTTATCCTGAATGGCGACTCAAGGGCCTGCACCAATATCTGCCCGAAAATCTTGTCTGCCGCAGCCTTGTCTTGCAGAATGGCTGTCAATGCGACACGCTGTAACTCGAACTGCGCCGTTATGTCACGTACAGCTGTGGCAAAACGTAATAAAGCATAAATGGAAGTATAGGCTCCAATCTGCATGGTGACTTGCGACAACAGACGGGATTGC
>DAIPXZ010000018.1:2074-19786 GCA_036782995.1 Bacillota bacterium
CAATTTATTATCTTCCATTTATGCTTTTGTATTAAATATGTAACCCATATATAATTATTCCCCGCTCTGGGGTGGTTTGTTTTCAATGTTCGCGGGCATCTGTTTTTTCGGTGCGAATCGTGCCCACATATTTGCCACAGACTCATCCGACATCGGCACAATGTTCATCTGTGACGGGAAGCTGTATTCACCTCTCTTTCGTAGACCGCTCTTGTCAGCAAGCATTATTGTTTGCTTGACGATGCTGTCTTTGTGTCTGTACTTCCATTCGGTGTACCTGTTGACTTGTCCGTAGAGCGCGATGATGATGTCGTTTTCGGCTCCGAGCTTTGTCTTGCTGCGATACTCGAAATAGTCTCCTTTGCCATCATCATCTCCGGCATCGCAGCTTGCAGAAGGAATGTCAAATTCGACAAATAAAAATCCAAGTCCATACCATAGCTGAATATCTTTCCAAGCGCTTCCTTGTACTGTTCCTGCGTATACAGCCTGTCAATCTTGCGCCACATATACCACTGAAACAGCCTTATTTTCCACGGGTACTTCAATATGGCATAGGACAATACACGTGGTACTACCGTCCTGTTGTTTACCAGAGCGTTCATGTTTATCTCAAGATTCTGCCCCTCGGTGACAAGCATCTGTGATTTCCACATGAGTTCCGTTATTTTTGTGGACGTCCAGTTTCCAAGCCTGTGTACCTTGTACTCCTTGTTGCCCATTGTTATTGTCATCTTGCGGTTATCGGCAATCTCCCTTAACTTCAACTGCGCCGCTAATGATGCTCCTTTTTTCGGTGCTTTTTTTGTTGATTCCATTTGTAACAACTTTGTTATATTAATAATGAAAAAAGGGGCGGGGCAATACATACCCTACCCCTTTTAATTTGGTACTAAGTAAATCCTACGTAGCGGCTTCGCCAAGTTCAAGAAGTCCGCGAATCAGCATGACGGGTTTCAGGTAGGTCATGGTTGAAGGCAGTTCTTGTGCGTTGACGGCAAGCCTGATATGCAATGCACGGTCATTGTTGACAATGGAGGCTGCAATAAGGGCTTTCGGGAACAAAAGTACCTGATTGTCCAAGTCATTGACAAGTGCGATAGGACGTTCGATAACGGGAAGTTGGTCTCCCCATCCTACTGCGGATACAGTACCGGTTGCGGTCTCGTCAATATAGGCAGGAGCACCCATACTTGCATTTGCGATTGTGGTTCCTTTCAGGAATGTGGTAACCATGACATCTGAAGTCGACATAGCATCCAGTTGGATACCAGACGATCCGCCAGATGCGAATGTGTAGACGGAGTTCCCGTCCTCATTCCTATGCGGTGTCATTGTAGGAGCCTCACCAGTCCATGAGGTGGAGCCTTGGAAAATAGATCCAATCCACTTGGGATTAGCAAGATCGCCAGGGTCTGTCTCTGTCCCGGAAAGTGCATCAAAGATAATCGCTGTGGAATATCCTTTGAAGAAGCTCGCAGAAGAGTCTAATTGTGTAATAGCTAAAGCCATAGTATAAAAATTTTAAAACATTAATAAATAGTTACTTGTAAGTTCAGTGCCTTTGTGGAGTATCCCGAATAAAGGTTTCTCCCTGAGTACACCAAATTTCTGAAGTCCAATGAAAATTTGTAGGTCACATCTTCGTAATTATACGTTGCGGGGAATAGTTCTGAGAATTTTCTCATCAATATCTTCTCTCTCACCTGATTCACAGTGCCGTTGGTTGTCAATAATTTTACGTAAACACCCAACATAAGCGTACATCCAAGCACGGTGGCATCTTCCGATTCAGAAACAATGCTTCCGTTCATGGATACCGTGAAAAACTCACTTGGGACACCAGATATTGGTATCCCTGCTGGATATATACCGGTAACGTCATTATCCTCCAAAAAGGACTTTAACGCCAACTCAGGTATTATTTCACTTATGTTCATTATCCGTAATATTTTAACACCGTATCACTGAAAATCTTTCTCGTATAGGGGACAATACCGTCACTCCACCAACCTTTGCCACGCTTGTTGGGACCACCATCACCAAGTGATAGCTCAACCCATTCAGCGTATGGAACAGCGGCAAAAAGCACAAGCGAGTATTCTGCGAAATCTCCACCCTCCTTGCTGCCGATAGCAGACTGCAATAATTCAAATCCGTTCACCGTTACAATATTGCCCTTTGACAACCACACCTTTTTATCGGCTGTTGCCTTGCGACCCTTGTCTTGGTAGAACTTCCACAATACGCCACGCTTGTACTTACCAAAACCTATGCTGTCGTAAAGGTTGTAAGTATCGTTTTCCCAGAATGATTGGTTGTCAAGCCAGTTGTATACAGAGTCTATAACAATGTTGAACACCAAATCAATATCACGTTCAACCACCTTGTTTATATGCTCTGTCAACCCCTTTTCAAACAGTCTCCTGTTCCGCGTGTTGTATTCTGTCAGATTATTCACACCTACTGCCATCGCTCATCAACCATTATCAGTAACAGAACTCAACCATATCGTAGCCCCATAAAGCTCATCGTCATACGCAACCACGTCATATTGCTCAACAGTACCACTCAACTCACGACCATAGTCCATGGTAATAAGTATTGTGTCGTTCTGCTTCAACAACAAGTCAGTGGATGGTATCATTAGAGCAGGATAAGATTGCAATATCCCGCCTTGAAGAGACGTTGCTCCACTAGACGGGAACTGCAACCCACATTCACCCTCGTATAATATGTCAAAGACCTCAATTCCCTGAGCATCAACATCACCCGTGGCACGTTTTAAAACGCAATTGTCTGGATAAAAGTCAAGCTCACTCATAATCATTATTCTTCGTATGTTGCACCCCACAAAAAGGATGCGTCACGTATTTTACCGGCATCGGATGGTGTTACGGTAACACCCCATTTCTTTCTAAGCGCATTGGCACGTGCTGTCCAATTCGCCCTGTCTATGGATGTTGCCTGTATCGCAGCGTAGGTTATAGCCCTGTTGCCAATCTGCTTCTTTCCACCTGAAATGCTTGAAACAAGCCCACAGGCATAATCCCACATCATGGCTTCTGCCAAATCACGCTTCTTTTCCCATCCATCCGTCACCTGAAAAGCACTTTCCCCAGCCGATATGCCATTCAGTCCCATAGCCTTCTGTATAAAGGTATCAGGGAATGTGAAATTCGGTAATACCTGCAAGTATTGTTCTATTGTCATAGTTGCCATATCGGTAGGTAATAGTTATCAGGAGAATGTGCTGGAATCAAGTGATACAACCCACTTCGGATTCTTATAGCTCACGAAAGACCATGACTCCATGTTGGTTATCAGGGAGAAAGGATCGGATTCGTAAAGCTGGATAGCGCCGATAAGTCCACCCTCAAAGGCGGATTTAATGGTATTCGGGTTGCTGTCCTCAGAGTAGTCAGACGGGCTGTTGTGCATGTTGAAAAGCTGGGTAACGGGGACAAGAACAATCTTATCAACGTTAAAGGCAGCACTGTCAACTGTCGGAACACCGTCAATTTCTATACGCGATTTCTCATTGATGGGTACAATGGGCGGCAAGTCAAATGCGACAGACAGCTGTTGTCTGATATACCTGTCATTTAATTGCAGGTCATCACTTGACAGAATCATGTATGCCTTGATTGCGGCGATAACGCCAGCATCGGCTATGATTTTATCGTACAGTGTCTTGGAGCACAGGAATACCCTATTGGAAGGCATACCGACACTATCATCATCGGCCAGGGCGTTCATGCGCTTCAGGTCCTTGATAATGTCAGCACCAACTGTAAACCATGCAGCCGTGGAAGCTACCAGTTTATTGGCGGCAGGAGTGCGCAGGTCTACGGTGTAGCCTGTGGCATGTCCCTGAGGTTTCAAGGTTATCTGTTGATCTGAAAGTGCCTCGAATATCCATGAGTTCCATGCTGTATGGAAACCACCAACGATGGCTTCGGCACGTCCCATGTATTTCTTGACCATTTCATAGCCAAGGTCATAATTCACAAGGTTCAGTTCTTTGATATGGTTCAAGTCTGACTGGTCCACTTTGAAACCGTGACCTATCTTGTGAATGGAGTCTCCGTATGCTTCACCGCCTTCAAAGGAACGCAGGGGCTTTTTACCCATTGCTCCCAGAGGAGAGGCTTTTACGACAATGTTTGTTTCTTCTACGATAGCCGAAAACCTGTGGCTATTGGATGCGGGAAGTACGGTTGTAAACTGTTTCCACAACGCTTGGTTGTATTTGTTGTTTACGGTGTCCAACAGCATCTTGAAATCGCCTACATTCGAGGCAAGATCGTATAAATTATAATTTTGATAATCTCTATTCATAACTTATTCTCCTTATTCTTTAGCTGCTGAATAACGTACATAAACATCCTTGCTACGCATATAGTCGCGCACGGAATCTGCAATAGGCGGGATTCTGTTTACAAGCAGTACACCATCATGTTGGCAGAATAGACCGTCAACGCCATACATGTTTACGGCATTGTCGTCTTTTGAAACATCGTAGAAGGTAAATCCGTTAGGGAACACCTTAACGTAATAGGACCCATCATCTTCTTCCAATTCTACAAAAACAGCGCCCTCTGCGAGTGTTGCCGAAGCACCACCACTATTGGGGTTGGTTACTGTAACGATGTCGTATAGGGTGCTTGTAGTTCTGTCTACAACAGAAACGGTATACGTTGCTGTGATTGCATCCGCAATGGTAGCGAGAGTGGCAGGGGCCGCACCGAGAACCATCCCGGCTTGTATACGGCTGCCTTCATAGCCCTTTTTAAATTTTGCCTGAAATGTGGCCTCTGTGCCGGTTGCTTTTTCCTCGTAGAGTTCAAATGCGTAGTGGACATCAATGGTGCGATTCTCATCATCAATGAAAATCGGTGTCCCCGCAGGTACGCAACCAGTGTCACCGTCCGGCAGGGTTGTTAAGTCCACAATATACTGACCACTTGTAACACCAGTCTTAGAACCAGTGAATACATTACGAGCACCACCGTATGACTTCGACCACTTGATCATCTGTAAAGTTTGGCTCATTTTAATATTGTTTAATTAATAATAAAATACGGAGTCACACCGCAGCAAGAGACCTTCTCGTGCTCCTTTATTTTTTACTGACAGGTTCGCCAACGCCGAGAAATTCAGATAGACCCTTGCTCTTGGCAACGGTATTTTCCTTTTCCTTCAGCACTTTGTCGACATATCCTTTCAGTGGCGATGTCCCCTCGCCTTCCCCACCGCTTCCCTCGCCAGGTACGTATGTTTGACCCTTGGCAGACAGCGTTTTGTTGAACTTTGCCTTTGCTTCCGCAAAAACATCCTCAGCAGACGCACTCTCACCAAGTTTCAATGTTGCAAGTTCCATGGCGTTTTCAAAATCCACCTTCCACTCATTCGTAAGTTTCAGTTCGCCTGTGAGCTGGGAAAGACGCTCATTCCTGAGTGTTACCTCACGCTCTTTCTTCAGCGCATTTATCTCCTGCATGACAGGATTGATACTTGCGCCCATCATTTCCTGAAACAGAACTTTCAAATCTTCCTTGCTGATTTTATCATCAGGGGCTTTGGGTGGATCGGGTTGTTTTACTTCAACATCCTTAGGGGGTTCGGGGTTGTAGTTCTTGACAAAATCGGACTGTTCCTTTATGACATTCCTGTTCAGTGTATCCACGTGTCGGAATGCTTTGGTTACAAAGTCATCGAGTTCCGTTTCATCTGTTACTACGCCTTCAATACTCAATAGTGATTCTATGGTATCGGAGATTGTGATGTCGGATATTTTCTGAGAGGTTTTCCCTGACTTACCGACAAATTTGGCCTTGATGCTTTCAAGTGCCTGTTCTTTTGTGAATTTCATAGTGTTTCTATGTTTCGTTAATAAATTGGTTAATATACAAAAAGGTCTACCTACGACTGTCTGTCGTTAGTAGACCTGTTTAGTCTTTTTTAGGTGCGCCTGTGTGGTGCTTATATATATAGGTATAGTTTATTCTCCGCTGGTGTGCTCCACATGAAAATATGTGGTATGCTTGCAATCGCGACACCGTAGCGAATAATCAACCGTACCATTCAATATCAAAAGTCTAAATGGCAAGGATTTTCCGCAATACGCACATTTGCTGTATTGCGTCTTGTCCATGTCGTCCTTTTCAGCAGTTGCCATTATAAACATTTTCAACAAAAGTAACAATATTGTTATAAATTTACTACCTTTGTTGCTGTAAAAATATGCACAAATTAAATGTTCGTAATTAAAGACAAGGATATACCACTGCCAACGCCATACCCACGCGTATATAGAAAGTTGCCTACGGTGAAAGAAAGCGGGTGGACACGATTCGATAATTTTACAATCCGAAAAGATATAGACCTCTGTCCACAGCCTGGGCTACAAGAAAAGGTGGTAGCCAGCGAGTGCAATCTGATATTCCTTGCTGGTGAAGCCACGATGGGGAAAGGGGCTGATTATGAGTCACTTATCTCTTCGCCTAATGGCTGGGTTACGATGGGCAGCCTTGTGGTAGGGAGCGAAATATCTGACACTGAAAGCGGAATTCAAACAGTGGAGCAAATTTACGAACTTGGAGAGACTGACCTATTTCTCGTAAAAATGCATGATGGATCTTCTTGTAGATGTACAAGAGAGCATCTATGGAAATATAAAATCACAAAACAGCACCACAAAGCGAAGTGGACAGTAGGAACTCTCGAAGAACTTATTGAAGTTATGGAGGAGAAAGAGGATAGTCAGCACGTATATATACCCCTCCCAGACCCCGTTTTTTATGAACAAAAAGAAAAACTACCAATACATCCATACGTGCTTGGGGCGATGCTGGGGGATGGGTGCATGAGTAATACTCTATCATCGGCTTATATTCATTGCCCAGATATTGAAATACTAGATAGATTTAGAGAGTTAGGATACCCAACAAAGACGTATTGTAAATGTGGTCATAAGATTCAAGATTCTAACTTTGTATCAAATTTAAAAAAACTCAATCTTTGGGGTTGTTTAGCTGCAACTAAATTTATTCCTGGGATGTATAAATTTGCTAGTATAGAAAACCGAACAGAACTACTGCGTGGACTTATGGATACAGATGGGAATGTAGAGAAGTTCCACGTTCTCAGATATAGCACCATAAGTTTAAGTCTAGCAAAGGACATCCAGGAATTAGT
Source organism: Bacillota bacterium (assembly GCA_036782995.1). GTDB lineage: Bacteria > Bacillota > Clostridia > Saccharofermentanales > Saccharofermentanaceae > DAIPXZ01. The sequence goes on from DAIPXZ010000018.1 coordinate 9,275, forward strand.
GTGGAGTCTTGGCGGTAATTGTACAATAAATAAGAAATTACCACACTACACATATAAGGGAGAGAGGCTTCAGGGTGTATTATCCTATTATCTGAATATCAACTTGAAAAACGCAGATAATTATGTCACTCTTCCAAAGAAAAAAGAGAGATGCGTTTCTCAATATCGAAGAGGTCAAACCGAACTTTCAAGGGAAATTATTGGGATAGAGCATATTGGTAAAGAAAAGTGCCGCTGTATACGTGTTAGCAATCCTAATAGGTTATATATTACAGATAACTACATCGTAACCCACAACACCTTTTCAGGCTACCTAAAAGCGCTTAACGGCATAGACAAACCAAACTATACGGCCAAGCTCATATCAAAACGCCTGCAAGATAGTAAGAAGGGTGGTTCGCTGCTTCGTGACTTCAAGGTGGTTTTTGACGGGTTTGCCGGGTGCGAGGTGTCTGGCGCCGACTACCCTACCGCAGCGTTTCCTCAGTGGAATAGTTCCATACAGATGATGCACATGAACTATAACACGAAAAATGAAAGCGAGTGGAAGGAGTTTCAGGACTACGCCAAGAAAAATCAGTGCTCCTACGCATACTGGGATGAGGTTACGGAGATAGAAGAGTTCAGAACATTCGCCTACTTCTTTTCAAGAAACAGGGACGCATCAGGAGTGAGACCTACTACCGTATGCTCATTCAACGCACTACACGAACACTGGACCACATCGTTTCTCAAACAAGGTGGCTATATAGGCCCAGACTGGTATCTGATACCTGAGACGCTTGGAAAGATACGCTATTTCTATGTCAAGGGTGACACGGTGGAGGCTGTTGAGTTTGCCGATACAAGGGATGAGCTTGTAAGAAGATGCAAACTACAACCCACACCCGAAGAGGAAGCCATAGGTATTACCGCACATGACCTTGTAAAATCGTTCACCGTGTTCTCAGGACATGGTGCGGATAACAGGATATTGGCGCACCAGACAGGCGGTGGCAGCATTGCCAACCTGTATAATGTCGGGGAAACAGAACGTCTGAAAATCAAACACGCCTATTTCGGTCCGATAGAAAAGGAAGACGTGCGCATCAGCCAGCAAAGCATTGCCGACATATTCGTCATACCGGCAGACAGGTCTACCGATAGATACGCATCCATGGACGTTGCGGCAGGCGGTGACGTGTGCGTTATGATGATATGGGAAGGACATACGCTGATAGCCATAGAGACTTCGGATAGAAGGGAACCCGATGAGATAGAGATGTGGGCTGCGGCCATGCTGACGAAATACAAGGTTCCCGTGGAGAACTTCTCATTCGATGCCTCTGGATCAGGATTCTTCATGCGCAGATTCAAGCAGGGCGTACCAATCATATCAAACACAAGACCTATTATTGAATACGATGAGGCTGGCAATAAATCCGTAATGGAGGCATACTACACCCATAGGAGTCAGTTGCTCGGTAAGCTTGAAGCCGCACTTGTCAAGGGTGAGATTTCGTGCAGGATTGATAAATTCATGAGATTCCCTCACGGACCAAAAAGGATACAAACAACGCTGCTTGACATACTTGTAGAGGAGCGTAATGTGTTTAGACGTATTGACAGGAACGGGAAAATATATTACCGCAACAAGGATGAGTTCAAGACATCCTACAAGTTGTCACCAGACTACATTGACGCCATGGCCTACCGTATGGTGTTCGACCTTGACGCAAGACCAAGGAAGCAGAAGGCACGTGTCTACGGAGCAAGCGACTACCGCCTTGTATGGGACTTCGACCTGCCGGGCATGTAGAACAATAATGTGCATATTTTTCTTATTTTTATGGTTTTTTTCGTGTTTTTTGGCTTATTTTTGCTAAAAATACGGTAAAATAATGAAAATTTCTGATTATACGAAAAAGCCATTGTGGTCAAGAAACATCTATACCAAGAATTCAGAGATAAAGCCGACCACTGTAACAGACGCATTTATAACCAACGATCAGATGCGTCTCAATAATTCAAACAAGATAGTCCTAAACCAAACAGCGTTCATGCAGGAACTATCTCCCATGTCACACGAGATATTCTCAACGAGGATACGATCACTGCGTCCCAAGTACAAACTCAAAGAATCCACCGGTGAGTATATACTGAAGGGATATGAGGATGTTGAGCGTATCGGGCTGCCCATACAATCGTCAATAAGGGACAACAAGACGGGATACTGCTTCGGCAATCCGCTATGGTTTGGCAATGAATCCGGGGATGAGAAGTCTGAGAAGATGGCGACATTCAAGACGTGGTGGAACTCGGCGAATATGACTTCATGCCTATCACAGATGGGACACCACCTGTTTGGTACGGGAGATGCCGCTATCGCCATATATATTGATGAGGACAAGAACATAAACTACAAGGTGTTCGGTTTCGAGAATGGCGATAATGTTACCGAAACATACGAACTTGTAGATGGCGTAAGAAAACGTGTTGGTGTACGCAAGTTCCAGATAAACGGACACAATGCCGTGGAGTTGTATAAGCATAATGTAGTGGAGTTGTGGATAAATGCAGACGAAGATGACATTAGGGGTAAAATAGGCATGAAACCAACGGCCATAAAATCCGAGGATGACTACACACTGGTATCGTCCACTCCTCACAACTTCTCAACAGCACCGTTTGTGTATTTCCGTGAAAAGGATGTCCCGTGGGGTATTGCACAGGATATATGCGATAAGTTAGACTTGCTTGTATCGGACTTGTTGGAGAGTGGTCGCTTCTTCTTCAACCCGTACATATTCTTAAAGGGTGGAGCCATAGCGCTGCCATCCACAGACTTTCAAGGGCGTGTTTTCGCATCCGACAATGAGCAGGGAGATGCCAAGATTCTGGAACCGCCAAACGCAAGCGCCATGCTCGAAACCGCCTTCGGGAAACTCATGCGTATGCTTCTTGATTCCACAAAAACGGTATTCATACACCATGAGGACTTGAAAGGGCAAAATGACAGCGGTGCGTATCTGCGTATGCTATGCTTCCCTGAAATACAATGGGCTACAAACTTCTATCCACGCATAGACCAGCAGATGAAGCGGCTGTTCTCCCTGTTCGCCACAGCGGTTGGCATTGTGGAAAATGCGGTAACAGACTATGTTGATTTAAGGTTTTCGTACCAGTTCACGCCGTGTATACCGCAAAACCTGTATGAGGAATCGCAAATCATTACAGACTCTTATCGCGCAGGAGTTCTCTCACGTGAAACATCCGTGGAAGAACACTCACTGGCAAACCCGCAAGAGAAACAACGACTTGAAGCCGATGACGCACGAAAAGCCGCTTATGAAAAAGAAAAAACTAAAATACAAGAACCAGATAACGAGGTTAAACCCTCAAATAATAACAATTTAAAAAAATAATTTATGGACTCAACAAGAATTAAAATCGGGCAAGTCTTATATGGTCAAAGCGCAGGGTCCGATGACATTGCCCTAGTGAAAGTTGAGAGTGTTGGAGTGGGTGGCATTAACTATAATGACACAGACAACACTTTTCAATATTCATTTGACGAACTTACGGGTATCCCCGTTTCAGCATCCGTGCTGACATCATCTGGATTTACCCTCTCCAATGGTGTTTATGTTAATGATACCATAAACTTCATCAAGGTGAAGCTGATAGGAGCACAGTGGTTCTGGTACGCCAGCGCCGATGCGTGCATCCCAGTACCATATCTTCACGAATTGCAGTCACTCTACAAGGAACTTACCGGGAACACACTTGCCGTAGACGAGGATGCGTTGCTTATAGCACTCGACAGCGCAATGGTGCTGTCAGCACCCACTGACTTTGCCGCATCTGACACGACACCAAACACCGTTACCATAAGTTGGCTTGAAGATGCTGATGCCGAAGGGTATGAATACCAGATTGACGATGGGGCATGGGTGGAAGTGCTTGTGGCCGAGGCCGAACTCACGGGGCTTACATATAGCACTACCTACAAGATAAGGGTTAAGGCTATCGGTGATGGTGAGAGCTTTGTAGACTCACCCGAATCCGAAGAGTATAGCTTCACAACCGCCGCACTCATTGTGCTTGACGCACCTGCCGACCTTACAGCCACAGAAGTGGGTGAGAATGATGTCACAGTAACATGGAGCGCCGTTGCCAATGCAGCCGGGTATGAAGTAGCCGTTGGCGCAACCACAGATACCGTGACGGCAGAAACTCTTACCTATCAATTCACCACGCTTGATGTCAATACGGAATACACATTCTCCGTAAAAGCCGTTGGAGATGGAATTACCTATGACGATTCCGCACTATCGGAAATCACGGAAACCACGCTGAAAGAGCAGCTTGATACACCATCAGTAACGGGAGAGGCACTTAGCACCACAAGTGTGAAATTCTCTTGGGTTGCCATAAGCAATGCCGACAGTTATTCCTACTCGACAGATGACGGTGTTACATGGACACCTACCGCTCTTCTTGAAATCACCCTTACAGAACTTACACCAGGCACATCTTATACGATGCTCGTCAAGGCTATCGCAGCCGTTGAAAGTGATTACAGGGACTCCGATTCGGGGAGCGGAACTGTATCCACAAACTCAGAATAACCAATCGCGTATCACGGAAAGGGCGGCAGAGATGTCGCTCTTTTTTTATTTATAATGTTGTAAATTTAAAAATATGTACTATCTTTGCATAGTATTACTAATATCTTATAACATGAAATTCACAAAAAGGGGAAAAAAGAAGTTTACATTAGAAACAGAACTAAGCAAAGGCTTTGTAGCCAGAGTAACAGAAAGCAGATTGGACTTGGAGTCCATAAGCAAATCGTGGAAAATCTCATTCTCGAAATCAACCACGGAGTACGCATACGCATTGTATCTTCTACAACACAACAATGTCAATGAATTGGCGCTTGCAACCGCCATGCTATTCAACTGCACACGTGTATTCACGGATGCTGAAATGCTAAAAGTCGTAATGACGGCCATGCAGAAACTTGACAAGAAGCGCGCAAATAATATGGCCAAGCAGTCCGCCAAGGAAGATGACTCGGAGATACTTGACAATGAGGCGCTATTACAGGCGAGCATAGAGGAAAATGCTGCCACAAAGAGCGGCAAGAAGGCCGTGAAGAAAATTATGAAAAATAAGTAATCATGGGCTGGGGTACAAGTTTTAGGGCAGACGTTTACATCAGCCGGGTTGATGTTAAAAATGTCGAGCAAGCGAGGTATCTTATTGATGACTGCCAGGAAGAAATAAATAATGCCAAAACAATGCTTATGGGGCTTGCTGTTGTCACACCGCATATATCGCCAGAAGAGACGACATCGGATATGCTAAATTCCGTAAAATCGCAAGTCGATGATTATGTAAGCACGATAGTGGAGAATGCTGAAAAAATAAGCCTATTGAGGCTATATATTAATGGAAAAGAAGAAGAAACTATTGAGTAATTTAATTAACAATCTTAAAAACAAAACTATGGAAACAAACGAAATTGAATTGATCGTAAATGAACTCGACAATGATTTTACAGAAGTATTAACACAAATGGAAGCCGAAGATGACAACAAGTGAATTTTTAAAAGAACTTGAAACGCGTATCAGAGATGGTCGCGTGGTGAACATAGAGAGTTACCTGAGACGCAACGGGAAAACACGCATAGCAGCCACAAAGGACTTGCAAAATGTCTTACGGTGGAAATGCGAGGAGATAAATGGTAAATATGGCGCTATATACGTAAATATTGAGGAGGAATAGTCATGGAGAAAAAGCACTATACGGCAGGTGGAAACCCGTCACACGCAGGAGTGTTTATCCTGCCCAACGGCAATAATATAGATATTGTCATAGACCACGTGGAATGGCGTGAGAAAGAGGAGATAAATGGTCGTGTGGAATCGAAATTTGTAGCCATATTCAAGCCCAACCCATACACGGAACTTCCTATGGTACTGAATAAGGTCAACAAACAGCGGTTACTGAAATTGGCATCCAAAGGCCCTTGGGATATTCTTGAAGTGAAAAATTTGCCCGTAACACTCACGTGGGAGTCCACAAGGGTTGGTGATGGTTTGAGAATATCACCTGTTCCGCCACGACAAAAACAGCCCTTGCCGACACAGCCACAACCACAGCAGTTGGAGGCGCTTACCACCGCACATAAGAACTTCGGCAAGTGTGTGGACCATCTTAAAAATGGTGGCACGATAGACGATTTGCGTCTAAAATACACCATATCAAACGCCATGGAAGAAACACTTAAACAAGCGTTATTATGATAGAATTGAGCCAAAAGGAATATGAATGGCTGTCTGAAAAGGCGGGATACATCTCCGCATCAAAACTGGATGACCTTACAACGAGTGGTCGGAGTGGTCGCATGTGGGGAGATACCGCCATCACGTACCTATACAAACTGCAACGGGAGCGTAAACGTGGTATACCATCACCAATCCTATCGGCAAGACCGATGACATTCGGTAGTGAAAATGAGCCGTATGCCATAGACTGGCTGAAAGAAAATTACAACAAGGATATAAAGGATTGCTCACGTGACTTTGATAAAAAGATATTCAGAAAGCGCGAGGATGTCATGTTCGGTGCATCACCCGATGCCATATTGGGTACACCTAATAACGTAAACCATATTTTTGAGATAAAATGTGTGTACGGCGAGAAAGAGACGAACTGGATGTTCTCCGACACCGTGCCGTATGATGAAAAGAAGGCAGCGGTACTCAAGGAGCATAGATCGCAATTGGCTGGGTTGCTTCTTGCGTTTGAGGAGTGTGAGAATATATCACTTCTGAAGTATGATGCACAACGCGATGACAACCCGTTCGACTGCATAGACCCAATGGATAAGAGCCGTGGTGTTCTGTTTGAGTTTACACGTAATGAGTTTGGGGATTATATTCAAGATATGTGGTGGAGAATATATATTGCAGATTTATTTCTGAAAGAGGGACTTAACCCAGACAATATTAATGATTACTTCTTTATTGCACATGAAAATAAAGATGAGTCCGGAGTGTTGAGATTTATAAATACAGAAATAGTAAAGAATGAATAATCAAAAGCAAGTTGAAATAATCGGCTTTGAAGCCGGCAACTATAACACCATAAAGGTGGTGCGCCTTACACCCGACATTTTGTCCAAGAAATTCATACAGATTGTCGGTGAGAGTGGCGCAGGAAAATCAAGCCTGTTGGAATTGATGAAACTGCCCATATCGGGTACAGACACCATAAAGAAAAAAGCGATTCTTGAAAAAGGGTTTTTCACACAGGCACAATTACTCGATGGAGACCTTAATATATATATAGGTGCGAAAGTCTCCGAATATCAGCGAGGGGAAAAGGCGGGAGACCCTAAGTTTGAGTTCTACCTCTATTCTCTTGATGAAAATGGAAAGCAGTACCAGCCTGTCATTGATGGCGTTGCTGCAACGGCAAGTGAGTATACCAAACTGCTAACCACAGACTTGACGTTCAAGATGTCGGATATGTTCTCCGAAAATCAGACCATACATCGCAAACTCATAGAGTCTTTGTTCAAGGATGAACTCAATGCGCTAAAAGCCGATGTACTTATGGCGTCCATTGAGGAGAAGAAGAAGCTGAGGGATAATGCGAGGATGATGTGCCAGTCGCAAGGCGCATACATGGAAAGGTTCAAGGAGGAAGGGTTTGATGAGAATAAACTGGCGATGATAGTGCCCGTTGACATATCTGAAATAGAATCAAAGATAACAGAGCTGATAGTCAAGAAAGACAGACTGGAACGTGGTAGCAAGGATGCCTACAACCTTGCCGTGATGGGTCTTGAACGTGAGCGGGAGCAGAAGATACAGGCATTAAAAGATAAAGGTAATGAGCTTTTAGAGCAACTTCGTGAGGATCGGCGCGTAAAACAGACAGCCTATAACAAGGCTCTTGCGGAACATGAGCAAGCTCAAGAAAAATACCTCAAGGAAAAGACCGAGGCGCAGGAGATAATAAGCAAGATACAGGGGTACTTCGTGCGTCCGTCAGAAGATGTCGTTAAACTTGTTACCGATGAAATGACGCACAAGCTGAAATCAATATCCATAGTAGAGCCGAAGTTGGAGCCTGATAATGAGGCATTGCTTCTGAAGATAAAAAACATCCGCGAGAAAATAGAGAACTTCCCAAACGTGGTATATCCCGCAGTTTCCGATGTAGACACATCCGACATAGACAAGGAACTCGCTGTGCTTGAAGATCGGAAGCTTTCCGCACAAAAAACAAACGCTATCCATAACAGGTATAAGATGTGGCAGACATGGGTTGCGGCAAAATCGCTATATGAGGATGAACTTGGCAAACTGCGCACACTATATGCGTCCGTAAACACCGGTGTTGAGGGTCTGTCAATCGTACCTACTGAGACAGATGGCGGTAAGATAGAAATATGGATGATGTATGACGGGCGTTATGACCCGACATTCTTCCACAATGATAGTGGAGAACTGCGACACCTGTTTGTGTACTCCTCATTCCAGCGGTCGGTGATTGGTGTCATTCTGCAAGCAGCACGTCTTGACTTGAAGAAAAAGGCACTCAGACTCGCCATCGTTGATGACGTTGCGTTTACGGAAAGGGGTGTTCAGATATTGGCTGACCTTTGCGATAAGTTCAATATAAAACTTATTGCCGGTAGGACAATAGCACCAACTGTGGACACGCTTGCTGATTCACAGATACTTGTTGATGGCGGAGAAATATTCTTCAACGATGGTTCCAATTAGACTTGTAAGACAAATAGGGTCGTTATGTGAGTTCATGTTCCGATGGGGCGTAAAGGACTCGGCTACACTATGCGACCCTGTTGTCTCCAATGAATTTGCGAATCAGGATGACGCCTACGACAACCTGTGCTTCCTGATAAGCAATTACGGGATTGTCAAGCCATCAATATATATTGACATCCTATATCTTAAAACAAGGACTGAAATCAAACTCAATGAACTTTCCAACTTCCTGGGCAGGTCAAAGATGGATGTAGCTATTAAAAACGGACTATGCTATATATGCAACTTCTATTACAGAAAGGGCGTAGCATACGGGGTGGGTGTGGATAAGCGTGACGCACTGATTATGTATGATAAAATCAATGGCGGCAGGTCACACCCATACCTGTATGGTGGTCGGCTAAGCCACAGCAAATTCATCCTATGTGTTAAGTCCGAGTGTGCCATTATTGACGCATTACGGGCTCGGCACGGGCTGACACGCCGTATGACACCGCTGATAAACCTTATGGCCAAGGTTATAAAAAATGAAAATAGGCGTAAGGAAGTATTGGGTATCAGTGAGACAATCAGACGGTATGAGAGTGAGTTGGATATGGAAGAGAATTTATATATAGGGGCTGACGAAGATGTTGATACCTATTGAACATGAGATGCGGCATATTGCCAATGAGAATTATGGTATGATAGTGCCTTTCGGGGATTATAAGAACTCCCGCTTGGTGGATTGTGAAATCGGGTCCAAGTGCATCTCCCTTGATAAGCATCGCGGTATACTGATAAGCCGTGTAATACTTGTCATACCATCGTTGGTGGCAAACACCATATCTATGATGCTATACAATATGGATATAGAAAACTCATTCGGCAGGATGGTGCGTAATTGGGAAGGAGAGGTGTTCGAGGATAGAGCACTATTTATTGTTATCGAAAAAATAGGACAAAATGACAAATCATAAAGTATCACATCTTTACCAGCCGGAAATCATTGTACCATATAGCGCAATAGAAAATAATTGGGAAGTACGCGAGGGTGACATCTGCGACATGAGTGATGGCGTCAGTGCCACCATAGAGAATGTGCAACACTTGAATATGATCTCTCCCGATAGTGAGTCTACCGTAATGCGGATTTACAAAATATCGTCATGGGGGCTGCTCAAGCAATGGTATCTTCGCGGTATGCCACTAAACTCCATTTACTTTTTAAAATTAACATTACGCAAAAATGCTTGACGTTGTTTTAAGACCATATCAGGAGAAGATGATGGGAGATATACGTGATGCCATGCGTTCGCACCGTAGGATTGCCGTAAGGCTGCAACAGGGAGGTGGCAAATCGTACCTTATTGCAGCCATGGCACTCCGCTCTATGGCGCGTGGTAACCAAGTACTCATATTGTCACATAGACGGCAGATAACGGCACAAAATCATGGTATATTCGAGAACCTGGGGGTTAAACCGCAAGTAATCACAGCCAAGACAAAAAACATAAGCAAGGACGAGATGTGTAATATCGCCATGTCACAAACCTTGATGTCACGTGCCACAAAGCATGAGCACGTGAGGGAGCTTATCCGAGGCTGTCGTGTCGTGCTTATAGATGAAGGCCACCTGCAATGGAATGATTGGATATTCGACCTTGTGGCTGATGATGCCTATGTAATCGGGTTTTCGGGCACATGGAGCAGGTCGGGTAAGCAGAAGCAGCTCGGATTGCT
>DAIPXZ010000019.1:0-9898 GCA_036782995.1 Bacillota bacterium
GAATTCATTCAATATGGGAGGCTCTGAACATGGCGATCATGGATATCGATACTATTATACAAGACCTAAATCGACGCTTTGCGGAGCCGCTGCCGGAGTTTTATCGCCGTCGAATTATTTTCTGGTACGATGAGGAACGTGAGTTTGAAGACAAACTGCCGGAGATTTCACTTCCCGACGTGAAAATCGTCGCACTCACCGGCTCGAATTTCTTTGCGGTAAAAAAGCTCATAACGGAGGACGAGGCGAACTCTAATCTGCTCGTCTATTGCCCCATTTCCTATGCGAAGCCTGAATACGATTGGCTTCTCAACGTGGAGATGTACAGTGAGGATTTCCGCGCTGACCTTAATTCCATTTGGATGAACGAAATGGGATTACCGACCTCTCCCGTCATCCGCAAGCAGGTTAAGGCTTATCGTAAATTCTTCAGTGCCAAGGAACGCCGAACCAAGGTGACAGCACTGAATAAGAATATTCAAACAGCGTCGCAAATGCACCTGGCTGTTATGGCTGCTATTTGCAATATCAAGGATGCCACACCGGGGAGTATACTCCGGACTGTGATACGCGGCGGATTGGATAAGGATACGAACAGCGTATATCAGAGCCTTGTGAATTATGGAGCGCAGAATCCATTTTGGGTCATGGCGGCTCAAGCTACCGGTTATAACGAGGGTGACGATAACAGCATCGAGCGCCTTGCTATCCATCTGCTCCTTACCGCCGCCACCCGCACCATGCATTCAGAACTATTGGCGGGTCTTGACGGTTTTATTTCCATGCCGCATCAGGCGTATTGCTATGATTTCGTGTTCGACTGGCTGCACTCGGAGGATTCTACGCAACTCTATGAGATAGCTCGAAAAACGGAGCGCGAAGTCCGCCTGGAACAGCGCTTTGAGAAGCTCGCTATATCAGATATTGTAGATACGGAATGCTTCCCTTGTATCAATGAGTGCATCCTCCGCAAACTGATGACCGAAATCAGTGACCACATCATCGATGTGGAGTCTATCTCCAAAACCGTAGAGAAGCGCCGCACAATGGTTTGGTATTATAAAGTGGCAAGCTATTATGACGGACTTTTACAAGTCGCCAACATGCAGGCGTTTTTCCATGAACATGCTGCCGGATTCCACATTGTAGAGCCACGCAAAATATGGAAAGCCTACACAAGCGATTACTATAAAATGGATTCCTATTATCGAGCATTTCATCTGTGCTTCTCCCGCAGCTTGACAGCGGGAAATCTCGCGCTTGATGATTTGTTCAAGCATGTTACCGAGAAAGTAGATGGACTATATACCGGATGGTTCATGTCTCAGCTTGCCGAAAACTGGACAAATGCCTGCGCCGATGAGCTTGACGAGCACGGATGTATATTAGAAATTCCAAAGCAGACGGACTTTTACCAGAGCACGGTAAAGAAAGCCAACGCCCGTATTTTCGTTATAATTTCTGATGCGATGCGTTACGAAGTCGCCGTATCCCTCGCCGAGCAGCTCATGCGTGAGACCCAGAGTAAGGTTGAACTGTCCAGCAGACAGGCTATATTCCCAACTATCACCAAGTTTGGCATGGCGGCTTTGCTCCCACACAAGGCGCTGGGAATTGAAATGCGCAGTGGAAAGCTCTGTGTTACTGCGGACGGGAGCCTTACCGAGAGCAATTACCGCGATAAGATACTCAAAAGCGCAAATCCAAACAGTGTTGCGCTCCAATACAAGAATATTGTCAAGATGAAACGCGCCGAGCGCTGCGAGCTTGTCAAAGGCAAGGAAGTCGTTTACATCTATCATGACACTATCGATGAAGCAAGTCATACTTCCGACAGTTCCGTTTTTCCCGCCTGTGACGACGCGATCAACGAAATCAAAAACCTTGTACGCATCATCGTCAACGAATTTGGCGGCACAAACATCCTTATTACTGCGGATCACGGTTTCCTGTATACATACAGCCCACTCGCAGAGGATGGAAAGCTGGATAAAACCGTTATGGGGCAGCAGGATGTGGAATATGGCAGACGGTATGCCATTATGGAAGATGGCGCGAACCCGGAATATATGCTCCCTGTGAAATTCATGGACGGAAAAACCGAATATGTTGCCTTTGCGCCCCGTGAAAACATCCGTATCAAAATGAACGGCGGCGGGTTGAACTTCGTCCACGGTGGTATCAGTTTGCAGGAAATGGTTGTGCCGGTGATTGATTATCGCTTCCTGCGTAACGATTACAAGAGCTATCAGCGGAATAAGGAAAAGTACAACACAAGACCTGTCACGTTGAGCTTAATATCTGCCAGCCGGAAAATCAGCAATATGATATTCTCGTTGAACTTCTTCCAGAAAGAAGCAGTTGGAGGCATTCGTGAAAAAGCAAGCTACCTGTTGTATTTTACCGATGCCGGCGGCAAACAGGTCAGCGACACACAACGGATTATTGCTGACAGAACCAGTGAAAACACCGGGGAACGGACATTCCGTCTGAGTTTTAGCCTGAAATCCCTTGGGTTCAACAAGCTTGATACCTACTATCTCGTCATCGCGGATGAATCCGGACTGCAAGCGCCGGTGCGCGAAGAGTTCCAGATAGATATTGCTTTTGCGGTGGATGAGTTTAATTTCCTTGGCGAGTAAGATGCAATCGGAGGATGAGCACATGAGTGAGAACGAATCGGGACTGAGCATACGCGAGGTTATAAAGGACAAGCTCCGCGAAAACTTTGATGGGAAGATTGTCCGAAAAGACCTGACGAAGAAGATTAAGGAAGGCGCAAATGTGCCCGTCTACGTCCTTGAGTTTCTTCTCGGTCAGTATTGCAGCACAGACGACGATGCCGCTATCGAGCGAGGCGTACAAAGTGTGAAACGCATTTTGGCGGATAACTTTGTGCGCCCGGATGAGGCTGAGAAGATAAAATCCGTCCTCCGTAAAAACGGCAGTCACACCGTAATCGATATGATTACGGTCAAACTGGATATCAGCAGAAACGTGTACTATGCCGAGTTTTCCAATCTTGGACTGACAAAGGTGCCGATTGAAGATGAATATCCCGAAAAGTTTGACCGGCTGCTGTGCGGCGGCATTTGGTGTATCGTCCAGCTCGATTACGAGTTTATCGAGGAAGAGAAGAAAAACGGTACTCCGATTCAAATACGCAAGCTGACTCCGATTCAAATGCCTCATATAGATATTGACGAGTTGAAAGCCGGTCGAAAAGCTTTCACACAAAACGAGTGGATGGATGTTCTGCTCCGTTCTATCGGGATGGAGCCGGATACGCTTGAATACCGCGAGAAATGGCTTTTACTCACGAGGATGATACCGCTCGTAGAAAATAACTTCAATTTATGCGAGTTGGGGCCTCGCAGCACCGGTAAATCTCATCTATACAAGGAAATCTCCCCGAACAGCATCCTGATTTCCGGCGGTCAGACAACGGTTGCGAACCTGTTCTATAACATGGGCAGAAAAACCGTTGGCTTGGTCGGCCTCTGGGATTGCGTTGCATTTGATGAGGTCGCGGGAATCCACTTCAAGGACAATGACGGCGTTCAAATTATGAAGGATTATATGGCGTCCGGCTCATTTGCCCGTGGCAGAGAAGAAAAGGCGGCGTCAGCGTCTATGGTGTTTGTGGGCAATATCAATCAGAGCGTTGATGTGTTGCTCAAAACATCAAGCCTGTTTGACCCGTTCCCTCCTGAGATGGGAAAAGACACAGCATTTCTTGACCGTATGCACTGTTATCTGCCCGGATGGGAGATACCGAAGTTCCGTCCCGAACACTTTACTGATGACTACGGTTTTATTAGCGATTATCTGGCTGAGTTTATTCGAGAACTTCGTAAAGAGCAGTATGGTGACGCGATTGATCATTACTTCTGCCTTGGGAAGAACCTTAACCAGCGCGATACTATTGCTGTTCGCCGCATGGTAGATGGCTATTTGAAACTTATCTACCCGGACGGTGAGTTTACAAAGGAGCAGCTTGAGGAAGTGCTGAAGCTGGCGCTTGAAATGCGTCGTCGCGTCAAAGAGCAGCTTAAGAAGCTGGGCGGCATGGAGTTCTATGATGTCAACTTCTCCTACATAGACAACGAAACATTTGAGGAGCATTACGTTTCTGTTCCCGAACAAGGCGGTGGGAAGCTGATACCGGAGGGCTTGTGCAATCCTGGACAGATATATTCGGTCGCACGTGGAAAATCTGGTATGATTGGTGTGTTCCGTTTGGAGTCTCAAATGCTGCCCGGTAATGGTAAGTTTGAACGTACCGGCATCGGCTCCGATCGTGATTGCAGAGAAGCCGCCAACACAGCCTTTAGCTACCTGAAAGCGAATAGCAGCCGCATCAGCGGTACAATCAGCACCACGGCAAAGGACTACATCATTAACTATCAGGATTTGCAGGGCATTGGTATGACCGGAAAGCTGGCTCTGCCGACGCTTATTGCGCTTTGTTCCGTTGCCATTGGCAGAGCGACGCTCGGATCGCTCGCTGTTCTCGGAGAAATCAGCATCAGCGGTACATTGATGAAGGTTGATGAGCTGGCGAATGTTCTCCAGGTATGTCTTGACAGCGGTGCAAAACGGGTACTCATTCCCAGTATCTCGTTCACTGATTTTGCGACTGTACCCCCGGAACTGATGAGCGCATTCCAATTAATACCATATCAGAGCGCCGAAGATGCCGTGTTTAAGGCGTTAGGCGTAGAATAAGGAGGATACACCCATGTGGAATGACGTTGAAACGACAATAGACTATTTACATTTTTCTGTAGTATCGAAAACAGTAGCTGACTTAATCGTAGAATCAGGTAATACTCCGATTTCAATAGGCGTTTCGGGTAGTTGGGGATCAGGGAAGTCGTCAATGGTAAAGATGATCGGGAAGGAGTTGATGACGCGAAATGAAAATGCCGATAAAGGGACATATGTCTTTCTTGAGTTCAATGCATGGCTTTATCAAGGTTACGAAGATGCTAAGTCTGCTTTACTTCAAGTAGTAACAAAAAAGTTATCTGAAGAATTAGCAAAAAGAAAG
The DNA here is from genome assembly GCA_036782995.1 of Bacillota bacterium. Taxonomy (GTDB): domain Bacteria; phylum Bacillota; class Clostridia; order Saccharofermentanales; family Saccharofermentanaceae; genus DAIPXZ01. Next base: position 5,054 of record DAIPXZ010000019.1, read on the forward strand.
CCGGTAAACAGTAAGAGTATCGGCGAAAAACTTGGTAGCTTAATAAAGAGAGTGAATTGGTTTCAAGTTACAAAAATGGCTCTTCCTTTGTTTGCTAGCTTAATTCCAGGTGTTGGTGCTGTTGGAACAATTGCTACATTCGTTAACAGCATAAAAGGGGCAACCTCTAATCCAAATTCTATAGCAGAGAATAGTGTTGCTGTTGATTCTGCATTTGATGAATTAGCTCCAGAGGTTAAGGAACTCTTGAATGATGAATCTGCCAAGGCAACGACCCAGCAAATAGACAGAATCAGAACTGAATTCGAAGAATTGCTTGATGAATTAGATATAACGCTTGTTGTTTTGGTAGATGATTTGGACAGATGCCTGCCGGAAACTGCTATATCTACGCTTGAAGCGATGCGCCTTCTTCTGTTTGTAAAAAAGACAGCATTTATTATTGCGGCCGACGAGCAAATGATTCGTAATGGTGTTAAGGCACATTTTGGTGATGTTGAATTATCAGACGGGCTTGTTACAAGCTATTTTGATAAATTGATTCAAGTGCCTATTACTGTCCCTCACCTTGGAACAGCTGAAGTAAAGGTATACATTGTTCTATTGTTTCTTGAGTTAGAGAATAGGCGAAAGAAGATTGATAACGCGGTATTTGAAAGTACCAAAGAAAAGTTGACTTTGCTGCTGTCTCGTGCTTGGGATAAAAATGTGACCAAAGAAAAAATCCGAGAGGCTTTTGATACTGACACGCTAAAGCTAATGGAAGACTATATCTCCGCGGCCGATCAATTAGCCGGAATACTTGTCACTGCTGACAATATTAAGGGAAATCCACGGCTAATAAAACGTTTTCTAAATGCTCTTGAAATCCGGAAAAAGATTGCCACATTGAATGGTATGACTATAGATTCTAATCTTCTCATAAAAATGCTATTATTTGAGAGATGTGCCTCTATGGGAGCGTTTGATTACTTATCCAAGATGGTCGTCGAATCTGATACTGGTAAATTGGAATTTATTAAGAACATCGAGGAGATGCTGGAACTTGGAAAAGAGTATGAAACGCCAGACAGTACATGGAAATCTGATTTCGTTAAGAACTGGATTATGCTTCCGCCAAAGCTCAGCGAATATGATTTGAGACCTGTGCTATACCTAAGCAGAGATCGTAGTCTGGCTATACCTGTTTATGATTCATTATCGTTAGAATCACAGGAAATACTCATTGCGTTGAAAAATATTAAGAATGGGACTCTAGTGAAAGATCTAGTTGAGCGAATAAAAGCCGTGGGAGAAAAAGATGCCGAGACATTACTGATGCAAATCTTTTCCATTGGACGGAATAATCAATGGAATGTTGACACGGTATGTGCTGCATTACATATCACCGAGGCATACGCCAACTTAGGAAACCGTTTTGCTTCTGCATTAGGTGAAATACCCTCGAAAAGTAGAAAGCCCCCTATTATCCCGCTTATTGCAACTAAGGTATGGGCGAAAGAACTTATGCAGCAATGGAATGATGACAGTGAAACACCAATAACCGTGAAAAAGGCTATAGAACAGGCAAGAAAGGAGTAAAAATGGGAACTTCCGCATCAAGCAATGGTCCTGGCTTCGGAGTCTCTCTTGATCCTGAATGGCTGGATGATATAGACGTACCCAACAGTCATTCAGATAACACTATACCAACGACCTCAGATATTGAAAATTCGTTGCTAATAGCACCGAAAGCGCGCTTCAGTAATGCTAGGCGCAGGTTGAACGATTATGCGCGTACCGGTAATACGGACTCACTTAGAAAGGCGCTGGGCCACTATTCAAAAACCGGTATGGGCGGTTCGCGCAACCTATCAAATCGAATGCGGACATCGGCTAAGGTTGCCGCAAGTTTTGTTAGCACACTACGATCAATACGGGACGATGCGAATTTCGCTCTCAGCAAAACATTGTCAGACCTAAAAAGTAAAGGTGCTAACGCGTCTGAGGTTATTAATGCGATAATTGATTCAGTGTGTCCCAATGGGGGTAGTCTTGACGAAAGCTCTACTCGTGATTCGGGAACGGTAGCTCTTAGTGAATTCATGGATAAAAACCCTGAAGCCGACATCAGTAAGCTTACAGACGATCAAATTTGGTCTTTAGCTTCTACATTTTTGGGCAATGAAGCCTTTAGTCGTATTCAGCTAGATATTGGTCAATCATTTGAAAAGCAAGATATTTCCATCGGAGACCGAATAACTCGCATTAATGAGATGAGAGAGTATCTACAAGCAGAAATTTCTACACAGCTAAATAAAATTAGAGAATCTGCTACTCAGACATTTGACTTGGAAGTGTTATTCAAAGAAACCATAAAAAGCACCTTTGAAGTATACGAGGTGGAAGTATGAGTAATGTTTTTTGTTATCCTCACTGTTGTGCACCTGAAAAGTACGATGAGAAGTCGTGGTACTTTGAGATGTTTTCTACACCTAATATTAAGTTGCCAAATGTCGGTCATATCGGATTACAATTCTTTAGCGACCTAAAGAAGTCAAAGATATGTCCAAATGAAGTTGCCTTGGATTTCTCCATGATAGCACTTGCTGTTACAGCAGCAGATAAAGCTATTTTACGTAGAAATAGTGCTGATGGATGGACGAGAAAGATTACTCTTTCCCTATATCTGCACGATGTGAGTAAGTGGAACCGAGTCAAAAATGATCTCGAGTGGATGCTACGCTTCTTAAGCGGTGATTTCTGGACTTTGAATTTTATCTCACTGCCGATTTCTTTTGTACCAAAACAACAATATGAGAAAAGAGATCAGGATTGCATTTGCCTTCTTTCTGGCGGTATGGATAGCCTCGTCGGTGCCATTGATTTACACGAAATGGGACGCGATCCGCTTTTTGTTTCCCATATAGTAAAGGGAGATGCAGAACATCAAAGAGAATATGCTTCTGCAATCGGTAAGAATAATTTATGCCAATGGAGCAATTATGTAAATAAACGAGGTGTTTCCGAGAACTCAACGCGAACACGTTCTATCATATTTTTTGCTTTTGCTTTATTGGCATCATGCGGTATAGAAGATAATCAAGCCGGAAGAAAGGAAATGTTCGTCCCAGAAAACGGATTCATAAGCCTGAATATTCCACTTGATCCATTACGAATCGGAAGTTTGAGCACTAAAACGACACATCCGGTTTACATGGAAACGCTAAAACGAATATGGGATGAAGTGGGTTTGAGTATAGACCTGATCCTTCCTTATGAATTTACGACTAAAGGTGAAGTCCTTTTGAACTGTAAAAATAAGGAACTAATGATCTCGAAGATTTTTGGCTCGACAAGCTGTGGTAAATATTACAGACACGGTTATCGACATTGCGGTGTATGCGTTCCATGTCTCGTTAGACGAGCCTCATTTGTTCGGGCTGGGTTAAGTGATATAACCGAAAATGGTTATTGTATTGAGAACATAAGTGCATCTGAGTCACGAGATGTTGCCGCTGTAAGGTATGCAATTCAACAGGTAAAAGCACATGGAATAGAAAGCCTTGTAAAAGGTTCGCTTAGCTTTGCAAGTATTGATAAACGAGATTCCTATGTTGGAGTTATAAAACGCGGATTAGATGAGATCAATGAACTCATCAATAGGCAGGAGAACGTATGATAGATTATCATTGTCACTTGGATTTGTATAAAAGCCCTATGTCCGTGTATGAAGAGTCAAAACAAAGGAAAATAAAGATTCTTGCTGTTACAACCAGCCCCAAAGCGTATGTAAAGGCAATACAGCATTTTAGTGACTCCAAGGAAATTGTTGTTGCACTAGGCTTTCATCCTGAGCTGGTAGCTGATAGAATTAATGAAAAAGAACTCTTTATTCAGCTCATGTCCGCAAGCCGATATATTGGCGAAATTGGCATTGACGGTTATAGACAGAATAATCGTTCTTTGTCAATACAAGCATCCTTTTTCCACGAAGCACTTCTGGAAGCAGAAAAAAGAGGAGGGAGGATACTAAGCATTCACTCGAGAGGTGCAGTAAAAAAAGTTTTGGATATCATAGACAAGACATCAAACGCAAACGTATCAATACTACATTGGTTCACTGGTTCAAAAAGCGAACTTGAACGTGCGGTGGCAATGCATTGTTGGTTCAGTATCAATCCGAAAATGTGCTTGTCAAAATCGGGACAAGAAACAATAAAAGGAATACCAATTAATAAGCTTCTGCCGGAAACCGATGGTCCATTTACTCAGAGAGATAATGTATCGTACATGCCGTGGGATACTACTGTTGTTGAATATATTGCTCAAACAAATGGCCTCTCAATCAAAATAGTAGAAGACCAAATGGAAGGCAATCTCATCCAATTACAGTCTCAACTGTAGTGTTATTAGTTTTTGTTTTTGACCATAGAAGGGATGTGTATTGATGACCGGCAAAGAACGCCTTATAGAGCTTCTCAAGCTCCTATACGCCAAAACCGACGAAGAGCACCCTATGTCTACCGCGCAGATTGTAGCCTATTTTGAAGGGCAAGGCGTGACGACAAGCCGGTTGACCGTCAAGGCAGATATTGAGACGCTTAATAACTGCGGAATCGAGATATACGGAGCCAAGGGAACACAGACAAAATACCATCTTGTAGACCGGCAGCTTGAGCTTGCGGAGTTGAAGCTGCTTGTGGACGCCGTGGAATCCTCCAAGTTTATCACCGCCAAAAAGAGCGATGCTCTTGTGAAGAAGCTCATGGGAATTGCCGGTGAGAACTATGCGGAACAGCTTGAACGGCATTTGTACACAGCCGGAAGAGTAAAACCGGAGAACGAATCCATATACTATGCCGT
>DAIPXZ010000019.1:9998-12677 GCA_036782995.1 Bacillota bacterium
ACCGTCAATATCTTCAGTATGTACGACGGGAAGATGTATAAGGTCAATCTCTTATGCGAGAACAAGCTCATGAACTACGTCATTGACCGTTTCGGCGAGGATGTTGAGACAACAATTATGGACGCCGGCCATTTCAGAGCGACGGTCAGGGTATCCGTTAGTCAGACCTTCTTCGCCTGGGTATTCCAGTTTGCCGGAGGTATCAAGATAACAAGCCCATCTTCGGTGAAGGATCAGTATCGAGAGATGATTGAAAAAGCTCAAATCTGAAAATTATCCTCTGAGGTGTATCGAAAGCGATGCACCTCTTTCTTTGCCCTCTTGACTGCGAAAAAAATCTGAGTATACTTATAAGCATAAAGCGAACACTTGTTTCCGATAGAACGGAAAGGAGGCAACCAATGCGAAGTAAGAACCCGGAGCTCATGCTCCGAATCAAAGAATACATAGAGTCCCATTTTGAAAGACATGGCTCAACGCCGACGGTGCGTGAGATAGCATCTGCTGTGCGGGTAGCACCGTCCACTGCTTTCAAGTACCTTGTAGCAATGAACGACAATCATATGATTACCTACGAAAACGGTGTAATGTCCACTTATAAGATTGATATGATGTCACCGGAAGTCAATACCGCCGCTATTGTAGGCTCCATACCCTGCGGCCCTCCCGATGAACGCGAGGCACAGGTAGAGGAATATATGCCCTTGTCCGTGTCTGTATTCGGCACAGGAAGCTTTTATGTACTCAGAGCTTCCGGCGATTCTATGATAAACGCAGATATCGACCATGGCGATCTTATCGTCATAAGAGAACAGCAAACCGCTGATATCGGAGATATCGTCGTGGCTATGACGGATGACGGCAAGAATACGCTCAAGCGTTTGGGATATGACAGCGATGCGCAAAGCTATTATCTTCACCCGGAGAATCCGAAGTATGAGGATATCTACATAAAGGAATTTCGAGTTCAAGGTGTGGCAAGTCACGTCATTAAAGCTCTTTAAGGAGGAGGTAACGCCGCATGAATAAATGCTATGTCCGTGTAGAGATTTTCATAGATACGGACGGAGTTATCATCCCCACAAAAATCCTCTGGGACGACGGTCGTCAGTGGGACATTAAGAAAGTCCTGCATACATGCGTTGCGTCCCACAATGAGTTTGAAGGAATTCGCTATACCATAAAAATCGGTCGTGCGGTCAAATTCTTGTATCGTGATGGTCAACGATGGTACGTTGACTACTCACCATAGGGGATGTAATACAGGCAATGATCTATCTAACAAACGAAGAGATTGACGAGCTGGGCGAGGGTTTGATTCGCCGGTATCTTGGCGCGGAAGCCGACAACTGCTTCTGCGTCGATATTGAAGGGTTCGTCAGTGATTTCCTCGGCTCTCCTATCCTTTACCGGACGATAGCCGAGAAGGATACCGATAAAATCGGATTCATATCCGACGGTATCACGCCGCTTTGGGTCTATGAGGATAAGAAGCGAGTCTCGATGGTATTTCCCAAAGGCACAATCGTTATTGAGAAGTGCCTGCGTCGTGAAGGTGAAAGCGGCAAACGAAGATTCACCATCGCCCATGAGGGCGGTCATATCGTGGCAGAGCGAACCTTGCCCCAGGCGAGCTACCACCGCGAATTTGACAGTGAACGCCGCTATACGCCGGAAGATTTCAGGGGATTGTTCAACTTCCGAGAAGCACAGATTGACAGGATGGGAGCCGCTCTGCTGATGCCGCGCTTTATGGTGTACAATGTATTGACACGCTATGGAGTACCGGACGGCATTCGAGTTTACGGCGACAACATCCTTCGGGCAGAGGACAAGCTGCTCGTACAGGATATGGCAAATACGATGGGCGCATCTTATTCGGCTTTTTTCATAAGGCTCAAGGAGCTGGGTCTTTTGAAAAGATGTGACCTCGATGAGTTTATCTCTAAAGAAATGGGATTGCGTTGGGATGGTGAGCCGCAATGAGCCAAGTTCGGGTTTATCATCAGAGGAACGCTATTCCGCAGGAAACACAGCACAAGCTCCAACGCTCAAAGGACGAAATAACCGGACTGACCATGCGTGACATCAACTGCCCGTATTGCGGCTTCCTCGTGGATCGCGTGTTCTCGGATGTATCTGGGCACAAGATGGTCTTTTGTAAAAAGTGCAAAGAGGAATACCCCGTAAACCTCGGATACTTCCGCCGCATGAAGAGGCGGCAACGCTACATTCACGCGCACCGTAAGCGCCAGGTCAGGTAAGGCGCTCGTAAAACTGAATATCGTGCAATACCACTTTTAATCGAGCAAGCGGAGAGATACCGGCGTAAGCCGGTGGAGACTGCCAAGCGCCGTACGAAGCCGGATTGAGTAACAGGTTATACCTGTGCTCGTCCGATTTCTACGGCGCTTTTTTCTTGCCCTCGATTAGCTTCGTATTGCGTTAAAAGTCCTTTCCCGCTTCATTCGTGAAGCCTTGCTCGGGAAAGGACTTTTTATATGCTCTCCCATTGGGAACCGTTCATAGCGAAATACCCGTGACCTCCGATTTTTGAATCTCAGACAAATTCAAAGATTTCGGAGGTACACATGAACAGAAAGATATACCTGGTCAAGAAAGACCCTACGTGCAAAAAGGCGGACATCGAATGGCTGCAACTCTCGGGCAGAGAGTTCT
>DAIPXZ010000019.1:12777-19261 GCA_036782995.1 Bacillota bacterium
GTGAGAGGACAAATTACCGACAACAAAAATCGGATGCAGTTTTCTCCTGCTCCTTGAAAATTGAATAGCCAATCATCAGGTACGTTACCCCGCGTGTGTGAAAGCACGAGCCACATCAGACGGTGCGCCACGACTCCTTTTCAGAGGACGAGCGATTCAACCGATTTGAGAGTATCGGATTGCTACCGATACCGGCGAAGACAGCGCGGGCGAATAATGATACTTCCGTAATTCGCGGCCCGGCCACAATGAAGGCGGGGAGGTTAGATTCCTATGGAGCGGTCAGCAGTCCGCCGCCTGATGATTCCCTTTGCTTCCGGGGCGGTGATAAATAGGAAGCGCTACATAAACAACATCAGGAGAAAGAAAATGAGAAACAAGGAATGCTACAACAGCTCAGGCTGCCTTGACATGACGGCATACCTGGCTATCAGAAATATTGAAAACGAAGAAGGAGGTCTCGGGAAAATGAGAGACGATTGGTACTACCGCAGAGGCGATATTTATCTTGCAAACTTGGGCTCCTACTACGGCTCCGAGCAAGGCGGTACACGTCCCGTACTTGTACTTCAAAACAATGCCGGCAATTACTTTTGCCCGACGCTTATCGTTGCACCCCTGACCACAAATACATGGAAGAAACGCAATCAACCGACGCATTACATGTTGGAAAACGTGAAAGGGCTTGACGGTGATTCGGTTGTCCTGCTGGAGCAGATCACCACCATCGACAAGCGCCGCGTGAAGAAATATTTGGGGAAAGTTACCCGTGAGCAGATGAACGGCGTCAGTGATGCCGTCCTTATCAGCTTGGGTCAAGAGATTCCCGAAGAAGTGGAAGCGCCGTGAGGTGTGGCGCAGAGAGGAGAACAACACTATGACCATTGAACAAATGAAAAGCTTGGATGTTCGCACGGTTGACCCCGCAACACTGGTTGACCGCAAAACGGTAAAGATCGATAGCCGTCTGCCGCGTGAGAAACGCGTATCACAGTATCTGAGTCAGATTGTCAATCCGTATTGCTATATGGACGACGGCGTTGTTGTTAAGGTCTCATTCACTCCGTGTAGGGAAACAATAAACGACCGCCTGCTCGGGTGTGCTCGAAGCATGTGACCGTTCCGGCGACATCCTCGCCTTTTTGAAAGACACACGATACACTTATCTCGGAGGTGATATAACTATGCCGGATAAAATCTGGAACACGGCTTCCTATACGCGCCTGTCACGGGATGACGGCGACAAAGCCGAAAGTAATTCAATCACAAGTCAAAAGGAAATGATTCGTGACTTCATCCAGCGGAGGGACGACCTTGTTATCGTCCACGAATATGTTGATGACGGATACTCAGGGGTTGATTTCAACCGTCCGGGGTTTAAGCAGATGATGGAGGACATTAAAGCAAAGAAAATCAACTGTATCATCTGCAAAGACCTCTCGCGTTTCGCCAGAAACTACATCGACTCCGGTCGCTACCTTGAAAAGATATTCCCGTTCATGGGCGTGAGATTCATCGCAATCAACGACAACTACGATTCCAACGGAGAAAAGTCGCAGTCCGATTCGCTGATCGTGCCGTTCAAGAACCTCATAAACGACGCCTATTGCCGAGATATATCCATCAAAATCAGAAGTCAGCTCGACATCAAACGCAAGATGGGAGACTTCATCGGTGCGTTTACCACATTCGGGTACAAGAAAGACCCGGAGGACAAAAACAGGTTGTTGGTCGATGAGCCCGCCGCCCAGGTGGTGGAGCTCATCTTCCGACTTCGGCTTCAGGGCATGTGCAATACACGCATAGCCGAGAAGCTTAATGAAATGGGTGTGCTCAGCCCAATGGAGTACAAGCAGTCTCTCGGACAGCGTTATTCCACCGGCTTCCGTACCAATGAGAGAGCCACATGGAACGCCATGAACATTATGCGCGTACTGACCAACGAGATTTACATCGGTACGCTGGCACAGCATAAGCGCGGTACTCCGAATCACAAGGTCAAGAAAGAGGTTGATTATGAGCGTGAAGACTGGATTGTCGTAAGAGACAACCATGAGCCCATCGTCAATGAGATCGACTTTCACACCGTACAGCTTCTTCTTCAAAGAGACGTGAGAACCGCTCCCGGTGGCGATACCGTCCCTCTGTTCTCCGGCTTTGTTTTCTGCGGAGATTGCGGACGTTGCCTGGTACGAAAGACTGTTCCAAGCGGCGGGAAGAAGTATTACTACCTTGTATGCTCTACGAATAAAGCCGGAAAAGGGTGCTCGGCACATACCTTTAGTGAGAGTAAGCTCACGAAAATCATTTTCCGTCTCGTCAGCGACCATATCCAACAGATATGTGAGGTTGAAAAAGTGCTGGACTACATTGCTGCTATGCCGGAGCAGCAGCGTCGTATATTCAACTACGATGCCCAGCTCACAAAGCTCAATGAGGAAATCGAGCGCTATCAGGATTTGAAGCTCAACCTATACGGGGACATGGCAGACGGCGTTATCAGCAAAGAAGAGTATCTCGAATTTCGCTCCGGTTATGACCGAAAGATTGCGGACAGGCAGAAAGCCATCGCAAGTCTCAGCGAGGAACGCGAACAGGCGGTAGACAGTAATGACCGGCATATCCGCTGGATTGAGCTCTTTAAGCAGTATGAGAACATTACAGAGCTTGAACGCACAGTCATTGTCAATCTCATAGAGCGCATCGTAATCTACGACACCAAGCACATCGAAATAGTTTTTCGTTATCAGGATCAGCTAAACACGGCGCTGCAATACATTGAACGCTTTGCGGATACAGTGCCGGAGCAAATACAGGAAGGAGCATAGAGCCATGGCAGGCAGAAAAAGAAGGACATACGGCGAGGAACAGCCGACAATAACAAAAGCGGCTCCCGCATGGGAAACGGCAATCTACGCCCGTCTCTCGGTTGAGAACAGCAATAAAGACGACAACGGCGAATCCATTGAGGGACAGGTTGAAATCTGTCGTCAGTACATAGAAGACCATGCGTACCTGCGTCATGCAGGAACATACATCGACAACGGTTGGACTGGCGTAAACACAAATCGCCCGGAGTTCCAGCGGCTGCTCGGTGACATACAGTCGGGGAAAATCAAAGCGTTGGTTATCAAGGACTTCTCCCGTTTTTCCCGTGACTATATTGAAGCCGGTAATCTCCTTGAAAACATCTTCCCGGCAATGGGTATTCGTTTCATTTCCGTCGCAGACCGCTACGACAGCTACGAGACGGACGGCTCTGCGTCCAGTCTGCTTATTCCGTTGAAAAACCTCATAAATAGCTTCTATTCCAAGGATATGTCCAAGAAGGTCTCAACGGCAGTTCATACCAAGCAGCTTGTCGGTGAACACATTCCGAGCATGATACCCTATGGCTACAAGAAATCCGAGACCCGTGAATACCGTTTTGAGCCTGACCCGGAAACTGCGCCCGTCGTGACGCGCATCTTCAAGCTCTGTGCTGAAGGAACCGGTTATCGACAGATTGCGACAATTCTCAACAAAGAGAACATTCCTTGTCCCGGAAGACTGCGCTATATGCGTGGGCAGACAAAGCGCGAATGTTACTCCGATTGTATCTGGTCGGCGCAGCTTATCAAGCAGGTGCTCCGTAATCCCACCTATCTCGGAAATCTTGTCTTTGGGCGTATGCCTACGGCACTCTATCTCGGTCAGCCCGATTACCATTATGAGCCGGATGAGAGCAAGTGGCGAGTTCTCAGTGATATGCACGAGCCTTTGATTGACAAGGAGACATTCGAGCTTGTCAAACGCAAAATGGAGGACGGTCACAGAGAATGGGAGGACAAGCTCAAAGCCACGGAAAGCGCAAGAACGAAAATGCCGCCGTTCTTCCACAATATCATTTTCTGTGGGGACTGCGGAGTTCATCTCACCTATACCCGCAACAAATGGGGAGGCTTCTATTATTGCCGTAATCCGCAATACGGAAGATGCACAGGGGCGCACACCATGCAGCAGGAAAAGCTCAAGGGAATCGTATGGCAGGTGCTAAAGGATCAGCTCACCATGTTTACCGATTTTGAAAAGGTTGTTGTCATGATGAAAGAGACCGACAGACAGACAAATCGGCAAAGTGATTATACGAAGGAAATTCAAGAGCTGCATGTGAAGATAAAGCAACGTCAGCGCAGCCGCGAAAAGCTCTACGAGGATTACACAGACGGTATCCTGTCTGCCGAGGACTATGTTTTCATGAAGCAGAAATTTGACAACGAGTATCAGGAGCTGAACACCCGGTTAAACGCTCTGGAAGCATTGCAAGCGAAGCTCAGGAAATCGCTCTCCGGCGAGAACGCTTGGTTCAAAGCCTTGGGATTGATGAAATCCTGTGACGAACTCACTCCCGAGCTGCTTGCAGCGATGGTCGAAAAGGTCTTGATTTATGACGATGGCAAACAGCGGCGCGTGGAGGTCGTGCTTAAATACCGTGACGACGCCGAAACGCTGCTTGCCGCATATAACGAATTGATTGGAGGTGCTCGAAATTGAGGCTGTATATGTATATCCGGCTGTCCGACGCGGATAAAGACTTGAAGTTCAAGACCGAAAGTGAGAGCATCGCCAACCAACGGGCGCTCCTTCATCGGTATGTGGATTCACACAGCGAATTTGCCGGATACGAAATCACAGAGTTTGTTGATGACGGCTACAGCGGAACCAACGCTGCCCGTCCGTCCTTTGAACGTATGATTGAGAGCTTGAAAAACGGCGATGCAGGGCTGGTTATATGTAAGGACTTCAGTCGCTTTTTCCGCGACTATGTGGAGATCGGTGATTATCTGGAGCGTATCTTTCCGTTTCTCGGCGTCAGGTTCATATCCGTAAATGACGGTTACGACAGCGACGAGTACAAAGGGACGACTGCCGGCATGGAGGTCGTCATGAAATACATTGTCTACTCCTACTACAGCCGCGACTTGTCGCAGAAGATAAAGACAGTCATTAACTCCAAGGTAAGGCACGGTCTGTATATCGGCTCATTTGCTCCGTATGGCTATATGAAAGACCCTGCCAAAAAGAATCATCTGATACCAGACCCGGAGACAGCGCCAATCGTGCGTCGAATATTCGATATGGCGCTTGCCGGCAAGAACATCAGCCGGATTGCCATCGCACTCAACAGTGAGCACCCCGAAACGCCGTCTGCGTATTTCCATCGTATCTTTCCTAATAACGGCAGGTTTAAGAAGACCTCCGCCGAGAACTGCTGGAACAACATGAATGTCGGTGAGATATTGAAACGAAGGATTTACACCGGCGCGCTCGTATCACAGACAAAAGCGTGGAAAGGACTGGACAACCCTCAAACTACGCTGCGCGACGAATCCGATTGGATTGTCGTTCCGAACTGTCACGAAGCCATCGTCACTGATGATGAGTTTGAAAAGGCGCAGTCGATTGTCCGTAAAGTACGCAAGTATGACCGCTCCGCTTCCGACTACCTCCTCCGTTCGCTTCTTCATTGCGGTGTTTGCGGGAGGACTCTCAGTCGAAACAGCAGAGTAAAGACAATCTACTTCATGTGCGATAAGTCCAAGCACAAGAGCGACACGCAATGTCCCGTCGGAGAAAAGTTCATTGAGAAAGAGCTTGAGCGCGTCATATCGGCTGACCTGATAGAGAAGTTGAACCTTCTTGTGGACAGCGAACAGCGCATGAGAGAGACCGCTCAAAAGTTAAAAGGCTCCGAAGAGAATCTACATCAATCTCTATCCCGTATTGAGCGCAGCTTGAAGCAGAACTCTATGGCTCGTATCAATGCTTACGAGCGGTACTCTGACGGGCAGACGACAAGGGATATATTCCTCATTGAGCGTGACAAGCTGGCAGCGGAGACACAGCAGCTCACCGATGAAAAAGCGAAACTGGAACAAGAGCTTATGTCCCTGTCTCAGACGCAGGATTCGGAATTGACAGCTATGGCTGATACCGCCCGGACTTACCTCAAGGCAGATGAACTCACCAACCGTATGGCGCTCTGCTTCATTGACCGGATTGATGTTTACAGCGGTATGAGACTTCACATCCATTACCGTTTCAGCGACGAGCTTGCGAAGGTACTTGAAAGCGCCGGAAGCTGATACAAGATAAAGGCAGTTCAGAGAAGCAATACAATCTCCGAGCTGCCTTTTTCACACCCATATTTTTTTAGTCTCTATATAACAGCGGGAAATCCGCCCTTTAATATGGATTTCTCTGAAAGCAGGAACACGTTGGCAGGGGGAAAATATCAGAAACGGTTCTGGGCAGGCGTTCCGAACGTTCCAAACAAGAACAAAACGAGCCGTTTTCTTATTGAACTTCCGTTAACCATCCTTTTCAAATATACTATGGATTATTACCCTCGTCAATTATATTTGTAAAAAGGCCAATAAAATCAAAACTGCCCCGAAGGGCAGTTTGGTTTTAAAGGTAATTTTGGAGGATTATTCCGCATCGG
>DAIPXZ010000020.1:0-18931 GCA_036782995.1 Bacillota bacterium
CAAGCATACCTCTTCCAAATTCGCTCTAGAGCCCGCTTCATCGATAAGATCAATTGCCTTGTCTGGAAGGAAACGGTCCATAATATATCTAGATGAAGCATGAACGGCGTAAGCTAAAACCTCATCAGAATATGTAACATGGTGATGTGTCTCGTAATAATCCTTTATTCCTTTCAGAATCTCGACACTTTCCTCTTCAGAAGGCTCATCAACAACGACCTTCTGGAAACGTCTTTCTAACGCGGAATCCTTCTCTATAAAACGACGATACTCATCCAAGGTTGTCGATCCAAGGACACGAATCTGTCCCTTGGACAATGCTGGTTTTAGTATGTTGGCCGCGTTCATAGCGCCTTCTGCATCACCAGCGCCCATGATATTATGCATTTCATCGATGACAAGAATGATATTCCCGTCCTTTGATGCTTCATCGACAAGCCCCTTCATACGGCTCTCAAACTGGCCACGGAACTGTGTTCCGGCTACCATGCCCATCATGTCCAGTAAGAATACTTGCATCTCGAGGAGTTTTGCAGGGACCTTACCTTCAACAATACGCACAGCAAGACCCTCAGCAATCGCCGTTTTTCCGACGCCAGGCGCACCTAAAAGAGCTGGGTTATTCTTTGAACGGCGATTCAATATCTGAACCACACGTTCCAGTTCACGGTCTCTTCCGATGACACGATCAATTTTACCTTCGCGAGCCTTGGCCGTAAGATTGATTCCATATTGATTTAGGAACTTATACCCAGAACCGGGCTTCTTGTTCTTCTTTGTACGAGAAGTCTTGCCCTTCGGTGCTTTTTCATTCGACTTCTTTGCTTCTTCTTCCTCATCCATCATCTGATCGACTTCATCCATTGCCTTACGGATTTCAAGGAAACTCATATTGGATGTACTTCCGGTTTGCTTATCTAAATCTGCTAGAATGCCTTCATAGTAATCCGCATCGAAAGAATCATCCGAAGAATCTTGCATATCCTTCGAATTAGCATCATCATATTCATCGTCATCATCCGAATCGTCATTGTTCGACATCATGTTCTGAAACATGAGTGAAGAGTCATTCGGAAGCTCATTGAGATTGGTATTTTGTTTGGAAAGGAAACGCAACATATCCAACGGATCAGAGAGACCTTGATTCGCCAGGAGTTCATTTAATTGCTTGACCGTATCATCAATATTATCATCATTGATTCCGGCTTGCTTCAAGTATTCAGAAACACCGCCGATTCCAGTATCATAAGCACATTTCAGACAAAACCCCTCTGTTATCGTCTTCCCGTTTTCATTACGGGTCGCATAAATAATAGCCTCATTTATCTTACATATTACGCATTTTGACATTCGTTATTCCTCGTGTGGGCATCTCTTTCGTAGCGGCTTCGGACCGGTCGCAATTTCGAGCGCCTCTTTTTCCGTTTTCATTAACTGTTCTTTCGAAATCGTTACCCCATTATTCGACATTAGCATTCTTGTTTTTTCAAGAACAGGTTTCAGATATTGACCTGTATACGAGCCAGATACTTGCGCCACCTCTTCAGGTGTTCCCTTCGCAATAATCGTTCCGCCCTTATCTCCGCCCTCTGGGCCTAAGTCAATAATATAGTCGCAAGCTTTAATAACATCCAAATTGTGTTCGATTACTAAAACAGTATTTCCATTTTCAGTCAGACGATTCAAAATGTCAACTAACTTATGGACGTCAGCAATGTGTAACCCGGTTGTCGGCTCATCCAAGATATAGAATGTATTCCCTGTACTTCGACGAGACAACTCTGTTGCCAGTTTCACGCGCTGCGCCTCACCACCGGATAATTGTGTCGATGGTTGACCGAGTCGTATGTATCCCAAACCAACTTCATTTAGCGTTTCGAGCTTACGTGCAATCTTCGGAACATTCTTGAAAAATTCACAGGCTTCTTCGACGGTCATATTCAAAACATCTGCGATATTCTTTCCTTTGTACTTCACCTCTAATGTCTCATGGTTATATCTCTTTCCTTTACAGACATCACATTTCACGAAAAGATCCGGCAAAAAGTGCATCTCAATACGATTTACACCATCACCAGTACAGGCTTCACATCGGCCACCCTTGATATTAAAACTGAATCGTCCGTTCTTATATCCCCTGGCACGTGCATCCTGTGTATTTGCGAACAGTTCACGAATCATATCAAAACATCCGGTATATGTAGCCGGATTCGATCTTGGCGAACGACCAATCGGCGATTGATCAATCGCAATTACCTTATCCAAGTATTCGAGTCCGACAATCTTTTCACATGCCCCCATCGATCGATGGGCACCATTCAAGTCGGAAGCTAGCTTCTTCAAGATAATTCCGTTAACCAAGGAACTTTTTCCGGAACCGGAAACACCTGTAATACAGGTAAAAAGGCCCAGTGGTATAGATACATCAATACTCTTCAAATTATTCTCACGCGCTTTTCGCACCGTAAGAAACTTTCCGTCCGGTATTCTTCTTGTCGAAGGAATCGGGATGAACTTTTGACCTGAGAGATATTGCCCCGTAATGGATTCGGGAATCTTCTCGAGCTCACTCGCCGTGCCAACACCTATTATATGACCACCATGTTCGCCAGCTCCCGGCCCCAAGTCCACAATCAAATCCGCCGCACGCATCGTATCCTCATCATGCTCCACGACCAATACAGTATTGCCAAGACTCTTCAATCGATTTAGAGTCGCCAATAAACGATCATTGTCACGTTGATGCAAACCAATAGAAGGCTCATCCAAAATGTAAAGAACTCCCATCAATCCCGAACCAATTTGTGTTGCCAATCGAATACGTTGCGCTTCACCGCCGGAAAGCGTTGCAGCACATCTTGCCAATGTCATATATTCCAGTCCGACATCAACCAAGAAAGTGAGTCGCGCATTTATTTCCCGTAAAATCGGTTCGGCAATCGCCTTCTCTCGTACTCGTAGATTCAGTCGACTTAAAAACTTAACACACTTCAATATCGGCATACTCGTAACTTCATGTATATTCTTATCACCGACCGTGACTGCCAATGCCTCCTTACGCAGACGTGCACCGTGACACTCTTCGCAAGGCATAATCGTCATATATTGTTCGTAATGTAACTTCATCTCGTCAGAGTTCGTTTCATTATGACGCCGTTCTACACTGTGAACGATGCCTTCCCAGTCTGTTCGATAAAGCTCAGTTCGTCGATAAGGTGTTGTAGATGTATCGACTTCGATAATCTCTCCGTTATTTCCGAAAAGAATCAAATCACGAAACTTCTTCGGTAGCTTATACCACGGCACATCAAGCGGAATACCGTATTTCTTCGATAAAGCTGTGACAAATGCGTGTCCCCAGCTCTTCGGGTCATCAAAATTCCATCCAGCAGTCCTGATTGCACCATCCTCGATGGATGCTTCAGGGTCGGTTACACACAAATCAGGATCAACATTCGTATGTGTGCCTAAGCCAGTACATGAAGGGCATGCGCCCATCGGATTATTGAAGGAAAACAGTCTTGGCGACAAATCCTCAATACCAATTCCACAATCCGGGCAGGAAAGCCTTTGTGAAAAGAGAATCTGCGACTCTTCCCAATACCGCTCGCCCTTATCATCTTCCTTCGGAATCATGATAGAAACATCCATAATCCCGTCAGCAAGCTTCAAAGCCGTCTCAGAAGAATCGGTGATGCGCGAACGATTGTCTTCTCTAACGATTAATCGGTCGACCACAACATCAATACTGTGTTTCTTATTCTTATCGAGAATAATGTCTTCATCCAATTCATATTGAATGTCATCAATCCGCACGCGAACAAATCCGCTCTTACGGTAATCATCCAAAAGCTTCGCATATTCACCCTTACGATTACGAATCACCGGTGCCATTATGACTATACGAGTGCCTTCGGGATATGCCATCAGCTGTTCAATAATTTGATCAATCGATTGTGATTCAATCTTCTTTCCACAATTCGGGCAATGCGGAATACCAATTCGTGCATAGAGTAAACGGAAGTAATCATAAATCTCCGTTACCGTTCCGACAGTCGAACGTGGATTGCGACTCGTCGTCTTCTGGTCAATCGCTATGGAGGGAGAAAGACCATCAATCGAATCGATGTCTGGTTTCTCCAGTTGTCCTAAGAATTGACGTGCATATGAAGACAAAGACTCAACATAACGTCTCTGACCTTCCGCATATATCGTATCAAAAGCGAGCGATGACTTACCTGAACCGGAAAGCCCCGTCAAAACAACCATCTTATCTCTTGGAATATCCAAATCGACATTCTGTAAATTATGTTCACGTGCACCGCGTATGCGAATATATTGATCCATAAAAAATTAGTTCCTCAACCATTCCGAATATATGTTCTTTTCTTGTGAGGTTAGTATACACCATAATAAAGAAGAGAAAAATGCCCTTCGCCTGATGTACGGAAAATTAACAATTTGTTCTCTTTGGGTATTGCGGCAAATTTGTACTTATGGTATTATTTCACATGCGCGCAAGCGAAAAAATACACGGCCCTATGGTCAAGCGGTTAAGACGGCGCCCTCTCAAGGCGCAATCAGGAGTTCGATTCTCCTTAGGGTCACCAATAAAGCAAGTAGAGTTTTTCTTTACTTGCTTTTTTCTTTACCCAAATGGTCATTGAAGCAAATATTGAACTCCCTGCAAAAACGAAATGAATACCATTAGATAAACAAAGAAAAAGGCTTCGCTGTTTGCGAAGCCTTGAATCCTTTTAGTTCAAAAAATCATTCTTCTCTCTCTTCAATGGGCGTGTAACGACGACGTTTTTGTACACACTTATAAGCCGGTCGCATAATACGTCCACCAGAGACCAGCTCTTCGATACGGTGTGCGCTCCATCCGGCAATACGAGCACAAGCAAACATCGGTGTGAATAGCTCCGGTGGAATACCGAGAAGCGAGTAAATAAAGCCTGCATAGAAATCTACATTCGCACAAACAATCTTATCGTTATTCTTTACCTTCTTAAAGACTTCCGGTGCCAGTCTTTCTGTTAAAAGATACAGTTCATACTCTTTCTCGCGATCCGACTCATAAGCCAAAGCACGTGCATAATCACGCAAGAGCTTCGTTCTTGGATCGGACAAAGTATAAACAGCATGACCGATTCCGTAAATCAATCCGGACTTATCGAAAGCCTGCTTCGTTAGTATTTTTTCTAGATAATCACAAATATCCATTTCATTACGCCAATTACCAACATGGGCAGCGAGATCTTGCATCATCGCATAAGCTTTATTGCTAGCTCCACCATGCTGTGGACCTTTTAGCGAACCGATGGCCGAAGCAATAACCGAATACGTGTCAGAACCGGTCGAGGAAACCGCATGCGTCACAAAGGAGGAGTTATTACCGCCGCCGTGCTCCGCATGTAAAACTAAAGCCAAATCCAACGTACGTGCTTCGAGTTCAGAGAATTGTCCGTCTGGGCGAATCAAATGCAAAACATTCTGTGCCGTATTGTACTCCGGTAACGGCGAATGCAAAAACAAACTTTCTTTATCAAAATAATGACGTCTCGCCATGTAAGCATATGAAATCAATACTGGGAATCGCGCAATTAATTCGACACATTGTCTTACAACATTATCAATGGCAATCGAATCGGCATTGCTATCATACGAATATAGTGCCAAAACGGAACGTGCCAATTTATTCATGATATCAGGGCTCGGTGCCTTCAAAATCATGTCTTCCGTAAAATTATCCGGTAAATTACGGCTTGAAACCAATAATTGCTCGAAATCCTTCAACTCGGTAGCTGTCGGTAATTCTCCGCACATAAGGAGGTAAGCTGTTTCTTCGAATCCGAAACGCTTGTTTTGATAGAAACCATCCACGATATCTTTAATTTCGATACCTTGGTAGAAAAGTCTACCTTCTATCGGAATGCGCTCCGCATCATCAACAATATAACTCATGACTTCACCGACCTCGGTTAATCCAACCAAAACGCCGGTACCATCACTATTTCGCAATCCGCGCTTCACATTATATCTCTCATAAAGAATTGGGTCGATCTTTGCTTTGGTTGATGCACGACTGGTTAAGTCTGCAATTTGCTTGGCCTTCTTCTCTGAATCTAGATCCATGGAAGAACCCTCCTTTCGAAATGTGATTCGTTCGTAGTGTGCTTAACAAATTATGCTTGTTGTCTTGTGTAGTTTAATAGTCCGCCTGCCAAAAGCATACCAGCCTGACGGTCAGACAAAGAACACACCACGTCAAATGTATATCCCTTCGTCGCATTCTTTACAGTAATTGACGCACCATTTACTGCATTTTCGACTTGCTTTCTGCAATCCTCAATCACCAATTCATCAAGCATATCCAGCTTCTTATAGTCTTCCGGATTCATAAATGTCAAAGGCAAAATTCCATTGTTAATCAGATTTGCCATATGAATACGTGCAAACGAAATTGCGATAACACCCTTCACGCCCAATTGCAATGGAGCCAATGCCGCATGCTCACGGCTTGATCCCTGTCCATAGTTCGAACCACCAATGATGAAACCGCCGTTGTTCTCCTTCGCACGCTTCGGGAAATCCGGATCTGACGGAGTCAGGCAATAATCTGCCAAATAAGGCACATTAGAGCGATATGGCAAAAGCTTTGAGTTTGAAGGCATGATATGGTCAGTGGTAATATTGTCTTCCAAAATAACCAAAGTCTTTCCTGAGACAACATCATCAAGTGCGTGATTCATTGGGAACGGCTTGATATTCGGTCCGCGAACCACGGTCACATCATCCGGAGTCTTTGAAGGAAGAATGACCATGTTGTCATTCACCTTAAACGAAGTCGGCATCGTTACATCCGGTGGATTTCCGAATGTGAGCGGGTCAGTAATTTCGCCCTTCAAAGCGGAAACGGCAGCGACTTCCGGGCTGACCAAATAAATACTGGCAGAAGCAGTTCCTGATCTCGCATAGAAATTACGGTTATTTGTACGGAGGGATACAGCATCAGTACGAGGCGATTGACCCATTCCGATACACGGTCCGCAAGCACATTCAAGAATACGCGCACCAGCAGCAATCATGTCAGATAATGCACCACACTCGGCGAGCATATTGAATACTTGCTTCGAACCAGGAGCAATAACCAATGAAACATCTGGATGTACGGTATTGCCCTTCAAAATCTTCGCTACCTTTAACATGTCATAAAGAGAAGAATTAGTACAAGATCCGATGCAAACCTGATCAACCTTCATTCCGGCAATATCCTTAACCGATACGACATTATCCGGCATATGCGGCTTCGCAATCATCGGAGAAAGAGTTGACAAATCGATGATAATTTCCTCATCGTAAACAGCGTCAGCATCCGGCTTAATTTCCTGCCAGACTTCTCCTCTGCCCTGTGCTTCAAGGAAAGCCTTTGTCACTTCGTCAGAAGGGAAAATCGATGTAGTCGCACCGAGCTCCGCTCCCATGTTTGTAATCGTTGCACGCTCAGGAACGGTTAAATATGCAAGTCCATCACCTTGATATTCACAAATCTTACCAACACCACCTTTAACGGTCATGATACGCAAAACTTCCAAAATGATATCCTTTGCTGAAGCCCACGGTGCGAGCTTCCCCTTCAATACAATCTTACACATCTTCGGCATACTTAAGTAGTATGGACCGCCACCCATAGCAACGGCAACATCCAAGCCGCCAGCGCCAATAGCAAGCATACCAATACCGCCGCATGTCGGCGTATGGCTGTCAGAGCCAAGAAGTGTGTCACCCGGAACACCAAAACGCTCGATGTGTACCTGATGGCAAACACCATTACCCGGACGAGAGAAACGAATACCATGCTTTGATGTAACTGTCTGAATATACTTATGATCATCCGCATTTTCAAAGCCAGATTGAATAGTATTGTGATCGATATATGCGACGGAAAGCTTCGTCTTCACTTGAGGAACGCCGATAGCTTCAAACTGGAGATAGGCCATTGTGCCTGTAGAGTCCTGTGTGAGTGTCTGATCAATTCGAATCGAAATTTCCGATCCGACCTTCATCTCACCTGATAAAAGATGTTTCTGGATAATTTTCTGCGAAATAGTAAGTCCCATTATTCTATCCCCTTATACTCATTTTGAACAATAATTATCGTTGATTTGAGTGCTCTTTGTCAAGTTAACAAAACGGTTAACCGATGTGAATTCTACCCTCTGGGAAGACCTTTGAATAAGGCTTTTCATCACGAAGCGCTAGACTGATGGCAAAAGTAGCAGGACCAACACGTCCAATGAACATGACAGGAATGATAAAGAATTGACCTAATGTTGACAATGATGCCGTTGAAGCCGAGGTTACACCAACCGTGCCAAATGCCGACGCAGCTTCAAAAAGCATGTCAATATATTGGAATTTCCCGTCCACAATAGCCGCATGTTCTGTAATCGTTAAGATGACAGAAAGCAAAACCATAAGCGAAAGACCAAGTGTGAATATGGTCGTGGCGCGTTGTACGGATGTACGTGCGATTTTATGCTTTGAATAAACAACGTCTTCCGAGCCTTTTACATCAGAAAAGAGCGAGAAGAAAAGGAGCGAGAACGTCGTGACCTTAATACCACCACCGGTAGAACCTGAGCCTGCACCGATAAACATCAAGACAACGCAAATGATCTTGGAGCCTTCATGCATTGACATCAAATTAATGCTGTTAAAACCTGCGGTACGCATGGAAACAGATTGAAACAGAGCGGCCAAAAGACGGTCACCAATCGGTAGAGTACCGATTGCCATATCGCCTTTGTTATTCCACTCAAGGATTAAAAGCAATAACGTACCCACAACAATTAATGTGATGGTGGCGAATATCGTGATGCGAGAATGTAAACGAATATGCACCGTGCTTTTTACGCTTTTATCTCTTCGAATAAAAGATTGAATACGGTGATAAACGAAGTCAATCATATCGCGCCACACAATGAAACCCAAGCCGCCGGAGCAAACCAAGAAAATTGTAGTCATTAAGACGACCGGATTGTCCGAATATGCAGTCAAGCTAGAAAATGGTCCCGAAGCTGTATCACCCATAAGATCAAATCCAGCATTGCAAAAGGATGAAATCGCTAAAAATCCAGACTTAGCCAGTCCTGTTTTCCATCCAAATTCGGGGACAAACTGCGTGGAAAAGGATACAAAGCCGATAAGCTCGAAGCTAATGGTAATTAACAAAATAGAACGAAGCAAATCAGGGAGCTCCGTGAAGCTGAAGCTACCTGATGATTCTTGCGCCAATACACGTGTTCGAAGCCCGACTCTTCGACGAATAATACTTAAAAAGAATGTAGTAATCGTAACCAATCCGAGTCCGCCGACTTGAATCAACATGATAATGACGAATCGTCCAAATGTATTAAATGTTGTTGCAGTATCACGCACGACCAATCCGGTTACACAGGTTGCAGAAACCGTCGTGAAGAGCGCATCAAAAAGACCGATGCTTTTTCCCGAATTCGTGACAAAAGGCGTAACCAAAAGTAACACACCGATGATATCTATGAACAAGAAGCTAAAGCAAATCATGCGGGCCGGTTTTTCCATAAGCCACGCGAAAAACATCTGACTTTTGCGACGTTTGACCAGCATTAAACGGACACCATCGCTTTCCAAATTTGTTCGATACTACGACGAGAGCAGACCATCATCAGACGTTCTCCGGCATGCATTACCGTATCGCCTCGAGGAGTTATCGTTTCTCCGGTCGCCGTAGAAATAACAACGACCTTCGAATCATGAACGAAATCATACTCAGCCAGTGTTTGGTTACAAGCTTTCGATTCCGCGGACAGATTGAAAACAATAATTACGCGGTCAGAATTCTCAATTGTATGTACAACGCTTAAGCCCTGATAATCGACTTCTTGTTCGATCATTTCAGCAAGTATTTTCGTTCCTGAAAATGGCTTATCCACACCAAATTTTCCCATCACTTCGAGATTGCGTGGATTATTTACACGTGCCACTGCAAATTTGACCCCAAGATGCTTCTTGGCAATTTGGCAAGCAATCAAATTCGTCTCATCCTTACCGGTAAGCGCAATAATCATATCCGCGCCTTTACATTCGTTTTTTAGTACCGCGTAGGTGGAACCGTCGCCGTTAATGATTGAGGTTGAAAGACGATCTGCGACGACTTTGGCTGTCTTTTCGTCCTGTTCAATAATCGTTACATCATGAGAGGCTTTTAATTCGCGGTAAAGATAATATGCAACTTTTCCCGCACCGATCATAACTATTTTCATATATTTCACACTTCTATTAGGATTTTTTCATCGCTAATACAAGCTTATCTCCCTTCTCCAGCTTCGTCGTAGGTAAAGAAAGAATAAAGTGTTCATGGCGAACAATCGCAAAAATGTGACGTCCGTCAGTGTCTTCGACTTCGCGAATTTTCGCACCAACAAAATCATTCGAAAGATCAACCAATGTAAATTCGATATCATGTCCGAAAACATTGGAGAGGCAACTACCGACCTCATCATTTTTACTAGTATCGTCTTCGAGTGCATTTATGATGGCATCCACCGTAAGATCCGGAGACGAAATGGATACAAATCCGTAATCGTCAAACAGATGATAATCATCCGATTGATATACACGTGTAATGACTTGTTTTACATTGAATATGTCACAGGCAATTTGCGATGCCATCAAATTCTGATTTTCGCTCTCGCTAACCGCAAAAACAGCATCCATTTCTTCAATATTGCCTTCGCGTAAAATATCCTGATCGATAATGACTCCGTCAGTCGCTCGAATATCCAAGTGATGCTTATTTACAAACAGTTCGGCATCCGGATCAACCAGACTGACTTCCCATGATTTTTCGAGTAATCGATGTATGAGGCTTAGTCCGACTCTTGATGCACCCAGAACTAATGCTTGCATATAGTCCTCCTAAAGAATTAGTCGCTTGCTAAAAGATAACCGAGAATGGATGCGGCAGAAGCCGCATTCAGGGACTCCGCCTTCCCCTTCATCGGTATTTTTACCAGTATATCACATTGTGACGAACATGATTCTGTTAATCCATGTGCTTCATTCCCGATAAAAAGCGCCATAGCGCCGTGAAATTGGACATCGGGAAGCAACGTGCCGTGCAAATGTGATGCAACCAATTGTACATCAAGCGACTTAAATTGCAAAATTATTTCATCGATGGTTGGGAGAATAATGATTGGAATATGAAAACACGACCCCATCGATGATCGTAAAACCTTTTCATTATACGGATCAACTGAGTCTGCAGTCATGATGACGGCCTGATATGCAAATGCGTCCGCCATACGAATAATTGTACCCATATTTCCCGGGTCACGAAGCGATTCAAGGACGATGTATCTGCTCTTTTCACCAATAAAAGGAAACGGCCCACTATATTGTGGTTCATCAACGACCATAGCAATTCCTTGCGGATGAATGGTCGAGCATATCCGAGCAAACAAGGTCTCTGATAATTCCAGAATCTCTGTGTCTTCAGTCAATTCCAATGCGTTTTTCTCGAGAAAAGAATAGACATCATCTTTCTTATCCTCGGAAAAGAGTAGCATGCGATGATGCAAACCGGAAAGAAATGCATCCTCACACAAGCGAAAACCCTCCAAGAATACGACACCATCTTTCTTTGCGACCTTGCGGTCATGCAAAGAAAGCAGATATCGAAACCGAGGGTTTTCTTTACTTGTTATTGTTATCGCATTCACGATGATTATCGATTACAATGCAGCCTTCGCTTGTTCGCAAAGAGCTGTAAATCCCTTAGGATCAGTAATAGCGATATCAGAAAGAACTTTACGATCAAGCACAATGCCTGCCTTCTTGAGTCCGTTCATAAAACGGCTATAAGAAAGACCATTGATGCGTGCTGCCGCATTGATTCTCTGAATCCAGAGCTTTCTGAATTCTCTCTTCTTGTTTCTACGGTCACGGTAAGCATAGTTTCCAGACTTCATGACCTGTTGGTTTGCCACCTTGAAAAGCTTGCTCTTATGACCGAAATAGCCCTTTGCAGCCTTCAAAATCTTATTATGACGCGCTCTTGTACGCGTACCCTTTTTTACTCTTGACATGGTTTACCTCCTGCTATTTTTCGTGCCAAACATATTCATTCATGTTCGCACCAAATTCGTCAATTCACATTATTTGTAAGGAATCATCTTCTTGATAACACGTGCATTCACGGCCGAACATACACCAGCGTGGCGTAAGTGTCTCATTCTCTTTGTAGGTCTCTTGCTCAAAATGTGGCGACGAAAAGCCTGGGAGTACAATACCTTACCGGTACCTGTTACCTTAAATCTCTTCTTCGATGAGCTGTGTGTCTTCTGCTTAGGCATTTGCTTATTCCTCCTTGTTCAAATCAGTTCTTTTTCGGGGCTAAATACATTACCATGTTGCGCCCTTCGATTTTCGGTGGTTTATCAATCTGTCCGAATTCCGCACAAGCCTGTGCGAATTTCTCCATTACGGCAAAACCTTTATTCTGATAAGCCATTTCACGTCCGCGGAACTTCACAAGGACCTTCACGCGATCGCCGTCGCTTAAGAAACGGCATGCATTCTTCGTTTTGACATTCAAATCATGATCCTCAGTCGTAAGCTTCAAGCCGACTTCCTTGGTCTCAACCACTTTCTGATTCTTCTTGGCTTCCTTCTCGCGCTTCGCTTGTTCAAAAAGATATTTACCATAATCCATAATCTTGCAAACCGGGTTTTCCGGATTATTTGCAATAAGGACAAGATCCAAATCTTGATTCAATGCGCGTTTGCGAGCTTCTTCAATGGGAACAATGCCAACCATTTCACCATTCGATTCAATTAATCGAACTTCTTTAAAACGGATTTCCTCATTAATCGGTTGCCCATTTGATTGTCTTGCGATATGAATGCACCTCCTTAAAAATAAAAACGGAGCGTCTTTACATCCGCTCCACCACATGTCCCGATAACCACCGGAAACATTCATCATGTGAACCTCTTCGCTAAATGCTTAAGGTGAGGAGCGGAAACTCCTACTTGCTATAACGTGTGTATCTTACACATCATTTTGGGGAATGTCAAGCACTCCGTGTAAAAAACATTTCGTTTTCTTTGCCTCGTGTTATAATAGCATAATAATTAACGAAAAGGAGTGATTTTCCATGATTTCAAATCGAATTGAACAGAAATTACAGGGTGGTTCTTTGATTCGAAAAATGTTCGATGAAGGCCGCCGTCTTAAAGCAATATATGGTGATGATAAGGTATTTGACTTTTCTATCGGTAATCCGGATTTGGAGCCTCCGATTGAGGTAAAGGATGCTATTCGAAACCTCGCAAACTCTGACGAGCCCGGCATGCATGGTTACATGGGTAATAACGGCTATCCTGAAACGCGCGCGGCGGTTGCTGGCAAGCTCTCCAAAGATAGTGGTCTTGAAATATCTCCAGACGCAATTTGTATGACGGTAGGTGCAGGCAGTGCAATGAATAATGTCCTTCGTGCCATTCTTGACCCAGACGACGAAATCATTCTTCTCGCACCATTCTTCTTGGAATACATGAACTACATCGACAATGTATTCGGCAAAATTGTTATTGTTAATACAGATCCGGATACTTTCCTGCCGATTATCGAAGACATTGAAAAAGCAATAACACCAAGAACCAAGGCGATTGTAGTGAACTCGCCAAACAATCCAAGTGGCGCGATCTACCCAAAGGAAGTTTTGATTGCTTTGAATGAAATGCTACTTCGTCAGGATCATGTTATTCACGTGATCTCGGATGAGCCCTACATTGATTTGGCTTATGATAATATGACCGTTCCGTCTTCCCTCGCTTGCTTCGACAATGTCATCGTTTGCTTCTCTTGGAGTAAATCGCTTTCTTTGCCAGGCGAGAGAATCGGTTATACCGCTGTCAGTCCGAAGCACGCTGACTATGACAAGCTCACTGCCGCGTTGACACTTTGCAATCGTATTCTCGGTAGCGTTAATGCTCCGGCATTGATGCAAAAGGTTATTTGTCTCGCGATTGATGCGAAGGTCGACGTTCCGAACTACGAGCACCGAAGAAATCTTCTGTACGATATCATCGTTGGTGCCGGTTTCGAATGTACAAAACCACAAGGTGCACTGTATATTTTCATGAAGTCGCCAATCAAGGACAGCGATTTCGCCGATGTTTGTGCGAAATACAACGTGCTCATCGTACCTGGCTCGGCATTTAAACGTGAAGGTTATGCAAGACTTGCATTCTGTGTATCTGAACAAACAATTCTTGGATCAAAGCCTGCATTTGAAGCAATTGCAAAAGAGCTCGGATTGAAGAAATAAGTGAATCACAATACATACAAACACAAAGAAACCCGGTCAGTAATGCATTGACCGGGTTTCTTTATATCATTCTGTCAAACAAGGAATTAATTCAAATACATTTCGATACAATAAAGAGCATAGTTCCGCTCTCATAATCGAAGCCATGAGCATTTCCATCACCAAGCTCGTTGCTTATCGGAAAAGAACTGCCGATTGTAAGTGTATGATGATGTAAAGGATATTTCATGCCAATCGTTGTCACACCCGTTGCATCGCCAAATACGGGAATAATGGAAAATACGGGTTCTCTTCCATCATCGTGCCAAAAAGGAGAATCCACAAAACGCCACGACCCTTTGCCCGAACGTGGATATATCCATGTGTCTCCGTCCGTCACTTTAATTTGTTTACCATCGCGTGCAAGTTTGGCGGCAATCATGAGATTACTCATGACATGATCAATACGTCCTGTAAGTGAACAAACCAAAAGGATTGACTCGCTAAATGGCACATCGGATAGCGCCAGTTCAGTGTCTGTCATATCCTTTTCTACGGGAAATTGCCTTATGGGGATTTTCTCGTCTTGTATCCATGCCTTTGTGGCATCAGCTGCCGAATCGAAATCGCCGACCACCTCATGTGGCAGAAATGCGATTTCACGAAGTCGATCTGCACCGCTATCCGCTGCAATGATTTTTTGCGCATTGATGAGATAATCGTGCAAGGGTGCAAGGCTGACATTCGGGCCACCGGTAATAATTACATAACACATGTACGCAATTCCTCAAGTGCTTTTTCCGGATTTTCTTTTCCAAAGACTGCACTACCCGCAACGAGAACATCTGCACCTGAACGAATGATTTGCGGAGCCGTTATCGTTGTAACGCCACCATCGACAGAAAGAATCGCTTTCGAATTAATATCATCCAGCTTTTTGCGAACGATCTCTACTCGCGTCAAAGATTGAGGCAAGAATTTTTGGCCTCCAAATCCGGGACGAACAGCCATAATAAGTATCAGATCTATTTTTGCAAGATAAGGAAAAACCTTCTCAATTGGGGTATCCGGGTGTATGGATATACCTGCACGTTTGCCCAATTGATGAATATGTTCGATTAGCTTATCTGGATCATCAGAGGTTTCAATATGAAAGGTTATGATATCCGATCCCGCATCAGCAAAAATGTCGACAAGCTTTTCGGGTGACTCAATCATAAGATGGACGTCGAAAATCATATTGGTTTCTTTGCGAATTGATTGAATCACAGGAACACCCATCGTGATGTTTGGAACATAATGTCCATCCATAACATCGATATGAAGCATGGTGGCATTGTTTTCGATTCGATGAATATCATCCATCAAATGTGCAAAATTTGCAGAAAGTATGGATGGTGCAATGTTGATTGGGTGCATGATAATGATTTCCTTCCGTCTGTTCACTTACTGTAATGCTTCGATTTTTCTATCAAAATGGTCATGAAATCACGATAACGCGCGAGTCGTCTTTCCGATATATCGACATGCTCAATAGCGCAACCGAGCTCCCCCATGTGGTGGCAATCTGAGAAACGACAAGGCTCATTCATGTGAAGCAATTCCGGATACCCATAAATGACATCATCTTCGTTCAATCCGATATCGGCTAAATCCAACGAAGAAAAGCCGGGAGTATCAATCAAAAAGCCGTCCTGAAAAGAAAATATTTCGGCATGACGGGTCGTATGCTTACCACGATGCAGGCGTTCACTGATTTTTCCGACCTCCATATTATCACGTTCTCCGGTAATTGCATTACAAAGTGTCGATTTTCCGACACCAGACTGTCCCGCAAAAGCCACCATATGACCACTGAATATTTCATGAAGAGTACCTTCAGGAATAGATTCATGATGTGATGTCTTAATGATTTCAAAACCGCCTTTGCTATACTCTTCTTCGATTCGTATGGCATTATCCGCATCTAGGTCGATTTTATTTAGCCAAATGACCGGTCGGATATTCTTATTTGCGCAAACAATCAAAAGCTTGTCGAGTAGTGTGAAGTCGGGTTCCGGATCTTTTACGGAAAGGATAATGACTAAAACATCTAAATTCGCTACTGTCGGTCGAATGAGCACATTTTTTCTTTCATTGATCTCGACGATGGAATATGGAATATCCGGATCGCCAGAATCAACGATATCGCAATAATCACCAATGGTCGGTGTAATATGACGTTTTCGAAAAACACCGCGAGGTTTTGCCAGCACCATAACCTCAGGGGCAATTAAAATGGTGTACGCTCCGCCAACACCTTTGACTATAAGTCCGTGTTTCTTCTCCACTGTGGATGTATTGATTTCCTTATCCAACGACATGATTTCTCCTTAATTATGGCTGAGGTGGATCAGTGGTTGCCGGATCCGTAATCGGTACGGTAGTCGGTGTTGGTGTCGATGTCGGAGTTGGTGTTGCTGTAGCTACATTTGCATCAAATCGAGCATAAATAGTGACGCCACCTTCCGGCATAACAAATGAATATTCCGCGCTGTTACTGATTAAGTGATTCTCGGCATCTACCCACGACACGAAATGATATCCGATATTCGGAACTGCGCGAATAGTTACTACAGCATTCGCTTTATATAAGCCTCCACCCTCAACATAACCATTGCCCATGGTAATGATATCAACAAAGAATTCTGTTGACTCCTCAGGAGTCGGTGTAGGCGTGCCGCCTCGAATGACATCTTCCGCATTTCCGACATAGAGCTTGATGGCCGATTTACGCGGCACAACCGTTCCTGGTAGCGGATCCGTCAACAGAACAAAGAGTTGCGATTCCGGAAGTCCTTCCGCAGTCGGGCTGACTTCAATTTGTCCTAACACAAGGTTTGCCTCATCAATCATTACTCGAGCTTGTTCAAGGCTCATATTGATGATTTCAGGCACTTTATATTCACTGTTTTGTTGACTGTATATGATAACAATGGCATCATCAGCCGGTATTACACTCGAACCCGCAGGAGGTTCCGTCCGGAGAACGATGCCCTCGTCGACGTCGTCATTGGTTTCCGGACGTATGGTGACATGTTGATATCCAAGGGCATTTAATGCAGCATATGCGTCAGAGTAGCTTTGACCAGCGTAATCTTCAAGAATTGACGAATCTAGGGATTGGCTTACCGTAAGCGTTAATACAGGACCACCGCTATTGGGCTTGATTTCCATGCCCGCGGCAATACTCTGATCCACAACAACATTCGGTGCATAATCCGTTCGTACTTCGTAATCAATCTTGTACGAAGTAAAATCATGCTCCTTTAGTTTCGATTGCACTTCATCAATCGTCATACCAACATAATTTTCAACCATAAAAGTATCGGACGTTTCAATATTAATTTTATTGATAAGCGTATCCATCAACAAATATGTCACACCAATCAATATTCCGAGAATAACGACAACGATACCAATGACCAAAGCATTGTCTTTGATACGGGAGCGACGCCGTTTACCTATGGATTGTTCAATATCTTTGAGTTTGCCGTAATTCGGTTCCTGTCGTATAGACGGTTGCTGACCAGTAGTGGATTCATCACTACCCGTTTGCAAAATGACGCCATACGCACCATTTGGATCAACCATTAGGGCATCTAGTTCTTCCACCATAGCACGAGCAGAAGAATAACGATATTCAGTAGATTTTTGCATTGCTTTTTGGATAATTGCATCCAATCCGGCAGGGACACCGGGCACGAAGCTCGAAGCCATCGGCGGTGGTTCTTGCAAATGCTTTACAGCAATGGCAACCGAATTCTCACCATCAAATGGAACACGTCCGGTAATCATTTCGAAAAGTGTGACACCGAGTGAATACACATCGGTCAATGGTCCGACTAAAGCACCTCGTGCCTGCTCCGGCGAAAAGTATTGAACGGTTCCCAATGTGCCGCCAGCAGTAACGGTAATCGTATTACCCATTGATGCTCTTGCAATACCAAAATCAGTTACTTTAGCAATGCGGTCACGTGTAATGAGAATATTGTGTGGCTTGATATCTTTATGAACGATACCATTAGCATGTGCATAAGAAAGCGCCATTCCGACCTGCATGGCAATCGGAACAGCAACACGCCAATCCAAATGACCATTTTGTGTAATCAGGTCTTTTACGGTGATACCGTCAACATATTCCTGAACCATATAACGGAACTTGCCCTCGGTGCCCACACCAAAAACACGAACAATATTCGGATGATTGAGTGATGCCGCCGCTTTTGCTTCGGTATCAAAACGCTTTACAAATTCAACGCTGGATGCCAATTGAGGATCCAAAACCTTTATTGCTACGTTCATTCCAGATGATAAATCTGTCGCCAAATAAACGTTCGCTGTTCCACCTCGTCCGATAAGACGGATGATACGATAACGTCCGCTGAAAATCATGCCCTCTAATTTACCAAAAAAGCTCATAACTCAACCTCTTCTTTACGAATCGCAATGCACCAAAATCATCGAAATATTATCTCCGCCACCGGCACCGTTTGCTAAGTCCAAAATCGAATGCGCACATTTTTCCAAAT
>DAIPXZ010000021.1:0-17991 GCA_036782995.1 Bacillota bacterium
ACCGGTTGTATGATTGAAATGAAATAACAAAGAGCACCAATGGTGCTCTTTTTTTGTTTGAAAATAATGGTGTTTCATGCGCCTTGAAACGGAGACTCCAAGCGCTAAGAAATCAGCAATTTTTAATGATGACTCTTTCCATCGCATCTGCGACATTCTCGACAGAATCAAGTGTATCTTCCAGAGCTTGATAAATCGACTGCCAACGTACGATTTCGAGTATATCTTTCTCCTCAGAGAAGAGTTTCTTCATCAGATTATGAAAGAGTGTATCCCCTTCTTCTTCGATATGGTTAATATCAACAATCAGCTTCGAGAGATTTTTCGATTTCTTGAAGTTTTTAAACTCGACTGTCGCAGCGACCAAGGCAGTCGTCGCACGATTGATGAGCATGCACATCTCCTTGGCGCCTTTTTTTGCTTTCTTGGCACAAAGCATATCGAACATTAGGGATACTTCGTCGACGGAATCAATTGTGTCTTCAATACGTGATGAAATCTCGATAATATCTTCTCTTTCAATTGGGGTAATGAATGAACGATTCAATTGAAAAAAGACTTCGTGAATAAGGTCGTCTCCTTCGTGCTCAATGACATGAATCGCTTCCGATTTTTCTTTCGCATCGTCGATGTTGTCCATAAGCTCAGCGAGACTGTTAGCAGCTCGGTCACTAATGGATGCGGCCTTAATGAACAAGTCAAAATAATCGGGTTCTTTGTTGTTTTTCATTTTCATGTACCCCCTGTTAATCCATAATCATCATAATTTAGAAAATCTGTAAAAACAATTTTGCCATTCCGAATGCAATGAGTCCGCATCCGGGGAAAGTGAGTACCCAAGCGAGCACCATTTCACGTGCGACACTCCAATTTACATTTGAAAGTCTTTTCGATGCTCCAACGCCCATAATCGCCGTGGTCTTTGTATGAGTTGTACTAATTGGAATTCCTGTGATGGTCGAAATGAATAAACATATGGATGCTGCGACATCTGCGGAGAAGCCCTGGTACTTTTCGAGTTTTACCATATCCATGCCGACGGCCTTGATTATACGATAACCACCGATCGAAGTACCGAGCCCCATGGTCAATGAACAAACTACGATAAGCCAGAAGGGAATCTGGAAGGCGCCGTCAGCGCCTGTCGATACCCATTTGGAGTTATATAGAAAGATTCCGAGAAGGAAAGTACCCATGAATTTCTGACCATCCTGAGCGCCGTGTAAGAACGCCATAAAAGCGGCACCAATAGCCTCTCCCCAATGGAAGAATCTGTTCGCCTTGGAACGACGAACATGTCTAAAAATCAATTCAATAAGCTTTGTGGTTCCGAAGCCGGCAAAAAAGCCTAATACGGAAGAAATCAGTAATCCAATAATTACCTTGGCCCACTGATCCATATTGATAGAGCTCGCGCCCCCGAGCGCTATTGCTGCTCCAGAAACACCGGCTATCAATGCGTGGCTCTCGCTTGTCGGAATTCCGAAAAACCAAGCAGCAACGGCCCAAACCACGATCGCAACCATACCGGCAGATAAAACGATAAGTGCTTTGTCGTTTTCGCCTTCCTCAAACTTTACCATCGTACTTAGCGTTTCAGCCACTTTCGAGCTCAGCAGCGTCATAACCAAAGCGCCAAGGAAATTCATCACAACGGCCATTTTAACGGCAAAAGACGGAGGTAAAACACGCGTGGAAACAGCGGTTGCGATGGCATTTGGAGCATCTGTCCAGCCATTAACAAAAATGACGGCTAACATTAGTACAACAATTATTACTAAGGCAACTGACATATATTACTCATCCTTCTTCTGTTCAGAAAAGAATACTTTCAACTTATGCAACGCTTAAATAGTACCATACCCCCCTTCTTTTGTATATTGATACTTGCACCATTTTTTAACATGTGACACAATGCACCAAAGAGGATTTTGCACGATTTTTTCTGAATGCATATACGTACGAAGGAGTTTTTCATGAATATCGGAATCATCGGTTGTGGTCAAATTAGTGACATTTACATGCAAAACATGAAAAAGCTTGATGGAACGACTCTATACGCTTGTGCCTCGCTTCACCAAGATAGTGCTGCAACAAAGGCAAAAACATATGGTATAAAAGCGATGTCCACTGACGAGATGTTTGAGGATCCGGCTATCGATATTGTGGTGAATTTGACTCCGACACTTTCGCACTTTTCACTCACAAAGAAAGCATTGGAATCCGGAAAGCACGTATATACCGAAAAGGTTATTGCACCTTCTTTTTCAGAAGCGGATTATCTCGTTTCACTGGCAGAGGAACAGAATCTGTATTTGTGCGCAGCACCGGATACATTCCTTGGCGCGGCAATACAGACGGCATCGTATTTACTCGCAAATGATGAAATCGGTGAAGTGACTTCCGTTCAGGCGACGCTCAACCGCGATGCTTCGACGGCATATACACCGGGACGATTCACAACGCAAAAAGGCGGAGGCACAGGCTACGATGTCGGTATTTACTATTTGACGGCCGTGCTTTCAATACTCGGCGAAATCGACGAGGTAAGTGGTATTTCATATCAATCCACACCGAACTTTATCGTCTCGGACGCAAAATCACCCTATTGTGGTCAAGCATGTTCTATTGATAATGAGGACATGATGATGGCATCGTTTCGGATGCGAAACGGCGTACTTGGCACATTTCATTTTAACGGACATACCATCTACCCTGAAGTGCCCGCCATTACCATATTCGGTACAAAAGGAATAATAAAGCTTCCCGATCCGAATTGCTTCGGCGGAAAGCTGCAATGTATTCATTATGGTGATGATGATTATTCAACCGTTCCGCTTACCCATGCTTTTGCGGATAATTCTCGAGGAATCGGCGTAACAGAGATGGTTCATTCTATAGCGAACGGCAGAATCGCTCGCACAGATGCAAAAATGGGACTCCACGCGATTGAAATTCTCGACCGAATCGTTTTTTCATCCGCAAACGGAATGCGGCAAAAGGTCACTTCATCTTTTCTTTTGCCTCGTCCGCTAGAAGCAGGACATTTTGCTAATCCGGAAGAAGCCTTACGCCGTTGATTTCATTTTATCTTTTAAAGTTCACTGATTTCTTTTTGAAGCTTCTTTGTTAGCTTATGTAAAACCAACTCGTAAGAATGATCAATCAATTGACGAAGCATATCGTCAGGGAGACTGCCATCCAGAAAAACAGAAATCCAATTTTGCTTATTCATATAAAATCCGGGGATGATGTCTTCGTGGTCGGCGCGTAATGCTTCTGCCATCAACGGATCACATTTTAGTGTCAACAACTCACGGCAATCGTATCCTTGATGCGTGGGCCCCGGCGTGCATGTCGCGGCGAAGAGCTTTTCTCCCACCTGATAACGCCACCAGCCCCACTCTTCTTTGTAATCCTTTAGACAGCCTTGTTTTGTCAGCAGGTAAGAATCAAGCCATTCGTATTTATTCATAAAATGCTCCTTCCATCGGTTAACAAATTGCTGAAACAAAAAAAGACCGAAATCAAATTTCGGTCTTTTGGTCGAGGTGAAGAGGCTCGAACTCCCGACATCTTGCTCCCAAAGCAAGCGCGCTACCAACTGCGCTACACCTCGTCGGTTAAAATGGTTCTTTACTCAAGAGCCGAAAAGTATTATATCGAATCAATGTCCTGAACGCAAGTGTTTTTCGAAGAATTTAGAACAAATCAGCCTAAGGCGCCGCTCAAGTATTGGACAAGTGCAATAAGCAAGAAGGATGTGACAAGAATAACGATAATCATCCAGACAATCTTTAGGAATTTCTTGATGGCATTAAATACGATACGACGGTCTTGTTTGGCTATTTCTTCGCGAGTAAGCTTTTTACCTGTCGGTGCACCTGCTCGATAGAGGAAAGTGCTACACTTTTTACATACCGTACGATTATCATTTTCCGTTCCGCAACGCGGACATTTCATAGGCTTGCCTCCGCTCTATCGAGTGTACTCTTCTGCTAATCGATTTAATTATACTCGAAAAATGCGATTTTTTTCATTGCCATTTCTTCAACTTTTCTTACATACTCCAGAGGGTCCTTTATGCAGGAGCATCGCTCCACGCGATGGGCTGGGAATGCACGTTTGCTCATGCCACCTGCGCCAAAGGACAAAACTGAACGTTGATCACTCATCATGGCGACGTTGTAGACACATGGCGTACCATTACGTTCATATCCGACATTTTCGTGGCCACCCATGGTGTCTTTTTGGCGATAGAGATAATACGGGCGGTATTGATTTAATGCAAGCAAATCGGCGGCAAAGCCAAGCATGGCATCGAGCGTATCTGTCTCACCGGCATGCAAAGCGAAATAGGAATCCTGTGTTAAACGTGCACTTCTCTTCTTGTAGAGCGAATGGATGGTTATGTTTTCGGGTTGCAACGAAATGATTTTTCGTAGCGTTGTCTCAAAATCGTTTTGTGTTTCACCTGGCAGACCAGCAATGAGATCCGTATTAATGGAATGAAAGCCCATTTTTCGTGCGAGGTCGTATTTTGCATAAAAATCCTTTTCCGTATGACGTCGTCCAACGCGCTCGAGCGTGTCATTACAAAGTGTTTGAGGGTTTATACAGATGCGCGAAATACCATACTCACGTAGTGCAAGCAGCTTACTTTCCGTAATGGTATCAGGCCTTCCCGCTTCTACGGTTATTTCATTTGCTCCTGAAATTGCGGGAAAAGAAAAGACACCATCGCATAGTCGGCGAAATTCTGATTCGCTAAAAACGGTCGGTGTTCCGCCTCCCATATAAACCGTATCCACAATAATGTCCTTGGAATGAAGAACCAGCTCCATCTCATGCAATAATGCATCAATATATTCCGGCAGTATTTTTAAGTGCTTCGTCGCATCCTGTGAAATGAATGAACAATACGAACATCGACTCGGACAAAAGGGTATACCGATATAGACGTTCACATGGTTTTCCTTCGTTGAAAGCAGAACCGTATCTTCATTAGCGGCCGTTTCAAACGCAAGACGCGCTTTGTCATTACGGGTAAAATAGCGACGACTCATTTCTTCAGGCGTTTTCAGTTCTCGTGCGACGCCTGTCGGACGTATGCCAGTCAAAGACCCCCACGGAAAAGAACGGCCTGTCCATCTCGATAAAGCTGCATATAGTTGACGCTTCACTTCTCGATTGGGTGGGAGTTGGAAATCATTCGATTTCGATGTGAAATATAGCGTGGCATCTTCGTCCGATATGGTTTCTACACTTCCGTTTTCATTAAGAATACTGCGAATCGTAAGGTCTTCCTCACACGGAGCCTCGAGGATATTCGTTGATTCGGTAGATACCGATGCTGTTCCATAAAACATACGAAGAACGTCGCACAACGGGTATTCATATTGATGTCCCGTCATAATAACTCGAATCATCTTTGTGCCTCATAGTAGAAATAGAAATCTGCGACCGCGCAATCGAAAACAATATTGTAACTATCAATGCCGTCTTCCTGACCATTTAGCTTCAAGTACGTATCATTCACTGAGGTAGAGATGTCTTCGATAATCGGTGCGCTCTCCTCGAATTGCTCCCAATACAAAGCCTCTTGCGCCATATCGGTATAATACTCTTCACAGACCGGGTATTTCTCACTGATGGATTTATATGCGTCTATTCCGCCACATTCTTGAATGGCGAAAACAATCTGCTGCCTAGCATTTGAATATCCCACATAACGAGCCATAGCGTCTTCAGAAAGAAGACAAACGAGAAGCGATGCCAGCTCGGCATCTCCTTCCTTCGCCATACCACAGGTGTGTGCCAATTCATGAAAAACCGTTGATGCAATTACCGTGTCAGGAACATCCATATTAATGTTGGCTTCCACAAAAAACGGATTATACATACCCGTAATACCCGTATACGACCACAAATGCGACAAGGCGACTGGTTTTGCATCGCACGCCGTTCTACCAAGCTCCGGAATCGTTTGTGCGGCTTGCTCATATTCGCTGGCATAATCATCGAGTATGTCGTATTTACCATTCTCGAAGACAGGATATCCGTCTTCATCTTCCGGCAATTCACTTCGTGCCTGATTTATTCCATTCACCGTCCAAGCATAAACCTCTTCTAATTCTTCCAAAGTGTATTCATTTGTTCCCATCGGCAGACGCTCTCGAAGCGGTTCACGATAATAATTGATTCCGTGAAGCAAGGTGAAGAGCAAAACACCAACGAAAGCAATCCATGCGACGCCAATACCCAGGTGAACCAGAAATATTTTGACTAATTTCTGGCGAATATAGTAAATCAAGTGATAGATTGCGATGGCAATCAGAATCGGTGCCGTAAACACGAGTCCGACAACAGCGACTTCCGTTAATGAGATCGGGAAGAGATTCGCAATCGAGCTGATGATAACTGATATCACAGGAAAAATATGAAGTGCATATTCTTCAGCCGCGCTCGTGTTGTTAGACAAAAGTGCAAACAGGAGCAAGGTAGCAATCAAAAAGACAATCGGGAATCGGAGAAGAACAAAATCATGATGCTTCTCTTCATCGGAATACTCCGTATGGCAGTTCCAACGTGGAACAATTATTCTTTTAAATCGATTATCCCGATATTTCCTAATCCGTAGATGACCCATTATATGATCCCTCCCAAACGTAATAAATATAGAATGCCGAGAACAATCGGCTGATGAATCAAATAAACAAGCAATGAATGTCGTCCAATAAATTCAAACGGCTTGGTTATTTTCTTTAAAACAGACGGAGCATTCGGGAAAAATGTCTCCTTCTTTTCGTAACAAAATCGTCCAAGCAAAACACCGATAATGAATACACCGAGCCACGGAACCATCGGCAAATAATCACCCATCTCTACGAAATTTCGAGATTGAATACCGAATGGTATCAAAAGCTTCGTTTCTACCATGCCATCATAGTAGTCAAACCCGTCTACGAGGAATAAGAAAGTCAATGCCAAAAGAAGCAGCACGGCATTCCCGACACGTTTATTTCCTGAATTCTGCGATTTTTGCTCCCACCAATCAAACAAGGCAAATAATGCTGTTCCAACAGTTAATAAATGGATGATATTAAAGTAAATGGCAACACCGTCGATGAAAAAACGATCTACAATAACCGTCGAAGTCGTAAGGATTACGGAAAAAACCAATAATTTTAGCGCACGTTTCGGATTACTCCGTGAGAATTGGCAACATATTCCGGAAATAACGACAAAAACACATACGAAAAAAGGCTGAATAAATGCCCAAAAATAGTCTCTTTCCTGAAATGCTAGGATATTTAAGTCAAAAATATATCGTAAATCATAAGCCGTATGATGAAGAACCATCAAAAAAAGAGCCAGACCGCGGAGCGCGTCTAGTTCAAAGGCGCGTTTTTTCGAATCCATTAAAACTCCTCCGTGTAGATTGCAGAACCAATGGCGGTTGCATATTCTGACAATTCCGGTACAACGAAGTTGATATTATAGAGGTGAGAAAAAGCTTCGAAAAGACTTTTGCATTGAGGAACACGCGTTGCTTGGCCGGTAAATACGACGTCATGAAGACCTAGCGTTCTAGCGGATAAAACTGCCATGGTACCGACGGATTGGAAAACGAGATTGAAAAGTCCAAGCGCGATATCTGAACGCGATGCATCATCCTGCATTTTTCCGAAATTCGATGCAGTTGTCTCCATTGGCAAGCCGGGAATTTCCACCTTGGAAATATCGGATATTGTGAGATCAACATGGGATAGATTGCCGTGTGATGCAATTTCGGTAATTAATTCGAAATCACGAATATTGAGTGAGCTGTTTGCAAGCCCGATTAATGTTCCTCCGCCGACACCAGAGCCGATAATATGACGAACCTTGTACTTTTTCGCTTCAACAAAAGCTGTTCCTGTGCCCATACTAACAACAACAGCATGGTCAAGTCCGGACAAGAAAAGTCCACCCAGTCCAGTAGCTAAAAACTCCTGAACATGCGTGGTCTTAATACCAAGAAGATCACCGTTGGGGAACGAAGCTCCCACACCGGTGATCATCAATTCGGATATATCGGAGATAGATAGATGGTTTGTATCAATAAATTTTCCTAATGCGCCGAAAGCCGAGGTAACAGGATCATCTGCTTTCACAATCTCTGTACCGACAATCTCTCTTTGCTTCATGCCAACCACTTTCGTGGTGCTTCCGCCAACATCAAGACCAACTA
The DNA here is from genome assembly GCA_036782995.1 of Bacillota bacterium. Taxonomy (GTDB): domain Bacteria; phylum Bacillota; class Clostridia; order Saccharofermentanales; family Saccharofermentanaceae; genus DAIPXZ01. Next base: position 8,234 of record DAIPXZ010000021.1, read on the forward strand.
CTATGCTCATGCTCTTCTCCTCGTCATTTTTCATTTGTTACATAATACTACAAATGACGGGAACAAGAAAAGTGTTTTGATTATTGAGCCATCGTATGATAAATCTCTTGGTTTTGTGTTTGCTCTTCATTCAAGGTGTCGTGGTTAGAAAGCTTAACTGTACGAGGAGCTACAACAAATGTTTTGCGATTTGCATCAATCGGCTTTACATCACCATCGATTGCATATGCAGCACCTGAAATATAATCGATAACGCGTTGTGCAACAGCACGATCCACGGATTCAATATTGCAAATCACGGTATGACCAGCACGGATATGATTGCAAACCAATTGAGAATTACGGATGCTGTCTGGTGTCAGAATGAGAACCTGTTGTTCTTCACGACGAACACTCTGAATTGGAGTTGTGTTCATGGTTGGCTCATAGAATGTAGTATTCTGAACCGGAACTTGTTCTTCGTAGGAATCTTCTACCTGTGCATCATATTCATAATCGTTGTTTGCAGATTCATCCCAAGTATCATCTGTACCCGTAAGTTTGTTCATAAAATTGTTAAAAAATCCTGCCATACTGACCTCCCATATTTTGCATTATTGATGCATATCGCATCTCGCTTGTTCACTTGGTGTCAGTATATGCGAGTCCAATTTTTCGCGCAATGGATTTTGATGTTTTGAAAACTAACCTTAACAATCGAAATATTATTGCAATATTCGCGGCCCAAAAATGGCTGTTCCGATGCGAATATGGGTTGCACCCTCACGTATGGCATCTGCGTAGTCTCCGCTCATCCCCATCGATAGAATATGCCAAAGCTTCTGATCAACACCCGTTGATTGCAACGAATCGAAGAAAGCTTTTGTTTCGGAAAAAACTTTACGCGCATCTCCTGCGTATGTCTCTATCGGTGCCATTGTCATTAAGCCGCGTAAGGAAAGTCCTTCCATAGAAAGAAGTGTGTCCATGGACGCTTGTAAATCTTCCTTGGTAAACCCGTGTTTGCTTTCTTCAAGAGAAATATTCACCTGTAATGTCACAGGAGTAATCACGCCTGCTTGTAAGGAACGTTTATTGATTTCTTCCGCCAATTCCATCGAGTCCACAGAATGAATAAGATATGTTCTCCCGATAATCGACTTCACTTTTCGCGTTTGTAATGTACCAATCAAATGCCAATTCGGTGTAATCCCCATTGGCATCAGTTCGTCCTGTTTCTGTATCATTTCCTGTACACGATTCTCGCCTAAATCATGAAGACCGAGTTCGTATGCAGCTTTCGCATGTGACGCCGGAAAAAACTTCGATACGCCGATGAGCGTGATATCCTTTTCGTCACGACCGCATTCGCGTGCCGCTGAAGATATCCTTTCTCTACAGGATGCGATTCTATCCTGCATTTGCAGAATATCGCTTTCAGATAAATAATCCGAGCTCACGTTTCTACCTTCTCTCCCTCACTCACCGTTTGTGGGTTCGTAATGACGATAGTTTGTTCCGACGGCTTATCTGCACCTTCTACCGGAGAAATAATTGCATATTCACGGTCGTAATCTTCAATGACAACTGTCACTTTTCTTGCATATCCACTCTCATTGACTAAGACGGAAGCATATCCGCGGTCATAATCTGCATCAACCAACGCAGTCACTGGGACACGAAGTCCAGTAGTCTTTGATTGCACAATTTCGATATCGATTGTTCGACGGTCCAGAAGTCGTTCCACACAATTCTGTGTTGAGAAAACCACAAATACGCCGTCATTACTGACCGCGGAGCGAATAACTTTGCAGTCTTCAATTACGATACCCTCGGAAGGTACTCGAATCGCATGAAGTGTTTCTAAAGCAAAATCATTAATATTACCGTCTTGAATGACGCATGCAAAATATTGCACTTCATTTTGCACGATACGAAGGACCGGTTTTCCGGATTCCACAGTCGTCACGTTCGGAATAATACTCTGAGCATTGTCAATTATGCGTTCGCATTCGACATCCAACATCGACATGATATAGTCGTATGTAAGCACAGATTCATTTCCATCGAGCTTATACGAAACAATGCCCGGAGCCGAAGAAGTTACATATGCGGCTTGCGTCGATAAATTATTCTCTAGTCTTTCTTTGTTCGAAAGAAGTGTTGTCAATCTTTCGTCATCAAAATCAATACGATTCAGATTTGCATCACGAGAATCCATCAACACCTGAATGGAGGATGAATAGCTTGTCATATTGGCCATCGTTCCCGATTGCGCATCACTTCGGATCATATTCATTATTGGTAGAATTTGTGTATCCGTATCAGCATAAATGGACGAAGCGCCCTCCCCGAGTCCGGAATACATTAGCTCACGTTCAATATCGACAATCTGCTGTTCTGTTCTCCTTAGTTCAGCTAAAATATCCTCCGAACCAGACGGAATAACCATGGCAAGTGATTGATCCTTTGCGACACGACTGCCTTCTGTCGCTTGGGCAAGCAAATCACCTGAAGTATTCGCATTGTACACCGCTTCATCACGTACAATTAATGCGCTCGCGCCGATCGTATGCTCAACCGAGCCAGTAGTAACAAAAGTATATGCCGGTTTTGCGGCAACATAATCCATGACGTATAGAACTGCGATACCTGCAAAGGCCATCAAAAGCGGAACTATTAATGCAATAAACAATGCCGAGGTCAGCATGCTTTTTCTTCGCTTTTTTTCTATGTGACCACTGTGTTCACGTAGTGAGGTCGACTCGTGTATCGTCGGTACTTCCGGGTCGATGACCTTCGGTGGCTTCGGTGGCTTCGATGGCTGAGTTGGTTTCGTCGGTTGCGTCGATTGAGTCGGTTGAGTTGGTTTTTTCGGCGGTGTCGTCGTCGATTTATGCGCTGTCGTATTGAGCGTTGGCGACTGCACCTGCTTACCATCCGTGGCAGGGATAGCGCTTGTCGACATAGTTTTATTTTGGTTCTCTGCCTTAGAAGAATCCTTTTTCGTGTTGAAGAAGGAATGCTTTTGTTTTTTCGTAGCATTCTTGGCTGACGCCTTCGAAGAAGCCTTCGATACGTTCATCGTATTCGCTGTGGTAGGCTTCGGAGAAGCCTTCGATACGCTCGTCGTATTCGCTGTGGTAGGCTTCGGAGAAGATGGTCTTTTCATTGATGGTGATGAATGCGTGACTGGCGCAGAGGATTTCGCGGGACTTCGCTTATCAGAATTTCCAGAAGAATGCGAAGAAGGCGAACGTTTCGCATTAGATGGATTCCCACCGCGTGAAACGGGGCCTTGCTTGCGATTGGTCGGATTGGATTTCCCTTGATTCCGCTCGTCGTCTTTCATGTCATTCCTCCAACATGGTGTTCACGGCGAGCATAATCGCCAACTTCACCTGTTCAAATACTAGTCCGCCTTGCATGTAAGCGATATACGGCGGTTTGACCGGTCCGTCCGCAGACAACTCAATCGAAGCACCTTGAACGAACGTTCCTGCCGCCATTACGACATCATCATCATACCCAGGCATCGCCCACGGTTCAGGCGAAACATACGAATCAATCGGAGAAGCCGCCTGAATCATCTTACAAAAGTTTATCATTTTCTCTGCTGACGGGAAAGCAATACTTTGCACAATATCGCCACGCAAATCGTCGAAGGACGGCGCGCATTTTCCTCCGATTTTTTCTAACATGGATGCTGCGAAAACGGCACCCTTCAAAGCTTCAGCCACTGTATGTGGAGCCATGAAAACGCCCTGAGCTATAGTCCGATTAAAGCCCAATGTCGGGCCGACATGCGAACCGAGTCCAGGTGCGGAAATGCGTTCCGCGACACGTTCGACCAAGTCTTTTCGACCTGCAATATATCCGCCACTCGGGCACAAGCCTCCACCGATATTCTTAATCAGCGACCCGGCGCAGAGATCTGCTCCCACCTCGCACGGCTCACGAGTTTCGACAAATTCACCATAACAATTATCAACAAAAAGAATAATGTCTGAAGATACCTTCTTCACCGCCGTGGCCACTAAAGCAATATCATCCGCGCGTAGACTTCTTCGGTCCGTATATCCGCGTGATTTTTGCAAAAAAACTACCTTTGTTTTTTCTGTAATAGCACCAACAATGGCATCAATATCTGGTGTGCCATCAGGCTGCAAATCAACTTCACGATAGGTAACGCCATAATCTCTAAGCGTACCGCGGAACCCTTCGCTCTCAGGCTTATTGATACCGATGGCCGTCATTAAAGTATCATAAGGACGTCCGCCAGCAGCAAGCAGTTCATCACCCGGTCCTAAAAGAGCAAAAAGAGAAGACGCAATTGCCTGTGTACCCGAACTAATCTGAATGCGAACATAGGCTGCTTCCGCACCGAAAACCATAGCGACCAATTCTTCAATCTTTTCACGACCGATATCGTCATATCCATAGCCGGTCGTCTGCCCCAAATGTGCTTCGGCAAACTTGGTTTTTCGGAACGCATCAAGCACACGTAATTGATTGTATTCTTTTATTTCGTCGATATGTGAAAATGTCTCTCTGATGGCATTCATCGAATCAGAAGCCATGGAGAGGACATCTTCACGCAAATTGAATGATGCAAAGGATGAATCCATTAAATTCCGTAGACCTCCTCTGATGAAAGAATGCGAATATTTGCTTCCGTCAGTTTTTCAACCGCCAGATTCGGATCTGAAACGCGAATGACGACAACGGCATCAGAAGAGCTACGACCGACATAGCCATAAAGATATTCGAGCGATAAGCCCTTCTCCGATAACACTCCAATCGCTTGGTCTAATGTTCCCGGGACATCCTTGATGGCAATCGCAATAACCGGAGTCGAGCTTACGGTAAATCCCGCCTGTGTCAATGCAAGAAGTGCATCGTCCGGCTTATCAAGAATCATACGCAAAATGCCGTATTCCGTGGTATCTGCAATATAGAGGGCACGAATATCAATCTGATTCTCACTTAATGATTTTGTCACCTCTGCTAAACGTCCGGATTGGTTCTCGAGAAAAACATTGATTTGTTTCACTAACATATTCGAATCCTCCTTAAATTATGAAAAGCATCTCGCGATAAAGCTTCACTATCTCGCGGGATGCCTCTCTCTATAATGATTATACAAAAAGCAATTGGATTAGTCACCCGTTACAAACGTTCTTCCCTTCGAAAATGCCATCAGATTCATCGGGATGAGCTTCGACTTCGTAGCAAAGGCCTCTTGAATAGCCGCTTCCCAAAGCTCAACAGGAATATCCATGCTCGCAGAAAGTGCACCAACCATAACCATATTCACGGCCTTCACACTTCCGCATTCCATTGCAGCAGAATATGCATCAAATTCAAAGATTTTTGCACGGCCCTCGCCTGCCTTTTGAAGCGATGCCGCGATGTCCGTAGGATACTCGGCTTTGCCAAGCAAAACTGGCAAAGACTTAATCTTCTGATTATTCACTAACAACGTACCGTTCTTCTTGAGGAGCTTACTCCAACGAACTGATTCGACTTCTTCAAATGCCAAACAATAGTCGGCTGTTCCCTCTTCGATGATCGGCGAATTTACCTTATCACCCATGCGTACGTATGTGATAACCGAACCGCCGCGCTGACTCATACCATGTACTTCGGAAACCTTCACATCAAGTCCCTGTTTCATAGCCAAAATACCGAGTAGCTTGCCGGCAATTAATGTGCCTTGACCGCCAACACCAGCCAAAACGATGGAAACATCATTACTCTTCATCGTCTCATGCCTCCTCTTTCTTTTTCAATGCGTCAAACTTACAAATATTGACACACAAACCGCAAGCATTGCAGGTTTCCGGATCGATAACCGGCCTTCTGTTCTCATCAGCAATCAATGCAGGGCACATAATCTTCGAACAAGCGCCACAGGATTTGCATGCGTCATTATCCAAAACGATATTCACACCGCGTGGTTTCTTTCCAGTCGGAATCAATGCACAAGGACGGCGTACAATCACGACAGAAACGACATCGCGCTCGAGTTCTTCCTTGATAACCTTTTCTGTGCCAAATGTATCGGCCGGATCCACCACACGAACGGATGCAACACCGACGCTACGACAAAGCGCTTCCAGGTCGACCGCCGGAGCTGCTGCTAAGCGAATATTCTTACCGGATGCCGCGTTTTGCTGGTGACCGGTCATGCCTGTAATTGAATTGTCCAGAATCAAAACCGTGATACTACTTTGGTTATAAACTGCATTGATAAGATTTGTAATTCCGGAATGGAGGAAGGTCGAGTCGCCGATAACAGCCACTGTTTTTTTCGAATCAGCACCATCACTGGCCTTATCAAAACCATGAGCCATACCAACTGAAGCACCCATGCAAACCGAAACATCCATTGCAGAAGTCGGCGGCAGCGTTCCAAGAGTATAACATCCAATATCACCCATAACCTGTGCCTTCAAGCGATTCAATGCGAGAAAAACACCCTTATGTGGACAACCGGCGCAAAGAAGCGGCGGACGACCCGGTGCCGTCGGAAGTTTATCAGCATCCAAAGCGACTTCCGGAAGTGGTTCATCGGTCAAAGCAGAACGAATCATACGGGCTGTGTACTCTCCCTGAAGCGTAAACAGATTCTTACCTTCACATGCGATTCCTGCAACCTTCATTTCATTTTCAATGAATGGGTCGAGTTCCTCAACGACCACCACGCGATCGACCTTTTTCGCGAAATCGGCGATCAAATGCATCGGAAGTGGCCACACCATCCCGAGCTTTAAGACGGATGCATTCGGTACGGCATCCTTCACATATTGATAGGAAGCACCAGCTGTGATGATACCGATTTTCGTATCATTCATTTCAATCTTATGTATTCCGTCTACCAAAAGTTGATTTTCAGACTCATCAATCAAATCCAATGTGCGTTTCTCAACAACGACATGGCGCTTGATGGCCATTGCCGGCATCATGACATATTTATCTACATTCTTCGTATACTCGCGAACGATTGTCGGCTCTGCCTCTTCGCAATTCACGATGGAACGCGAATGCGATACACGCGTGTGTAAACGGAGAATAACCGGGGTATCGAATTTCTCGGAGAACGAGAATGCATATTTAGCAAAATCCTTACATTCTTGACTATCTGAAGGTTCGAAAACCGGAAGCTTCGCAAAACGTCCGTAGTTTCGGCTGTCTTGTTCATTTTGTGAGCTATGCATACCTGGGTCATCAGCGACAACAAATACCAAGCCTCCGTTTACTCCTTCGTACGAAGCAGTAAACATCGGATCTGCCGCCACATTCATACCAACATGCTTCATGCATGTCATCGCACGTGCGCCACGAATAGATGCGCCGATGGCAACTTCCGCGCCAACCTTCTCATTTGTAGCCCATTCACAGTAGATATTATCGTACGTTGCGATGGTCTCTGTAATTTCAGTACTCGGGGTACCCGGATATGAGGCAACAACCTTCACGCCGGCTTCATATGCGCCACGAGCAACTGCTTCGTTACCTAACATAATTGTTTTCACTTTAGCTTTCCACCTTTTCGAAAATCTAGTATCTCATAGTATACACCAAAGAGAGCATTTGACACGACCCTAAATAAAGTCAGATAAATAGTTAATGAAAAAGTCAGACCGCCAATCGATCAAGCGAAAAGCGGTCTGAAACTACCTCTGTATTATTTCGTGAAAATTCATTCCCGCATTATGTTATACCAACAGATTACTTAACTTCTGTCTTCGGCAACACACGCTTTTGTGGCGCTTCGACAGGAACATCATAACCTGCAAATGCATTTGTGATCGTTTCCTTTTTCAATTTCGGCGTAATGAACGATACCAACGGTACAATAATCAAACCGAAAATCATCGTAAACGCACCGGCATTAATTGGCGATGCAAGATTGATTGGAAGACCTGTCGGGAAAGCGAAATCGTGTCCGAAAAGCGCGCCATTCGAGAGAATCAAATGAGCGACTGTGAAGGTTACGCCACAGATAAATGATACCCATACCGAAGCCTTGGTGACACCCTTCCAAAAGAGACCGTAGAGGAATGGTGCCAAGAAGGAACCAGCCATTGCTCCCCACGAGATTGACATCAATTTAGTGATATACAGATCTTGTGAACGATATGAATAAATTGCAAGTACGCAGGATACTAAAACAAAGAATGCCAAGAGCAAGCGAATCACAGATACCTTTCTCTTCTCTGTCATATCTTTAATAACCGTACCGGACAACAGGTCCAAAGTAATGGTTGAGCTCGAAGTGAGAACCAATGAAGAAAGTGTTGACATGGAAGCCGAAAGAACCAATACGACAACGATTGCAATGAGAATCGTAGGAACAGCACGATCGAGCATCATCGGCACAATCTTATCCATATTGAGAGAACCAGACGATGTGGCAAGTTCATCCGCCGTCACGAAAATTCTTCCGAAGCCGCCCATAAAGTAGGAACCACCAGCAATGATGACAGCGAAAACGGTAGAAACCACGGTCGCGGTACGGATGGATTTCTCATCCTTGATGGAATAGAATTTTTGCACCATTTGCGGCAAACCCCAAGTACCCAAAGAAGTCAGAATGACAACACCCAAAAGGTTTAACGGCTCTGGCCCGAAGAGCGAAACAAAAGCACCACTCATATCCGAATTTGGAGCATCCACATGCGATAGCAATGTGATGGATTCCATGATGCTACCGTGATCATTCAATACGAAGAGGATGGTCATGGTAACACCAACCAGCATGATGATACCCTGAATAAAATCGTTGATGGCTGTCGACATATAGCCGCCTAAAATAACATAAGCAGCCGTCAGAAGACTCATCACGATGATGCACATCTCATATCCATTATTAAAACGGTCAAGACGAAGTGCCGAGGTGAATAGATACGACAATCCATTAAAAACAGATGCCGAATAAGGAATCATGAAAATAAATACAATCATGGAAGCCGTAATCCGAAGTGCCTTCGAATCATAGCGCTTGCCGAAGAAGTCCGGCATCGTATTTGCATTCAAATGCTTCGTCATGATACGTGCACGACGACCGAGCACAAGCCATGGCACTAAGCTACCCAAGAAAGCATTACCAAGTCCAATCCAAAGGGCGGAAATACCATAATCCCATCCGAACTTGCCTGCATATCCGATAAAAATAACAGCTGAAAAATAAGTGGCTCCGAACGAAAAAGCGGTCAACCACGGACCGACGGAGCGCCCGCCAAGAACAAATGAGGAAACATCTTTTGTATTCTTGCGAGAATAAATGCCTACCCCGAGAATCATAGCAAAAAATATGCATATGACCACTACATAAATCACATCTTTCATATTTACCTTCCTTCTTTCGCAATCCATTGATTGCGCTACATTTCATGCGCATCGCGCAAAACTACAGTAGTATAATAGCAAAGAAAGAAAATGATGCAAGCGTTTTGAAGAAAAAAAGCACACTATTTTCTGATTAATCGGCACATAGGAAAAGACACCGCAATATCATTTGCGGATACGCGCCACAGAAATGGTATTTCATTAAACAGAAGAATGAATTTCTAAATTTGCATGAATTGATTTTCAAGTTAATTATTTTTGATGCAAATGCATTGTTTTTTTCTGTTGACACCCAAAGATTCAATAAGTATAATAACTCTTGCTGTAAACAAACAGTGACTCGCGGCCGTGGCGGAATTGGCAGACGCGCACGTTTGAGGGGCGTGTGAGAGATCATACGGGTTCAAGTCCCGTCGGCCGCACCA
>DAIPXZ010000022.1:0-16822 GCA_036782995.1 Bacillota bacterium
ACTTCTCGCATAGGGAAAGCAGAGTTTTTACTTAGCATGGGCGCCTTGGTCGTCGGTTTGCTTTTATGCTACGCGACCGGGACCATATGGTTTGCATTTGGATATAGCCAAAAAGGAATCGCCGCCATCGGAAGTGCTATTTCCATATGCGTGATTCCCTTTATTGTGCCTGATTTAATCAAGCTCGCCGTCGCTCAGGTGATATGTACCATCACGCGGCCCTATTTTATGCGTTTACAAGAAAGACCGAAGACGCGAAGCAAGCATTAAAGCATACCCTTTGTCGACGGAATGCTGTCAGCAAAGCGTGTGTCCACGGCGACTGCCATACGAAGTGCGCGTGCAAATGCCTTAAACATCGCTTCAATCTTGTGGTGGTCATTCGTTCCGTACGGCACAGCTAAGTGGAGTGTAATACCCGCATTAAAAGACACCGCGCGGAAGAATTCTTCAACTAGCTCCGTCGCGAATTCACCACATTTTTCAGATGTAAAAGAAGTATTCATTACGAGAAAAGGACGTCCCGAAATATCGAGCGCGCATGTCGCCAAGGTCTCATCCATCGGAATGGTTGCATTTCCATAACGGCAAATGCCACGCTTATCCCCGAGTGCCTCACCAATCATTTTGCCAAGCACGATGCCGATATCTTCCACCGTGTGATGACCGTCGACACGAAGATCGCCAACGGCTTTTACGGTCAAATCAAAACCGCCATGACGTGTAAACAAATCCAGCATGTGGTCGAAAAAACCGATGCCTGTATCGATGTTGGACTCGCCGTTACCATCCAGGCAAATCGTCGCATTAATCTTCGTTTCCTTCGTATCGCGTTCCAGCGTTGCGGTTCTCGTGCTCATTTCATTCCTCCCATTATGCTGTCGATTGCCTCGAACAGCTTGTCCATCTCCTCATCCGTGCCAATCGTAATGCGCAAAAACGCATTGATTCTCGGCTTGTTAAAATACCTAACCAGTATACCCTTCTCACGAAGCTTTGTGTAGAGCGTCTCCGCGGCTATCGTCGTCGGCTTCGCAAAAAGGAAATTCGTTTTCGACTCCAACACTTCAAAACCACGTGCGCGCAAGGTCGCAATCGAACGTTCCCTCGTCGTCATAATTGCCGAGCAATTTTTCTGACACCAATCCACATCCGAAACCGCTAATGCGCCAATCCTTTGTGCAACCGCATCGACAGGATATGAATTAAACGAATCCCGAATACGACAAAGTCCATCAATCAGCTCCGGCGCACCAACGGCATATCCCAAACGAATTCCCGCCAGCGAGTGCGACTTAGATAATGTTCCCACAATCAACAAATTCGGATATTGCGGCAAAAGCGCCCGTGCCGACTCACAGCCGAACGCCACGTACGCCTCATCCACCAATACCACATGATCCGGATGCGCCTTCACAATGCGCTCAATCTCCGAAAGCGGCAGAGCCAAGCTCGTCGGTGCATTCGGATTGGCAATCGCAACCCCGCCCGCCGGTTGTAAAAACGCGTCCACGTCCACTGAAAAGTCCGCCATCAGCGGTATCTTCTTAATTGGCACATCATAAAGCTTCGCGTACACCGGATAGAAGCTATACGAAATATCCGGCACCAAAATCGGTGCGGCATCCTTTCCCTGCTCGAAAAAAGCCTCAAAGCTCAGCGCCAGCACCTCATCCGAACCATTACCGCAAAAAACATTCTCCTTCGAGACGCCAAAACACGTCGCAAACTCCTTGCGCACAATTTCGCTTTGTGGGTCAGGATAAAGACGCAAAACCTCCGGATCAAATCTTTCCAATTGCTCCTTAATCAACGGCGACGGCGCATACGGATTCTCATTCGTATTCAGCTTAATCACGCGCGTTCCCGGCTTTGGCTGCTCCCCTGCCACATAAGGCTCGATATTTCTCGTTTTCTCATTCCAAAACTTGCTCATATAACCCCCGATTCACTTGCGAATCGCAACCGTCACACAATGCGGATTCACCTCCGCATCGCTTACTCATTCTTATTCTTCAAATCTGACTCTGACAGCCGATGCGTGGCATTCCAAGCCCTCCGCGTCCGCAAAGCCTGCAACCGACTGGTAGCAACCCTTCAAATCTTCTTCGGTATAACGAAGAACACTCATCTTCTTTACAAAATCACCCGTATTCAACGGCGAGAAAAAACGTGCCGTTCCTGAAGTCGGAAGAGTGTGGTTCGGTCCGGCAAAATAATCGCCGAGTGGCTCCGGTGTGTAATTTCCGACAAACACAGCGCCCGCGTTCTTCAGCTGCTGCAAGAGCACATCCGGCTCATTCACGCAAAGCTCGATGTGCTCCGGTGCCAGCTCCTCACTAAACGCCAATGCCGTATCTAAATCATCGACCACGATAATCGCGCAATAATTCGCCAAGGACTTCTCCAAAATACTCTTACGAAGACTCTTTTCCGAACGTCTGTCCACCGCTTCTTCGACCTTCGCCGCCAATGCACTGCTCGTCGTCAAAAGAATCGCAGAAGCCAACACATCGTGCTCCGCTTGTGAAAGCATATCAGCCGCCACAAATTCCGCGTTCGCACTCTCGTCAGCGATAATCAATATCTCACTCGGTCCGGCAAACATGTCGATGTCCACCATCCCATACACCAAGCGCTTCGCCGTATTCACGTATATGTTCCCCGGCCCGCAAATCTTATCCACACGCGGGATGGAAGGGGTGCCGCAGGCCATCGCCACGATGGCCTGCGCTCCGCCGACTTTGTATATTTCGTCCGCCCCGGCGATTGACGCCGCGGCTAGGATTACAGGCGCGATTGTTCCGTCGGCGCGTGGCGGCGTGCAAAGCACGACGCGCGGCACCCCGGCAGCCTTGGCGGGTATGACGTTCATGAGTACCGTCGAAGGGAGTGGGGCTGTACCGCCTGGTACGTACACACCGGCGACGGAAATCGGACGCACACGCATCCCGATTTCGGAGCCTTTGCCTACTTGCATCACGAACCCGTCTTCTCTTTGTTTCTCATGAAAGGCCATGATATTGTTCTTTGCCTCTTGGATAATCGAAATCAGCTTCGGGTCAATAGACGCCATCGCATCGGCGATTTCCTTTTCAGTGACACGAACATTTTGTGCATTGATATCCGCCTTGTCGAACCTTTTCGTATATTCGAACACCGCCTCATCCTTGCGCGTGCGAATATCAGAAAGAATGCCGCTCACCGTATCAATAATCGGTCCTAGCTCCATTTTTCCGCGCATACCGAGCGCTTCACAAACCGACATCAGTTCTTCTTTTTTTGCATTCATCACTTTGCATTTCATTTTCTGTTACCTCTTATCCCTTGACGGCCTGTGCCTGATTCTTTTTGTCGACCTCCAAACGGAGTGCGTCGAGCATCGGCACGATTTCCTTGGCCTTCATTTTCATCGAAACACGATTTACGACAACACGAGCGCTGATGTCAGCAACCACTTCCAGCACATCGAGACCGTTTTCCTTCAAGGTACGACCCGACTCGACTATGTCCACGATTACTTCGGCAAGTCCAATCAGCGGTGCCAGCTCAACGGAGCCATTCAACTTAATGATTTCAACGCTTTCACGTTTAGTGCCTTCAAAATACGCACGAGTGATATTCGGATACTTCGAAGCCACACGTTTATTCGGTATTTGATCGAGCTTGCCCTTCAATGCAACAGGGCCACATACGCACATGCGGCAAGCACCGAAGCCCAAGTCGATGACCTCATAAAGATTTCTGCCCTCTTCGAGCAATGTGTCTTTGCCGACCACACCAATATCGGCGGCGCCGTATTCAACATATGTCGGCACATCGGCAGGCTTTGCCATGATAAATCGCAATCCCGTCTTTTCGTCCTCAAGAATTAACTTGCGAGATTCCTCTCGTCCGGCACTGACGTCATAACCGGCAGCCTCGAGAAGATCCAGTGCCTTCTCGGCCAACCGTCCTTTTGATAATGCAATGGTAATCATATATATTCCATCCTTTTCAATCTGAATAATCGTTGAAATCGAGTGTTTGGGATTTCTCGCTTATATATTACTTATTATTAGTAAGATAAACCACTTGGCCAATCTCGTGTTCGTCTGCGAATGCTTCGAGGGCATCCTCTGATAAGCCTTCCGTATCGACAATAACGGAGAGTCCCGTTTCACGCAGTGATTTTGCGGCGGCAAAAGCGGCTTTACGCATACCGGCCTCATTTTCATATCCGACAACCGCATCAATGGCAACCGTCGATGTGCGTTTCCCTTGGCGACGAAGTGCCGTCAATGCGAGGCTGATACCTAAGGAAAAACCGACCGCGGACAAATCACGTCCGAAATGGCTGACCACCTTGTTATAGCGTCCGCCCGAAAGAATCGGGAAGCCGAGTTCATAGGTAAAGCCTTTGAAAATCATGCCAGTGTAGTAATCGAGCCCGCGCACCATGCCGAGATCAATTGATACATATTGGAGCAGCTCATAATCTTCAAGGATATCCAGTATCATCGTAAGATTTTCAAGCGCCTTCTTTGAGGTCTCATTATGAACCCGCGTGGCAAAGGTTTTAATCGTGTCGTACGTACCGAATAACTTCGGCATCATGGAGAGAATTTCCTTCGCTTCGGCAGAAAGACCTTCGGTCGTCGCAATACGATCCATAAGGACGACATCCTTTTGATCAATAGCATTGGCGAGCTTCGCCGCGACGTCAGCAGATATGCCCCATTCTTCCGTAAGACCACGGAAAAATTCCACCTGACCAATTGAGACCTGTAGGTCTTCTATGCCTGCTTCGCGAGCAGATTCAATCGCAAGACGTATCACTTCTGCATCCGCGGATGCGCTGTCCACGCCCAAAAGCTCAACACCAGCCTGTGAAAACTCTCTTTGCTTACCGCCGCCTGATTCACGGAAACGGTACATGTTTTCTACATATGAATAACGAAGCGGTGGTTTCTCATCCTTGCCCAGCGTCGCGGCCAAACGTGCCACCGGCACTGTGCCGTCATAACGCAACGCCAAAATGCGTCCCGCTTGATCCATAAATTTATACATATCTTCAGCCGCTACAAATTCACCGCTTTCGTATACATCATAATATTCGATACCGGGAGTCTCGACCTCGAAATAGCCGTTGCTTTTGAAAAGCGCGCGGACCTTAGATTCCATTAATCTCTTTTCAGCACAATCCGACGGTAAAACATCGCATACTCCGTCCGGTGTGTGGAAACGATAATTGCCCATGATGAACCTCTTTCCTGTTGGATTCTAGATTGTTGTCTTTATTGCTTTACTTCGGTAAAGTGGTAAAGCGATAAAGTCAATACGTGTATAATAATCACTTACGTGGAGTTTGTCAATCAATCAGACGACTCAATTCGCGTTTTCGCTATTTTCAATCGTTTTTCTCTGCATCAGCATTACCTTGTTGTGAACAAATGCCAAAGCCACAGCCAACAACGACTCTGCGATGAGCATAACTACAACGCTGACCGGCCACAAACCGCCACGGTTGAAGCCATAAAAATCAGGCCATCCACCCTGCGCTTCGCCAACACCGATTGCCATTACGAAATAAATCATTCCGTAAATCACGGTCGGTACGAGACTTAGCAGAATCGGCGCTCTGCCGAGAAAATGCTCCGTTTCAAAACACAAAAAGGAAATTATTGCCGTCAAGGGACAAATCAAATGCAAAAACAAGCTCGTCCCCGAAAACACTACATCATATCCCATGGTCGGCCCGAGAAAAAATAGCACGGTAAAAAATGTCACCCCGACCGCCGTCGTGCCAACAAATTTACCGATTTCCAGACGAATGGGAAAAGATGATTCTCCCGTTCGTAATCCCCGAATGGCGTATGGAATCAAAAGAAGTGCAAATATGGCGCACAAAATATTGGAATCAATCGTAAAATAGCGAAAGCAGGTCACCCCTTGCACGGACATATTGCCGTCCCCGGAATCAACAAAGAATTGAATCACCGAATAAGCTGTCAAAATCACAATCGTGAGATTAGCAATGATGGAGAGAATATATCTGGTTTTCAATGATTTTCTATCCATACCTGCCTCCCGATTCGCATTATTTATCTAAATGAAGTATATTAATCGTATTCTAAAAAGTCAAACATCTCAAAGCTTGACAGACGGGCATTTCGAGGGCACCATATTTCGGTAACTACAATTCCGTACCAAGCAATGTTGGGGAGGGTATATGTTTCTCGATTGGATTATGGATAATCGCATCCTTATATTAATACCTTACGTTATTCTGAATCTCATTTCCTTCAGCCTCTATGGCATCGATAAAGCAAAGGCAAAGAAAAAGGCATGGCGAATCTCTGAAAAGACGCTTTTATTGTCCGCCGCCATCTTCGGTGGCATCGGCGCTTTTACAGGTATGCGCATTTTCCACCATAAAACGCAGCACCTTCAATTTCAAATTCTCGTTCCTCTGTGTACTATCGTTCAAATTGCATTATTGGTCGCATTCTTTGTACTCTGACGTGTCGCACTAAAGCGACCGTTGCGTTTCCTTGGAAGGACCGCGAATTAATTACGAAATGAAGTATGCGATTAGTCCTCTACTTCGTAATCGATACAGCTACGAGAAGAGCGCACTTCACAAATAAATGCACCGAATGCTTTATGCGCAGGGTGCACCTGATAGGCATCCAAATCAGCCATGCTTTCAAAATCACAAATCAATGCAATCTCGTAATTCGTTGGGTCGGCTTCGTCCAGATTAATCACGGCATCTAGCTTCTTTAATGAAGGAATCTTCGCAGGTAATGTATCTAGAATTGTCTTCGCCATTACCGCATTTTCTTTTGCAGTTCGGCCATTTGCTTCCGGTAATAGCTTAAACATCACGATGTGTCGAATCATAAGAATATCCCCCTTTACTATTGTTCGTATTGTACGTCATGTCGCATCATTTTTCCAGAAATCTTGCAATTAGCATAGCTTATCCAATTGGTGGAGGATACACCTCTCCCATCGAATCACACAAAAAACCCGCGACACTCTCATGTCACGGGTTCATTTCATCACTTTTTTTATCAATCAATATCCCTTCGTACCATTCACCGATTCGTCATTATCAATCCATTCCTGTACGGAAATGACACGATATTCGTTTGCATTATCTCGAACATATACTGTATCGATACCGGCATTAATAATTAAGCGTTTGCAAAGCGAGCAGCAGTTTGATTTCTCAATATATTCCCCTGTACGTACATCGCTTCCTGCCAAATACATCGATGACCCAAGCATTTTATCTCGGCTTGCACTGATGATTGCATTCTGCTCCGCATGTACACTACGGCACAATTCGTATCTTTCTCCACGTGGGATATTGAGTTTCTCTCGAATACATGTTCCTAAATCAGAACAATTTGCTCGACCTCTCGGAGCCCCCACATATCCGGTACTGATGACTTCGTCATTTTTTACGATGACCGCACCATATCGACGACGTACGCAGGTACTTCTCTTCGAGACCACCTCAGCAAGATCCAGATAATAGTTGATTTTATCGCGTCTCTCCACGGAAGAAGCTCCTTTCGTACAATTAATCAAGACGAATAATTGTGATTGTGGCATTACTTGAATAAGTCATATCAGTAATGTTAGAAGGATAGTCAAACGCAAATACATAACTCAGCGTTATTGCGTTTTCCGATGTAATCATAAAGCTACCTGATAGCGTCTGTTTGCCCGAACTATAGACAACGGGAGTAGACAAAGCATCTTTCTCCATCGACAAATCACCATAGAAAAGATTGTCTGGGGAGAATCCGCAATGGTATGAGATTGGGCGATTAAATAATGTACTATCATCTGGTAATCCGATACTCGTAGTGGCCGTAGTCGATATTTGATACGTACCGGCAGGGAGAATAAAGCCGGAATCGGTAGTCGTAATAAATTCTGCTGAGCTCGTAATCACAGGATTCGGCGATCCCATTACTCCACTTGAATTTGTGATACTAACCTGTGCGTAATCTATTACACCACGCTCACCCGGTACACCACTAACGCCCTGTATACCCTGTTCGCCCTGTATACCCTGTTCACCTTTTACCAGTGCAGAAATTTCAATAACATCATACCATGCGGTTTCGTCATCCGAATATCTCCATTGAATCATTCTGGGAGCCGTAGGATTTTCAGGATCAACTGTCGGAACATTGAAAACTATGCTTCGACCCGGGGCCCCTGTAGGACCTGCCTCACCTTGTATGCCCTGTGCGCCTTGTTCACCCTGTGCTCCCTGTTCTCCCTGTGGGCCGGTAATTTCACTAAGAGGACAAAGCACGCGCCATTCCGATTCTTCCTCGGATGAATATTTCCATTGGATACAATCAGCCACATTTGCGTCTCCGGTCAACCGACGGAATACGACATCTTTTCCCGCGATACCTTGTGCACCGGTTTCACCGGTATCACCCTTGTCGCCCTTGTCACCCTTATCTCCCTTTTCGCCCTTCAAAGAGCTTACTGTAATGAGTGTACGCCAAGAAAGTGCACTATCTGTATCATATTTCCATTGAATATAGCTACCCGTATTCTGTACCACAATCTGTCGGCCATCAGCACCGGCAGGTCCGGCAATTGCCGCCAAAGAGACAAGATTCTTCCATTCCATATCTGTTCCGGAAGTGTAACGCCATTGGAGATATCCATTACTGTTGCGAAGCTCGACCGAACGACCATCGGCACCATCCGCACCGTCTTGACCATCTCGACCGGCAAGACCTTGCGCTCCGACTTCACCCGGAACACCGACAGCACCGGCTTCACCGGATATGGATTCAAGAGAAACCAAGTTCGTCCATGTACCATCAGCGTTCTTGTATTGAATATATCCACCATCCATACGGAAATCAGGAACAGTGGATTCTTGTTGAGTTAAATCGGAAACCTGTACGAGGTCACGCCATGCTTCATCATCTTCGTCATCATATTTCCATTGAACCGAGTCGCCGTCGTTACGAACGATAACCTTTCGGTCAGTGGATTTGGAGCCGGATAGATATACATATGCAGCTGCTGCGCCGACGATAATCAGGCAGATTACACAGGCAATAATGATTTTGGCAGATTCTCTCATTGCGCTTCCCTCTATTGAATATACTTATTCAAATTAATTCATTAGTAGCATTGTAACGCAACGATTTTCACGTGTAAACAAAAAATGCGAACTTTTTTGCTCTAAAACACCCCCCATTTTTCCATAGCATTTTCCATCCACGAAAATGCCATTTTACTTGACGGATTCTTGCGTTGCGATTTATACTCAAAATAATTTTTTCGATGAAATGAGGCAATATGATGACGGTTCCCGGTAGTAAGTCTTTTCCCTCTACCCAGAATATGAAAGAATACGCCATTGCCTTTTTTAAATGGTTTTCTGTCGCGATTGTCATCGGCATATGTTGCGGTGCAGTCGCGGTTCTTTTTCACCGTTCTATTGAATGGGGCGATCAGCTTATGGTGAAATATCTGTTTTTGCTATACTGCTTACCCATTGCGGGATTACTCATTGTTCTCATGTACTCGATCTGCCATATGCAAGATGATGGTGGGACAAATCGGATTTTCGAGTCTGCACAAAGTGGCGCGAAGGTTCCGTTTCGCATGTTCCCTTTGATATTTATTGCGACCTTTCTGACACATTTTTTCGGCGGTTCTTCCGGACGAGAGGGTGCGGCGTTGCAAATCGGAGGCAGTATCGGAAACAATGTTGGTACACTCTTTCATTTTTCAAAGAACGATATGCGCTTAATCACCCTGTGCGGCATGAGCGCTGTATTTTCCGGGCTATTCGGAACCCCGCTTACTGCTGCGATTTTCTGTATTGAGGTCACAAGTATTGGTGTGATTCACTACTCGGCGCTTATTCCGTGCCTCGTATCAAGTCTTGTCGCCTATTTATTTGCAGGATACTTTGGTATGGAAGCCATGGCCTTTGATGCAACTGCTTTTCAGCAGGCATTTTCTTGGTTTACCGCTGTCAAAACCATTCCGCTTGCTATGCTTTGCGCCGCAGTGAGTATCATTATCTGTATTTTGTTTAAGCATTCGGGAAAATTGTTTGCGAAGCTGATTACGAATCCGGCATTGCGTATCGCGCTCGGTGGTTTACTAGTCGTCCTCATCACTCTTGCACTTGGAACCCGTGACTTTAATGGCGGCGGTATTCCTTTTATCGTTAATACCGTCAATTCCGGCAAGGTCGTCTTTTGGGCATGTATTGCCAAGCTGGTACTCACGGCGATTACATTAGGCTCCGGCTTCAAGGGCGGTGAAATCATTCCGACCATGTTTATCGGCGCGACATTCGGAGCCGCTATTGGTCCGCTTTTGGGGCTGGATGCTTCTTTCGCGGCGGGAATAGCGCTTATCGCCGTTTTCTGTGGTGTCGTGAATTGCCCATTAGCATCCACGTTCTTGGCAGTCGAGCTTTTCGGTGCCGATACGATTCTCTATTTTGCACTCGCCTGTGCCATCAGCTACATGATGTCCGGACAATTCAGTCTGTACACAGCACAGCTCTTTTTATCTTCAAAACTAAAGCCCACTAATGTAAAAGAAGAACCACCGAAAGGCGGTTCTCCAAAGCAGGCATAAATATTCGGGACAGAAGTCTCACGTCAGGTGCTCATTCATCCAACCATTGAATAAATGCCGTTTTATCCTTTCGGTTATATCCGGCATGCTCATAGAATTGTAATGTCGCTTCACTTCTTGACCCTGATAACAGCATGATTTTATAGCAATGCTCTTTCTGTGCAATATCCTTGGCGTACTGTAGGCAAGCCGTTGCGAGCCCCCGCCCACGATATCCTTCGGACGTAATGACATTTTCAATCAATGCATATGGACGTATACCGCGGGTGAGATTGGGAATGATGACGCAGACACACGAGGAAATCATCTTTTCACCATCCATCACAACAATGATGTGGTGATTCGGATCGTTTTGAATCGTTTGCCACACTTCCGCCACTCGTTTTTTGTCCGCCGGCATCGAATTATTATGAAGCTCCGTGTACAAGTGAAGTAACGCCTCGCATTCGTTCGGTCGGATTTCCCTTACGTCATAAAGCATGGTCATCGCCTCCTACTTATGGTATTTCTCATTGTTATGAATCTTAAAGCCGCGATAGGATTGCTCGAGCAAAATCAATCGCGTCATTTGATGCGTGAATGTCATTTGCGAGAGGCAAATACGTTCATCCGCGCGGGCAATCAGTTCCGGAGATAAACCCCAAGAGCCACCGATTACAATCACCACTTCACTGCCGCCTTTTTCAAAGCCGCGAATCAGCTTCTCCGACCATTCCTCGGACGAGCATTCTTTTCCGTGTAAATCTGATACAAAAACATATGCGCCGGCCTTGATTTTCGAGAGCATCGCTTTGCCTTCTTTGTCGAGCGCCACATCCCGTGGTAATGTATCCGGGCTGTCTTGTACTTCGATAATATCCAAGGCGCAATATTTCTGCAAGCGTTTCTTGTATTCGCGGATTGCGTCCGCGAGCCATGCCTCTTTGATTTTTCCAGCACAGACAATCGTTAACTTCATTCGTTTTCCCCTTACTTCGTCACCTTGGAAAAAGGAAGCAAAAGTGGCTCGGTCGGCGTATGGCGTTTCGCAATCGTGAGTGTATAGTCTTCATCACGTGTCAAATGCGCTTCACTCATCACCATTTGAATCGTGCGCTCCGCCACCATCGGATGGTTATTTTCCTGACTTAAATGTCCGAGAATGAAATGTCTTGTACCGTTTTGGTAAAGACTGTATATCGTCCTCGCGCAATCATCATTGCAAAGATGCCCATGGTTACTATTCACACGTTTCTTGAGCGGATATGGATAAGGGCCCTCCCAGAGCATGTGATAATCATAATTTGCCTCTAAAAGCACCGCAGTGCTGCCGAGCAAGGTGTTATAGATTTCTTCCGTTACCGCGCCTAAATCCGTCGCGATTGCTACCGACATACCGGAAGCGGACGTAAACTTATACCCACATGAGCCATATGCATCATGCGGCGTGGCAAAGCTTCGCACGCATACATCACCAATGGTAACCTCGCTACCTTCCTCCATCACATGGTCGAGTGTGATATCGTGCGGTTTTCTTTCCACCGCATGCATGCCACGCCATGTGCCCTCAGTTGCATATACAGGAATACCATATTTACGGATAAATACGTCAACTCCCGAAATGTGGTCGCTGTGGTCATGGGTAATAAAAATGGCGTCCAGTGCAGTCGGATCAGATCCGACCGCATAAAGCGCCTCGGATATCTGTTTGCATGTACGCCCAATATCAATCAAAATACGTGTGCCTTCGCACTCCAAAAGCGTCGAATTTCCGCTGCTTCCACTGAAAAGCGGCACAAGTCGGATATTCTTATTGTCTGTTACCAAATCCTCAATCCTCACGAGATACCTTACTCTTCGACTAGCGGACGGTTAACCATTTCATCGCCGCCGAGTCTCTTAATATCCGCGCCTACACCTGTCAGTTTTTCGACAAGCTTCTCATATCCGCGGTCAATGCGATAGGCCGATGTTATCGTCGTATCTCCTTCTGCCGCCAATGCCGCCAAAACCATAGCAGCGCCGGCACGCAAATCCATCGCCACCACGTTCGAGCCCGACAATTGCGCCGGTCCGGAAACCAAGGCTACGCGGTCGATAAGAGATATCGATGCGCCCATGGATTGCAACTCACTAACATATTGAAAACGGTTATCCCATACATTTTCATGCATACGACTCATGCCGGATGCAAGACATAGCAAAACCGTCGTTTGCGGCTGTAAATCCGTAGGGAAACCGGGATACGGTCTGGTCTTGAAATTGGCAGGAGAAATTGGTTTGCATTCATCGATGGTGACACGAATCCAGTCATCACCCTCTTCGATATCAAATCCCATTTCAATCATCTTTGCCGTCAATGGCTCCATGTGTTTAGGGATTAAGTTATGAACAACAACATCGCCGCGCGTAACCGCTCCGGCCAACATGTATGTACCTGCTTCAATCTGATCAGGAATAACAGAATAGGAGAATCCACCCGGAAGGACCGGAACACCCTTAATACGAATCGTATCCGTACCGGCGCCCTTGATATTAGCGCCCATCGAGTTCAGGAAGTTCGCAACATCAACAATATGCGGTTCCTTCGCCGCGTTCTCGATAATCGTTGTTCCGACCGCCTTCGTCGCCGCGAGCATAATATTAATCGTTGCACCGACGCTCACCACGTCGAGGAAAATATGTGCGCCCTTGAGCTCATCCGCGACCAGCTTGATAATACCGTTACGGATATCTTCGGCGCGCGTACCCTTCGCACCCATTTTGGCAAAGCCCTTCAAATGCAAATCAATCGGTCGTGTACCGAAATTACATCCACCCGGCATATGCATAGTCGCTTTTTTGCATCGAGACAAAAGCGCACCCAGCAAATAGTACGATGCGCGAATATTCTGCACCTTTGCATGTGTAGCTTCGTGCGTATGAATATTGGTCGGATCAATCTGATAGGTGCCGTTTCCCTTCGGAGTAATCACCGCACCGAGCGTCTCACAAATCTCAAGCATGGCTTGAACATCTACAATATCAGGGACATTCTCTAAGGTGCATGGCCCGTCCAAAATCATGGCAGCCGCCAATATGCCTAACACGGCATTCTTACTTCCGCTGATATATATATCGCCACAAAGGCGTTTTCCTCCGCATATTCGATAGCTAGACACTTCCAATACCTGCCGGATGTATTACTGCTCGTTACCTTCGCGCGGTAATATTGTATCTCCGGTCACCTTTCTCACATTACTCCTCGGCGCTTCATTCGATGGCAAAGCACGGCCATCGTTGCGACTCGGACTCTCGTCAATCATCTTGCGAACCAGACTTTGTACCGGTGCTGATGATTTATTTACGCCCTTATTTGTCGTCGTCTTGGTTGGAGACGCCGACTTCTTCACTCGTTTCTTCTTCGCACCTTGATTGCGAACGCCAATATCTTCTTTTCGAAGCAAAGGCTTCGCCAAAACCGGCGGATCAGGTATCAATACCTTCGGCGGTGCACTCGGAGTCGATTCATCGCGGATGATATCCTCTAAATCTTCCTGCACCTGCTTCTCTATCACGTCGGAAAGCGTTGGATTTCGTAATATCTGCTCTTCAGAAACATGACTCTCGCCCACCACTTCGTCTACTGTATAACGCAGCTCATCAGAAGTCTCATTCGGAGCAAAATCAGTCGTTTCCGAAACGCTCACTGCATCACTCGTATCCGCATAATAGACGGATTGCGCATACGCGGCGGCAGACACGTCCGAAACCTCATCTATCATACCATACTCGTCGTCATCTTCAAACAGAAGATCATCAATCACTTTCTCTTCGGTTTCATCATCCATAGATGTCCAATTTTCGAAAAGAATATCTACGCTATCGTTGACAAAACGGTCCAGCTCCTCCGTCGCCCGTTGGTACAGAAGCTCCTTGCTGCGACCATTCGTACGCAAAATATGCGCCGCTTCGTGGAAGGTCTTTTTCGCTGTCGGAAGCATAACATAAAAGTCCGAGCCAATCTCCTCCCGATCCGGATTCTCCTCGCCCTCAAAGTGGCTCACCAACTTAATCGTGCCACCTTGCACATCCGACATCATCTTCACAATCGCCAGACCTAAGCCTGTTCCGCCGGCTTTTCGAGAACCCGTCTCATCCACGCGAAAAAAAGCATCAAAAACATGCTCCGCATTTTCCTTGGAAATCCCGCTTCCTTGGTCTTGCACCTTAATCGTTACATAATTCTCTGTAAATAACAGATATACTGCAATTTCCGTGTTTTCAGGGGAATACTTTATCGCATTGTTCACGAGATTGCTCACCATCTGTTCGACCATAGCACTCGTGCCAAAGACCTTCGGCATCTTTGCATTCATTTTCTGATAGAACAAATGAATACTTCGTCGATTTGCAATGCTCTGATGGCGTTCAACCGCGGCCTGCACAGGACTCTCAATATCATACAGACGCATGGCAATTTTCTTCGTGTTGTTCTCAATTTGAGAAAGGAAAGACAGATTCTTGATAATCGCTTCAATGCGATCCGTTTCCTCAATAATATGCATCGTTGCGTTACGCGCTTTCTCCGGCGCGCCTTCGCGGAACATCCAGCTCAACGTCTCGGCATAGCCGGAAATCGTCGTCAGCGGTGTTCGCAGCTCGTGCGAAACCGTCGAGATGAAAAGCCTTCTCTGCCTTTCCTGCTTCGCCTTTTCCGTGACATCCTCCAGAAGCACGACCCATCCACGCGTCTTTGTCCCCGGAAAGAGCGGCTTCGACAAGTGAATTTCAATGATTTTATCGTTTATGGTAATGCGTTCGGTAATCGATTCCGTATTCTCTTCAATCTCTTGATTCTGTACAAAAGCCGCATCTTCTGCTAAAAGCTCAGATTCGTATAAGACTATACGCGAGCGGGCATCCGCGGTCATAAACTGCTCAATAAAGGACGCAATGCTCTGCGGCACCTCGTCCACTTGAAGCATCTCCACGGCCTTTCGGTTCTGAATCAAAATCGAACCGGCGTCGGTATAAGTGATAACACCGACATCCACAATATTTAAAGTCACCTTGGCAACGGCAAGATCCAAAAACTTATATCGAAAATGCTCCAGCTCCTTCGCGCTTTTATTCTTTGCCCAGAGATATACAAGACAAAAGGATAAGAGTGCGCCGACAGCCAGCCCAATAAAAAGCATGGGCACGGGTGTTGTGACCCGTTCCCATATGCTTAAGCTCTTCGGTATTAAAATATCAGCCAATGCGGTATTCACCTAAATCGAACCAACCTCTCATGAAAAATCAATGACGTTCGAAATAATAACCGACACCGCGGCGTGTAAGAATGTACTTATATTGATTCTGGTCTGGCTCGAGCTTCTCACGTGTACGACGCACCGTCACATCGACCGTGCGAACATCACCGTAATACTCGTATCCCCAGACACGTTCTAAAAGCGCCTCGCGCGAAAAAACCTGACCGGCATTCTCAGCAAGGAAACGAACCAGCTCAAATTCGCGAATCGTGAGATTCACAATCTGCCCATCTCTTCTCACCTGATAGGCTTCCAAATCGATTTCCAGCCCGTCAAACTTCATTACATTAGATGTCCCTGTTGATGCGCTTTCGTTCAAAGAAGTTCTGCGGAGCTGCGCATTGACACGTGCCATAAGCTCACGAATCTTGAATGGTTTCGTCATATAATCATCGGCGCCCATCTCAAGGCCCAAAACAATATCAATATCTTCCCCTTTTGCCGTTAACATGATAATCGGGATTGTCAGCTCCAACGCACGGATTTCTTTACATGCCGTTTTACCATCCTTATTCGGCATCATCCAGTCGAGAATAATCAAATCGGGCTTCTCTGACTTAGCAAGTTCAACCGCTTTGTTTCCGTCTCCGGCTGTGATAATCTTGTATCCTTCGCGCTCCAAATTGGTCTTAAGGATATCGACGATTGACTCCTCGTCATCAACAACCAGAATTTTCTTGACGTTCTCTCCCATATTGAACCTCCCGTCACCTACAACATATTGTGTACTCATAGTAACATAACTACAATTCACATTGGGTTTATTATACCATTTATATTACATTTTCATCACTTTTTGAAAAAAAGTGAAAAAGAAAGAAGCCCTTCCACGTTTATTCGTGAAAGGGCTTCATATAATCCGGCGGCGATCTATGTTCCCGGGCCGTTACCAGCCAAGTATTTTCGACACT
>DAIPXZ010000023.1:0-16521 GCA_036782995.1 Bacillota bacterium
CCACAAGCTGAAAGAACCATCGTCATTGCCAGAACAACTCCGACAACCTTCAATAAATTCTTTTTCATTTTTTACCTCCTAAAAATTACCGTATTCAAGCCAGTAAACGTATCCATTATAAATCAGAATGAAGCCCTTTTCTATATTTTTTCATCAACCAAAATGCCATAGTTTGTAAACACTTTTCCCCTGTTCTTGTTGAATAGGCAATAAAAAGTGCCAAAAAATGACGATTTTGTTAACAAACGGGTTTTCACCCAAAGGGAAAGCCAACTGCCATGCGATCGAATGCCATCATTTCATTCGAATGATTTCTTCTCTCTTCGGGCCGGTCGATACAATCGATACTTTCACACCGAGTTCCTTTTCGATGAAACGAACGTATTCTTTCGCTTCTTCTGGGAGCTTCTCAAAATCGGTGATACCACGGATATCAGATTTCCAGCCTTTGAGCTCGACAAGTACCGGCTTGGCACGGTCGAGGGATACAGGATTCGGGAAATCCTTTGTCTGGACGCCGTCGACTTCGTAGGCGACGCATACCGGAATGCTATCGAGATAGCCGAGGCAGTCGATTGCCGTAAGAGCGACTTCGGTCGCGCCCTGAACGCGGCAGCCGTAACGGGAAGCGACACAATCAAACCAGCCCATGCGACGCGGGCGACCTGTGGTGGCTCCGTACTCGCCAGCATCTCCGCCGCGACGACGGAGCTCGTCAGCCTCATCTCCGAAAATCTCGCTGGTAAATGCGCCAGCGCCGACTGCAGAAGAATATGCCTTCACGACAGTACAGATTTCTTTAATCTCATATGGCGGAATGCCTGCGCCAACACAGCCATAGCCAGCAAGAGTCGAGGACGAAGTTACCATCGGGTAAATACCGAAATCAGGATCCTTCATAGAACCGAGCTGGCCTTCGAGAAGAATCTTCTTTCCATCCTTGATTGCTTGGTGAATGAAAACGTTAACATCGGCAACGAATGGCTCAATGAAGTCACGGTAACCTAATACCTCTTCGTAGATAGCCTTCGGGTCGAGTGGAGTCTTTTTATAAAGGTGTTCAATAATAGTATTTTTTACTTCAAGAACAGAAGTGATTTTTTCGAGTAGTTTTTGCTCATCGAAAAGCTCACAAACCTGAAAGCCGATTTTAGCATATTTATCGGAGAAAAACGGTGCGATTCCAGACTTCGTTGAGCCGAAGGCCTTACCACCAAGACGCTCTTCTTCGTATTGGTCGAAAAGGATGTGGTATGGCATGACGATTTGTGTGCGATCCGAAATCAAGAGCTTCGGCATCGGAACACCACCGTCGAGGACATGCGCGATTTCCTCTTTGAGCTTCGGGATGTTCAATGCAACACCATTTGCGATGACATTAGTGATGTTGCTGTGGCATACACCGGATGGCAATTGATGCAAGGCGAATTTTCCGTATTCATTGATGATAGTGTGTCCTGCATTCGCACCACCTTGATAACGAATGACGACATCAGATGTGGAAGCGAACATATCGGTAATTTTACCCTTACCTTCGTCTCCCCAGTTTGCACCTACAATTGCCTTAACCATGACCATATGCCCCCGTTTCTTTTCTGTTGAAAAATAGAACCGTATAAAAACCTTATTATTATAGAGTCGTCTCTATCTTGTGTCAAATCCCTAAGTACGCCGCTACAGCTTCGCGTGCGAGCATTTCGACCGGAGCTTCAACTTCTTCCCATGTAACCTCTTCCCCGTATTTACGAACCAGTGCCGTTCGAAGCAAATAGTCCGTCATTGCAGGATTTTTCGGTAAGAAGCTGCCATGTGAATATGTGCATATAACATTGTTATAATGAGCGCCCTCGAAGCCGTCTTCACCATTATTACCGGCTCCACGTATGACACGGGCAAGCGGCTTCACATCAGAGCCGAGATAAGTGCGGCCGCTGTGGTTTTCGAATCCATAAAGGATGCAGGAATTCGTCATTTGTTTTACATTTGGCAAAAAATCCACCTCATAAATTGTATCTTGAATGAAGCGAACATCTTCTCCCACCGTGTAGAGATCAAGCGCACCCAGGCACTCAATTCTGGTGCCATCGTGTTCTTCGTAATACTTACCGAGCATTTGATAGCCTCCGCATACGCATAGGAAAACCACGCCATCCTCAATGGCTCTTTTCACTTCGGGGCCTTTGTTGTTGACAAAATCGCCACGCAACATGTTTTGCTCTGTGTCTTGTCCGCCGCCTAAAAAGACGAGGTCGTATTTCGACGCATTGAATTCGTCCGACAAGGATATGGTTTCGACTCGGAGATCAATGTCATGCAATGAAGCACGGCGAATCAAGCTCAGTACATTACCGCGGTCACCATAGAGATTCAGCAAATCGGGGTACATATGACATAAAGTTAGTGAATACGACATGTGAATCTCCTTTCCTATTTCCAAAAGTCTTTCAAATGATACCGTTTCACCATGCATTTGCGTAAGTGAAGCATAGATGTGTAATTTGGCAAAACATAGACGCATTTTCCGGGTGTACAAGCCGCAAGAGCCTCATCCAATAGTTTTTCGCAATCCTTCATTGCTCCATAACGGACGTGTTGCTCATCAATACCGGAATATACAATGCGAAGAAGCATGTCGCCGTAACGATCACCCGAGACGAATACCTTCTCGGGAAGAATCTTTGATTCAAAGTCGACATCCCATATCCACGAGACATCTTTGCCGTCGGGCACATTGCTGTTCAACAGCATGTAAAGACTGTCAGCATCTGAGGTTTCGGAGACAAAAGAAAGTGCACGATCGAGGCCGACCGGATTCTTCACTAGAAGAACACAGATTTTCTTGTCACCGACCGTGAGCTTTTCCATACGACCAAAAGCGGCCTTGGTCTGCATAAGCGCCTTCGAACAGGCGGAGAAATTGAGCTTTGAAGAATCATCGATGATTTCACCCAATATGACAGTCGTGGCAACTGCCGCCATGGAGTTATAGAAATTATGCATTCCCGGTACCGAAAGCTTTACTGCTTCCGTTGCATCGCCGTCATGTAGCTCGAGCGGGAAGCCCACATCAGAAGGACTGGTTTTCAAATCGTAGGTGACATAGAAACGCGGCTTTTGTCTTTTGTCTCCGCATTTTGGGCACGAGTAGTCACCTAAATGACCGAAACTGCGGGATGCATATTCGTATTTCACCTTGCATTCCGTGCAATACTCAGCATCGGACGAAGCAGGCAAATCGGCTGATTTTCCGGGATATGTAACATTGTTATATCGCATTGATTCCGCCGAAAGTCCGAAAAAAACTGTCCGGTCTTCCCTGCCATCACGCAATTTGGCAACCAAGGAGTCGTCGCTATTGAGAAGCACCTTTGCCGAGCAAGCATCAAGTCCTTTGGCAATGCAATCCCGTGTGTGTTTGAGTTCGCCGTAACGGTCAAGCTGGTCACGAAACAGGTTTGTTACGACGCATACCTTCGGCCTTACTTTACCGGCTGTCTTAGCAAATGCTGCCTCATCGGTCTCAAGAACGACTGCCGTCGGAATAGACTTCTTTCGTGCCGCGATAAGTCCCTTTTTACCATTCATAAGTGCTGTAATGAGTCCCGCTTCGAGATTCGCTCCCGAAACATTGGTCACCACATAAAAACCGGCCTCACGTAAAATGTCGACCGTCATATGAGTAGTCGTCGTTTTTCCGTTTGTGCCGGTAATTTGTATTGCATTTTCGTTTTCGCAAAGAAGAGAAAGCATCCGAGGCTGAATCTTCATGGCGACTTTTCCGGGGAAATTGGTTGCACCGCGTCCGAGAAGGTGAAGCATCAGCTTCGACATTCTCGCTCCGGTCCATGCCAGTCCTGTCCGAAAAGAAGTCATTCCGCTATCCTCTTTTGTTCTTCAATTATTTCTTCTTATTTTTTTCAATCAAATCGATGAATTGATCAAAAAGGTAGTTGTTATCTTGTGGGCCCGGAGCTCCTTCCGGGTGATATTGCACGGTGAAAACCGGCTTCTGCAGATAATCGAGGCCTTCATTTGTTCCGTCATTGACATTTACATGAGAAACCACAGCGACCTTCGGGTCAACCGATTCGTCGACAACCACATAACCATGATTCTGGGATGTGATGTAAACGCGGTCTTCTTTGATATCCTTGACTGGATGGTTCGCACCGCGATGTCCATATTTGAGCTTACGCGTCTTCGCACCAGTCGCCAAAGCCATGAGCTGATGACCAAGGCAAATGCCAAACATCGGAATACCGGTATCATATAGTTTCTTTATTTCAGTGATTGCATCGCCACAATTGGTGGGGTCTCCAGGACCATTAGAAAGGAAAATTCCGTCTGGATTCAAGGAAAGAATCTCTTCAGCTGATGTATTCCACGGGCAATCGTACACTTCACAGCCACGCTTTACCAAGTTCCACAGAATATTGTGCTTCGCTCCGAAATCCAGAACTGCTACTCGATAAAGTGCCGCATGCTTTTCATCAGTCGTTGAACGAACCAATTGGCTCTTCTTCTCATCCTTAGCATCAGCCACATATGCATCCTTCTCCCAGCCAGATACCCATGCCGGATAGAAAGCTCTCTCCTTCGGGCTGACTAACGGAACAACCGACTTCGCATCGTAGGAGGCAATCAAGCGATTTGCTTCATCAATATCAATCTCATCCTTCGCTCCGTTCATGATGACACCAATTTTGGTACCTTCCTCTCGGATCTTGATGGTCAAAGCACGTGTATCTATACCATAAATTCCAGGAACACCATTTCTCTTCAGATAATGATCCAAATCCTCGGCATTTCTCTCATCTCCATGTACCGGTGTCAAATCTCTCAAAATCAATGCACCTACCCACACATGAGCCGCTTCGGAAACATCTTCGAAAACACCATAGTTTCCAATAATCGGATTCGCCATCGTGACTGCCTGACCACAAAATGAGGGATCGGTCAGAAGCTCAACATATCCCGTAAGTCCTGTCGAAAAAACGACCTCACATACTACTTGTCTGTCCGAACCGAATCGGAACCCCTCCAATATGCTACCATCGTTTAATATCAAACATGCCTTTTGTTCCATATTGACCTCCTACAAATGAACGCTCACTTCATTATCAGATTATCTATTATTTTCATGGTATTGTACCACGACATAGCGTATTTGTCGCTATGAAAATCGCGAAATAAAGCATTTCATTTACACACAAAATCGGGCATTCTCACAAATTATTCTTCCTCTGCCATATGCCCAATAACCAAAAGCCGATGAGTTGCAACACCCGTCGGTGTACATGTCACCAATGTCACTTGCTTTCCGTTGCCATCACTTATGTCAATATAGTCGACAAGCGCTTCAGGCTCGAGAGCGTCAATAATTTGATCGACCGTATAAACGTATACTGTACCGTCTATTGCAGTAATCTCAATGGTATCACCAATTTTCACCTCACCTAAGCGATTGAAAAGCTTACCAGATGCACGCATACGATGCCCCAAAATGACCATATTTCCGTCTTCTCCAGGATTTGCTGTACCCTCAAGGCGACCGGCCCCATACCGTAACGCGATTACAGTAGCCTCATCCAACAGCGGAATATTTATATCAGC
This sequence comes from Bacillota bacterium, assembly GCA_036782995.1. GTDB lineage: Bacteria > Bacillota > Clostridia > Saccharofermentanales > Saccharofermentanaceae > DAIPXZ01. Next base: position 5,614 of record DAIPXZ010000023.1, read on the forward strand.
GGAGGAAATTTTGATTGTGCCCAGTGCTGTTAAAACCACATCATCCGGAAGCTCAGCCATCTCACTTTCCATAGCAATGGATTGTTGCTCTCGTTCCTCTTCCGTACCGTAAAAGTAATCGTAGTCCTCACCATTCACTTGATTCTCATTTCGGTCAACAATGAAAGTGGACTCCCCTGCCGCGATGTCCGCCATAATTTCATCTGTCACTGCCTGCCTCTTCATATTCTTAATCGGGTCAATGAGCAAAAGAATCACTCCGACAATCAGACAAACGGCGGCAATACCAATTAGTAAATAGTCAACGATTGTCTTTTTTCGACGGTCGCCACTACTCTTACGCTCGGAACGGATATTTTCTGTGTTCTCAGGTATTGATGATGTATCATGATTGGAAGAAGAAGGATTAATTCTACTTTTGTTTTTTTGCGATTTCATATTGTTATCCTCTACATAAAATCAGCGAATTGGCTTCTTCATGACATTCTTGAAAAAATCAAAAGCTTTTTTATCCAATATTACGCAAAACATTATAACAGATACTTTCACGACTTGCTGTTTTCTGCTATGATTATTCTGCTTTAAGGCGTGAAATATAGTGAATTATTTCTTACCGGAAAGGACGATCATGCAAGATTCAGAAATGAATAATATCTGGAATAAGGTGAAATCACTCATGGTCGAAGAATTGAGTGAAATTCGCTATAAGTCTTTTATTGAGCCGTTGCGTCCGGTTTATGCGGATAGCTCGGTATTCGTTCTGTCCTCTCCGGATGATTTTTCCTTAGAACGCGTTTTGGGAATGAAATCCTTTATAGAGAATTGTTTTCAACTTTCCTGCCCCATTCAATTCAAAATTGAGATTAAGGTCGACGGCACGAAAGAGCTTACTGACCTCGTTCGCAATCTATCGATTCGTGATAACGAGACCTCTACCTCTTCTGATCATTCCGGGTCATTCTTAAATAGCCAATACACATTTGATAACTTTATTGTTGGTGCCGGCAATCGTTTTGCTCATGCAGCGTGTGTTGCCGTCGCCGAGAATATGACAAAAAATAACTACAATCCACTTTTCCTTTACGGTGGATCCGGTCTCGGTAAAACCCACTTGATGCAAGCTATTGGCAATTATGTGCAGGAAAAATTTCCGGATAAGAAGGTCGTTTATGTCCAGTCCGAGAAATTTGTAAACGATTTCATTGCATCCATCCTCCATGGTGAAAAGTTTGACACCTTCCGTGAGCAGTATCGTAACCTTGATTTTCTTTTAATTGATGATATTCAGTTTATTGAGGGAAAATTAGAGACGCAAAAGGAGTTTTTCCATACCTTTAACGAAATTAGTAATCTCGGGAAGAATATAGTTATCACTTGTGATAAGCCTCCGCAAAGTATGACATCTCTTGAAGATCGACTACGTACCCGTATAGCATCCGGTTTGATTGTTGATATTCAACCACCGGATTATGAAACGCGCCTCGCAATTTTGAGAAAACGCTGCATACAAAACAAGATTGATGTCCCTGAGGACATCCTTGATTACATTGCATCGAACATAAGCTCGAATATTCGTGAGATGGACGGCGCATTTAACACTGTTATAGCATATTGTCTTTTAGCAAATTCATACACATTAGAGACTGCTGTTACAGCATTAAAGGACATTATTCAACCGAAATCAACGCGTGTTATGAATCACACTCTTCTTATTGAGGTTGTCGCTCGTTATTTCAATATTTCTGTAAGTGACATTATGTCGAATAGACGCAGCAAGGATATATTAGTGCCGCGTCAAATTTGCATGTACTTATGTCGCTATGAATTAGATATGACCTATCCTCGCATTGGAGAGGTTTTTGGTGGTAAGGATCATACAACTGTGATGCATGCTTGTAACAAAATTGTAACAGAACAGAGCCTTCCTAATTCCGAGATTGCAGTCTCAATTGACAATATAAAGAAGCGTCTTTTTAGTTGAGTTTTCCACTTTTTTAGGTGGTATTGTGGAAAATTTCCTGTGATTATCTTGTGTACAAATTTGTGTAAAATAATTGCCTGTGGACGGATGTGTATTAATTTTTCATTTTCCACTTGTTTTTTCACTCAATATTAACACATAAAATGTCCTGTTTTCAGGCGTTTACAATGGTTTTCCTACTTTTGCACACTCCCTACTATGAAGATGAGTATTTCTTATTATTTCAGCTATATCTTTCTTTTTTCTTCTACAAGTCATTACTAAAATCCATATTCATTTTTGTTTCCATTGTGGAAAACTATTAATAATATATATATCTATAATATATGTTCATTTTTTCTCTCTTCTTTTCTCTTTTATGTAGCAATTTTGTAATTTTTCTGTATAATTAACAGTAGTGTTTATTACAAAATTCGGAGGAAGAAAAAAATGAAGTTTCTTTGCTCAAGAGATAGTTTATTAGAAGCAATTTCAATTGTTCAGAAAGCAGTTTCTACACGTTCTACATTACCAATTCTTGATGGTATTTTGATTGAAGTAAATTCTGATGGAATGAAGCTTACAGGATATGATTTGGAAACAGGTATTGAGGCTGTTGTTGATGCTGATATCGTTGATCATGGCTCAATTGTTATCCCATCTAAGCTTTTCGGTGATATTATCCGTAAACTTCCAGATGATGAAGTGTCTATTACGTCAGATGATCGTTTGATGATTTCTATTGTTTCCGGTTCTTCAAACTTTTCTGTGAAGGGATTATCCGCAGAAGGATTTCCTACAATTCCTACTGTTGGTGATGATTACAAAATCATTTTGCAACAAGGTATCTTAAAGGATATGATTCGTGAGACAATTTTCGCCATTTCTGAAGATGAAAATCGTCCGGTATTGAATGGTTCTTTATTTGAATGTGATGGAACTTCTATCAATATGGTTGCCATTGATGGTTTTAGAATGGCTCTTCGTAAAATGGTTCTTGGAACGGAGCTGCCAAAGATGCGTTTTGTTGTTCCGGGTAAGGCATTACATGAAGCCGGACGTATTTTAGGCGGTAAAGATGCTGAAGTTGTTATTTCTGCTACAGCAAATCATATTTTATTTGATACAGGACGTTTTCGTATTGTTTCCCGTTTGATTAACGGTGAATATATGGATTATCGTGCTATTTTACCGAAAAATGTGGTTACAACCATGATTATTTCTCCAAGTGAAATGTTATCGGCCATTGATCGTGCTTCGCTTTTGATTCAGACCGAGGAACGCCGTAATCCAGTATCACTTTCTATGAAGGATAATGATACATTGGTAATTAGTTCGAATACAGAGCTTGGAAATCTTCGTGAAGAAGTAAGAGCTGATATTAACGGTGACAACTTAGCAATTGATTTCAATCATCGTTATATGATTGATGCGCTGCGTTGTATTAGTGATGAAAAGGTGAAGATTATCTTTACCGGAGCGAATGGACCAGCTGTGATCACGCCATTTGAGGGAGATGAATTCTCATATTTGATTCTTCCGCTTCGTCGATAATTACCTATGTATATGTCGAAAGAATAATTTATGATCGTTACATCCATTGCATTAACGAATTTTCGTAATTACAAAAGGCTCAACCTTGAGGTTGGGCCTTCCGTTAATGTGTTTTATGGAGCAAATGCACAAGGTAAGACCAATATTATTGAGGGTATATATTTGTGTGCATGTGCAAAATCGCATCGTACAACAAAGGATAAAGAACTCCTTCTTCATGGTGAGCACGAATATAAGGTACGACTCTCACTTTCAGCTTCCTATTCCTCTTATGATGAGTCTGTTTCGGTCGAATATTTGGACGAAAATTCTTCTTTAAATACAACACAAAGACCAAAAACCATTGTATGCCATGATGATGTCCCTTTTGCCCGTTCAGCCGATTATTTGGGCATTTTTAACGCTGTTATATTTGCTCCGGAAGACTTAAGTCTTATAAAAGAAGGTCCATCTGTACGTCGACGATTCCTAAACGTACTCATCTCACAAGTGAATTCTGGATATTTTCACGAGTTATATCAATATAATCGACTTTTGATGAGTAGAAACCAGGTTATTAAAGTGTCAAAATCTGCGGGGGAGAAGGTTCCTTCTTCATCGACCAAGGAGAAAATGAGCTTTTGGGACGAGGCATTAGCAAAATCAGCCGCTCGTATCATTTTGATTCGCTATATTTTTTCTTTACGACTGGAAAATGCAGCAAAATGCCATCATGAAAGAATATCCGGTGGTGTGGAAACTCTCTATCTTCGATATAAATCGGTAGTCCCGGTTTCTTTATTGGAAGGAAAGAATATGACGTCTTCGACGGAGGACATTGAGAAATTTCTATTGGAAAAATACGCTGCAAATGCGGAAGATGACTATTTTAAGGGGTCTACGAGTGTTGGACCGCAAAGAGATGACCTGTTGATGTCCCTCGACGGTGAAGGTCTTCGAATGTTTGCATCGCAAGGGCAACAACGATCGGCTGCATTATCGCTTAAATTGGCTGAATTAGACATCATGCGTGAGGAAACGAATGATACACCGATATTACTCTTGGACGACGTTTTTAGCGAATTAGACGCGACGAGAAGGGCATGTCTACTTTCAAGTACAAAGAATGCGCAGGTTTTTATCACTTGCACAGATAAATCCTTTATTGAAAAAGAGTTGGCAATGAGCCAGAACGGAACGGAAGACATCGTATTTTTCTCGGTTTCCGACGGAAAGGTCACTCGCGATTCGTGAGGAAAAAACTATTTCAAAGTCGTTTGTGGTATAATATTTGTGGTTTATTGGAGTAGAAGGGAAGGCATCATGTACGTTCATATTGGTGGAGAATATACAATTCCCGTCAAGATGATTGTTTCTCTGATTGATTTGGATTCTGTATCCCCGAATCAGAAGGACATGAAGCTTTTTCTCAATGAGCAAGATAAGATGAATTGCTTGGAATATGTTTCCGAGGAATTGTCTCGTTCATTAATCATTACGACACACCACGTCTATGTTTCACCAATATCCGTTACAACATTACAGAAGCGAATCCTCGAAGGCGTTGATTTGCTGAAAAAACAGGCATAAATATTGCAAATATCTACATGTAACATTGTTACAAACCCTGATATATCAGCTTATCAAGGATTTGTGCAATGAATGAAAGGATTTTGACAAAAATGAGTGAAAAAGATTTGAATCTGGTAGGTTCTGAGGAGAATAATGGTTCTGATTTCAGTATTGTTGATGAAAGTGATGGTCTTGTAAACCTTGCAGAGAACCCTCGTGCATTAACAGATGATTATGCGGAAGAATCGATGGAAGAAATTGAGCAGGCAACAATTGGACAAGACGAATTCGATACGACGAATTCTAAGGCATATAACGAATCAGACATTCAGGTTTTGGAAGGATTAGAGGCTGTACGTAAGAGACCTGGCATGTATATTGGTGATACTACGCTGCGTGGTTTACATCATTTAGTCTATGAAATCGTTGCAAATTCAGTTGATGAAGCACTTGCAGGACGCTGTGATACGATAACGGTTACCGTAAATCGAGATGGTTCTGTTACAGTGCGAGATAATGGATCTGGTATTCCGGTCGGAAATCACCCAAAAATGGGCATTCCGACGGTCGAAGTCGTGCATACAGTACTGCATGCCGGCGGAAAATTCGGAGGCGGTGCATACAGCGTTTCTGGCGGTTTACATGGCGTTGGTGCTTCGGTAGTTAACGCTTTGGCAGCCAAAATGATAGTGCAAGTGCGTCGTGATGGAAAGGTTTACGAAATCATATTTGAGCGTGGTATCACTGTATCTCCATTAAAGGTGATAGATGAATGCGATATAAATGATACCGGTACGACTACAATATTCACGCCAGATGATCAGATATTCCCGAATTGTGTATTCGACTTCGATACAATGATTACACGATATCGCGAAATGGCGTTCTTAAATCGCGAAATAACCATTGTTTTGAGAGATGATCGTGAGGAAGAGCCATCTGATAAGGTTCTTCATTATGACGGAGGTATCATTTCGTTTGTGGAATACTTAAATCGACACCGCGAGGCATTACATCACCCGCCGATTTACATTGCACAACGTCAGGGTGAATGCTTTGTCGAGGTAGCTATTCAGTATAACGATTCCTTTGCAGAAAACGTTTATTCTTATGCCAATAACATTGCCACTGTTGAGGGCGGATCGCACTTAACGGGCTTTAAATCGGCATTAACCAAGGTAATCAACGATTATGCACGTAAGTATAAGTTCTTGAAGGACAGCGATAAGAATCTGCAGGGAGAGGACGCACGTGAGGGGTTAGGAGCCATCATCAGCGTAAAGTTGCCTGAACCGCAATTTGAGGGGCAAACGAAGTCTAAGCTAGGAAATGCGGAAATTCGTACTATGGTTGAAGCTGTTGTAAACGATAAACTCGAGCAATATTTGGAAGAGAATCCTGCTATTGCTAAAATTGTTATGGATAAGTGCTTATCCGCTTCGCGTGCTCGTGAAGCGGCTCGAAAAGCACGTGATATGACACGAAGAAAGAGCGTTTTTGAGACCAACACACTACCCGGAAAGCTTGCCGATTGCCAAGAAAAAGACCCTACATTCTGTGAAATATTCATTGTTGAGGGAGATTCCGCTGGTGGTAGTGCAAAACAGGGAAGAGAGCGTAAATACCAAGCCATTTTGCCGCTTTGGGGCAAGATGCTTAACGTTGAAAAGTCTCGTATTGATAAGGTATACAGTAATGAGAAGCTTCAGCCAGTCGTTATGGCACTCGGCGCTGGTATTGGTGACGATTTTGATACGTCGAAGCTTCGTTACCATAAGGTCATTATTATGGCAGATGCTGATGTCGATGGTTCTCACATACGTACATTGCTTCTTACATTCTTCTTTAGATACCTTCGACCACTCGTAGAGTGTGGATATGCTTATATAGCTTGCCCGCCGCTCTATCGTGTATATCAGGGCAATGAAGGGTATTACGCGTACGATGATAAAGAAGTCGAAGAAATCAAACAAAGAACTGGCTGGAAAGAGCCAAAAATTCAGCGATATAAAGGTCTTGGCGAGATGAGCTCTGAACAATTATGGGAGACCACAATGAACCCGGCGACTCGTAAGCTAATGCAGGTTAAAATTGAGGACGCACAAGCTGCGGACGAAGCGTTGACGCTGCTTATGGGCGATCAGGTTGAACCGAGAAAGGAATTCATTCAGACAAATGCAAAATATGCGAGATTGGATATCTGACGCGAAAGCTTAATATCTATCGAAGATTAGCATTGCAATATAAATAGGAGACGTCGCAAATGCGGCGTTTTTTATTTGCCAAAAACATAGACATGTATCAATACAAAAGAAAGACATGTTTGAGACTGAAAACATGATCACATATCACGTGATATCGTCCTTTGTCAGAAGCGGGGTGAAAACCATCTCTGTAAGAGTTTTCAAGCCAAAGAAAGTGGTAAATTGAGTATTCTATGATAATCGATTATTCTCTTTCAAACGATAGAATGATTCATTTAAAGGAAACCATTAATTTGCGTAATTTGAATGATTTACAAGATACATAACACATAGTAGTCGTTTAATTCGTCTGATGAAACTGCTTCGATTCGTCTATTAATTTCGCGAGGTGACGTGAAATCATTGTTTCACGTGAAACAGATTGTAGCGATATAAAGAAACTCATGGTTTGTGGAAAAACGGTACTATCAATCGTTATCCAGAGACATCGTTGTTATCGAATTGCATAATTACGCCTAGAAACCTCAAGATCATCACGAGGTTATCTCGGATTTGCATTTCTCAACAACAAAATGGTGAAAACTATTATCAGATGAAATGATGGATCAATAATTGATGAATTTACAGAGAAACTCTCAAAGGTAATTCATAATATGTCCTTATCACGGAAGTTCTATTGATTATTGGTTGATTATTTGACAAACTTATCCGTAATCCACTTGATGAACAAAAATCCAGACTTATTGGAGATATGAAATAATGATTTTGCATTGTTTCACGTGAAACACATAAGTATGGATAAAGACTCCAAAAGGAATATGTTACCGGGTAAAGACCATTGTTTCACGTGAAACACAGCAGAATTATTTCATGTTTGAACAAAAGGATAGTAATAATGGAAATGTTTAACGTGAAACAGCAATTCTATCACATCATTTGTTTGAAAAAGTGTTCTATATGCCCTACCTGCCGATAATGTTCTCTCATGTTACGAGATTTGTATTGATTGAAAACATATAGTAATCTATCTGACACACATAAACAGGCAATGTTTGTTATGATTTGGTATGAAAAGACAAAGAAATCGAGGAAATGCCTATGGCGTATGTAATTTCAGTAGTGAATCAGAAGGGCGGAGTCGGTAAAACGACGACGACAGTGAATCTCGGCGCTTATATTGCAGAGAATCGAAAGAGGGTTTTGATTATTGATTTAGACCCCCAGGGCAATTCAACAAGCGGTTTCGGTGTCGATAAGTCACAAATTGAGAACTCGGTATATGATTTGTTGGTTAATGAGACTCCAATAAAGGATGTAATTCAATCAACTAATGTAAAAAGAGTCGATTTATGCCCAACAAACATAAATTTGGCAGGAGCAGAGGTCGAATTAGTTTCAGCAATGAGTCGTGAAACAATTTTGCAAAGAGCGTTGGGAACGGTACTTGATCAATATGACTATGTTCTGATTGATTGCCCGCCTTCGCTCGGACTTCTTACAATTAATTCTCTTACTGCCTCTAATGGTATTTTAGTTCCGATTCAGGGTGAATACTATGCACTGGAAGGCCTTACACAGCTCGTGGATACGATTAATCTTGTAAAAAAACGCTTGAATCCAGGTATTGGTATTCTTGGGGTTGTAATTACAATGTTTGATGGCAGAACACAGTTGACGAGACAGGTTGTAGAGGAGGTACAGAAGTATTTTGGAGATAAAGTGTTTAAAACGCTGATTCCAAGAAATGTTCGTCTTGCAGAGGCGCCAAGTCACGGAATGACAATATCGGAATATGATGCAAAGTCAAAAGGTGGAAAAGCCTATTGCGCGTTAGCTAAAGAAGTAATACAAAGAACGAAAATATAGACATGTATCGATGTAGTGAGGTGAATTATGGCTGCAAATAATAAAGGATTGGGTCGTGGAATTGGTGCTCTTCTTTCCGTAGATGGAATTCCAGAGCAGGAGAAAGATTCTGTAGTTGAATTGAAAATTAATGATATTTCGCCGAATAGTAGTCAACCAAGAAAGACCTTTCGCGAGGATGCATTACAGGAGTTAAGTGATTCAATTAAAGAAAACGGCGTAATTCAGCCGATTATTGTCGCAAAACGCGGAAATGGATACCGAATTGTAGCTGGAGAGAGACGCTGGCGTGCTTCACGTCTCGCAGGTTTGACTGTGATTCCGGCGATTGTTCGCGATTTAACGGACCAACAAACAATGGAACAGGCTCTAATTGAAAACATTCAGCGTCAGGATTTAAATCCATTAGAAGAAGCATTTGCCATGAGTAATTTGATGAAAGAACATGGCCTAACACAAGAGCAATTAGCAAAGAAGCTCGGAAAGAGCCGTCCAGCGGTTGCAAATGCGGTCCGTTTGATTTCGATTGATGAATCATTACAGGATTTCGTTCGAAATGGTGATCTTTCAGCCGGTCATGCACGCGCTCTACTGTCGATTTCTGATAAAGAAGAGCAAAAAAAAGCTGCAGATGTCATTATGACAAAGGAATATAGTGTCAGAGAGGCTGAAGAGTATGTTAAAAAACTACTTTTGACTCCAGTTGCCACGGAAAAAAAGGAGAAAACAGTAGCAGATTCGTTAAATGATATGGTAGTAAGTACGAAACGAGTGGAAAACGAGTTAACAAAGCACTACGGCACGAAGGTGAAGCTGAAATTAAAGGATGAGGTTGTCGGCAAGGGCTCGATGGTAATTGAATACTATTCCTATGACGACTTAGATCGGTTACTACAGCTTATGAAGTAAGAATCTTTTCGAATTGCCATACACCATGCGAGAGAGGCTGCAAAAACGCGGCCTCTCTTGTATTTTCAGTGAAAAGGGAATTGACATGAAGTAGGTTTCCTTGTAAAATTGGCTGGTGCCTAAAGGACGTCTGGAGAGATGGTCGAGTTGGTTTAAGGCACCGGTCTTGAAAACCGGCGAAGATTAGCGTCTTCCGTGGGTTCGAATCCCACTCTCTCCGCCAAATAGGGGAATCATCCGTTGGATGGTACCCCTATTTTTTTTGACGAAGAAAATAATAGCGGCGAAAAGAAAAAATGACGATACAAATGGTTGAATACAGCAAAATAGCGGCGTGTAACAATGTTACAAATGCCTAAAATACAGCGCTTTTCGGACGATAGAGAGTTTTTCATTCTGAAAAGAAAATAGTATAGCCAATCCGTTTTTTCTATGGTAAAATACACAATGTCATAAATGTGACAATAAATAATTCGGCATGGAGAAGTACCCAAGAGGCCGAAGGGGAGGCTTTGCTAAAGCTTTAGGCGGGGTAACCCGCGCGAGGGTTCGACTCCCTCCTTCTCCGCCAAATAAGAACGTCAGTATTGATACAATGCTGGCGTTTTTATTTTGCACACGGTAGCCGTCAGAAGGTCTTGTTAGCAAAGCTTTCTGACGGTTTTTTTTGATTTCTGCCGTTTGTAGAGTGCGAAGAAAAAGCCCTGTAAACGGAGCATATAACTTGATTACACCTTGCACTCGGCAAACGGAAACTTGGGGGTGTGCATAGGGTGTGCACTCGGTAAACGGGAATATTGGGATTTCGAGCAGTGACTTCCTATGTCGCAGCACGGCTCTATGTAAATGCAGATTTTGATACAA
>DAIPXZ010000024.1:0-15456 GCA_036782995.1 Bacillota bacterium
TCAAACCCAATGCGAAAAGCACCCAGGTCACAATCAGCAAAATCTTGGCCGTTTTCTTCTTTGATGCGGCTTCTTCTTCGTTTCTCGACTTCTTTATTCCAGCGGCAAAAACCGTAGCGATAATCGAACAAACCAGTGAAGGAAGGTTCGAGCAGCAGCAAAGTGCATTCAAAACAATTGCCGTAATCGAGCCGGCCAGCATGCCTCCGCCCGAAGGTGGAACAAACGTATCCGCGCTACTGGTATTTGATGAGTTATAGATATATGCAGGAGCAGCAGGTTGGGCAGGAATAGGAGTACTTGGCTCAACAGGTGCAGCAACTGGTTCTGCAACCTTCTCGACAACCGGCTCTGCAGGCTTCAATTCAGCACCGCAATTCTGGCAAAACTGGGAATCATTATCTGAAGTATTTCCACAAAACTTACATGTAGACATAATCGAATCCTCCTATAAATAAATCAATATAATAATATTGATTTTCCAATCTAACGTCAATACTGATTTTCCCAAGTATCATGCGTCACGTTTCTCATCTTTCCACAAACTGATATCTCTCTTTGACTCCAATTTGGGCTCTATGGAGCTAGCCAGGTAAAGGGAGAAATAGGGATATTTCGCAAAACGGTATATCCGACAAGCAAAACAACAATCAATACAATCACCCAGCATGGCATCGTTTGTGGTATCCACATAACACGTCTCTTAAAAAGAAGCGTTGTTATGCAAAGAAAATACGCATAAATCAGGAATAGAAGCATGATTGGAAAAAGGACATTGTAATCAATGACCGATGCAAAATCTCCGTGCACCAATGCATGCAAAGCACGTGTATCGCCACAGCCCGGACAATACAATCCCGTTACTTCATGAAATACACACGGAAGTGATACTGCCGACCCATTTCCCATTGGATCAAAAAGAAAACTATATATCAGCCCGAAAGCAATCCCAATCAAGGACAAAAAAATAATCGGAAATCGAATCCAGTTTCTGAAAAGGAGGGGCCCTTTACTTGTTTTATCTGAAAGCTGTTTCCTGCCCATCACGCGCCATACCTTTCCATAAAATATTGACACCATTCTTCATCGCTTCATTTTCGCGAATGAAAGGAATGATGTCAATAAGCAGGAATGATATACGGTATTGGAGGTTCGTAGTAATAAGCGACTTGTTATTAGTATGCGAAGAGCTGTGCCCAGTAGTATGTGCCGTTGCAGTAGTAGCAGCTGACACCCATTTGAGAGTAGTTGCCGTTCATGAGATTCGCTTGGTGAGAAGGAGAAGCCATCCACTCAGCAACCACCTGTGCGGCTGTTGTCTGACCATAAGCCAAGTTCTCAGCCATTTGTGTCATAGAACCTGCTGTCCACCACTTGCTTCCGTCTGGTCTTGTATGTGCCCAAGTTACTACAATCTCTGATGCGCGGATGCTTGCGTCATTTGCCAAAGTGCCGTTCCATGTAACTGGACCTAAGCCAGCGGCTGCGCGCTCTGCGTTCACGTAAGCAAGTACTTCCTGTGCCATTGTGTCATTGTATGTGCCAGATGTATCACCGAGGACCGCTGGAGCTGTCGGAGCTGCTGTTGTTGTCGGTGCTGCTGTCGTTGTTGGTGTTGCTGTTGTTGTCGGAGTAGCAGTCGTTGTTGGAGTGGCGGTCGTTTCCGGCGCAGGTGTCGTTGTCGGAGTAGTCTCTGTGGGGGCCGTGTTCGTTCTCGGTGCCTGTGTCTCATCCGTCTCGTCCGGCGCATTCACAGTCGTTTCGGTCGTTGTCATTTCCGGAAGATTAATGCTGAACCCAGGAGTAGTTTCTTCTGTCGCTACCGCGGTCCCTTGATTTGTATCAATAAGCATTTTTGTCTCTTCTGTCGGAGGATTCGTTTGAGTTTCTTCAGCCGCAATCGTCTCAACCGTAGCCTGCTCGTTATCGGCGAACCACGTTGATGTATCCAGTGGGCTGTTATCCATATTTGCCACGCCAACGGCACCCGCTGTCAAAGCAGATATCGCGATAAGCGTTGTCGCGTTCTTGGATACGAATTTGATGAAACCCTGCATCTTCATTTTCCTTACCTCCGAGTACTAACATCGTGGTGTTGTTTCCGGATGACGCATGTCACCTCTGTTTCTATGTTCAGTATACAGAGTCTTTATTGCCGCACGAAAAAGGAAAAATGTCTAAATTGTGAAGTGTCTGTTGCTAATTAAAAGTTTTCCACAGAAATCGTTTGATAACTTAAATATCAGGCTTTTTCGGCGTTACTTATTCGTTTGTCCAATGCCATCACAAGTGCTTTTATCTTATCAAATGTGAAAAATTGTGAATTTGTAGCAAATCGTTATCGTTCAACTTGCTCTTTCATTAACGAACCATAGACCGGCTTACTTCGGATACATTATTACTATTTAAACAGAACCTTTCCTTTTGCCCTTCAAGTCAAGATCAGATTACACTTCACCTTATTGAAAAAGCCCCTTGCCCGAGGCGTTCAGGCAAGAGGGCTGTATTAAAGGGAGAATATGCAATAACTATCGGAGCAATGCTCCATGAACGAGATGCTTTACACGTCGCAATTACAATGGATTCGTCGTGCTAATCGCTGTGACATAGGTCTCGTAACTCGAATCAAACGCATTCATTTCGCCGTTCAGAATATGTACTCCAAAACCATTCGACCATGCGCCAACGGATACAACAGCGGTTTGCGTCTCAGCGTCAAAAGCTACTACCGTACAACCATAGAATACGGTAACGTCATTTGCGAGATCACCAACATATAGCGTTATGTACCGCATCAAACTCGAACTCGGAATGGAATAAGCGATATGTGTGTTTCTTCCGTCCCAATCAAGATACGAAACGCTTGATGATGTTCCAGGAAGTTGTTCCGGTTTTGTCGAAGATGTCGTGTTTGACGGTGCCGGTGTCGGCGATGGAGTTGTCGGTTGTGTTGTTGGAGCCGCAGTCGTTGGTATCGTAGACGGAAGAGGTGCCATCGGCGGGTCTGTCTCGATGCTCGCTGGAGCTGTCGTAGCTTCCGTCGTCGGTGCCGCAGTTGCGTGCGAAGTCGGAGAAGCATATGTTGTCGTACCGGTATAGGCTTCTGTAGCGGCAGTCGTCAAATAATCGCGCACACCAGAGCCGGCCACTGAATATCTGTTATTCTGCGAGCTAACAACTTCGGAGGCGGAATTCGCGCGTTGTGTATATTGCGAGATTCCCACCGTGACCGCAGAGAGCAAGATTAACATAATTGCCATTGTGAGGACCATTTCTACTAATGTAAATCCGCGTTTTCCTTTCATACGATCACCCCTTCTTATTCATCCCTTGCAATATTCATTTGAATGATTGTGCTGCATAGGTGATTAATCATCTACAAGTACATTTTAACAGCCAATTATGAACGTTTTGCATACATATGCGCTCTCGCTTTCACATTTGCGCCACATTTTATACTTTTTGTGCCATTTTTCATGTTAATTGTCAAACGCTTTTTCGTTTTATTGTATAATCACGTTGGTTTTTCCGCGCATTTTTTGTTCATGTTGTCACCATTAATTGTGAAGTCGCTGACACATTTCGCAGTAATGCAAAAACAAAGACCCGGGCAACACATCCGGGTCTTTGTCTTTCCTTTCGGATTGAAGGTAGAAGGTAGAATAGAGGGGTAAGATGAGCTTGCATGTATATTGATTATCTTAATCGAATACTATGCCAACGGATTCGTATTCGAGCAATCTGCTACGTATGGATTAAATCTGCCATAATTTCCACCTGCTCCATCATCGACGTAGAGAGCAGCTGATGTATTCCAAGCGTTCATCTTCAGAACTACGTACCCTTCGCCATATCCTTCAATTGTTGCGCTTCCGTACCACATTGAGACGTTTTCAATTGTTGTCGGAAGAGCAATGGTCACGTAGTATGTTTTTGCCATATTGACATCGTCGAATAGTGACATCCATACAGAGAAGTCTAAAGCATAGTCATGACCGTTATGCCAACCTTTTACATTTGTAGTGTTCGTCGAAGAATAAGGGTAAGCTCTCGACGGAATGTTAATCGATGGTTCAGGAGCTGCCGTCGTCGGCGGAACTGTAGTCGTTGTTGTCGGCGGAACGGTAGTGGTCGGTGTTGTTGTCGGCGGAACGGTAGTCGTCGGCGTTGTCGTCGGCGTTGTCGTCGGCGTTGTAGGACGAGGTCTACTCGTTGGATAAGTAGGATAACTCGGAATAGCGGCTTCTGTCTCTTCTGTCTCTTCTGCTGTTACATGAGTCTCAATCGTAGATGTCGTCGCTTGATGTGTAGCTGTATTGGCCATGTATTCTTTTACACCTTCGTTCGCATTCACATATTTATTGTTCTGTGCTGCGACGACCTCAGCCGCCTTCTCGGATTTTGTTATATAGCTACTTACTGCTGTGATACTTACTGATCCGATAATGAGAATAATCGCGACCGTAACCATTAATTCCATTAACGTGAAACCTTTATTATTCTTTGTCATCTTGATCACCCCTTCTTTTCAGAATCGTTTTCCGTGTGTTGCTTATTCGATTCCTTCTTTATGATTTCATTGTACGCTGGTCTTTGACTTATTTCTACTACTTTTTGTCACATTTCCGCCACATTTTGTGTCTTTTCTGTAACCAGGCCACCCAATTTATCATATGGATTTGTTCATTTGCACACTTTGGCGACATGTTTCGCGCATTTCGCGCTAGCTTTTGTCGACAACTTGTCAAGCAAATTATGAAGCCGGTTGTCACATTTTATTTGATGCTTGCTCATCACTTAATATGCTTCGTCCCATATCTACGACGGTTTTTGCAAGAAAAACAAGAAACGCGTCTTTGATTCAAAGACACGTGTTAATTCAAAGGTGTGTATGAGGATAACCGTTATGTTCTTCGGGTGTTCTCCCTAATGATATCCGTCGCTTTTGCGACTAATGCATCTTTTTCATTGGCAACTTCGTCATTTATGATCGCTTCTAACAGCATATTCTTGATTCGTCCGATTTCTGGCCCGGGCTTCATGCCAAGATCCATAAGATCATTGCCGCTTATAGCCAAAGAATTGACGTTGACGCAGTCGCCTGCTGCAATGATTGCATCGAGTTGCTTTTCAAAAGCCGCAATTTCGTCGAAACGATATGCGCTTTTTTCCGAATGCGCTGCCATATCGGCGCGTTTGACAGACAAAAGAAGCCGCAGGTATTCTTCGCCATATTGGCCGAGTCGCCGACGTGCCACATTTTTGGTTGGAATCAGTTCACAGTCATGATGCGCTATGAGGAAAAGTACCTTTTCCTTGGTGTCGCGATCGTATTTCAATCGCTCTACGACGCCCTTCGCCATATCGGCACTCTTCTTCTGATGACCTAAGAAATGACCCACGCCTTGCTCGTCCATACGGAAGCAATCCGGTTTCCCACAATCATGAAAAATCATGGTAATCTTCAATACCGCATTCGCAGGAACATGATCAACCGCAACCAATGTATGCTCCCATACGTCATAAATATGATGTGGATTATATTGCAGGAAGCCCTTCATTGCCCGAAGCTCCGGGAAAATCACCGTTATGACGTCATAATATTCATCTAATATTACATGCGCAAATTCACCACATAAGAGTTTATCCCACTCAGCACGAATCCGCTCTCCCTTCAGTGCGAGGAGTTTCTCTTTATGTGCGAAAATCGCTTTTCTTGTCTCTTCCTCGATTTCAAATCCCAGCTGTGATGCAAATCGCAAAGCACGAAGAATGCGAAGTGCATCTTCCGTAAATCGCCGACCCGCATCGCCAACAGCGCGGATGATATGATTTTCCAAATCCTTTTGCCCTTCGACAAAATCAATAATCCTACCATCCACACTCATGGCCAAAGCGTTCATAGTAAAATCACGGCGTTTCACATCTTCTTGAAGCGATTTCGTATATGATACTTCCGTCGGATGACGGCCGTCCATATAGAGCCCATCGACTCGGTACGTCGTAATTTCAAGTACGTGATGATCGACGACCAGTGTTACTGTCCCGTGTAGCATTCCCGTCTCAACACAATTTTCTTTTCCGAATACCCTCTCGACCTCTTCGGGTGTCGCGTTCGTTGTAACGTCATAATCAGAAGGCGTTTTTCCGAGAAGCAAATCACGCACAGCACCGCCAATCACATAGGCTTCATATCCGTTTTTCGCAAGAGAATCCAGCCCGTATCGCACATAAGACGGGAAGTCGGAAACATCTTTTACATCAGGCTGCTGTGATATCACGCCTATCTCCTTATGAACCGGTACCACTGTATTTTGATGCACCGTACATCCATAAGCGATATGCACCAAAGAAGAGTGCAACCGAGATGACAGGTGTCAAAAACGTGAGAATATCAGCTTCTAATGGGCGAATCAGTAACAGACTCGGGTAGTATGCAATATAGGCGATTGGAATAATAAATGTAAAAATGATGCGGAAAACACCGCTGAAAATTGTAATCGGATACTTCGCATAATCCTTCATTGCAAACATATATACCATGAGATAACCAGAGTTCATAATCCAGAAGCAAGACGCCGACGCGGCCGTCATGATAGCAATCATGATTAACGATGCCGAAAAAATCGCACACAAGAAAATCACAATGGAGGCAAATGTGACTGGGATGCCAATCTCAATCCAGGACCATACCAGAAGAACAATACTGAATGCCAATTGCCCAATGCCCTTCGCATCAATCACTTCCGACATAAAATAGAAGAAGAGATTAATCGGACGGAAGCAATACTTAACAAAATCGCCGGAATATACGTATTGTCGCAACGACCAGTTATTGTCAAAGAAAATCTGCCCCGGCGTTAATGCCAATAGCGAGAATGCATATAGGAAAAGCATCTCGTAATATGTCCAGCCGTTAATCGTCTGGAAGCTCTGGAAAATCAACCAAAATCCGATAAAGCCTGAAACATTCGTCGCAATCATGCCGATGGTCGAAATCCAGAAATCCGATCGATAACTCATCTTGCTCTTTATATCTTGCGAGGCAATCATGAGGTAAATCTTCGGATAGAAAAGAAGACCACGCTTCGGACGTTCTTTTGTTTTCGTTACTATATCACTCATGACTTAACCTCCATTCACCGTGACCACACGAGAAGATCTACGGAAGAACAGCTTCGCCGCGATGACCAATACCACGACCCAAATCAGCTGTACACCAAACATGCGCAAATACGTCTCTGTTGGCATTGATTCGTTAATCAACATCGTAAGTGGCGTGTGGTAAATTGCCTGAAACGGCAAAAACATCATCGCGTCATGAAGCTTATCCGGGAAAAACGCAAGCGGAATAGTCGCGCCAGAAAGCAAGTGGACGACTACCTCCTTCATGATATTTATTCCCCAAATGGATTGTGTATAAAAGCAAATATTACCAACGATAAAATCAATGCAGAAGTTGATAATAATACCGAGAAACAGCGACAACATAAAGAATACTATGTTGAATCCAATCGGTATCGCCCACCCCGATATAAACTCGATCAGGAAGAAGATCGGGATGACATTCACAACAAAGGAAATAACGATGCTGGTGCAGCATGTAAACAAGTGCATCGTAAAGTAATCTGCAGGCCGCACAAACGCCAATGCAATATCTCCGGTTTGAATCGCTCTACCAATATCCCACACCAAAAACACATCAACAGATGCCGTAATCGTGCCCGCCAATGCTAAATATACCAGCGTGTCATTATAGGTCATGCCATTTACGACCTCAGCCCCTGCCGACTGAAAAATTGCTTTCCACAGATAGCAAATCACTATTGTATAAACAATCGATCCTACGATGCTAATCAAGAAACCCATACGAAAAGCAAGCGACTCTTGAAAAGATGCTTTCGAATAGGCGAAATATCGAGAAAAGCGAAATCTTCTCACATTACTCGTCATCGATTATGCCTCCGATTCATTCCCGTTTGTTGCAGCAGGAGTCGCAACAGTTTCATTTTTATCCTTCGCCTCACCTTCGTAAATCTTACGAATAATCGTCTCGGTCGAAATCTCTTTAATCTGGATATCCTTCAGCGGTCGAAATTCCTGTGCCACCTGCAATACCTCAACAAAGGATACTTCATCTTCCGGAACAAGAATGGCAAGTGAGTGTTCATCAACGGTGACATGAACATTCTTTGCTTCCGGAATGATATCTCGGATACCCGTCTGGCACTCCTTCGCCAATTCATCAGAGACGTCTTCCCCATCCGGAGTAATCATAATGGTACGATACGCGCCGAAAAAACTCTTCAGGTGATTAATGTCATCGTCATAAATCATTTTTCCGTGGTCGATAATGACGATACGTTTCGCCAAAGCCTCCACATCACCCATGTCATGCGTAGTAAGCACGATTGTCGTGCCTTTTTCCTTGTTTAATTCGGATACTAAATATCGAATCTTCGATTTCATGGATACGTCCAAGCCAATCGTGGGCTCATCCATGAAAACAACACTCGGGTCGTGTAAAAAAGCCGCCAAAATATCGCAAAGCGTTCTCTGCCCCAAAGACATCTGGCGAACCGTCTTGCTATAGAGGTCACCAACACCAACCAAGTCATTGAACATAGCCATGTTCTTCTTATATAGGTCATCCGGAACACAGTATATTTCCTTCAAAAT
Source organism: Bacillota bacterium (assembly GCA_036782995.1). GTDB lineage: Bacteria > Bacillota > Clostridia > Saccharofermentanales > Saccharofermentanaceae > DAIPXZ01. Next base: position 8,680 of record DAIPXZ010000024.1, read on the forward strand.
ATTAAAGGACTCAATCACTGGTAAGGCCCACCATAATTGTGTGCGTTGACCGAATACGACGCCGATATTCTGTGCATTTTTCGTACGATTCTTATAAGGGATGCGTCCATTGACTATAACCTTACCGCTCGTCGGTTCCAATATTCCGGTCATCATCTTAATGGTGGTCGATTTACCCGCGCCGTTCGGTCCTAAATAACCGACCATCTCACCCTGTTGTATGCTCATTGTGACATGATCCACGGCGCAAACTTCTTTATAATCACGGGAAAAAAGGTCCATTACAGCGCCCTTCATGCCCGTCTTTCGATTCAAAACCTTAAACGTCTTCGTAATGCCATCTAATTGAATCACAGGTTCCATATAATGTACCACCTTAACAAGTATACTAGAAGTATAAAACAAAAAACCGCCTTCATACCATGTACGAAAGCGGTCTTAATGATAAATTTACCATTTGTTCGTTATTAGTATCCAGCCTCAAAATTCATCAAAATAACCTTGATTCTACCCTTTTGGTTGCTTCTCTTAATAATCGAATAATTATTGCAAATACGTTCTGTCGACTTGCAATCGTCGCAATAGCCGCTGATAGCGCAGGTGGTTTTCTTACCGACTCTCATGCAGTTTGCCGGGCCAGCGATTTGAGAAATACGAACAAAAGCATCGTCAAGGTTATTCACGATTTTATTTCGTCCGCAAAGGATAACAACGTTCTTCGGACCATACATCATTGCTGCCACACGGTTACCGACACCGTCCACGTTGACGAGCCATCCTTCGGATGTTAAAGCGTTGGTCGAAGCAAGATAGTAGTCTACAGAAAAAGAATGACGATAGATGTCATCGAGCGCCGCCTGCCCCATCATCTTGGCCTGCTGGCGATCAAAGAAAACGATATCCATTTCTTCGAGATAATCGATAACGCCAGTTTCCTTGAGAGTCATCGAACCACCGGTACTTACCGAGCTACCGGGAGCAATCATCGAATCCAAAATATCGGCTAAATCCGATCTCGTATTCGCAATATATGCGTCCATTTGGTTAAGTCTTAACTTCTCAGTGAGTTTGTCCAATCTGATTTTCCACATTGTCTCGGTAAACTGATCCATGATTATTCCTCCACTACGCTTTGATTGTATCTAATAAAACCTCTGCGGCTTTACTTGTCATTTTTTTGGAAACTCCAAAGCATTTTGCCTCAAGAAACGTTAACTCTATAATGCCATTATAATCTTCTCGCTTCAAGTCTTTAAATGAAGAAGATAGATTCATTTTCTTCGATAGTCTTCTCGTTCCTTCAATAAATGCGTCTGCCGCTTCCTCCGTGGAAGCACGCGGCGAACATAGATGCGCAATATTTGCAAGCTTCGCAAGCTTATCCCCGACGACATCTTTCTGGAAATTCAGTATCTCCGGAAAAAGCGCGGCGCAAACCTCTCCATAAGCTAAGCCATATTTGTCGGACAAAGCCATCGCAAATGCATGGGTGTATCCAAATCCAATACGGCGGTATGCCACACCCGCATAGTAGGGTGCCATCAACGGTTGCATATTCATTTCCGGCGTAATGCCTTTTTTGTATGCCGGTTCGAGATACGTTAACAGAAGCGGTACGGCGACCAGTGAATTGGAGGAGTCCGCCGGAAAGCTTGATGAAAAAGTACTGATATATGCCTCCACCGCGTGGGTAAGTGCTGTCATGCCAGCAACCGCCAGGACTTCATTGGGGAGACGAAGCGACAAATCGGGATCCAACACGACTGCAAATGGCAACAATTTGCCGCTGTTAAAGCAACGCGTGCGGTCGTTGTCTCGCAATATGGCGAAGCCTGAGCTTTCCGTGCCGCAGCCTGTTGTTGCGACAGCGATGATGGGCGGTGTATTGTTCTTGATATTACCGACCCCCGCCATTTGGTAAAATGACTGCTTTGGATTGGCGATTTTCGCACCGATAAGCTTAGCCGCATCTATAACAGAGCCGCCACCAAAGGCAATAATACAATCACAATTGAATTCATGATAGATTGCGACACTCTTTTCAATCATTTCCGTCGTCGGCATAGACGAAATACCAGCATGCACGAAGCAACGTGCGCCGGTTTCTCGGATGCTTTCCGCCAAATTGTCGTATAGATGAAGCTTCTGTGTCGTGCGACCCGAGAGCAAAAGGGCTCTTTTCAGCCCATTTTCTCGAAGCAAGTCGGGGATTTCCGCAATCGCGCCATAATCCGCCATAAGAATCTGGCGGTATTCTTCCATGTGTTGAGCATATCGAAGTGTGGAACGTTGCGCGTTATTCATGATATTGAGCAGCTCCCCCCGAGTTAAAACCATCATAGTTTCATGATTTTTAAAGTATAACACGTTTTTTTCTCTTTTATAACACAAATGAAAAGAACCTTTAGCACAAATGACGTTTTACACAAAATGTACATGGTTATAATGATAAGGACCGAAAAATAACGATTTTAGGTTACGAGGAGGGGCAAATGAAATTTACAAACGGATTATGGCTTTCAAACGAGGATTACAAGATTCAATGTCCAAAAGAGATTCAGGATATCCGCCATTCAGATGCGGGAATCACGTTGCTGGCACTTTACGAAGATGAAACCGAGGCCGGCAGAAAAATCGACGCAGGCGGGATTCTTTCCATCCGCATCAGTGCTTTGGCTGCCAATATGTTGACCGTTAAAATCACGAATCGACGCGGTATACGCGCAAAAAGAGCTTTTTTCGAGATTAATCGTGGCTCGGTAACACCTGTCAGCTCTGAAACTGAGACCGATTATGTATATGCCTCCGGAAGCTTGGAGGCTCATTTCAGTAAAACTGGCGAATGGGGCATCTCTTTTTGGTATGCAGGTCAATTTCTGACTTCCACCGGGGCTGACGGACTCGCGTATATCACCTCAAAAGACGGCCAGACCTATATCCGCGAGCGCTTGCATCTCGATGCAGGAGAATGTATATATGGATTCGGTGAGCGTTTCTCTCCCCTTATTCGAAACGGCCAGTCCTTTGATATATGGAACGAAAACGCCCAATACGAAGCCGAACAAGCCGGAAAAAACATCCCATTCTTTCTTTCTACGAAAAACTATGGTGTTCTCATCCACAGCGAAGAAAGAATCTCATGTGAAATCGGCAGTGAATCTGTAAACGCCTCCCAATTTTCCATCGAAGGGGAAACGCTTGAATACACTATCATTGGCGGCGATTCACTGAAACACATTCTCACACTCTACAGCGAAATCGTGGGTAAGCCTTCTCTTCCGCCGGCGTGGTCTTTGGGCCCGATTCTTGGCGGCGCAACGAGCGACGAAGAAACCGACGAATCCGTGCTGGATACTATTGACGGCATGATTGATCAAGGCATCCCCCTTTCTGTATTCCATTTCGATGCTTCTTGGATGAAAAATTACGAGTGGACGAGCTTCATGTGGGATAGAAATCGTTTTCCTGATCCGGCAGGTATGATGCGCAAAATTCATGAGCGCGGCGTACGCATTTGCGTCTACATTACTCCATTTATTTCACAGAAATCACCGCTTTTCCAAGAAGGCTTGGACGGAAACTATTTCGTTAATACCGGCGACGGGAACGTTTGGCAAACGGATCGTTACCAACCCGGCATGGCGCTCGTTGATTTTTCAAACCTTGTAGCGCGTGCTTGGTACCAGAAATATCTGGACGACCTAATCAAGCTCGGTGTAGATTCCTTTATGACAGACTTCGGAGATCTTGTACCGACCAAGGATGTTCGCTACGGTAACGCGGCCGCCTCCTATGGCATCACATTCAAAAACGAGCTGTCAGCCGAAAACATGCATAATTATTATTCCTACTTATATAATGACGCGGTTTTTGAAGTGCTCATTCGACGTTTTGGCATCAACAATGCGTGTCTTTTCTCAAAATCTGCGTCTATGGGCACACAGGCCTTCCCCGTTCACTGCGGCGCGCCTTCCATTCCCTCCTACTCATCTATGGCAGCCATTTTACGTGGCGGACTCTCCCTGTCCCTATCCGGCTTTGGATTCTGGAGTCAGGACATCGGCGGATACAAAGACGGTGCAACCGAAGATCTCTACAAGCGTTGGTTAGCCTTTGCAATGCTGTCATCACACAGCGCCTTCCGCGGCGAGCTCGGCTCGAAGGCACCATGGGCTTTTGGTGCGGAAGCCGTGGAAATCGCGAAAGCCTTTATCCACTTGCGTCTCGGTCTCATGCCTTATCTCTTCTCGGCCGCGGTCGAAGCTTCGACACTCGGACTTCCAATGACGCGTGCCATGGTTCTCGAATTCCCGAAGGACCCGGTTACGCCTTATCTCGACCGTCAATACATGCTCGGTTCGCAGCTTCTTGTCGCGCCGATTATGAATGAAAATGGTATCGTCCGCTACTATGTACCAAAAGGTGTATGGACGAACATTTTAACTCGCGAGCGCGTCGAGGGCCCAACTTGGAAAACCGAGCAACACGGGTACAAGACCATACCGGTTCTCGCAAAACCGAACACCTTGCTCGTCACAGGTAGTAACGAGGAGACCACCGATTATGATTATTTAAGCAACATCACCGTTACTGTGTTCGAGCTCTCCGAAAACAAAGAAGCATCGGCAGATGTATATTCTTCCGATGTTAAAAATGTAGGTTACGTTCGAGCCATTCGCAAGGAAAATAAAATCACCGTCGTCACTGACGGCATCTACGGGTCTACACGACTTCTGCTCGCCAATATTTTCCGCATAAAAGGCGCAAGTGTCGGTATTCCAGAGATTAACGAATGGGGTACGCTCATCGTCTTTGAAGGAAATCAGATCGACGTAGAGCTGCTGTGAGGATATCATTCGGGCAGAAAAAAACGTGTGATTTTGCAATTTGCTAAAAATACTTGTTTTTTTTGAGAATGCATGGTATTCTTACCAAAGGTCATGGAACGGTTTTATCGATGGCGGTTTTTGAATAGTACACTTCTTCTTTATGATTAGGTAGTTCTTTCAGAGTTCACTTAAATCCAACCCCGTCACCTACCTAATCTTTTCAAGAAGGAGGATTCATATCATGGCAGACAAGACATTGACATGTAAAGATTGCGGCGCAGAGTTCGTTTTCACAGAAGGTGAACAAGCTTTCTACGCTGAGAAGGGCTTCACAAATGAGCCTGTTCGTTGCCCAGATTGCCGTCGTGCAAGAAAGCAACAACGTAATTCTGATCGTGGATACAACAACAACCAATGGTAATCCACTGATTCGTTAATTGCGAATTCGAGCATCCTGAGAAATCAGGATGCTTTTTTTATCATTTCGATTTCCGTTTGCGCACTACAAGGAAAACAATCGCACATAGGCTCACCGCAAAAAGTGTTACCGCCACAAAATATTGCCAAAATGGCTTCTCTTCTGTTTCATCTGTATCTGATGCGACTGAGGATTCTGTAAGCAAGGGTGCCGAGGTCGGTGTCGAAATAGGTGTAGGTGCTGTGCCACTGACAATGCTGATATCCGACGCGACGGAGGCATCATCGCCTGAGACAACCGTCATCAAATCGCCACGCATGGCTGTCACGGCATCTTCCGGCAACTGTAGATATGCATTATTCATCACGATATCCGTCGCACCCACGGCTGTCACGGCGCCGGAAGCTGTAACCATCGCGCTGTCTATCGACAAAGCGCCTCCCATGCACAATATCGCGGCATTCTCGCCACTCGTCGAAACAGAGAATGAAGCACTGTCACGGACAGTCACACCAGCGTGCGCTTTTACTCCCGCTACAGCGCCATTAGCCACCACGCTCGTTCCATCCCCGGCCAAATCGAGTGCGCCATTTTGCACATGAATCGCGTATCCATTCGTCATACAATTGATAATCGTTCCATCTTGAATCGAAATATCACCACTTCGCGTCCATATCGCGCCGCCGTGTTCTCCCGAAATATCTTCCAATGTCAGCTTCGCGTTCGAAAAAACTGCCGTACTCTCCACTTCGATCAGATATTCTTCCGAAATATCTGCATGTGTGTCGGAAATGACAATCGTCGCATCCGTCACAGAAAGCCCTCCGGAACACACCGCAATCGCCGTTGTCATACCATTCGTATGCAAATCCAACGAACCATCTCCGACAATGCAAATCGATGATATCGCCGAAATCGACGCAACCGCCGTATTCGTTGTCAAAACATTATTTCCCTCAAGTGCAATCGTAATCTTTTGCCCTGCGCGAATATCAATAAAAGCACCTTCATAATCCGAAAGCGTTAATGTGTTGTGTTCCGCATCGTACGCAAACCCATCGCCCTCGCAATCCGTATCTGAAGAAAAAGAAATGCCACTGATTGTAATATTGCCCGCATCCGCACGTAAAGCGCATTCGTCGAGCATCGCATTTCCGCATGTAACCGTCCATAGTACGGCGATGAAAAGTGTCATCCAATGAATCCTATTTTGTCGCATAATTGGCACCTCACTTGACTCCAGTATACCATTTCACAATCGTAAAAATCGCCTTGACAATTCGAAAGGATGACACGATAATATTGAGGTACTATTTGGGGCATTAGCTCAGCTGGGAGAGCGCCAGGTTCGCAATCTGGAGGCCAGGGGTTCGATCCCCCTATGCTCCACCAAGAAATGCTGTTAAATCAATGACTTAACAGCATTTTTCTTTTTCATATGAAGAACAATTCGACGACTCTTTTTATTGCATCAAAGCTAATTTCAGGTTTATTCTTCATCATTGTTTTGCCTTAACAAATTCCAATTTT
>DAIPXZ010000025.1:0-14735 GCA_036782995.1 Bacillota bacterium
ATAAGGCTCGTTTTATGTTTCAATTCTGCTCTTCTATTCAATTTTCAAGGTCCGTTCGCTTCGCCGTTTCCGTGAAGCGCTTGTATATAATAGCACCGGATTTAGAATGTGTCAACGACTTTTTTTGAAGTTTTTTCATTCTTTTTTTGGGCAAATGGATTGCCGTTTTCCCAAGGTGCAGTGTCTGTCATTTCTGACTGACGGGTACTGATTTTATCCCACGCCAAACAGGATGTCAACCTCTTTTTTGGGATTTGTCGCAAACTTTTTGTTTTATTCGTACACACCTCGAATATGGCATTGAAAACAGTGGGACTTTGGCGGATTTCAGAAAATAACAGGTCCCGGCATCAGGGAGCGTGCTCTCTTTTGCCGGGACATAATAATTACTATATATACGCGCGAGATGAATTTGGTTTAGAATCGGCCGCCGCCGCCACCGCTGTGGCCGCCGCCACCGCCGCCTCCTCCGCCGCCACCGCCGCCTCCACTGGAATTGGTGTGGCGTGTGACAATCTGTCTCTCGAAGTTATCCACCTGAACCAAGACATTTCTTCCATCCTTCGGCACATATGTTGATGCACGAGGCTTGCAATCCAGTGTCGGCGAACGAGAAATCAGCCAAGTAATCAGGATTGCTATGGCAAGTGGAATAATGAGTGCGATTCCATATATGACATAGACCCCGGTGGAATCAAGATCACAGTCGTCTATATCTTCGAGGATACCCTCAATACCTTCAGCGTAATCCAGTCTTTGCAGGTCCGCTTTGTTTGCATTGAAGATTTCGGTGGCCAAGATATCACCTATGGAATAGTAGGCGGTACCGTAGAGGTAAATCCAACAAAACCGTCCGCCTTCATAGTCAAGCTCGACGTCAATCAAAATACAAATACCTGAATTGTCACGGAAGTCCTCTTGAATTGCGAGCTCTGCATAGCGGTCGCCAGCATAATCGGCGCAATCCTCGTCGGAATTCGTGTATGCCACCCCCTTATTGTTCGTAGTCACAACAACAACGTTGAGGTCATGGTTTTTCTTCAGTTTATTAGCAAGTGATCTTATGTCCTTTTCTTCTTCACGCGACAAGAGGTTCGCATCGTCTTCGATATAGACATTTTTGGGTGGAATGATGTTCATCGAAATATAGATGGCTACACATGCAACCACCAGAAGAATAATCAGGGCATTGACGGAAACGGATTTGACGCTGAGTTCAGCGAAAATACTTTTCGTGAAGGAAACATCGTTCTTTTTTCTGCTCATCCGACAAACCCTCCTAAAATAAGTCCGGCTATAACTCGACCGATTACACCGAAGATTGCTAGGAATACGGCACATGCTATGATGACTTTTACGCGGCTTACCGGAACGCTGCCGGCGATTTCACCCGTTTGTCCATTCATGATGAAACGATATTGCTTACCCAGATAGTTATAATTCATAAACCACACCGGAAGTAAAGCATAATGTGTAACCGGCTCGTAAATAACGGAAGAATCGCGTTCTTTCGTGACTTTGTCATATGCTTTGGTAGAATCTGTTAATTCGTCATTCAGATATTCCTTCAATCGAGTGGTGAGACGAGCGTGCAAATCCTCTGCCTTAATATCATATCGATCGGCATAGAATCCAAGCATGTATTTCATGTCGAACAACTCAAGATTTTTATAGTCGAATGGTTCGATTGACTCCATGTATTTATCTTCTATGTGAGATGCGCCATCAAGTGGGACAAGAGCCCATTTCACTTCGCTCTTTCGAACGACGTGATAATATCTCGTGGTGGTCGTCGTAGTATTGCCCGATGTCGAGACAGACACAGTTTTACCGGTACCTTCAATGTCAAGGACACCTTCAGTGTCGAACAGCCAAAAAGGCACATATAGCCCAGTGAGCTTTTCAATGTTCTTTTCGGATACGAAGTCAAGTGGCGTAAAACGTCCACCTTTACACCATTTAAAGAACTTTGCTACGGCCTGTTCACGGCTATATTGGAACGGGAGAACATATTCCGGTTTTTCGGTTTCTTTCAATCGTTCAGTAATCATTGCCGGTGAGCCGCAAAATGCACAAAACGTCGCCGTCGTGTTTTTATCCGTTATGACAGTTGCACCGCAGCTGTTGCAGATAAAAGCCTGCGATTCGGTATCGTCCCAGGTATCCGCATCTGATTTCGGTTCTTCTCTTGACGTAAATGATATGGTTTCGTCTGGATTTGTCGTAATTGTATCCGGGTCAATGCTTGCCCCACAAAAATCGCAAACCAGTTGTTGTGCATCTGCGTCAAATCGAAGACTTGCAGAGCAATTTGGACACTTTATTGATTCAGCCATTCATGTCTCCCTCCTTATCGTTGCTATTTTAATATACTTTGTTCTGTTTTTTTGTTAAACTTTTAAAAAACCGAGGTTATATTATGTTTTTTTCCATGCAAGATATTGAATTTGAAATATTAGACTTTATTCAAAACAACATGCGTTCTCCGTTGATGGATCGTATCATGGTTTTCTTCACATGGATTGGTGAATACGGCATAATTTGGTTGCTTGCCGGTGTAGTTTTACTTTTCATTCGAAAGTATCGAGCTGACGGAATAACGCTTTTGGCGGCGATTGGTGTCGGTGCGCTTGTCGCGAATGTTACACTTAAAAACTTGGTAATGCGCGCACGGCCGTGTTGGATTCATTCCGAGATTCCTCTTTTGATTGCGGTGCCGAAGGACTATTCTTTTCCCTCTGGGCACACGATGGCATCGATAATCGCATGTGTTGTCATAGTGCACGCAAAGCCCAAGCTTGCTTGGGGCGTCATTCCGTTAGCACTAATCATTTCATTCTCGCGGCTATATCTCTATGTTCATTTTCCGACCGATGTGCTTTTCTCGATGATTGTTGGTTCGATCATTGGACTTTCGGCTTGCTTGGTCGAAAAAAAGGTACAGAGAAAAATCGCGGCAAAGAACACACCCGACGCGACGCGGTAAGGTTTTTCCACATAAAATCAAATTGTTAAGCTTCTGTAAAGTGCCGCAAATCGCCTAATAACAGGCGTTTGTGGCATTTGCTTTTCGTTTCATCCGTGGTAAAATAAATATGACATTATTTTTGTTTTTCTTGTGATTCGTTTTCTGGAAGCGCAAGTTTATTTTGAGTACCCTTTAATTTTGTTCGTAAATGTATTTTTCTTCCCCCAAGAGAAATACGAGGAGCGCATATGAAACGTAAATTATTGATTGCTGATGATAGCGAGATTAATCGCCAAATTTTGCAAACGCAACTGAATGCCAATTATGATATCTTCGAAGCATGTGACGGCATTGAAGCGTTACAGATTTTAACTGATACCTATGACGAAATTTCGGTCGTCCTATTAGACATTAATATGCCAAATATGAATGGCTATGAAGTGCTGCAACGCATGAATGAAGACGACAGAATGTGTAAAATTCCGGTCATTGTCATGACAGGCGACAATGAAATACAAACCGAAGCGAAGGTACTTGAGCTTGGAGCCATCGACTTTATCCTGAAGCCATTCCAACCGGAAATCATCAAGCGTCGAATCATGAATACCATTCATTTGCGCGAGACTGCGGCCGAGGTAAATGCGATTCGCAATGATCCACTGACCGGGCTTCTCAATCGCGCGGCATTTTTTGATTTGGCTGGCAGCATGATTGCGGATCACGAACCCGGCTACTATTGCATGGCTTGTTACGATATCAACCATTTTAAAGTGATTAATGATCAATACGGCACAAAGATGGGTGATGCAGTATTGATTCAAACCGGTGAAGTATTTGAAGATGGTTTTGCAAAAGAAGGTGGCATCGTATGTCGAATTATGGCGGACCATTTTGCTGTTCTCTTCCCCGTATCACTATTCGACACCGATGTGTTAACCGATATTCGCAAGCGAGCTTCTACGTTGGATGGCCAGATTGCTCCCATTCATTTCACGATTGGTCGATATATCGTCTCTGACATCGCACTTCCGGTTTCCGCTATGTACGATCGCGCGATGTTAGCAAGTGCTTCCGCCAAAGGCAGCGCCGATGAGAATATCGCTACGTTTACCGAGTCGATGCGTGAAAGTGTCATTCTCGAGCAGAGAATGGTTTCCGAAGCAAATAACGCATTAGTCGAGAAACAATTTGAGGTCTGGCTTCAACCACAGTATAACCATTCGAACGGGGCATTGGTCGGTGCCGAGGCATTGGTGCGTTGGCGTCATCCGGAGCGCGGGCTCATTTCCCCAGGGCTCTTTATTCCACTTTTTGAAAAGAACGGCTTCATCTATCGACTCGACAAATTTGTTTGGGAAGAAACGTGTCGTTTGCTACGCAAATGGATTGATGAGGATCTTCATCCTGTACCGGTATCCGTCAATATTTCGCGTAATGATGTATACCACGATGATCTGGTACCTTTCATCATTGGCCTATTAGATAAATATCATTTGCCGGTTGATTTACTCCGTTTGGAAATAACAGAGTCAGCCTTTGCTAAGTCTGGTAGCCAAGTCATTTCGGTTGTAAAAGAATTGGTCGATTATGGTTTTACGATGGAAATCGATGATTTTGGCAGCGGCTATTCTTCGCTAAACACATTGAAGGATGTACCGGCACAAGTTTTGAAGCTCGATATGCGTTTCTTGGAAGGCGTAGAGAACACATCTAGAGGCGGTAACATTATCGAATCGGTCATCCGCATGGCAAAATGGATCAACATGTCTGTCATCGCAGAAGGTGTCGAAACCATAGAGCAAGCCAACTATCTGACATCCATCGGTTGCAGCTATATCCAGGGGTATCTCTACTCGAAACCGTTGCCCGTGGCACAGTACGAGCAATTTGCGCAAACCAAGGCCAAGGAAGTGCAGATGCTGGCGATGCAAAAAATTGCGCATTTTGACAATATTTCTTTTTGGGAGCCAGCGTCAATCGACACCTTTATTTTTAACAGTTTCGTCGGCGGTGCAATGGTTTTCGAATATCAAAATGGCAAGTGCAGTATCGTCCGTGTTAATAGTCAATATGTCAAGATAATATTGGGCGAGAATGGAACGGTCGAAGAAGCTTTGAAGCTTGATTGGTTGGACTATTGTGACGAAAGCGTTGCTCATTCGATTATTTCCGATTTGAATCGCGCAATCGATGACGACAAGGAAATCAATGCCGAGGTTTGTCTATTGTCGACCATGTGAAAAACGGAAAAGAAGCCGTTCGTATGGTATCCAAATCTGTACCGTACTACTACGATGCCATTTTGATGGACATTCGTATGCCAGAAATGAACGGAATAGAAGCCACAAAAGAAATTCGTGCACTATCACGGCCCGATGTTGCTTCATTACCCATCATTGCTATGTCGGCAGACGCATTTCCTGAGGATGATGCCGCCGCCATTGACGCCGGTATGAACACACGCATTACCAAGCCTATTAATACCAATCTTCTCTTCACGATTTTCGCTCAAGCCATCACCGAACGAAACACAAAACCATCCGAATCGACAAAAACTTAATGCCGAGTTTCACCCAAGCCCATTTATTCGTTTTTCGTTTGTATGCGAAAAACAGTCACGTTAAGAACATCTCGTCGCTTGCTTTTATGCACGCAACAAACTAAGATGTTGTCAATAAACTCATTGAGGTAAACGCATTGTTTTATATTGAAAAAGTGAATGGGAAAGAGGAAAAGCAAAGTATCACACTCGTTACGATGAATGCCCTTCCCGAATGGTTTTCCAACCCGGAAGAGATTATGCAAAAGTCGTATATTCATCGCGAGTGCCCATTTTTTGTTGCCTATGACGGTGCCAATATCATCGGTTTCATCGCACTCTATCCTCATAATGAAAAAGTGGCTGAGCTTTATACTGTCGCTGTACTACGCGAATATCACCAACAAGCGGTCGCCAAAAATCTCTTCTCTGCCGCATTGCACGAGACCGCCAGCGTTCGATACCAATACATTACCGCCAAAATCCCGGACTCGCATGAGCACAGCGAGATGTTCACCCCTGTCCGAGAGTTTCTCATCAGTGAAAGTTTCATCGAGCTAGAGCATTTCTCATCATTACCAACCACGAAAGAGCCGGTATCCTATTGGATTAAAAGAGTGAACTATTCCTTATAAGTTGAGCTTCTTCTATGACTTCTGTCAGCATGGCAGAAGTCTTTTCATTTAACGATTTCATTTTCGTATCATTGACAAGCAGATTTACCGCGTGTATATTGTGTACATACAAGATAACAGTTTGGAGGTGGCATTTGCTATGTTGCTGGAAATCGATAACCTGACGAAGAAATATGAATGCTTTACATTGGATCACGTTTCCTTTTCACTGGAAAAAGGCTATATCATGGGATTTATCGGGAAGAACGGCGCCGGTAAGACGACGACCTTGAAATGCATGATTCATCTGGCATCGCCAGACAGCGGGCATGTGAAGATTCTTGATATGGATTTTGCAGAGAACGAGCTCGCTTGCAAACAGAATATCGGTTTTGTTCTCGGTGCCGCAGATTATTACCTGAACCGTAAGCTTTCTACGATTGCTGATGTAACGCGTCGTTTCTATTCCGACTGGGACGAAGCGATGTATCGTGATTATCTGAACCGTTTTGATTTAGTGGAGACGAAGCGCGTTAAGGATCTCTCGGCAGGAATGAAGGTAAAGTTCTCGTTGGCGTTGGCGCTTTCTCATCATGCGAAGCTTCTGATTCTCGATGAACCAACCAGCGGACTTGATCCGGTATCTCGTGATGATTTACTTGAATTGTTTCAAGAGATTGTCGAGGACGGCGAACACAGTATCCTCTTTTCGACTCATATCACGTCAGATTTAGAAAAGTGTGCCGATTTCATTACATATATTCATGACGGAAGAATTCTCGCGAGCGAGGAGAAGGATATCTTTACAGACAGATATCGTCTCGTGTCCGGTAGCCGTGATTCATTGACGGATGATATGAAGAAGCTGATTGGCTGTCGAGAACATCATTTCGGCATTGAGGGCATGATTCATAAAGAAGATCTTGCGCTTTGTGATGGCTTGGAGGTAAAGACACCGACATTAGAAGAAATAATGATTCATATTGAACGCAAGGATAAGAAGGAAGGTGTAACAGAATGATTAAGAATTTGCTTTACAAGGAGTTACGACTTGCTACACATCCGACGCAATTCCTTTTCCTTTCCTTTGGATTGATGCTTCTCATTCCTGCATATCCATATTATGTCGCTTTTTTCTACATTACCCTCTCTCAATTTTTCGTTACGACAATTGGACGCGAGAATAACGATGTATCCTTCACGGCAATGCTACCTGTCGCGAAACGCGATGTGGTGAAGGCGCGACTTTTAATGGGCGTCATTTTTGAAGTTCTCTCGCTTATTATTGCCATTCCTTTTTCCTTCCTTGGCACATTCACTCACCCATCCGGCAACGAAGCGGGAATTGAAGCGAATCCGGCATTTTTCGGTTTTGTTCTGATTATGTTTGCCATATTCAATTTGATTTACTACACCGGTTTTTACAAGACTGCTTATAAGGCTGGCAAATACTTCCTTGCTGCATCCATTTTGATGTTCATCTACATTGGCATATGTGAGTCCTTAGTTTGGATTCCCGTTCCCGGATTAAAGGAGTATCTCGATACCATGAATGCCTCGATGATGATTAAACAATTACCAATATTGGGTGCTGGCATCCTCATCTTTGTTCTCGGATACTTCCTCACTTTCCATATATCTGCCAAGCGATTTGAAAAGGTTGATCTCTAATGGAGAAAACAATTGATTTGGTTTTATCATATGATACCGACATACCGATCTATGAGCAATTGTATGATCAGGTAAGCGCGCAGATTTTGAAGGACGGCATTGCCGCCCATAATCCCCTGCCACCGATTCGAACGGTGGCGCGGGAGCTGCGAATCAGTATCATTCCTGTAAAGCGCGCCTGGGAAGAGTTAGAACGGAATGGATTCATCTACACCATCGCTGGGAAGGGATGCTTCGTTGCGCCACATGAAACAGGCGAATTAGTAAAGAAACGTGATGACATCGCTCTTGCGAAGATGAAAGAAGATATTGCCTATTATCGCTCTCTCGGCCTCTCCAAAAAAGAAATTCTAACGATGGCGGAGCAATGTATTCGCTATGATGCCTCACCAACTGATGATAAGAACAAGAAATAAGTCGTTTTGCTTGCCTGATCTCTCTTAAATAGTAATGATTAATTGACTATTGGTATTGCATCTCTTAAAATAGATATGTATATTTTTACTTCATATTTAAAGTGAGATGATTCCGTGAAAAAAGAAAAACGTAGTCGAAATTATCTGATGCAATCAAAATTTATTCGTTCCATCTCTTTACAGGTGCTTTCTGTCCTCTTGGTCGTGAGCATCGCAATTGTTTCGATCGTTTTTTACTCCTTTGCCAATGAGATAAATAAGAATATCGTAGATGATAAGCAGAAGCAGCTCGCAGTAATCGAGGATACGATTTCCAAACGAATGGAAGAAATCACCTCCATCGCCTATAGAATCAGCGAAGATGAAACCTTCTTTTTTGAGCCTGTGGCTGGCTCGAATTATTCCAGTTACGAAATGACAGAAGCTCTGAATACTTATTTAGTAGGTAACTCCTTTATCGAGCATATCGCTTACTATCGCCTTTCAGAGAATGATGTAATTTATACCGCGAGTGGGACCTATAAGTTCTCGGATTTCTGGCAAATCAATTGCGGTCTTGATGCCACCCAATCCCTCGCGATTATTGATGATATTCAAAACAGCACACAGGTTTCCGTGAAAACAATTTCTCTCGGGAATAACAAAGGAGATTACTTTACTTACCTCTGCCCCATACCGCTTTTTTCCACAAAGCCGCAAGCCTTTGTTTTAATGATGATTCCTTTTGAGGAAGTTATTCCACTACTGAATGCACAGCTAACGGATGCCAAGGGTACGCTTGCTGTATACGATGCCAACGGACAGGAAATATTTCGTTTGAGCACGGCAGACGATCATGTTCCGACCGATACTAATCTGGATGTCGCAGAAGAATATATCAAAGTCGATGGTAAAAAGTATGTTATTCAAAGAATCACCTCTACCAACAATGGCTGGACCTATGTATCTGCAATAAAAATGGATGATATGATTTCCGGGTTAGCGAACCGACAGATTGTATTCATCATACTGCTTCTTGTACTCATGTTTCTTGCGATGATCGTTTTGTTGATTGCCATAAGCAAGCAATTTAAACCAATCAGTAATCTGGTCGCTGCTGTTACCGACGGAACAACAGACGGAAATACGACAATCATTGATGAAAACAAATTGCTTTCTCATACTTTTGCAACATTGAAGGATGATTCCGAGAAGAAGCAGCATTTTGAATCTGCTTATCATGCAGCCGAAGCAGCGAACAAGGAGAAATCGGCTTTTTTCTCCAGTATGAGTCACGATATTCGCACACCGATGAATGCCATTATCGGAATGACCAATATTGCTTACGAGCACGCCGACGATCCAGCAAAAGTGCGTGAATCACTTTCCAAGGTACAAATAGCATCGAGATATCTACTCGATATCATCAATAATGTTTTGGACATGAGCCGCATCGAGTCGGGACGTTTTGCAATCTCACAAGACGTTATCAGCTTGGATACCTTATGCGCAGAGTTAAAAACCATCTTAGCGCAAAGTGTAGAAGCAAAGAAGCAAACACTTTCCATACACAAAGAAGATGTACAGCATACACATGTTATCGGTGACGCGATGCGCATCTCACAAATCTGTATCAACATTTTATCGAATTCCGTTAAGTTCACCCCGGAGAACGGAAAAATCGATTTGTTAATTACGGAAAATGAGACCGCCGAACCCAATATTTCTTCCTATGAATTCCGATTCTCCGATACAGGCATCGGTATGTCTCCCGAATTTGTCGAGCATGTATTTGATGCTTTTTCGCGGGCAAATGATGAGCATGTTGCAACAACAGAAGGTACCGGACTCGGCATGGCTATCGTAAAAAAACTGGTCGTGCTCATGTCTGGCTCGATTGTTTGCGAAAGTACGCGTGGAAAAGGCACGACGTTTATCGTAACCATTCCATTTAGCACAGTGACACAAAATCACCAAGTCGATACAACTCACACCAACAATCACATTTCGCCAGTGGAGATATCCACAAATGAAAGAAATGTCGTGCCGAATTTGCTTGGGAAACACATCTTGCTTGCTGAAGATAATGAGATTAATCGCGAAATTGCAATGCATATCATTTCCGATACACATGCCGATACGATCGAAGCGCACGATGGTGTTGAGGCGCTGGAAGCCTACCTGAATCATGAAGATGGTTATTTTGACTTAATCCTTATGGATTTGCAAATGCCGAAGATGGACGGATTTGCGACTGTCGCCGCCATTCGCGCTTCCGAACGAAAAGACAGCCAAACCATACCGATTTATGCATTAACGGCAAGCACATTTGACGAAGATGTGGCAAAAGTTCTCGCAGCTGGCATGAACGGACATGTTGGAAAGCCATATCATGCAGCCGCTTTGTACGACATTTTACGAAGCTTTTCAAATACAATCGAATAATTGAGCGAAAGAAAACACTACTCACTTCATGTAACAGAATAGTGTTTTACTTTTCACTTTCAATATGGGCATGGTTCGTTATTCAACCTTCATTGCCTCATAACGTTCAATTGCGACTTCATAGAGCGATAAAATTTCATCCATATGAAGAGCGTCCAATTGCGCCAAGTATTCGTCCCAATTATCGAACGACGTAGTACCCGTGATGAATTCGATTTGCATGGTATCGATATATTTATCAAAATCCGTCTTCAACATATCAAGTCTTTCATTACTTGCTACATCAAAAGTAAAACTTGGCCAATACTCCGTCGGTCCGTATTGAATCAACGAACGTGCAGCGGCGGCTGGTATTTCTGCCATTTCTCCTCCCATGAAGTATGGAGCGATTTCGACAGTCGGATTGCTTCCGCCCGGATATGGTGAGTATTGTGCAATCACGTCATCAAAAGAAAGGTTGTTCGTAGACATCTCGTTATAGATATCTTCGGTGTAATCAAATGTACCGTTATCATTCGCAACAAATGTTTCCCCTTCAATACCCATATGATAGAAAAGCGAGCCTTCATCCGTCCAGAAATAGTCAAGCCACTGAAGAACGAGCGCGGGATCTTTGCACGAAGCTGGAATGACAGCGGCTCCTGCAGAATGGAAATCAGCGCGAATTGGCGACCATAACTTATCACCATTGGGGCCCTCAAGCGCTTCATCGATAGCAATCCAATCATTCTGTTGTGCTTCCGGTACCCACGCAAGATTTGTGCTGGCAAAGATTCCAATTACATCATTCTCGATGTTGTTTTTCCACATATCATTGGAAATACTGAACACATTACTATCCAAAAGACCTTCCGTATACAACGTATGGAAATAAGACAACATATCTCGATATGAATCACTCGCCGCAAAAATACGAGCTGAACCAGTCGCCTCGTCGAAATCGATCGTAGTATTATGGTATCCTCGATTCATCAAACCAAACGCTCCCGCTAGAGAGTACCAGCAACTCGACCAATCCTGTGTACATAACGGAATCTCATCTGTCGTGTCACCATTTCCGTTCGCGTCTTGTTCTTTGAAAGCAACCAATAACGTATATAGCTCTTTTGTAGTTGTCGGAAGTTCCATTCCGACATTTTCAAGCCAATTCTTATTCACAAACAGCTTCAATGCAACTCTCAATTCCGCTCCGGAATTGATTTGTGGAATGGAATAAATCGAGCCATCCGGATTCATTACCGACGCTAATGCCTCTGGGTGAGATTGTAGATATGCCCAACAATTCGGAGCATAAGTCGCCAGAAGATCATCATCTGTAAGATCAAGAATCATGCCAGCTTCGCCATATTGTGTCAGAAGACGCGACGATAGTTTACAGCGCATAAAAAGGTCATAGGGTTGATTATTGAGAAGCGCATTGTACACCGCCTCTGTTCGCTCATCGCGATTCACGCCCGTGAAATTCACAGTCACACCGCTCATCTCCCGATACTGCTGCCAAACGAAAACATCATTGGGATCGATGTCGTCGTATTGTGTACTCAAAATATTCAGCGTCACACCATCAGTAGACAGTGGAAAATTCGGCACATTTGCACCAACAAGCGTTGGCATGTGATCGAGCTTATCCGTAACGACAATCTTCGACTCCTTCGCCTGCTTCGTACAGGCGGTCAAGAGAAAAGCCGTAACCATAACAAGAGCAACAACCTTCATACTCTTTTTCATATAAACACCTCAGAATCTTTGTAAAACGGAAATTGTGAATTATCGCTTCTGCTCGAAAAATCAAATAATTTTGTAATAATTTTACCACACGAAACGATTAGACACAATTACGAACCATGAAGTCCGAGCTTCCGAAAAAACAAAAGGATGTCTCCCAATGGGGAAACATCCTTATTTGATGCCAATATTCACCGGCGATACGCTGCGAGGAGAATCCATTCGGAGGTGAAGCCTAGCGTAAAAAGAAAGAGTGGAGTGTTACCTATACAGAATAGACGAACGAAAATACGATTCTGTTGCATGTTTTCCGAGAAATTTCATTTTTCAATAAACATAAGAAAAGATACGAATCAAACCAGCCTCGTCATTTCTCCAAACTTCCTAGGCTTCATGATTGTTCAGTTTTTTTAGCACTTCTCTGTACTCCGTGAGCGCGGCCTCGCCTTCTTTGCGTAGGCTATATTTACCACGCGCTTCATTTGCGAACCAGCCGTAGTAATTATCATGAAGAATGGTCGTGGATTTTGGCACACCGGACTTCGCACGAATAGATTTCGTGTCGGCGCTTCCGCCGAGAAGATGCAATGCGTGTAACACAAGAAGAGCGTCTTCCCGATATCCCGTAATGATTTTGGTTTTATTGATTCCGCCGGTATTCATTTTCGATTTGCGTTTTTGGAGCTCCGTTGCCAAACGCTTTTTCTCAGAACGATTCCGTTGCTGATAGAGCGATAATTCTTTAACCACCGGCTCAATAAAAATCTCGACGTTATTGGTGCGGCGCGACACGAGAATCAAGCCGATACCAAGACGTTGCAGAAGATAGAGACGATCTCGAAATGATGCGGAATATAAGTCTTTCGGACGAAAGATGCCGATAAACACTGTTTCTACAGTCTTTTGGCGAAGAGCAGCTTGACGAACGGCTTTGAAATCGAGTGTTTCTTTGAGTTCAACAGCGACGCCTTGTCCTTCTTTTTCCATATAAAGGTCGATGGAACGCACTTCACCGTCGCCAATAAAGCCCTGCTCCTCGAAGAAATTTTTGATGGGACTAAACAATTCTTTTTCCATGATATTTACTCTTTGTTCTGTGCGAAAAAGGACCTTCGTTCACAGACTTCTATCCATTTCCATCTGTAGACAGGTCCATTGGTTTCCGCCCACTTCAAAGGTTTCCTTTCGACCATTTTCAATAAATCCGCAAGCCTTATAGCAGTGATATGCATTGGGATTATTCTCGAAAACACCTAATGAGGCTTTTGTTGCACCATAAACGTCAAATGCAAAAACCAAGCCAAGCTGTAGCATTTTCTTGCCATAACCTTTTCCACGTATTTCCGGATTCACAATAACAAAGCCAAATCGCAGCTCATCGTAGTCTTCGCCCGGATGTCTTAATGTGAAAAATCCGACAACCTCGTTGTCTTCTACTGCAACAAACGGAAAATATCTGTCGCTGTCGATTCTTCCGGAGGTAGCTTCCTGCAGTCTTTCCACAGTAATTGGATAGTCACCCAGACGTCCTGCACTCCACAAATAAAACGGCTCTTTATCCTTTGTCCATTTTACGATTTCTTTTGCATCTTCACTTCTATATGGTCTTACACGAAACATTTTTTCTCCTAACAACAGATGGATTGGCTTCGCGATATGCATTCTATATTTTGAATGCTCTGCTATCGTCGTGTGGTACTTTGGGGCTTCATCCAATTATTTGCATAACAAAATGCATTCTTCAGTAATTCGCTCCAATTCCACTTCTGATATAGGCTCAAATCCCTCCCAGGAAAGCGCCTCATTGATGTCAAATGATTTCAGATTGCCTTTTGTAAAGAATGGGATTCCCACTTTACCGCTTTCTCGAATTGGTTGAAAGAATATGTCTTGATCTCTCATTACAATAAAGGCATGTAAATCCACTGATTTCCCTGTAATATTTATCAATCGATAATCAACATGCAATTTCTCGAAAACAATTTTCATCGCCATGCAATCCTTGCACAACAAGCTTCCATATACTGTTATCATCCATATCACCGTGCCTTTACTATAAGTATCGGGGCCAATCATACGTTCAGTATATCACTTTTTGCACAGATAACCCAAACGACAGATGTTGAGCGTTGTACGATTATAAGCTTGGGGCATTCCCCGTAATGCTTTCTCTTGATACTTTGCTGTGGTTTTACCCCGCAAGACAAGATTGGATGCGTAACCGGTCAATGCCTGTACAATAAAAAATCCACCGCTCTGAATGAAATCGAGCGGTGGATTTTCTTGTTATTTTATATCAGCTTGCTCTTACTTCTGCTTAATTGCAGCCTGCGCAGGTTTGTTGTACGAGTAAACAAATCACAGAATTGCCGCAATCG
>DAIPXZ010000026.1:0-14363 GCA_036782995.1 Bacillota bacterium
TCGCATCAGCAGGTGGATTATTTTGCTTTAAATCTTCAAACAAGGGTTCATATGAGATATTTGGTTCTTCCTCATCATATGCTTTTTTCCCAGAGCAACCGGTGAATAAAATGCATGTACCTAAAACTAGTGAAATAACCTTCAATGATTTTTTCAAAATGAATCACCTCTTTCAATTCAATAGACGATACAAAAAAGTGTACTGTTTTAAAGGTAGCTTTTTCTTTATGTAATCATTTTCATTTTATTATACATTAATTAATACCGATTATGAACCCGCTCTGCAAAACACATAACGTCCTTGATTTCAATGCTCTTTCCATCATCAAGAATCGCTTTTCCACTCATCTTTCCGAATACTTGATGTTGGTCTGTTACAATCAACTTATAATCCAAAAGTGCTTTTCGATCTAATACTGGAACAAAATCCATCTCAAAACGACCGTCTGAAGATGAAAACGTCCAAGGATCCATGTACTTGTTCTCTGGGATGTGGAATGTCACATCATCGAGCTTATGCACTACCCCGTCATAGAAAAGTACATTTTCTGATGCCGCCGTCGTATCACCAAAACCATAACCAATGTTAAAGCCAAATGCTTTTCCGTCAATATCCGTATTCATGGAACCCCAATTCCACGTATTATCATATGTCCATACACCACGGCCCCAATCGAGTGTACCAAAATCCGTATTCTGACAGAATTCATATCGCTTTCCGTCATATTCCATGTAACCGGATGCACGCATACAATTGATTTTCTGATTATAGTAAAAATGATGTTTTTTCGGCCATGGCGTCGCAATCACCATAGAATCCATAGGTGGTTCATCTAAAAGAATATTGCAAGAAAAGGGCTTATGCTCATAAAAATCCGCAAAATCGCATTTGATTCTTCTTTGTCCTGGGGTCTTTTCAAAACGCATATTCAATCGCTTTGATGAATATATGATATCTCCTTCGGATGATGAAACTGGAAGCTTCAGTTTTCCCATCGGAAAAAAATCCAAAACCGTTTCTGTATGTTCCCATGGCTTTTTATCGAAAACTAATAGTGATACGGATTGTAGTCCTACATATCCATCATCAGACAAAGTAAAAGCACCTGCAAACCCCTGCCCCATAACGAGATAATAATCCCATTCTTTGATGCGGAATTTTGGTGCTTTAATCTGCTTTCTTGAATACTCCCATATTGGCGTTCTGGCAAACCCGGGTTCTTCGATATTACCCATGGCATTCAATAATGGTTGAGGAGTCGTGACTTCGTGATTTCTCATATGGCATCCTTCTCCCGAAAACGATGTAATAAATGATTAATAGAAAGTCAATGTAATATCGACCTTATCATCATATATCGAGAAAATAACATATGTACTCTTGTTCTCACCATCTCTTATCGGAAAATACTCCCACATGGCTGTACCGTCTTCTGCTAACGAATCATCAAATGTCGCAAATACCACGTCAGGATTGCCCTGTTCCGTAATATCTTGCCCAGAAACTCTTTGCATCTCAGCAAATAAATTGCGTCCAAAATCTGTTTGTAAAATGGACCCTGAGCACGTATATATGATATTCATATTGGATACACCATTGGGACTGGAAACAGAAGTTAATGTCCATCCTTCTGGTACGACCCATTCGACACCACTTAATGCAAGTGCTGTTTCAATCCAATTATCCGTCGTAAGAGTCGCTAGTGGACTGGTCTCTTCTACCGTCTCATCCGTTTCCTTATCCGTTTCAGAAATTGTTTGTTCTTCATTATCATCCTTATTGGATTTATTATCGTTGTCTTTACACGAGCAGCATGTAAATACTAAAGATAAAGATAAAACAAGAACCATCCATTTTTTCATTCGTTCACCCTCCTGAACATACTCTTTATTAGATTATCAGAAAAATAAAAACAAAGAGTAAACATTTGCATAGATAATGACCCATTTCTATAATGGGTGTTTTCGATTTATAACACACGAAAATATTAAACATACTGACGAATGATCAATTCGTTCTTGCTATTCTAACATAATAGAATCAACATAATCATTTAAATTCGTATATCAGAGGCTTTTTAACTGTTCTAAGCTTTCTTTTCAAAACGCAGACCATTTGATACGATTAACAGTGGTTAACTCAAATATAACAATACCATTGCCATTTTTTGGAGGATACAATGAACAGAAATATCATTCTGACCGGAATGTCAGGTGCTGGAAAAAGCACACTGGGTGTACTTCTCGCAAAGGCGCTCGGCATGGACTTTATCGACACCGACATCGTGATTCAGCAAAGAGTTGGTCGCACATTGCAGAGCATCATTAACAGTGACGGTATAGAGCGATTCATGGAGACCGAGGAGTCTGTTGTTTCGTCTCTAGCGCTTAATAACTGTGTAACAGCGACCGGAGGAAGCGTTATCTACTCCGACAAAGCGATGACCGCATTGAAGCGTGGTGGCATTGTAGTCTGTTTATATGTTGATTTTGATGAGCTTGAGGCACGTCTTACAAACATTACCACAAGGGGAATCGTTATGCGAACTGGCTCTAAACTCGAGGACGTGTACAAAGAGCGTCTGCCTTTGTATCAAAAATATGCCGATATGACGATCGACTGCACAGGACGCGATATCGAGAGCTGTGTGGGAGAGCTTGTTATGCAACTGAGGCATGACACAAATGAATGAATGGACAAATAATTGCAATGATCGATTTATGGTCTAGAAAAGAATCAATTTATCGCTAACCACTTTAATGATACGAAATCGTTTTGGATTAAGTCCGTTTATTTCGTTCGTATGGCATGTTTTAGCGATGTCTGTTCGCCTTCCGAATTACTGCGTTGCCATACGCGTCAGTAGCTCCATGCACATTCGGCCGTTGTGGTAAGGGCATTTCCATTGCTCGACCTCTCCTCTGCCTGGGTCAGTTCGTCCGTCCTCGTCTATCGCCCAGAACCATTCTCCACCCTCGCGTTTGTCAACTATGTGTTCGCAAATGTACCGCCATATCGAACGGGACGCATATAGAAAGTCTTCTCTCTCGGGCCGTTTCTGCCATGCATTGTAGAAGCCAAGTACCCCCTCGGCCTGTCCCCACCAAATGCGCCAACGGTTGACCACGCCGCAATCACACTCGTTTAACAGACCATTTTCGGTAACTGCCAATGTCAGTATATTATCCTCGAGTGATTCGCATATCGGCTTCATACGTGCGGTCAATACGGCGTCACCCAGATAATCACAGGCTCGGTCAATCAGCCATGCTGCTTCGATGTCATGACCGTAAGAATGCAAGTCAATTAACGGATTCATATCGTTATCAAAGAAAACCTCAAGACGACGTTTTTCCTGACTGTATACCTTATCTGCGACAGTCGAGATTGCTGATTTCAGTCGTTCTGCAACACGCTTTTCGTGTCCTACGTCGAACAAATTGGTATAAGCCTCAATAACATGTAATAGTGTATTCATTGTTCGATCAGCAATAATGCCATTCTCAGACAGCTTGTCGTTCGACGCGGGATGCCAATCTATGTCGAATGCCTCGAGATAGCCGCCCTCGTCACGGCATCGTGACTCAATCAACTCATACAGCCTATCTGCCTCAATCAACGCTTCCGTCTCACCGCTGGCTCGGTTGTAGGCTGACAACGCATAGATTGCAAAGGCCTGATTGTAAGTATGCTTTGTGGTGTCAAGAGGTACACCGTCGTAAGTGACCGACCAGTATACTCCACCGTGCTCTCGATCGATACAGAAATCGCGCATGAATCGATAGGCGTGATTCGCACATACCAGTAGCTCGTCGTTACCTAGAAGCATGTATGCACTCGAGAAAAACCATAATATGCGGCTATTTAGTATGCATCCCTTAAACGCAGTGCGGTCGATGTTGAGCTGATTATCCACGCTACCGTAGAAGCCACCGTAATCTTGGTCGATTAGCCCGCTCCAGAATGGGATTATTCTCTCACACAGCTCGGAACGGACGGCTTCTATGCTCAGCTCTGTTGTATACTTTTTGTCCATCTATTCTCCTCCGATGCCTCCGAAATAGTCAATCAATATGTACATTGGCGTTGATGTTCACACATGTCCAATATTATACCCCTAAAATGAACAAATGTTTATAGTACACCAGAGGTAATCTACGACATTATTCTTTTACTTAAACAAGGTATCACAAAGGAATGATTATCTTCACAAGCCAACGAAGCCCCATTTTCTCGCAATATGTTCTATTGAAGCCATGCAGTTTGATGGTGTAGATGATATATCTAATGACACAAAAAACCGCTGAAAACGTAATGTTTTCAACGGTATCTTGTTGGTGGGAGGAGGTGGATTCGAACCACCGAAGTCGTAGACGTCAGATTTACAGTCTGATCCCTTTGGCCGCTCGGGAATCCTCCCATATAGAATTGTTTGTGCAATGTGGTGGGCCTTCAGGGACTCGAACCCAGGACCGACCGGTTATGAGCCGGTTGCTCTAACCAACTGAGCTAAAGGCCCGCGTTTTCGTTACAGAAAACCCTAACTCAAAGCGCAAGAAAGATTATATCGATAAACCTATAGTCCGTCAAGGCTTTTTCAGGAAAATATTTCATCACTTTTTTTCGTTCTGAAATAGTCGGATATTAC
Source organism: Bacillota bacterium (assembly GCA_036782995.1). Lineage (GTDB taxonomy): Bacteria > Bacillota > Clostridia > Saccharofermentanales > Saccharofermentanaceae > DAIPXZ01. The sequence continues at coordinate 4,650 of DAIPXZ010000026.1, forward strand.
AGCTTTTTTCAGAAATCCAGTTTGATTATATAGCAAATTAAAGGCACATGTATCATTATTAATACATGTGCCTTTATACATTTCAAAAATGATTCTCGATTATTTCGCCTGCAGATATCCCTTGGCTTCGAGAAGCTCAGCTGTTAACATTGCGCCACCTGCTGCACCACGGAGAGTATTGTGAGATAAACAAGTAAACTTATAATCGAAGAGATTATCTTCACGCAATCGACCGATGGATACACCCATGCCGCCCTCGTACATCGCATCTAACGCAGGTTGTGGACGATTGTCTTCATCGATATAGCGGAGGAAGTGTTCTGGTGCATGTGGCAAATGAAGTCTTTGCGGTTCGCCCTCGTAATTCTTCCATGCAGATATCATCTCTTCCTTTGTTGGCTTCTTCGTGAATGATACGGAGACAGCCGCCGTATGACCTTCCTGTACGGCTACTCGATAGCATTGAGCAGAAATAACAGGCTTATTAGCACAAATGATTTCGTTACCTTCGATATGTCCCCATACTTTAAGTGGCTCCTTCTCACTCTTTTCTTCCTCACCACCAATATATGGAATCATGTTACCAACCATCTCCGGCCAGTCCTGAAAAGTTTTTCCGGCACCAGAAATAGCCTGGTATGTACATACCGAAATCTTTTCAATACCGAATGATAGTAAAGGCGTAAGAGCAGGAACATAGCTCTGAATTGAACAATTCGGTTTTACGGCAATGAATCCTCTCTTTGTTCCAAGTCTTTCGCGTTGCTTCTCGATAATAGCGGCATGATCACTGTTGATTTCAGGAACCATCATTGGTACGTCCTTTGTCCAACGATTGGCTGAGTTATTTGAAATGACCGGTGTTTCGAGCTTCGCAATTCTTTCTTCCAAAGCACGAATCTCATCCTTTTTCATATCAACAGCGCAGAAAACGAAGTCAACTTTCTCACATAGTGCTTCAATGTCATCCGAACTCATGACAATCAATCTCTTCGCATATTCCGGCATTTCAGCATCAATCTTCCAACGACCAGCAACGGCCTCTTCATAGGGCTTTCCGGCAGATCTTGGGGATGCCATCAATGCTACGCAATCAAAACGTGGGTGATTATCTAAAAGGGTGATAAAGCGCTGTCCAACATATCCTGTTGCGCCAATCACACCTACACGTAATTTCTTTTCCATATCTATACTTCCTTTCTGTTGTGTCCTTCTGTGGTGGACATTTGTCTTTGATACACGTATTATAGTACAACGATTTGATAAATACAACCTATTCTCGAAAAAAACAAAGAAGACTTCTATATATCTTTTTCATCTGATTTTTACACGCAAATGAATGGTAAAATAGAATATATTCTGACAAGGAGGACGACCTTTGAATACGCATCGTGATATCGATTCAAATCAGACTTCATTTCCGATTCTTGATCAGTACATTAATTTTATGCAGGCGGTTCGCGAGCGGTCTCCTCTCACCATGAAGGAATACCGATACGACCTTATTTTATTCTTTCGTTTCATGAAAAAGGATCGCAAGCTTGTTCCAGATTCACTCCCCTTTAATGAAATCGACATATCCGATATCGACGAAGTGTTTTTGAGGTCCATCACACAGGACGATCTATTTGTCTTTATGATTTTTCTCTCTCGTGAACGTCATGCCAGTGCCATAACAAGAGCACGTAAAGTAGCATCATTAAAATCATTCTTTAAATATCTTTTGCAAAAGCGTCATATTATCAAAGATGATCCATCCTATGAACTTGAATCACCAAGAAAAGCCAAACGTCTGCCCCACTACTTGAATCTTGAAGATAGCATCCGCTTATTAGATACGGCATCTTCTTCCAAACGCGAATCGAATGTCCGCGATTTTTGCATGATTACTTTGTTCTTAAATTGCGGAATGCGACTTTCGGAACTACAAGGGATAAACCTTTCTGATATCCGCGAAGATACGCTTACTGTAATCGGAAAAGGAAATAAAGAGCGAACCATATATCTGAATGGCGCATGTATCGAGGCGTTGAATGAATGGTTTGATGTCAGGAAAGAAATGAAAATAAAGGATTCCGACGCATTATTTATCACCAAACGAGGTACGCGTATCAGCACGCAAATGATTCAATATGCAATCAAACGTACACTTTTTGAAGCCGGCATTGATACCAATGTCTACTCGGTACACAAACTTCGCCATACGGCAGCAACATTAATGTATAAGTATGGACAGGTTGATATTCGTAGCTTGCAAACCATTCTCGGTCACGCCAGCGTCGCAACCACACAAATCTATACACATGTTGACGACGAGGCACTACACGAAGCTGTTTCAAAGAATCCATTGGCGCAATACACCGACAAGAAATGAGTATATAAGCAAAAAAGCACCAAAGCGCTTTTTTGTTATTTGAGCAATGTAATCCATCACCAATGATTGTTATGAATGTGTTTATCTACATCGATCGGTATTTGTTCAATCTGTTTGTAATCAGGTGCCGACCTTCCCATTCCGACGAAGCAAGGCATAAGATAATCATGGGGTATACCCAGAACCTCATGAGCATATTCACTTTCATCTCCAAGAGGGATGCGCAAGGTACAAGCATAACCTTCATCAGTAGCCGCTAAGAAAAGATTCTCTATGCTGCACCATATGGAAGCAAACCCATTCAGATGAGATAAATTATCCGGATGCAAAATATCAGTCTTTTGATTAAGGAGCGGAATGACGACCGCAGATGCATCAAGCAACATTCGATATTGCTTCGGAATCGCGTCAATATATGCATTTTGTTGACAAGGATCGTTAAGATTCCAAGCACGTAAAACGCACTCTACTTCTTCTCGAGAAACGCGCATCGGGATATGACTGATGAGCTCCTTTACAACCTCTTTGTCTTGGATAACAATATAATGCCAATCACGCATATGATCATTTGTAGGCGCTTTCAGTGCCGCCGAAATGACCTTGCGAATGATTTCGTCAGGAATCGGTTCGTCTGAAAAATCACGTATTGTTCTTCTTTTATCAATAACGTCTTGAAATTCCATAATCAACCTCGTTTCCATGGCATCATGGCATGCGTTACACGTTCGGATATGATCTCTTTACGATTGCTGCCATATCTCTTACATCATTAGCGAGCTGTGTATATGCTTCCGGTGTCAATTGCTGCTGTGCGTCGGAGAGCGCTGCCTTCGGGTTCGGATGGACTTCAACAATCAATCCATCTGCTCCGGCCGCAATCGCCGCAAGTGCCAACGGTTCAACATAGGAGGCCTTTCCGGCTGCGTGACTCGGATCAACCATGATTGGCAAGTGTGTCTTGCTCTTTAATACTGGGACCGCGCTGATATCCAGCGTGCTTCTTGTCGCCGTCTCAAAAGTACGTATACCGCGCTCGCACATCATGATACGGTAATTCCCCTCACTCAAGATATATTCGGCAGAACCTAACCACTCATCAATAGTTTCGGCGATACCACGCTTTAACATGCATGGAATACCTGACTTTCCTACCGCAGATAGCAAACGGAAATTCTGCGCGTTTCTAGCTCCGATTTGGATGACATCGAGGTAATTTGATGCATATTCAATATCATTTTCAGATGTTATTTCACTGATAACTAAAAGCCCATGGCGATCTGCAACACGGCGAAGAATCTTCAAGCCTTCTTTCTCCAGACCCTGAAAAGCATATGGCGACGTTCTTGGCTTATAGGCACCGCCGCGCAAGAATTTCGCGCCGACAGCCTTTACACGTGCAGCAACAGTATCAACCTGTTCTTCACTTTCTACTGCGCAAGGGCCTGCCATCATAACAAGCTCTTTTCCACCGATTGTCACATCTTTAACATTAAACGATGTACCTTCTGGACGGAATTGCTTGCTCGCCAATTTATAGGATTCCATAATAGGAACGATTTTTTCTACACCGGAAAGGACTTCCAACGAGCCAGGCTCTAATTTTGACTTATCACCGATAACGCCAATAATCAGGCGTTCCGATCCTTCTGACACGTGAGGAGTCAGCTCGTGGCGCTCCAATGTGTCCAAAATTTCCTTCACTTGTGTTCCCGTTGCTCCGGGACGAACTACAATAATCATGTTTTACTTCCTTCCTTTTGACTTCATTGAGTCAAATGTCAAAATGACAATTCTACCATGCTACAAAACTGAGTTTAGTCCATATTCTCTATAAACGCCTTATAGGCGAGATAGGTAAAGTAAAGATCGATTTTGCTTACAACCTCATAAGGGGCATGCATCGACAAAACCGGTACGCCGCAATCGATGACTTCCATACCGAGCTTGGCAAGATACGCAGAAATTGTTCCGCCGCCGCCGGCATCAACCTTACCGAGCTCACCGGTTTGCCACGGAATGTTATTTTCTTGAAAGACGCGTATTATTTTGGCAAAGAATTCGCTGTTGGCGTCACTGGCGCCAGATTTACCACGTGAACCGGTATATTTTTCCATCTTAATACCCTTGGATAGATATGCCGTATTATTGCGATCGGATACACTGGCGAACTTTGGATCATAGGCATTTGACACGTCAGCCGAGAGCATCTTTGTATTTGCAATTGTTTTGCGATACAACAGCTCATCATAGAAACCGTTCACTTTGACAAAAACTTCAACCAAGAAATTCTCATAAAGGCGAGATTGTGCGCCCGAGTTGCCGTAGCTTCCAATTTCTTCTTTATCCGAAAGCATACAAATGACCGTGTGTTTCGGACTTTCCTGTGCAAAAATGGACATTAATGCGGGATATGCGCAAACCTTATCATCATGTCCGTAGCCAGCAATAAAAGCACGGTCAAAGCCAACATCTCTAGATTTGAATGCTGGTACGACTTCAAGCTCCGCACTAACAAAATCCTTTTCCGTAATTCCATACTCTTCATTTAGCAACGAAAGGATATTCAGCTTTACGGCATCTGAATCATCACAATCTTTCATTGGTTTACCACCAATCAATAACTGTAAATCTTCACCCTTCACGAATTCGGAGGCCGTCTTTTTCATTTGTTCTTGTCCGAGGTGTGGTAATAAATCCGTGATATAGAATATCGGATCATCGTCGTTTTCGCCAATGCAAATGGAAACCGTGGAACCATCTTTTCTGACGATAACACCATGAATCGCAAGCGGAATCGTCATCCATTGGTATTTTTTGATGCCACCATAGTAGTGCGTTTTGAAAAAGCACAAATCAGAGTCTTCATAGATTGGATTTGGTTTCAAATCTAAGCGAGGCGAATCAATATGTGCACCCAGAATATGCATGCCTGAAGAAATATCTTCTTTACCGATAACCGCGAGCATCAGTCCTTTTCCTTTGATGGATTGGTAGACCTTTTGACCGGGCACTAAAGTCTTTACTTGTTCAACATCTTGATATCCAAGCGAAACGGCGGCTTCTATCGCATTGATTACGAATTCACGTTCAGTCTTCGACGAATCAATAAATGCTTTGTATTCTTCGGCAAACTCGTGTGTATGAACGAAATCATCCTCTGATCGGTTTTCCCACAAATTCGGATACTCTGCAATAAGGTTACTATATGAAGTCTTACGCTTACGCGATTTTGACTTGGATTCGAGCTTGCTATTTTTACTCAACTCTTTAGCCATTCTATGTGTCTCCTATTCTTCTTTCGAAATAATTCGATAAGCAAAATCTACTCAACTATGATACCATAAATACAATATTTCAATTAACAAATTGATGGATGGGGAACAAATCAATGTTAACAGACGGACACAATCACACTAAACGCTTTAGTTCTGATGCGAAGATGAGTGCATACGAATTAATCGACATCGCACGCAAATCTGGCTCAAACGGCATTGCAATTACGGAACACTACGAAGGAGATTATCCACACGATATCCCCGAACCGCAAATATTCGATCTGATGCAATATCAAACAGAGTTTGTGAAATGGAAAAATCACGCCATGTCGCTCCCACTTCGAATGGGCATTGAGCTAGGATACCAGCCACACTTAGTCAAAAAATATGACGAGATGATTTCTGCATATCCTTTTGATACCGTAATATTGTCGAATCACCTTTTTGATGGAAACGATCCATACTTTGTAAAGGACTGTTATCAATTGCCCAAGATCGATCTTCATCGTCAATATATTGATTCTCTCGCTGAAATGGTAGAGGCTTCGTATAATTTCGACGTTCTTGGTCATTACGACTATATCGTTCGATACAATAAATCGCCAAACCCAGAAATGACATACGAAGACTGTCCAAAGAGCTTCGATCGTCTATTTGAGGCATTGATTGCCAAGAATAAGTCTCTTGAAATCAATACTCGCACCATTTCCAAATTGAAAATGAAGGGCTGTGTGAATTGTTTTCCGGACAAGGTTATTCTTGAACGATATTTTGCCATGGGCGGTCGATTGATATCGCTCGGTTCAGATTCTCATGACATCGACACTTTGGGGGATCATTTCAAAGCCGTTGCTGACTATCTCATTACATTCGGGTTTACTGAAAACAGTTACTATGTCAATCGACAAAGGCAGTCAGAATCTCTTTTTGATGCCTAACGAAAAAGATTATCAAATGATAAAGCAACAAAAAAGGAGCGATTTCGCTCCTTTCCTTTTTATTGATTGATTAATGAATTATTCCGCATCTGCACCTTGCATGTTAAATACACACCAGCGATTATCAAACTTATAAACGATAAGAATAACGTCTTGATATCGGTCTTCATCATTGTAAGTACAGAAAACGCGAACATTACAAAGCGTTATGTCCGAAATGGATGACTGCGGTTGATCAATATCCAGTGCAATATTCAACATGGCATTTTCCAGTTCTTCATCAGACACTGTTTCTGAATATACTTGCGTTTCCGTTACTCTCGTTCCACTGTACACGATTCCCTGTTCGTCCAATGACGATTTCATGGATTCACTCCAAGTCTTCAATGCCTCGGAAGTTCCTTCAATATCCGTACCATATGAATCTGGATAACATGAACGTAAAAGATCATAATCACCGATATATGCTGCTTCCGCATAGACGCGAGCAACATTTTCAGCAGACTTAAATCTATCTGCCTCTGCAATCGCCTTGTCAGGCTTATTTGTTGAGCAAGCTGCGAATGAAAGAAGGAACGATATTAGAACAAGAATTGCCGTTATTCTCGAAAATGATCTTGTTTTTCTTTTGTCAGTCAGATGCATGCTTTGTCTCTCCTTAAATTGTTTGCTTATACAAAAGCAAATCGTTTGTCACGAATCATCGATTCATTGTTCATCTACGGCATGCTCATCTTCATCCAAGACATCAAAATACTTCTTTTTGTCTTCTGGAATGCCGCCATGCGCTTCAAAATATTCCTTGAATGCAGCTTTTACCGCTTGCTCAGCTAGAAGCGAGCAATGCATCTTTACCGGAGGAAGTCCGTCAAGGGCTTCTGCGACAGCCTTGTTGGTTAATTCCAAAGCTTCGTCAATGGTTTTCCCTTTAATCATTTCGGTGGCCATGCTCGATGTCGCAATGGCACTTCCACATCCAAACGTCTTAAACTTTACATCAGAAACAACATCTCCGTCAATCTTTAAAAAGATTTTCATTATATCTCCGCACTTCGGATTTCCTACAGTACCCGTTGCAGATGCATCTTCAATTTCACCAACATTTCTCGGGTGCATGAAATGGTCCATGACCTTATCACTATACAACATAATTAGCATCCTCCCTTTTTGTGGCAACAAGCACATGTACTGCTGTTGCATTCATTCGTATTGTTCTTGAAGTCATCATAAAGTGGCGACATATCACGCAACCTTTGCACGATTTTTTCCAGAGAAGGAACAATGGATAACACTTCTTCTTTCGTATTCATTTTACCGATGGATACGCGAAGTGAACCATGTGCGATTTCATGTGGAAGTCCGATAGCCAATAGAACGTGTGACGGATCCAAAGAACCTGAGGTGCATGCCGATCCACTCGAGCAAGCAAAGCCATCATAGTCGAGTAAGAGCAAGAGAGATTCTCCCTCTATAAAGCGAAATGAAAAATTTGCATTACCGGGAAGTCTCTTTATCGGATGTCCGTTCAAACGCGTGTGTGGAATCTTCTCTAATACTTCTCTTATCAACGTATCGCGTATATCGGAAAGGATAGCAATGTTTGAATCCATCTCTTCACAAGCAAGCTCAAGTGCTTTGGCAAGGCCAATGATATATGGCAAATTCTCTGTACCTGCACGACGTCTTCTTTCTTGGGCACCTCCGTCAATCAAATTGGCAATGGTAAGCCCCTTTCGAATGTAGAGCACACCGATGCCCTTCGGAGCATTTATTTTATGTCCAGATAGAGAAAGCATATCGACACCTAGTTCTTTTACATTGACCGGAATGGTTCCGACGGCTTGAACAGCATCGGTATGGAAAAGCACACCATGCTTTTTCGCAATTGCACAAAGCTCCTGAATCGGCTCAATTGTACCGATTTCATTATTCGCCATCATGATAGTAACAAGGGCCGTATCATTTCTTATGGCTTTTTCCAAATCATCTGGATTTACTAGCCCATATTCATCAACGGGTAAATAGGTAATTTCAAAGCCTTCCTTTTCCAACGCCTTACAGCTATGCAAAATGGCATGATGCTCAATTACCGATGTAATAATGTGTTTCTTTTTCTCTTGAAACTTCTTTGCAACACCCTTAATTGCCCAGTTATCGGATTCTGAACCGCATGATGTAAAGAATATCTCGTCTGGCATAGCACCCAATGATTTCGCAATCGATTCACGGGCTTCCTCCAGTCGTTTCTTAGCAGTCTGACCTTCTTTATATATGGACGATGCGTTGCCGTAGTCTTCTGTAAAGGCAGACATCATCGCATCGATAACCTCAGAACGAACCTTCGTCGTTGCCGCATTATCTAAATACACACGTTTTTGTTCATTACCCATTTTCATCGCTCCTCGGTATTACTTTTCTTACTAACATTGATACTTTATGAGAAAGATCGCACGCATGGCGTAACAGTTGTTACGGTTTGATTTATATACGCGTTATTCGTCATTTTCACAAAAATAAATGCACAAAATAGAAGCCGTCTACGGAATAGGCGGCTTGAGTTTCTTGAAGAATTAGCTATTTTTTTCTTTACTCTTTGGTTTAGTAGTTCGAATGACATCGTCTGAATGGATCTTATCCATCCACTTTTTCACCTGTCCTTCGTAACCCAAATCACCAGGGGTGTAATATGTCGTACCAAGCATCTCATCGGGTAAGAATTGCATGTCCACATAATGGTTCGGAAAATCATGTGCGTATTTGTATCCTTTTCCATATCCTAAATCTTCCATGCCTTTTGCGGGAGCATTACATAAATGAAGAGGTACATCCCCCGTTCGTTTATTTTCAACATCGTAAGAAGCTTTGTCTATGGCAAGATACCCACTATTGGATTTTGGACTTGTTGCGACAGTAATCGCCGCTTGAGATAGAATAATTCTTGCTTCTGGCATACCAACTGCCATAACCGCCTGATATGCAGCCATAGCCACCAAAAGCGCGTTCGGATTTGCCATACCGACATCTTCAGAAGAACAAATCAATATGCGGCGCGCAAGAAATTCAATGTCTTCTCCTGCTTTCAACGCACGTGCAAGATAAAACACGGCAGCATCAGGATCGCTCCCGC
>DAIPXZ010000027.1:0-13711 GCA_036782995.1 Bacillota bacterium
AATTTCTCTACGGCTTCTTCCTCGGTATCGAATCCACCCCAGCCATTAACGCTTTCAGTGCTGTAGTAGGGGCCGCACTCAGGCGGCTCTTTAAGCAGCCCGTCGTCTGTAAGTTCTTTCCAAACAAGTTTCTTATCCATCACAATCACCCTATCCCATTTCTATTTCCTTGGGCTTACGTCGAATAGCCTGGTAGTTATAAATGATTTCATCGCGGTTGAAGTCGAAGTTCTTGCCGCAGTCGGCGCACTCGACATCCAGTTCCCAACCTCCGCCTTCGTCTGGTCCGTGCCATTCTTCGACGAAGTTCAGCGTATCGTGTGAGCAGCACTTTACGCACGCCTTGAACGTAGGGCTTTGCACTTTGCCGCATTTCGCGCACTTGCAATTGCCGTAGCCATCCGTCCACCCAGGAACAGCCCAACAAGCCGGTGCAGAACTACCGGCGGCCCGCTGTGCGTTTTGGTCATTCATGGTGTTTCTCCTGGGCCGCCGGAGTCTGACCGGCGGCGTCTTCTGCCTTAATCCTTCGTGAGTCTCAGACCCCATCGTTCGTGTTCGGTCCATCGAAACGGCAGCACAGCGTGCGCGACATGAAATACGCACAGCAGCGCGGCCTTGAAAGCGACGGACAGGTTGATTTTCGCGTGAGTCCAATAGTTCATAGATTTTTCCCTAGTCACAAAATGGCATAACAACCGGTTTCACGGTACGCTCCTTTCGCCGCCCCTCACCGCTGTCGTTAGGCATATCAATGAAACTCAACCGCCTCACCAGCTTCTGCCGCCTTGCGTAAGCCCGCAATGAATCGCTCTGTTGCCGGGCGCGCCTGGTCGTAGGTGCCGCGCTCTGGCATTCGGTTAACGACTTCTTGTAGTGCATCGGCCAGCGGGGCGCATATTTCGGCCTCAATCTCCCCATCACAGTCAGAGTGCTGCATCAGCACGTTTATCGGCTGCGACTGATCGGCATAGTCTCCGGCATCCCAAGCTTCTTCCAGTGTCCTGGTTTGGTCTGGCGCGGTGTACCCGTGCAGTTGCTGCCTCCACTCCATAAACATGGAGTAGGGGCCATGCCAGCAGTCATGTGTAGTATCTAATCCCATCTCTATTTCCTCGTGAAAATGCCTAACAATTAACTCCGCGGGAATCGCTACGCTCTCCCGTGAGCATTGGCGTTATAAATACCTATCATGTCGCCATTTTACGCTCGTTCCTCGCGCAACTGATCTTGGCGTTCGACATATCGGCGAGCGTGGCCTTGAGCCAACGCCGCGCCTTCCACCGCTTGACCCGTTCCGGCGTCAGTGCCGAGGTCCATTGCCAGCGCACACGATCCCACCAGCGCGGCGCGGGCCGCATCATGGCGTCAATGCCGTTCGGGTACACCCATTCATATGTCGGCCATCCGACCGGCATCCAGTCCGGGACCATGACGAAGCCTTCCCGCTTGTGTTGGCGGATCAGCGGGTAGTGTTCGCGTTCGAGGCTGAAGTCCTCGCGGACAAAAGGATGGTCTGATGTAATCATGTCGAACAATCGCCTCCACTCTTACACGGTTCCGCTGGCGCTCCACCGCGAAGGTGAGGCGCAGCGTTCGGACTAAATGCAAACTCCAGTCCGTTTCGCTCTGCTAAGTCGCTGCGGTACTGGTCGAAGTCAACCCACTCGCCACGCTCGTTCCGTAGTACCCATCGGCCAGCGACTAAATTCCCGTTTGGAGTTTCGCCGTATTCGCGGCGCATCAACCACCCGTCTTGCGTTGCGTACTTGTCCGCGCCAAAGGGATGCAGAATCCTAACCATAGCGTTCACGGTACGCCGCCTCCGGCGTCACCCGTGACGCCGTTGTTGGGCGCATCGCGCCGGATGCTGGTCAGCGGCTTGTAGTCCGTGCCCTCCCTCTCCCCAACCCAGTCTGCCCCGCGCCAGCGTTCACTTGCCCATGTGTATCTGTAATTCCTGATGTTCTTTCCGAATTTCAGTAGCCCGTCGTAGTCCATGCACGCGAGCGTTACCTCTGGCGGCTGTCCGTCAAACACGCTTTGATCCAGGTCTATCATAACGTACAACCCAGCTATCGAAGTAGCGCGATCATTATTCCCTATCCTCACAACACGTCAAATTTGCGTTCTAAGGCGTTTTGTATAACAGTTAATTCAAGCTTAAATCGAGGGGTTAAAGGAATCACCCTGCCTTTCAAAAATGGGGTCATTTTCAATCGGGAATTTAGACCTTAACTGTTATACACACCGACGCGCTAGATTCTATGCGATTCCTTCAAGTACCGTTTGTTCGTGTCCATGTTCCCTCTTTCTCTGTGGTTTCCTATTTGTGCGATATTGTCTCATTCCAGATTTAAGCGTTTCTCTGCGTCTCGACTCGCGGCAAACAGAACAATACCGTTTACCACACTTTACCGGGCAACCGCAGACGTTGCAGGTGTTCCCGCTTAGATCAGCCGTGTCAACCGATCTTTGGTATGCTGCAAACGCCTGAGCTTGTTTCCGCCTTAACCCCGAGTTGGTTGTCGGGTCCGGCCATTCTATAATCGGGGCAACGGTGGTTTCCAGGTAATCGCATTTTTCGCCTTCAAGCGCGATACAAGCACACTCTTTTTGAAACCTATCATTTGTCGCGGTCAGCCCCGAGCAGATACCGTCGTTAAAGTTGGCGCATTCGGAAGCGATAAAGGTTCTAAGGTTCATCTCGTTATCCCCTTTTCCGGTATGTTCCTGCCTAATCCTCTATTAGTCAACAATTTCAATATACCAATCGGAACATAATAAATCAAGAGAATAATGCAGATTATACCGAATAACCCAATCTGCCAGAAAGACGGGCTCTCTTTCTCACAGAACCAGTTAATTATCCTTTCCGTTACCGACTTTTTTTGATAGGCTGACATAACAATCCTCGCAATAGATACCGGCCCCGATAATATAGTGGGAGTCAGTATAGAAAACGTATTTACTGCATTCGTGACATTTGCCTGCTACTCGTTTACCGTCAATAGCTATAATAATGGCATCAGCGGGCACGGCTTCTATGCTGTCACTTTCTCCGCGAACGATTTTAGACCATGAATATTTCATTCATTCTCCTATCGGTTTCAGCGCGATAAAACTCTGAGCTTTGTCGGCATTATAGTATGCTTTCCCCTGGCTGTAAAGAGAAATAAATTGCCATATAGCCTTTGGTCTTCTCAAAGAAAACTTGTCGTCACGGCAATACCTCATGCCGTATTCGCCGAATACCAGGTATCCGCGTTTCCTGAAATCGTCCGGTACCCATGCACTCTTATGTATCTGCCAGGGGTTCCCGTCGAAAGCGTCCTGGTCCATCCATCCGACACACGACATAATAATAACTAGTTTTGACGCGATACGTTCTATATCGGCAAGCAGCTTAAATCCTTCTTCCCTGGTCATGTGTTCGATTACGTTCAAAGCTGCAACCGCTTCAACCGATCCGGTGCCGAATATCTTTTCGGCTTCGCTTGCCGTAGATTGAATAATCAGGTCGTGCGTTCTGTTTTGTCTAGCTGCAGATACGCATTTCGGGTATATGTCAAGACCGATAGTGCTGGTAACGTCAACGCCAGCAAGCGGACTATCAGCGCCGCAACCGATGTCTAACAATGAATCATAACCGGATACGATGCTAGATAGCCGCCGCCGGAACGTTACATAGTTAAGACTCGGAGCGCGTTTCTTTTGTATCGCGTCGCGGATTTCTTTTATACTGTCAAAGAGTATGTTAATCTTTCTTCTCCACGATTGATACTTTCGGTGTACCGTCAACAATCAGGTCGCCCATTATACCCGCGAAATCGTCCTTTAATCTGTCCTTCGTGTTCTCTCCTTTTTTGTAGAGAGCTTCGATATACGCTTTCTCAAGCTGAGTTACCGAACACGAACAAGCCCCGAGAAACCTGTCAATCCCCACCGTACCGCCGATACGTTCCCAGGTTTTCATAATGTCGGCAATAGCGCGGTTTCCTTTGCTTGCCTTACTGGTGTATTTTCCGCATTGACCGGTTTCTTTGATGATTGACCGTAGCCGATCCTCAACGGCTTTCCCGATCTTTTTTACAACAATCCATTTCTCGTACCAATCGCTTATCCTGGCAACATCAGTACATGTAGAAATATCGGGTGCGGTGGGCATAAAAGATTCAATCGCAGCAAGCGATAATTCTACGCCGGTACAAACTCCGTGCGCCAGCGCCTTGCAGAACCGGCAATGATCGCCGGGGATAATCGGCGCGTTCGGGTCAGAGCCGTTTTTGATAATCTCGGTAATCTCTTTCGTTATCCCGTTAAAATCATCTATCAAAGCCGCGTCGTGCCAGTTGCGTTTCGGCTGGATAATATGCGCGACTATTTGACGGTCGCCAAGAGACAAATAATGCCGTGTCATATTTGCATAATCGCGCATCTGGAGATTTTGTGTAACGGGTTTGACGGGTCCGGCACCAAACTTATAGTCGATTGCCTGGATCGGGATACCCGCGCTATCGGGTACAATCAGAAGGTCAACATACCCGTGACGATTCCCGTCATTAACTTTTATTTCCGTATAGATTCCAGACTTACCGCACCCTTCGATAATCGCTTTAACCGTGCCGATAGCGAAGTCTACTAGCTCGATTTGATCTGCGGTCAGCCCGGTAATGTTACTATCCCTGTTGCCCGTAACAACAATTTGCTGGATTACTTTGTGCAGTAGCGTTCCTTCTTCGGAATACGGGTTAGGAACGTCGGGCAGTCCGTCCTCAAGCCTAGCTGATGCAGGGCAAGCTTTACGCCTTTCAAGTGACGATGGAGAAAACTTATGGTGTTGCATGTCTATCCCTCTAAAGAAATATCAGTATGCGGCTTTATGCCAATCGAAAACCATCAATTCTTTCCCTCTGTTTGCTTCGCCCATTCCGCAACTTCTTTATCACCTACCACCGGAAAAAGATCGTCGGCATACGCCTCACCCTGCTGGATTGCCGCGTATGCCGTCCGAAGATTCACGATGTCGCCGGAAGTGATTTCGTTCTTAGCGGTTCGTCCCAGCTTTGCCAGTATACGCTCAATCCCGATACCGTGTGTGCCAAGCGCGGCGATTGCTTTATCAACAGAAGCGGCGATGCCATCCTTGTTGATACCTTTCATAACTGCGTTCTTAGCCGTCTCGATTGCCTTCCCGATAAGCCAGCCGGGAGTACCTTCGCGGATAACGTTTCTGATCGCCTTACTTTGTCCGATCTGAAACCTAATATCTTCCTTTCTATTATCGTCCATCTTCCCGTACACAACCCAATTCTTAGACTGCCGGAACGACCGCGAAAAAGTTACTCCGCGTTCCAGGTCAATAAAGTGCGCGGTAAAAATATATGCTGATGCCGTTTCCTGAACTTCGGTTTCAATAACACAGTTTCCCCATTCCCGGGCAACCGACCGGCAACAGACCACTGACGGTCCCTCAACATGGTTCTTGCCTTCTCCCCATGCGTAGAAAAAGGATTCCGCGGCAAACTCGGCTTCACGTACAACCGATTCAACGATAGTGTCAAGGTTGCGCGGCTTCTGTACTTTAACCGCTGTCATATATCTAGTTTGTGCCTTCTGCAAACCATGTTCCTGCGCGGTAGGAATGTCTACCGGGGCAAACAGTTCCAGATCGGTACTCTGGACGGGGACGGGTGTGTTTTCTCCATTCATCATTTTTTTCTCCTTACCTAGCTAAAACCAATTCCGGCATGTCAATTAGTTCTGTGCCGCAAGTCCACGCTCTTTGCGCGTTAGAACGGATATACCAATGGACTACCCCGGAAACAAGCGTTTCGATTTCGCCGATGATACCAGAAGTATCCGGCTTGCAAGCTTCGTCAAGAATCTTTGTCAGCGCATGATCTTCGCTCCTAGTTAGTCCGCCCCGCGGTATCGTGTTAATATCTATACCCCATGATCGGTAATGCCTCTTTATAATCCGTTCTCGCGGTCCTTCACTCCCGATATATCCTAAGTGGCGGTCGCCGGGAGTGGCCGTGTCAATAAGCGCGGATAAAGCCAAAACCTCGGAATCGGTCAGCCCGTCGCTAGGCAACGTCGGCTCGGACGGTTCCCAAGATACAAGCCTATCCCCGTTGTAGTCCATCAATACCGATATGTTATATTCCCTGGTTAGCAGTACCGTTCCGCGCCGGGCAGAGATATAATAATCTCTGGTTAGGGTTACGATTGATTCAAGCATATATACCTCCGCTTTTTTTGATTTTCAGCAGTATACCAAACTTAGATAGATAAGTAAAGATTATTTTCCATTCTCGATAACCCTAAACCCGATTGCCCATACCCAGGGGTTACTTTCCCAAGGGAATCCCCGTTTCATATTTATTGAATCCCATAATTCTCTAAATGATAATATAGGATCATCGTACAGCGCAGAAGTATGCCTATTGATTACCTCTCCCCTTGGGATAAATTCTATCCCTTCTTCTCTGGCATCTTCAGGGGTTATATCTTGTAACATCTCAACCCTGACCGATTCTATCTCAAGCGTTATTCGAGAAGCCCAGCAGGGCATGAAAATTGAAGGCCGCCACTTTGTATCAGCATACCGTCCATCATCCGTTTTAGTTTCAGGCGAAGATAGGTCAGCCCAAATATCAGAAAGCCTATTTGCGTATTCGTCTGGTATATCCCACCCGTTAATGAATCTTATATCGCCGTCCCGATATTCGATATACGGTTCTCCGTTACACGACCAATCATAGTATTTGTACGATTCCCGTACCCAAAGCCTGTCGCCCCGGTTCCCGTAAGGAGAGTTCCATATTTCTTGGACTTTTGGAAGATCAAATTTAGGCTGTGGGGCCAGTACTCTTCGTGTTTGACTCTTTCTCCCTTCCAGAATAGATTTGACTGAATCGCTGGTGAATATAATAGGGCGTTCTTTGATACTCTGTTTCGTCTTCAAATCAATCCTTATCTCTTTTGCTTCTTCAGCATTCATTTTAATATCTCCGATATGTAAATCAGAAATAAACGGTTATATCATTATAGTATTCTTCTTTCGTCCTATAATAATGTAAGATATAACGATCTAAGTTTCTTACATAAATTCACTATTCGGCAGATACCTGGCACGCACGCACTTGACTAATGCATCTTCTGCTAGTTCAGACGGTTCTTCGTTAATTGACCGCATATACCGGCATTGATCCTCAAGCGCCATTGCCGTCTTACACGCAATCTGAAATGCCTCTGCTGCCGAATAAGGCGGTAGAGCCGTACATTTGTTCTGATTTGATTCACTCATGTTAAAGTACCTGTTCCCCGCACTTCGGACAGCACTCGCCGTCTATGAAATAATCTTCTCCTAGCGCGTTAGGGTTTACAAGGTCGTATATCGTGCCTTTCCATCCGCACGGACAACCGATCTTTTCCGATTCTCTTTCTTCGGGTATCATCATGGCGAACAGAAGCACAACAAAAACTATGATTGACCAGATTGCAAGTACCGTCATTATGCTGTTTCCTTCTCAAAAAGTTCCCGTATCCTTTTGCGTAATGCTCGGATTCTATCTTTGAATTCCTTAAGTGTGCATGACGGATTTGAGAAAATAGTATAAATAGTAAGTCCTAATTTATATTCACCTGCTAACTTACAGCAAGCGGATGCCCCACTAGTCATATAGATTCTTGTAAATGGACATTCCTTGCAGCCGCCTAACATATATTTATGGCAAAATATACAAGGTTTAATGGTTTCGATATACGGGAAAACCCAATCATCTTTAGCCTTACTCACCGCCGTCTTGTCCATTAAGCATTTCCATTCGTCTGCGGTTACTTTAATCTTACTCATGTCTTACCTCGCCATCGTTATCGTCAGGGGACGTAGGGTTGAACGATCAAAATTAACCCGGAAAATTGCGTTGCTTAAACACGCATACGCGTGGTATAAACCCGCATGGTGAACGCGCTTGCACAACTTCTTTCGTCCCGGGTTCGAGCCGGGGTCTTCCGTGTGCTCTTCGGTCTTCGAGATGACGAATTCCACGTGCGGGAATTGGCAAGACGTTCCGGTTTTCATATGGTCATCGGCAGTCTCGGATTACGGAAGCTCACCTCCGGTTATAAGATGATTTCGTAAATCAAAATCAGGATAGCCGCGACAATAACTGCTTTCATTATTGCCCATATCGCCAGGCACGAAAGATACTTGCTCCGTCCCGAATAGTACGGATGGTTGCCCGTGTCGATTCTGAACCGGCGATATTCTCTGTTGAACTTCGGCTTATCCATTTTGTTGCCCGATTTCGTCCACGCTGAAAGTATTATCGCAGATATCGAGACCAAAGTAAAGGAAAAAATAAGGAAAATCGGGATCGGGCAAAGCACGTCACGAAATACGGAAGCTATCATCTTACGCCACCCCACGCGCCGCAGCAAAAATGTTTCTTACCTTGTGCCGCCGTTCCTGGTTTATCCGACGATACTGGCTCTTTATCCAGTGCCGCTCAATCGGAGAAATGTACCGCTGTACGTTCGTTGTTTCGTATCGACCCATTTCTCCAACTTCGATCCCGGTTACGCCTTCACCCAAATAGATATATTCTATTGTGACCAGTACCGGAGCATCATCGAGCCAAACTAAAACCTCTTTTTCGTACCTTAAATCTGCGCTCATTCTATCCTCCATCGGTTGCGGTTGCATCATCCTAAGGCCACTTCTGCCCGGACATCGAACGGGTGCCGGATACGCCATTTGCGCATGACCTTCGCTTGAAACCAGCGGACATCTTCAACATCTCTGCCGCGGTCATACATTTCTAATTCGGCTTCGCGCATAGCCCAGTACCTGCTTTGATAATCTGCTATCTGATCGGCAAGGCGTTCGATCTCTTCTTCTTTCCCGTCGGCAAGAGCGTCCTGAATCTCTTCGTCAGTAAGGTACATTCGATGGCTCCATTAACTGCTGTCGGTATTGGCTCTTACAATCACAACAACGCTTAAAAAGTTCCTTCGTGCTTTCCGCTCGATCAACCGTAAATCCGGCAAGATCATATCCCGATAAATCTGGCTGTTCATACGGAGATTCATGCCGATACCCACGACGTACCATTTCCCGGGCAAGTTCGTCGTGTCGGTATTTCATGGCAGCCGGTTCGATCTGGCCACGCCGTCCTTCGATGCGGTGCCCCTTGATAAACATGTGCCGGAACTTATGGAGTTCTCCATGCTCCCCAAGTAAATGCTTGCGACACATAAACCGCGGATTGGACATCCACATTCTCAAGAATCTATTCCCCTTGCCTCCATGACATAACTAGCGGGTCAACTCGGACCGCCGAAACTGCCCGGCGTTGCGTTGTGCGTATGATCGAAGTACGCCCTTGCATTGCTGTAGCCTGGATGCTTGCACCCGGCGTCCATCTGTCCGGCCATGTGTGCCTGTTCCACTTCAACAGGCGTTCGGCCTCGCACTTCCGGCAGTAGTGCGGATGCGAGCCGTTCGCCCCGGTGTCGCAATCAAATCCGTCGCGGCAGGACCGCAGGAACTCCTCCATGTTATGAACCCGACGCGCAAGGCTCCTTATCGCTTCCTTGCGGCCTTCATCGTCGAACGCGAAGACGATGCTCAAAACGCGCTCAGAAACAGAACCATGCGGCCGAAGGTATTCTCTGTTCGCTCCTTCGTCACTCACTCCGAAACCCTCACCTTCTCGTAAAAATTAAAAAAGGCCACCGCCAATCTCGAACACCTCAAATCCGCAAGCCCGTCCAAGCGGATTATTATTCCCGGCCTCAATAGCCTCTTTGTCGGTGGTAAACATTGCAAGTTGTCCGTTGTCATCCACCATCGGAAGATAGATGCCTATCCTTTGGTGATTTAGGATCACGAAATAAGGCTTTTCCATTTACACCTCCAAATTTAGATTTTAACAAGTCGCTTCAGCGGACGGTGAACCGCCGCTGAGCTTAGCGCTCCAGTTTATCTCGCTTCGCTCGAAAACTGAGCTTTGTCGTCGGCGCAGGATCGCGTCGGTATGTAATGACCCTGTTCGGGGCGGCGATCCCCGGACAGGTCGCCCCAATTGTCGGTCGCAGCGTGGAGTAGAAGACAGAGTGTGTCCCAGCCTTGTTCTCCACGATGGCGGTGTACCACCAGCGCCGAACCAAGCGCCGAAGGGTATCTCCATCCGCCGCGCTTCGCTTGCTCATTCCGAACCCTCAGCTTTCACGTTGGGCAATCTCTCGGTCCCACCGCGCCCAACACTGTGCCTTGTGGCCGAAGTGCGTACAGCGCGAGAACGTCGATCCAAGCGATGCGTCGCATTCACCCCAGTCCGGCTTACTCTTGTAATCGGCGCACTGATACCACCATGCGGGACATGTGAACTTGCGGTTTTCCGATCCTCTGGGGAACGGCTTGCCTGCATCCCAATCTTCATGCGGCATCCCGCCGAACTGCTCCAGCGTGTGCCCATTGCCCGCGCCGATAAAGATGCCGGGGTTGACCTCGTACACACGCTTGATGCCGGGGCGCGGCTTGCGACCCGTGAACTCATCGTAGGTGTGCTCGAAATGGTGACACCCAGTGCCATTGCAGGTGTGGCAGACAACCGCCGCGCCGTCGCGCTCGCCCATGCCAGCATACAGACCTGTGCCGCTGCAACTCTGGCACTGCTCGTCAAACTCGATTACCTTCTTCATGTCGTTTCTCCTGTGTTGCGAATTGCCAACCATCCCATGCACCGCTATCGGGGTTCCGCTCCGCTACACCCTGAAGGGTGATGCGGATCGTTCATGCTTCCCTCAGTCCTCCTATTCGCAGATAAAAGAATCGACACCCTCACGAGTGTCGAAATCCCGAACCCAATCCCTGATGATCTGATCCTGGTCCATGCTTCCCTCCTTCCGGGATAAATCCCGGATGCTGATTTGGACTTGCCGGGACGTTCGCCCAGGCATGCTTGACTTCCCTTCCGATGGTTGCTCTGTGGGTCATCGCCTTCCCTGCTTTCCCTCTGGCTCCCCTACTGTGCCCTTATAATAACAGATTGTCAGTATAAGCCAAGACTTTTTTTGATTTTTTTTAATAGACCTCAAAGTCGGGACATACCGCCAACCTTATGGCGGTACGGGTTTGTAATGAACGGAACGCTATAACTGATTTTTGCCCGATATGCAGGAGCAAGTTCAGTATCGGCGTCGGTATCGGGCACTGGCTATTTGTTGTCCGGGATAATTGGTTCGTGCGCGGTCCGTTGCTGGCGGAACAATTATCGAGATGGTATCGCAGACTTTTAGCAAACGATACTACCCTAGAAAGTAAGCCGCGATATTTGATTGGAGAAGTCGCCGACAAGTTAGCCGGGTTGTTTGTCAGGATACAACCTGGACAAGAAATATGCTCTGTATGCGGTAGGCAATCCGATATGGCCGATCCCGATATATCCGATTTGCCGATGGTCATGTATTTAACCGTTTCAGCGTTTCCGGTTGAATTAGTCACTATGCCTGTATTCGATTGCATGTCTGCTCTTAACCTCGGCCGCTGCTCTCTGTGCTGGTATCCATGCCGATCAACGCTGTGCCAGTATTGCAAGACCATATTAACCGAATAATACTTGCGCGTCAATAATATTCATTCCGCGCAGTTGACGTTCTTCGTTGATTACTTCCACGATACGGTATACCGTTTTCGGGTTAGGATTCTTTGACCGGCAAACGGCAAACGTCCACTGGTCAGACCTGGCAACCGCCCGGGACAAGTCGCGTTTAGTCCATCCGATAGCCGCGAGTTGTCGGGACAGTTCGTCTTTGAATTTATGATCCATTACCGTATCTCCGTGAAAGATGGTTTATTGAGTTCATGTATCGCAACATTAGTTTCTCGGATAAACCGTCTGCTATAAATCTTCCATGCGATACGATGAAGTATCCGAGAAAATAGGTTAATCTTCATTCCCTATTTCTCCCGCCGTCATGGTTCTACCGTCAGCCGGGTAATCGTAGAGCATACTTCGGGGATAACAAACGCCGTAAATCTTGCACCCATCCCCTCCTTCGGACGCGCAGCAAGTGCAACGGACAAAGAAACATTGTCTATGCCCAGGGGCACAGCGTCGCCAAATATCTCCGCGTGTAATCCATCTTCCAGATAGTACCCACCAGAAGCGCCACACTCGCAGAAAGTCATTGTCTTTCCGAGTTTACGCACGTCCTGGCAGTTAGGGCAAAAGATCAGTTTCATTTTTTCTCCTTTTAATACCGAAACTAGATTAGTATTGACCGATTCTAGCATTTCTATAGTATTATTTGCTAGGAGTATTTCGTCGATTACGGCTTCTGGCATCATAATAGAATGAAGAGGAAACGGGGTTCCTTTCTGAAACCCCCATTGAATCAGGGCATATCCAGAGTTGTACACCTGTCTTTTAACGGCATCATGTAAGATTCTGCTCATTCTTCCCTCCTTGCCTTGGCTATGGCGGCGCGGGCCTGTTTTACCATTTCAGGATCTTCGCTATACACGATGAACTCGCCACCGTCTCCATCGGGGATGGGGTCGTACTTATGCCTGTCCCACACTATGGAGTAGTGCCGTAACGCTTTCAACGGCCCCGGCGTGTGCTGTGATTGCTTCTCGCTCATCAGTCTACCCTCCTTTCCACTCGGTTTCGTCCTTACCAATTAAATGACAGTCAACCCCTCGTCCTTCATGGCACCACACTCGCGGTGATCGTGTTTATCACGCCAAGCGCAATTGGGGCTGGGTTCGTATAAGACCCGCATGGCCTTCTTGATGTCCGTATGCAGTTTGCCGGTTGTATATGACCCATTCGACAGCAGCGCAACGGGCATCCCCGGAAGCTCTGCGAACGTCTCAGCAGAGCATATAACCATCTCGCGCCGGTACCTACCCCGGATACGGCGCACGGCATGTTCTCCCCTGGTCTTGGGGAGTTCGTCATCAATGCTCAGCCCCAAGGCGCGAAGCCATGAAATCGCCGCTTCCTTTGTGCGGAATGCTGTGTGCGGCGTCGCGCCGTCTGTCACCGTGTACCAGTACCCGCAAGTATTCGCGTGCTGTTCAGGCGTGAGTGCTGCAAGCGTCAGATTCTCATACGTTCTATTCATTTTATTTCCCCGTTGTCTTGGCGGCGTTGGCCTTCAATAGCTTCCAGGCAATCCCGGCAAGCTATGTATGTATCCACGGGGCCGCGTTCTCCGGCCCTGATCGCCGTTATGTTGAAGCGGTCTCCGCCGTCACTATCCCCGCAAATTTCACAAGGACTCCACACCCGAATCCCCCGGAACATCTGTTCACGACAATCTTCATATCTGTCCTTCCCGTCCTGCCGACCCGGAGGCCAACAAGACAAATTCAGGCTACTTGCTATTCGCTGCGAGCCTGATTTGCAGCGTTCGCAGTATCCAGTTCGTCGGCACACACGAGCATCGCCTGTGCAACCAGCCGCGCCCGCTCTGGCGGAAACGACAAGCGCGACCCTATCGCGCCGTCGTCTGTCTTGTACCGAATCTCGACCATTCCGAGCGCGTCGCGGTCGGGTCCGACCTCCACGCAGTCGCCGTACTTGTCGTCCCAAATCTCTCGCATTGTTTCCATGCTGTACCCCATGTCATACCTCCTGCGAACAACCGCATTCAGGGCGACTCGCTACCGCTCGCGCCTGATGCGGGGCGT
>DAIPXZ010000028.1:0-11562 GCA_036782995.1 Bacillota bacterium
CGGATAAGGAAAACGCCGGTGCTGCGCTTGTGGACGCTTTCAAGGAAGTGAAAGGACTTGAGCCTGTACCTGTCGGCAGCTATCGCGGTTTTGCTATGTCGTTGACGCTTGAAGATTTCGGCAGAGATTATGTTCTCACGCTCAAGGGTGAAATGACCCATCGTGTCTCACTCGGTAAAGACCCTCGCGGAAATCTGACACGAATCGACAATGCCTTAAACGGTATGACGGAGCGTTTGCAAAATGTGCGTGACCGTTTGGAGAACCTGTATGCACAGGTGGAAACCGCCAAGGGCGAGTTGGGTAAGCCGTTCCCGCAGGATGAAGAACTGAAGATAAAATCCACTCGTTTGGCAGAGTTGAATGCGGAGCTCAATATCGACGACAGAACGCCGTTGGAGCGCATGGCGCAGGATACTGAAATTGCGAAATCGACTCCGCATGTGGGGCAGTTATCCCGTCCGTCCGTACTTGAAAAGCTGAAAAATCCTGTTTCTGCGTCTCAACAGCAAAAGAAAAAATCTCATGAATTGGAGGTCAGATGATGAAGGAAACCGCAAAACTATATACCCATCCCGCAGCATACGCACGGGAGCATAGCGAGCTTGAGGAATACCGCGCCTCTTTCAAAGCCAATGTCGCTTGTAAGGAAGCAATCGAAGCGGCAATTCACGCCCATTACAGCGATAATAGACTGAACACCGATGCCGTATTCAAACAGGTCGTCGATGCTTTCGGAGCAGACCGCGTGGAATATGTATTGGCGGCGACGGTGCGTGAAAAGAATTGGGACGGGCGCATTTCACGCGAGAACAAAGCGTGGGCGCAGACAGTTCCGGTAATGCAGAACCCCGATGCCTGGGGAACCGACCGAAACTGCTACTTCGTTGTAGACCAAGCGCATACCGGTCTGGTAGACTTGCTTGTAACCCATGTCAGAAAAAATCCTGCGAAGGACATTTCCGAGCCTACAAAGAAAGCCTCTGTTCTTGAAAAGCTGCAAAAGCCCACCGAGAAAATGAAGCCTCCTGTTAATGATAAAAAGGTTAAAGGGCAGGAACTTTGATGGAGGGGCGCAAGAGAACTGAGCAGATTCTATTTTGGGTAAACGAAGAGGAACGCGCTCAGATAGAAGAACGAATGGCGCAGCTCGGCACGAGTAACATGAGCGCCTTTCTGCGGAAAATGGCAATCGAAGGGCTGATAGTAAAGCTGGAGCTGCCTGAGCTGCGGGAGATGGTATCTCTGCTTCGGTATTCCAGTAATAACATCAATCAGATTGCAAAACGACTGAATGAATCAGGTCGTGTCTACGACGCGGATATGGAGGACATTCTCCAAAAACAGAGTGAGATATGGAACATGGCAAGCGAGATATTGACCAGGCTTGCCGCCTTACAGTAAATGACTTTACGCGCCAAGGGTGGAGCTCAGCGGGCAATTCCGCTTTCCTCTGCGACATCCTTGCCGCGTTACATATTCGCGTGTAAACTATGCTCAGAAACAGAACGGAGGGAGCTCTCATGAAATTCATTTTGAAGATTTTATTCGCGCCGATTATCGCCGTACTCGCGGTATTTATACGGCTTTGTTCTCTTGCAATTCGCATATCCGGCATGGCGCTCAGCATCGTGAGTGGTTTGTTCGCCGTTGCGGGAATCGTGTATATGATTACGGAATCCGTTGGTAAAGGTTGTATCGGTCTGGTCACCGCGTTTCTGCTTTGTCCCTACGGACTGCCCATGCTCGCGGCGTGGCTCTTAGGCTGTTTACAACAGCTCCGGTTTGCGATTCAGGATAGAATCTACGGTTGAGTTTTGCATGACAAGTCAATAAATAATCCGAGAGACGAGCGATGTATGAATTGCTCGTCTCTTCATTTTGGGAGGTGAGCTAATGGCGACAACACGAATTATCCCCATGCACATTAACACCGGAAAGACACTCGCGCAATGTCTTTCCGACCGCACGGACTACGCAAAAAATCCCGATAAGACAGATGACGGCAAGCTCATTTCCTCATATGAATGTGACGCGCTGACTGCCGATGCAGAGTTTTTACTTTCAAAACGACAGTACAGGATTCTAACCGGGCGCGTTCAGGAAAGTGATGTGATAGCCTATCAAATCCGTCAGTCCTTCAAGCCCGGAGAAGTCACACCGGAAGAAGCAAACCAACTCGGATATGAGTTTGCGAAGCGGTTTACAAAAGGCAATCACGCCTTTATTGTCTGTACTCATACCGACAAATCACACATTCATAATCACATCATCTGGAACTCGACAACGCTCGACTGTACGCGGAAGTTCCGAAACTTCTGGGGCAGTACAGAAGCCGTCCGAAAGCTCAGTGATCTCATCTGTGCAGAACATCGTCTGTCTGTGATTGAGAACCCGCAGCCGCACGGAAAAAGCTATAACAAGTGGCGCGGCGGTGAATCTAAGTTTTGCAACCGAGACCTGTTGCGCGCAGCGATTGACGCGGCGCTTTCAAAGAAACCAAAGGATTTTGAAGCGTTCCTGAAGCTGCTGGAGAGCTCGGGCTACAAGGTCAAACGCGGAAAAAACATCACGTTCGCCCATGAGGGTCAGAAGCAAAACATCCGGCTTCGCTCACTCGGTACAGGGTATTCGGAAGAAGAACTGCGCTCGGTTATCGCGGGCTCAAAGACGCACATTCCGAAGAAGAAAAAGAAGTATCTCGCCACGCCGAAACCGCGCCTGATCACTTCGATAGAGGAAAGCCTTAATTCTGGAAAGGGCGCGGCTTACGACAACAAAATCAAGGTATCCATGCTCAAAGAAATGGCACATACTTTTCTGTATCTTGAGGAACAGGACTTTCCCGATTATGAAGCCCTCGCTGCGTCGGTTGATGATTCTAAGGCAAAGTTTTATGTGCTCTCGGAAAAAATCAAAGCCGCCGAAAAGCGCATGGCTGAGATTGCAGTTTTGAAAACGCACATCATCAACTATTCCAAAACCCGTGACGTTTACACGGAGTACCGCAAAGCCGGATACTCAAAAAAGTTCCTCGCAGAGCACGAGAGCGACATCATTTTACACAAGGCAGCAAAGAAAGCATTTGACGAGCTGGGGATGAAAAAGCTCCCGACAGTTAAGACCTTACAGACCGAATATGCCGCGCTTCTCGCTGAAAAGAAAGCCGCTTATGCCGGCTACAATGCAGCGCAAACGGAGATGCGTACAATGCTCATCCACAAGGCAAACGCCGAGTATATTTTAAACCTGAACCGCCAGGACGAAGATCGTACAAGGGAGCGTCAGCATGAAGAAAAATAAGCGCCGGCACGGTGCGCAGCCGCAGGATTTATCCTGCGTTCAAAAGGGTTTGGGGATGATGCCCCAACAAGCAAACGGGAGGTTTCCGCGACAGCGGGAATCTCCCGTTTAAGCCTTCTGTATATAGGAAGGCATTGCTTGCCAACTACTTGGGAACTCAAATCGTCCATGTCTTGTGTCGTTTTCTATCTCGATAGATCAAGCAGCTTACAATCTCCAAAATAATTTGCTCATAAAACAGAAATATTTGCGAACTCCAACATGTGCTCTTGATTTATTCACTTTTTTGTGATATAATGAAAAAGTGAATTCATGCTTGCAGATTTTGCTGATTTGGAGGCCATTACGATGGATGTATGCTACAACAACCTATTCAAAATGCTGATTGATAAAGGACTCAGGAAGACTGAGTTTGCCAAGGAGGTCGGCATCAGTGCCAACACTTTGGCAAAGCTTTCCCGTAACGAACTGGTTTCAATGGATGTAATGGTTCGCATATGCAGAAGAATGAACTGCACCTTTGACGATGTTGTGGTGATACTTCCGGAAGCACCTCTCGAAAAGGAGGTTGCCACCAAGAAATGATTATTAAGTCTCCATACAACGGCTCAGGCTCTCTCACGCGAGAGCAGTTCTTATTCTATGAAATGAGAACAACAGCAAAGCTCAAATCAGAAGGATTGTCGAACAAGGAAATTGTGGATAGTATCGTCCGAGACAATCTCTTTCAATACCCGACCGAGAAATCCGTTAAGAGTATTGCGGGCGCTTGTATTGCAAGGCTCGAAGCGATGAACGATGAATCTCTTACGCTTGCGATAGCTTCTCAGCCGTCTGAAATCGCAAAGCAGATATGCCTCTACGCCATCATGAAACACCGTAGGCTCGTTTGGGATTTTATGCTGACTGTCATCGGAGAAAAGTACCGTATAAAGGACAGCTCCTTTGGTAGAATGGACTTGAACGTATTCTTCATGCGTTTACAGGAACAGGATAACAACGTGGCGTCCTGGAGTGACGCGACAGTGCAGAAACTCAAACAAGTGCTCACGAGGATTCTGGTTGAGAACGAATATCTCGACAGCACGAAAGCCGATCACCTTAACCCGGTGTGGCTTAATCCGATTCTGAAAAACGCAATGCAGGCAAACAACGATGACATTGCTCTGCCGGCGTTCAACTGCTTAATATAGAGGGGTGCCGGATATGTCAAACTTAAACGAACGACTGGATCATTTGCGTTCCCGAATTCAAGAACCTGCGTTTCTTGAGGGAAGAGGTCTTTCCAACGAGGTGAATATTCAAATCTTTTGTTATGACGCAAAGGATGAGATGTCCGTCCAGCATTTTATCAGTCAAATCGTGACAGATCAAAGTCTGTCTTGCCATCTGATTGAGTGCAACCTCTATAAGACTTTTCTCTCTGCATGTGAGGATATTGATATTCTCGATGCAATACCGGATATGGAAGAATCCGAGGGGAGCATATTCCTTCTTGAACAGCTCCATTCTACGGTCGGTGAATCGGAGTTCATAGAAAAAATCAAGTATGCGCCTCATCGGATCGGAGATATTCTTTTGCTTACTGGTGTCGGTGATGTGTTTCCGTTTATGAGAGTCCACTCTCTTTTGGAAGCACTGCAACCGCATTTTTCAGATGTGCCGATTCTGGTTATGTACCCCGGCGTATTTGATGGGAACTACTTAAAACTATTCGATAAACTACCGCCGAATCCGTATTATCGCGCATTCAATGTGATGTAAGGAGGCTACAGTATAATGAAAATTCAATCCATGTTTGCAGATGACATCAACCGTCAGATAAACGGTGTTATTAAAGTCGATCAGCAGGATGCTTCCACCGAAAGCGAAGTGCGCGAATATGTTGTCACGAAGGAGCTCAAAAAGCACTTTATAAGTTTCTTCAACCATTACTGTGACAGTTTCGCGCAGCCTACTGATGACACCGGAGTATGGATTTCCGGTTTCTTCGGAAGTGGTAAATCTCACTTTCTGAAAATGCTTTCCTTTATTTTGGAGAACCGCACGATAAACGGAGTGAAGACCGTGGAGCGATTCCGCGCGAAATTTGCGGATGACCCTGCCACTTTTATGCTCATAGATAAAGCAACCAGAGGTAAGACAGAGACCATTCTGTTCAACATTGACATTGAAGGTTCTATCAACAAAGATAAGACCGCCGTCCTCCGTGTTTTCGCCAAGATGTTCTACAATCATCTGGGCTACTACGGAGAGAATCTCAAAGTCGCTATGTTGGAGCAATACATAGATAGGCTCGGTAAAACAGAAGAGTTCCGTAGAGTGTTCGAGGCGAAAAAAGGTAAACCGTGGGTAGAAATGCGCCGTGCGTTTGCCTTTAATGGTAAAGCAATCATCCCTTCACTCATGGAAGTACTTGATATGAGCGAAGACGATGCAAAAAGCTGGTTTAATGACAAAACTTCCATCGATATGAGCATCGCTCAGCTTGTGGAAGACATCAACGAATACGTGGGCAGACAGCCCAAGGACTTCCGCCTGCTGTTTATGATTGATGAAGTCGGTCAGTATGTTGGCGCTGATACGGATATGCTCTTGAATCTCCAGTCGCTGATAGAAAAGATCGGCAGTGAGTGCGGCGGCAGAGTGTGGATTGTCTGTACCGGTCAGGAAGCGATTGATGAGATCATTAAAGTGCGCGCCGATGCGTTCTCTCGCATTCAAGCGAGATTTGCTGTTCGTCTCTCACTTTCATCTTCTGCCGTTGATGAAGTCATTCAAAAGCGTATTCTTAGCAAGAAGCCCGAGGCAGCGAAGACGCTTGAAGCGATATACGATCAAAACGAGTCTGTGCTGCGCAATCTGTTCAGCTTTACGGATTCCATTCTTGATATAAAGGGTTATGGCGGTTCCTCCGAGTTTGCCATTGATTTCCCGTTTGTACCGTATCAGTTTATTCTGCTGCAAAAAGCATTTGTCGAAATCCGCAAGCACGGCAACGCCGGCAAGCATCATTCTGACGCGGAGCGTTCCATGCTCTCCGGTTTCCAGGAGGCAGCAAAGAAAGTACAAGACCGCGACGAGTATTCGCTCGTTCCGTTCTTCCGCTTTTATGACACCGTACATAGCTTTCTCGACAGCTCCATCCGCCGCGTAATTGAACGCTGCGAGAAGGCTGCACAGGACGGAAACGGGATTGAATCTCAAGATGTTGATGTACTCAAGCTCCTTTACCTTGTCCGCTATATTGATGATGTGAAAGCAAACATAGATAACATCGCCATCCTCATGGCAGATGATATTCGCACGGATAAAATTGTGCTCCGTGAAGCCATCAGCGCGTCGCTAAACCGTCTTGCCAGTCAGAACTATATCGGCAGGAATGGAGACACCTACAACTTCCTCACGGATGAAGAGCAGGATATCCAACGCGCAATAAACAACGAAACGCAGGTAGACACCGCCGCTATCGTAGAGCGTATTGCTCATATGATTTACGGCGATATCTACACGACCAAGAAATATCGTTATGGAAAATACGACTTTGCCTTCGACCAGATGGTTGACGGTGTGGCTGTCGGTGCTCTAACCGGTGGAATGAAGCTTAGGTTTCTGACCGTGGCTACATCGCCGCAGGATAAAACAGACTTAAAGCTGATGACGGATTCTATGGGACAGGCTATAGTGGTTTTAGCTGAAACGCCGTATTACGACTCCCTGGAAACAGCCATGAAGATACGTAAATACGTCAAGCAACGCAACGTGACAGAGCTTCCCAAGTCTGTCCAGACCATCATTCAGGAAAAACAGAATGAAGCCGGTCTTTATGAATCCGAGGTTATGGATTGTCTTGCGGACGCTATTGTCTCCGCTGCCTTCTATGTAGCCGGTGAGCGGATTGAGCTCAAGCCGGGAGCAGTCAGTGCAAAGAGCGATGACCCCAAGACCCGCGAGTCGGAAATCAAGCGTGGAAAAGCAAGAAGCGTAATTGACCAGGCACTCGAATACCTTGTCGCACACGTTTACAGCGAGCTTGACCTCATCGTCAAAAACGTAGAAACCGATGATGAAATTATCGCGGTTTTATCAGGTGGACAGGTATCACTGACCGGCATGGGGCCGAATAGTGATGCAGCCGCCAAGATGGAAGATTACCTTGAGATGCAGTTTGCGAACAAGCTTCCCACCTCGATGGCGGATATTCAGAGCCGCTATCAAGCGATACCTTATGGATGGAAAGAAATTGACATTGCCGCTGTTGCCGCACTGCTTATTTATGAGCAGAAGGTCACGGTCAAATACGGCGGCGTGACAATACAGCCCGGTAATCCCAAATTGCCGGATATGCTCCGCAAGAAGAGTGAGATTGGCAAAACAACAATCTCAAAGCGTCAGGTTATCTCGCTTGTTAAGTTGAAGCAAGTCAAGGAGTTTCTGCGCGAATACTTTGACATCATGGATGTGCCGGACGATGAGGATGGCCTTATTGCCTTTATTATCGAAAAGATGGGCAAGCAAAAAGACCACTTCGCGGCACTTCTTTCCCGCTACGAAGGACATAAATATCCGGATAAGGTGCTCATCCAGAATTCGATTGCTATGATTGAGGATGTTCTTTCACAGCAGAAGGACAACATCGCGCTCATTGACCGTGTACTTGCCAAGCGTGACGCCTTGCTTGACAATAAGGATGATGTTGCGAATGTGGAGGGCTTTTTCGCCAGCCAGGTTGCGATATTCGATGCCGCTGTCAAAATGGAACATGACCTTTCAAATGAGCTTGCTTATCTTGCAAAGGAGCCGGAGTCGAATACGGCGCTCAACCAAATACGCCTTATCACTCAGCTCGTCACCGATGTGAAGCTGATTTATAGGCGCATACCCGAACTCAACGAATTGATGAAGACAGTGAGCGCCGGTCATGACCGTCTGCTCTCCGCAAAGCGCGATGAGCTTCTTGAAATTGTCCGTCAATGCATGGAGGCTATTCACACGACAGCCGGAAGCACAATAGACGCAAAAAACATCATCACAACGGCGGATACATTCTACACACAGCAAAAAGAGCGCATCGCGCAGCTTCGCAGTCTTGCCCTGTTGGACGGACTTGTGCCGCCGATGATTACCTATAAAGACGAAACGGTGGAAAAGCTGGAGCTGATGGACAAGCCTGTTCCTCCCAAGCCTGTCGCACCGCCAACACCGGAACAGCCGGGAAAACCTGCACCCAAGAAGCTCATCAAGGCTCTGAACCGTCAGGTCGTCTTCCCCGCAAAACAACTCGAAAGCGAAGCGGATATCGATGCCTATGTTGAAAAGGTGCGCGCACAGCTCAAAGCGCTCATGCAGAACTGCGACGGGATAAAGTTGAACTAAACGAAAGGATTATCATGCTATGGCAACAACAATAGAAATAAACAAACAAAGCGTGAAAGCATTACTCTCATCAGGAATTGAGAGACCCTTTGTTATTCCGGAATACCAACGTCCATATGCATGGAACTTTGATCAAGTCGATACGTTGTTCTCTGACATCTGGGAGTTTACAGAGAATTTTGGCGGTTCAAAACGGAATGCAACGTATTTTCTCGGCAGCATCGTTTCTTACGAAAACAAAGACGAAGGAACGCAAGAAATCATTGATGGTCAACAGAGAATTACCTCTCTATTTCTGTTGCTTCGCGCAATATACACGAAACTTGAAAAAGGAGCTCAGAGTAAAGAATCCGATAACTTTCTGAAGCAAATCAGAGAGTGTATTTGGCGCGCAAATAAGTTGACTGCCGAAGTTGATTTCGATGATATTTTGCTAACCTCAAGAGTTGTCAACAATGATGGAAACGAATGTCTGCGTGATATTTTACGAACCGGCGTAGCCGATGATAAGGCAGACGACAACTATTCCAAAAACTATCTGCGCTTTCAGTCATTATTCGACACCGCATCAAATAACAGTCCACTGTTGATTTTTGACTTTATCTACGCATTATTAAACCAAGCTATTCTGTTGCCCATCACGGCTGATACACAGGATACAGCACTCACTATATTCTCAACGCTAAATGATCGCGGTATGCCCCTTTCGGATGCCGATATCTTTAAGGCAAAAATATACAATCATTACAAGACGACAGAGGAAAAGCAACTTTTCATCGATGACTGGAAAGAGCTTGATGATAGAGCACGATATGCCGGAGAGAGCATTCAACAATTGTTTTACTACTACATGTTCTTCCTTCGTGCTAAAGCCGGCGACAACAGCTCCACGACTCCCGGCGTTCGCAAATACTTCCTTGACGGAAAAGCCGCCAGACTGTATGAGACTGATTTGATGGATAATCTGAAAATAATACTTAATCTGTGGTTGGTTTCATCAAAACGGGAGATTATAGAAAATGAAAGCTGGAGCGAAAATGTCGATATTCTAAAAGCAATCGATGTTATCAGCTCCTACCCAAACGAGTTTTGGAAGTATCCGGTTGTTATCTACTATCTTCAGCATAGAAATGAAGACAGCTTTGATAACTGCTTCCTGATATTCTTACATAAGCTCATTGGAGAGCTATTGGTTCGGTATCTCCTTGCACCGACTATCAACGCTGTCAAAGTTGATATACTCAAGTTAAACGGAGAAATCATTAAAGACGCACACCCGGTATTTGCATTTAAGGATATAGATACAGCCCAATTATCGGCGGCTATCAAGTCCCCTAATCGAAATGCTGTTCGTATGCTTCTAAAAATCATCGCCTATCAAGATAACAGACAGCAGTGGCTCTTGCCGGATAGTTGGGAGATTGAGCATATTTTCCCGCAGAAGTGGCAGGCATCTTACTTTGTCAACATGAGTGACGATGTAATCCGCGATAAGATTGAACACATCGGCAACAAACTGCCGTTTGAAAAACGGCTAAACATCGTCGCCGGTAACGGATACTTTGGTAAGAAGAAAGAGCAGTATTCTAAGTCCAAGATTGCCTGTACAATAGCGATGTCAACAAGCACCGTATCAGAATGGAGTCTTGAAGACATTACGGAACGAGATATTCTTCTTAGTAATATGCTGACCGCTTTGATAAAGGCATGGAATGAGAAATATACGGTTGATCAAACAGCAGCATCTGATGAACCGACTGATGAGCAGAAAGCTTTAATTGATCAGTTCAAGAAAAACGGCTGGGTTAAGTAATTCGAAAAGGAGAGCCAAATAATCATGGACAAGAACGCCATTAAAAAATACGCTGTCTGGGCGCGGCGGGAGCTTATCTCCCGCGTCAGCCAAAAGGCGCAGCAGTTTGGTATATCCGAAAAGAATATTGTGGATACCGGTGCGGACAGCGTGAACGGGCATCTGCTCTCCACTGACGAGAAAAAGCAGCGTCAGGCGCTCATTGTCCGTATAAAGCAGAAGGGCTATGAGCAGGTGATGGAGGAAGTCGCCTACACATGGTTCAACCGCTTCTCCGCACTGCGCTTTATGGAGGTAAACGGCTATCTGCCGAGCCATGTCCGCGTGTTCACCGACGATGCGAACAACTACAGGCCGCAGATACTCACAGAAGCCATCCATCTTGAACTGGAGGGCTTACGCATGGAGCGAGTCTATGCGTTGAAGGAGGCTAACGATGACGCTGCTCTTTATAAATACCTCATCATCACCCAATGCAACGCCCTCTCTGCTGTGCTGCCCGGAATGTTTCAGAAGATAGCCGACTACACCGAGCTGTTGTTCCCCGACAATCTCCTGCGCGAAGGCAGCGTACTGGAGCAGATGGTCACGTTGATTCCCGAAGCGGACTGGCAGGATCAGGTGCAGATCATCGGCTGGCTGTATCAATACTACAACTCCGAACCGAAGGACAAGGTGTTTGCCGACCTCAAAAAGAACATCAAGATAAGCAAGGAAAACATCCCCGCCGCGACCCAGCTTTTCACGCCGGACTGGATCGTCCGCTATATGGTGGAGAACTCCCTCGGTCGCTTATGGATTGAGGGACATCCCAATGATACGCTGAAAGCGGGCTGGAAATACTACCTCGACGAATCCGAACAGGAGCCGGAGGTTCAGGCGCAGCTTGCTGAGATACGCTGTGAATACGCGGGGCTGAAGCCGGAAGAAATCCGCTGCATCGACCCCTGTATGGGCAGCGGGCATATCCTCGTGTATATGTTCGATGTGCTGATGCAGATCTACGAAGCTTACGGCTACCGCAGCCGCGACGCCGTGGCAAGCATCGTGCGCAACAACCTCTACGGTCT
>DAIPXZ010000029.1:0-10261 GCA_036782995.1 Bacillota bacterium
ACGTTTGAGGGGCGTGTGAGAGATCATACGGGTTCAAGTCCCGTCGGCCGCACCAGAGTGAAATAATCCGAACTCGTTCTTCCCTGCGGGAGATGGGTTCGGATTATTGCTATATTTCGAGAAGTTTAAGAATACACATTTTCCTAATGGTGTGGTGAAGAGTCCTGAGGCAATACCAAGAGGAGCGAGGAAACTGAAAAATCAAGAATTGGCAATGTGTTCTGTTCATATATTGTGCTGCTTTGAGACTCGCGGAGTGCACCCTAATTAAACGTCGCTTCTACTTATTCTTCAACAGAGCATCCTAATATAAAAATGCACCGGAAGCTGTACGCTCCCGGTGCATTTTATCACTTTGCGATTTTTCTATGCCATGACCCAGCTTGGGGCTTGCTTTTGCAGCTCACACATATGGGCGTATATGCCGTTGATTTTCAGAAGTTCTTCTGGCGTACCGCTCTCGGCGATCTGTCCGTCTCTGAGAACAACTATCTTGTCTGTGCTGGCCACCGTTCTCATACGATGAGCAATAATCAGTACTGTCTTATTCTGAATGAGCCGTGAAAGCGATTCCTGAATTAGAGTTTCATTATCTACGTCAAGGCTTGCGGTCGCTTCATCAAGTAAAACGATGGGCGCATCCTTGAGGAAGGCTCTGGCGATGGACAGTCGCTGCCGTTCGCCGCCGGATACGTACACGCCCTTGGTGCCGATAACAGTGTCCAAGCCGTTTGGCAGCTTTTCGAGAATATCGTCGCACTGTGCGTCATGCAGCGCTTTGAGCACTTCCTCGCGAGTGGAGTCAGGGTTTGCCATGCGGATATTATCATACACCGAAATCTTGAACAGCTTGCTGTCTCGAAATACAAAGGAAATGGTGTACATCAGGCGGTCTTTAGAGATATGCTTCACGTCAACACCGCCGACCAGAATGCTGCCATCCTGTACATCCCAGAAACGGGAAATCAGGCTGGCGATGGTAGTCTTGCCGCCGCTTGGACCAACCAATGCGATATGCTCGCCCGGCATACATCATACGGTTCATCGTAGTCGTAATAATGGGCGTGATAATGATGTAAACAACAAATTGAGCGGCAGCTCGTTGGTCGCCCCGCATTCGACATAAACAAGCAAAACCACCGGCAACGCCGATGGTTTTGTTAGATTGCAAACAATCTGATTTATGTCGAAGGTGCGTCACAACGTATGGTCTTCTACAAAAAACAATCTCAGTTCGTAGTTCCCGCCGCCACCGAAGAGATATTCAAGGCGTTCATCTGTCTCATCATATATGAGTTCGATGCTATTATCGGTTGGCACAAGGGCAACATCAACCCACATGAAGCTTTCGGACTGCCTGATTCCTGAGATTTCAAGCTCGCTTATATCTACTGTGCCGACGCCCTCGCTGTCATTTTCCGGACCGAAACGATATAGCCCGCCGTCGAAGGTCACGCTGCCAGTGATTTTCAGTGTTGTGCCCGCTTCAAGTGTAATCCATATTTCATCCGTTATCACAGGATTATCCAGTTCCACGACGATGACGCCTTCAGGTACGTTTTCTAAATCGATATTGTGTAATAAATTCCCATCAGGGTCGCCGCCCGAAAGAACAATCGGCAGGTCCTCCTGAATAATTTGGGTCAGATCTGATCCAATGGAGATGTATATAGAAGCAAGCTCTCCATCGTCGCTGATGGAATAGGTAAGCTCCTCCGGAATCAAAGGCTCACCAATGATCTGTCTGAAGTTCATTTGAATATGTACAAGTTCTATCGTTGTATTCGTTAGTCCCGCAGTATCGATACCATCCGCCGTTACTGACAGTCCCGAAATATCAAGCGTGCCCGATTGGTCAGGACCG
The DNA here is from genome assembly GCA_036782995.1 of Bacillota bacterium. Lineage (GTDB taxonomy): Bacteria > Bacillota > Clostridia > Saccharofermentanales > Saccharofermentanaceae > DAIPXZ01. Next base: position 1,865 of record DAIPXZ010000029.1, read on the forward strand.
ACACCGATTTCCAAACCCCCACCATTATTGAAATTCAGGCTACCCGCAAGCGTCAAGGCATAACTCCCGCAGTCGATTCGCAAGTTTCTGGAAAGCTCCGCATCGTCAAAATTCACTGTGATATCGGCGCCAATATCAATTTGCGTTACTGAAGGATTGTTGAATAACTCCATGAATACTTCTGGCGTGGCAGCGTTTGTGTTTGTGACTTCCTGTATTTCATCCGAATACATTGTTGTTCTTATCGATGTCCATTCCTCGCCTTTTACAATAACAACGTTTCCCTCAATGGATGGCTCCGAAAGCGTGACACTCTCATGTATCTCGAAGATACTCGTATCGGGAGCAATGTCCTCAATCACTAAAGCGGACATATCGAGTGCACCGCCGCTGGCATCGGCTCTAACGGTTATGCATCCACCAGCAAAGGCATATGTGCCTGTCAACGTAAGTATTGCATTTCCAAGAATGATTTGTTTATCCATGTTGACATTCGCGTCAGAAAGGTCGAGTGTAGTATCAGTATTAATCTGATAGTCGGCGCTCGAGCTGCCCGAAAGATAATCGGTAAGCAACATTGTGTCGTCCGATATTTGTTCTATTGGTGCGCTGTCGGCTGCATCCTGCTTGCATCCCGTATATACAAGCGCCATCATTGACATAGCGATTACAAAACAAATCAGTTTCTTCATGTTCATTCCCTCCTTATACAATCGGAGTGTCTTCATCCAGTGTAAGCGCATACATCACGCCGAAATGTCGGTCTTGCTTGCTACCACCCGCAAAACTGACTATATATTTACAATCGCCACTCATGTATATTCCCCAGCTCATCGAGTTGTTATCCTCAGCGATAATTGCACCATAGAGATGTTCACCCGTGACCGTCCACAGCTGCAAATTTCCTCCACTACGTAGTGCGATATATTGATCATCCGCAGAAAATGCTGCTGCCTGTTTGCCGGCGATTGTCCCCCAAAGCGGCGTGCCCGTCTCCATGTCGATTATCAAAGAGCGTTCATTTGTTGTGGATGTATCTGTACCCCAAAAGAGTGTTTTTCCATCGTGTGATAGTGCCATACTGGAGCATCGCATACCAGTGTCAAGAGTCCACAGTGTCTCTCCGGTGGCAAGGTCGGAACACATTAGATGACCAACACCCGTTGCCTTTGCCGAGGTCACGACACATGTATCTGTCATCACCACACCCATCAGTGTTGCTTCTGCATATTTGTGCCAAATCAATTCGCCTGTCAACACATCGATGGCGCGAAGGTCACCCGATGCACAAAGATAGACCATGGTGTCATCCGGAGACCAGAACGACTTATGCGATACATCGTTATTTGCCCAGAACTCACTGATAAGAGCACCATCTGATATCCGAACAATGTTAGCATATCCATCCTCTCCAACGACAAGCAGCATCGTACTGTCATTTGATATCTGAACACATGTTAGGTTAGAGTAGACATCCATACCATTATCGTGCTGAACATAAAGCTGTGGGTTATCCTTGTACGGTAGCTCATAGGAGAACACCTCATTGCCATTGATATCCCATACGTAAGCCGTATCAACACCGCCCTCATACTGATAGTCAACAATTCCAGCCACCAGCGTTCCGTCGGTGGAAATGTCACAGCTACCGTTTTCCGCGTAAAGCGGCTTTTTGAAGAGCAACTCACCCGTCTTGTCGAACACGTGCAGGTAGCTGTTCTCTATCCTGTATTCCTCACTAAATGTGGTATGGAAGGGCGTGGTAACAATGATATCGTTAGAAACATCAACGCCATATGCCTGCATCTTCATGTCGTACTCTGTTTGTATGGTGTAGTTGACCTGCGCAGGCTTGTGTTTGAGCGCGAACGTCAGATCCATACTCTCGCCTGCATGTGGTTCCACGATGATACACTCCTCCGCATAAGCGGAATCGGTATATGCCATATCTCGACTGAGTGATGCCAGCTCATTTACGAACACCGAGCACCGAGCCCAGTAACCGGTAGAATCAAACTGAAATGCCGGAGCTTCAATGGTAAAACGACCATTGGCATCCGTATTTGCATATGTACTGAACCCAATTGAACGTGAAATCTGTATGCCAATATTGGGTATAGGCATCCCCGTTTCTTCATCGTATACCGTACCGGTGATAGTGCAAGTGTCCATGGGGAACTGTGAAGGCCTTATATGGTTCATAACAGCCGCAGCTAAAAGCTCAGTGCTCTCACCATCTGTCACATAATAGGAGAAGAGCGTTATGAAATCATAATCCTCTTCGTTATTACCTTGGTAGCCATAACGAACAACTGTAGATTCGCCAGGCTCCAGCACTTCTGATGCACTCATCGGAATAAGATCCATTATCATCAGCGCGCCTCCGGCACCCTCCTCAAAGTCCCATAGGTCCGACTGCCAATCGATTACAAGGGATGCATCGTAACCCTCCACCATCTCCCAGTCTTCCTCGGTCATATCAGGCTCGACGTTGTCATTGGCGGAGAGTAATTGCACAGTCTTATTCGAATTATTGGTAATTAAGGCACAGCGAGTGAAAGCCGTACCCAGATCAATCTCTTGGTTGTAGCCGGTAGTTTCCGTTATCTCGCGAGGAGCCGTGATTGTCACACCCAAAGCTTCATCCAGCACCTCTGGTTCAAAAGTCGCGAAATAGGGCAGATAATCAGCTCCGTCCTCAGGCATTCTGTATGCGGTCCTACCATCCACCATATATTGCTGATTCTCGGCAACCTTGGTGGCAAGCTCCTCCGCAGAAAGTGCCGCGACATCGCCCTGCATCATTCTTATTAGCTCTTCCTGCGTATATCCGTGTAATTGTAGAACCGCCGCAAGTGTATTAATCTCTTCTTCGGTCGCAAGCTCCTCATCAGGCAGCTCGCCCGTCGCACCTGAAAGCTTATATACGCGATATTCTCCCAATATCCCGTTCAGACATGGAATCACATCCTCTGGCATGACATCCTGATGATAAATGAGATACTCGCACGTGGAGTAGCCAATCGCAAGGTCGCCCGCATTTATGAGCTCCGATACCTCCGCCGCGGTGCACGGTGCGCGGGTTTCGGTTGTAACTATTTCCGAATTCGATTGTTCCGAAGCTGCAGTATTACCGCCGCAGGATGCTAATTCAAAGAGTAGCATAAGGGCGAGAAATATCGTTACGGCCTTTTTCATATGAGTACCTTCCTTTCGCATCAGAAAACAATATCATTGAATAAATATGTATTTCTTGCCTAACGAGAATAACTCTAGTAACGTTTTTTCGATAAAATGAAAAAGATAACCAAACTGATTTTGGAAGATTGAGTTCGTCGAAAATGAGAAGTGCCAGCGATTCCAGTTCGAGTTGAAAATGACATACGCATGGGCATCAAGTACATCGGTAAACATATACTGTATACGTTCATAAGGGACCCGTATCTTGGATATGTAACTCGTTTTTTTCTTTGAACATATATAGATATATTTATCTTAGCACACAATTTCGCAGATGAATAGTTTGAACGCTGTACTCTTCTGGATACAGAAAAATAGTTTACAGATTGATAATACTCTCATGAAATCATTTGGTTTTCATCATTGCGCGCATGGAATTGATCACGGCAAGCACCATCACTCCTACATCACCAAAAATAGCAACCCACATATTCGTGAGACCGAAAGCGGCCAACACCAAAATAATGGCTTTAACCCCAAGTGCAAACCAGATATTCTGCTTAACAATCTTCATCGTCTTTCTGGCGATACGAATGGCATGTCCAATTTTGGTTGGCTTATCATCCATCAAAACAATATCAGCGGATTCTATCGCCGCATCGCTTCCGAGTGCACCCATGGCGATACCAACATCGGCACGTGAAAGCACAGGTGCATCATTGATTCCGTCACCAACAAACGCAAGCTTGCTTCCGTTTGCTAGTAGCTTTTCAACCTCTTCAACCTTCTGTACCGGAAGCAAGTCCGCGCGATAATCATCCACACCGACCTTCTCTTTGACGGTAAAGGCAACCTTATCAGTATCGCCGGTAAGCATCATAGTCTTCAGAATACCAACGGCTTTCAAATCGGCAATCGCCTGCTTTGCGTCCGCCTTGATTTCATCGTTAATTACGATATGACCGAGATACTGGTTATCTCGTGAAATATGGATAACCGTTCCCGTCAGGTGGCATGGATGCCAATCAGCTCCGGCCATATCCATTAGTGCTCCATTTCCGACATAATAGGTTGTTCCGTCCACGATGGCTTCGAGGCCTTTGCCGGCGATTTCGGTAATCTCACCGACGCGTTCCCGACTAAGATGGCCCTTGTGTGCAGCGACAATCGACGCTCCTACAGGGTGAGTGGAATAGCTTTCAGCTTCAGCTGCGATATCCAGCAGTTCTGCCGCGGTAATATCCGTCGGGTGAATTGCGTCCACCGCAAATGTCCCTCTCGTGAGTGTGCCGGTTTTATCAAAGACAACAGTATCAATTTTTGCAAGCGCCTCCATATAGTTTGCGCCTTTGATGAGAATACCTTCACGCGAAGCTCCGCCGATTCCGCCAAAAAACGACATTGGTACGGAAACAACCAGCGCACACGGACAGGAGACCATCAGAAAAATCAATGCACGATTAATCCAAGATGACCAATCTTGCGAAAAAAGGAGCGGTGGTACGAACGCAATAAGAACTGCGCTAACTACCACACATGGCGTATAGTATTTTGCAAAACGGGTGATAAAGTTTTCCACTCTTGCCTTTTTGGAAGCGGAATTCTCAACTAACTCGAGAATTTTGGAAACGGTACTTTCTTCGAAAAGACTTTCCGACCGTACACGGATTACACCTGTTAGATTGATGGATCCGCTGACTACCTTATCTCCAATCATTTTATCCACAGGCAGGCTTTCGCCTGTCAGAGCAGCAGTGTTGACCGATGTTGACCCATCAATTACTTCTCCATCAAGCGGAATCTTTTCTCCAGGTTTGATGACGATGATTTCACCGACTTGCACCTCGTCCGGCGAAACGGTTTCTTCTTTGTCATCGCGAACGACAACCGCAAAATCAGGACGTATATCCATCATAGCAGCGATGGATTTTCGACTTTTCCCTACTGCTATGCCTTGAAACAATTCTCCAATCTGATAGAAAATCATTACCCCTGCTGCTTCTGGATATTCACCTACAGCAAAAGCACCGATTGTAGCAATCACCATGAGAAATTCTTCATCAAAAATATGGCCATGAAGAATATTGCGTATTGCTACAATAAGGATATCGTATCCGATAATGAGATATGGAACAGAAAAAATCGCCAGACGCCAATACCACGCCATAGATACAAAATGTGTGATTAGGAATGCAGCGACGCAAGATACCGCGGAAACGATAATTCGTGTAATCATTTTTATCTGTTTTTTCGTCATTCCTTCACCCCACAAAAAGAGTCTCGATTTGTCGAGACTCTTATTTCAAAATAATTCTGCTGTCTGAATCAACAGACGCACATACTTTTTGCGCTTCTTTCAGTATCTCGTCAGACTTCAAATCATCCACGTCAAGCATGATTTTTTGTGTCATAAAAGCGATAGAGCAGTCATTTACACCATCGATTTTCTTGATTGCATCTTCAATTTTCGCTGCACAATTCGCACAGTCCACTTCTATTGAATACTTTATTCTCATGTTATTATCCTCACTTGATATGTTTATTCTTCAATATGTTCTCTTCCTTGTGCGATAATAGTTCGAACATGGTCATCGGCAAGATAGTAATAGACCGTCTTTCCTTCGCGTCTGCATGAAACCAGCTTGGCTTGTCGAAGAGTTTTTAGTTGTTGTGATATAGCTGGTTGCTTCATGTTCAATTTCTCCGATAAATCACAAACGCACAGCTCCGACGTGTGTAACGCATATAGTATTCTGATTCGTGTTATATCTCCGAAGTTTTTGAATAAATCGGCAATTTCAGCCATCATTTCTTCAGTTGGCATTTTTTCTTCAGCAGCCTTAATTCTGTCGCGATGGATGCACTTAATTTCGCAATACTCACACTCATCAGCCATCTTGACTTCCTCCGTTCATCATTTGCTCATATGCTTATTTGATGATATGATTGTAAATCGTATCACGCCTCTTGTCAATAACAATGCGAAAATGAGCTTTGAATTCATACAAAAAAATCCGAACCCTTTTCTTTCTTCAAGATTAGGGTTCGGATTGTATTATTTGCGATTCATTTCTGTCCAGTTGCCACCTGGTTCAAAAGCACTTCTTGAGCCGAGCGTATCACCTGAATTGTTGGTATATGCGCGGTCATAATCCACCGACACTTCAACCTCTGTTCCATCTGGCCGAACATAAGTATTTACGCCACGAATCGCTTCAGAATAACGATCAGACATACGATCTTCCGCTGCCATTCTTGATTGATATGCCGAACGTCTTGCCGCATCAGAAGAATTAGTTCGCGACCACCATGAACGGTTATACGAATCAAAGGCGGCTTGTTGTGTCGCATGAATCTGCTGCCACGACTGGAATTGTCGATTCATTTGATCAATTCTTTGTTGCGTATGGCGGGCTATATTTTCCTGTATTTGTGATTGCATATTATACATTTTTTCACGTATGCCACTATCCAGTTTTAGTGTGGAACAAAAATCTGTAAACACGCCTTGGAACGCATTATCAAATTCCTGCGGCAAGCATTGCATAGTAAAAACGCTATTTGATTGCCATTCAATTACCGAATTCATCGGCATGTCGTTAAAAGCACCCGGATTTACCACTTGCTGTTGTTGCGGCTGTTGATTATTTCCGAAAAGACTGCCGATTAATGAGCCCGCAAGCCCCCCTAAACTACCCACAGCGCCCATCATAGCCGGTAGTTGATATCTCCAGGCTTCCAATACCGTCGAAATAACCAACTTAAAATCAATATTGTTTATCGTCATGTCATAGACACAACACAAGCCTTTGACGTAAAAGCCTGTATCCGTCGCCATTCCTGCATTTCCGCTTCTCTGTTTCTCAAATTCCACTCGGGTTTTATAGCTCCGAAAGGCGGCTTCTTCATCGAACGGCTCATATAACGGCATAGCCCGTTCTTCAACAAGCTTCAATCGCGTCGCCTTTGCAGAGTTGGCATACATCGTTGCATACCCGTGAATATACTGATGTGCATCCATAAAATTCTTGTAATGGATTTTCGAAATCTGCTCGAGGCCGCCCTGTGAATAAGAGCTCGAAAGTAGCGGACATTTGGAACGATCGGTATATGATTCACCGATAAAATAGGAAACTACTGTCCCCTTTTCATTACAGGCCGACGCACTTACACCAAAAGGATATGTATAACATGACACATCAGGCTGAATCATCCCCAATGAGTGAAAGCCAAACGGAACTTGAACAGTTCCGACAACCATACCTGTCGCTTTATCTTGCAGTGTAACACTACCGTCTGCATTTACATTTCGCTTCCTAATACGAATCGTGCTACCACAATACTTACATTTAGAAAACTCTTCATTTCCTTCGATATCGAGAGAAGCTCCGCAAGCCGGACAATTCATCAATTCAAGGCTCATAACGTCACACTTTCTGTCTGTTGACACTTATTTGTTTGTCATCATATGTGTTGTGTTTATCGAAATCTGAAGCCTATTGCTTTTCATGTTTATGTATATCTTAATTTTACCTTATTTATATTAATCATCCAACAATAAATTCTATTTTCGGAAAAAGAAAAATGCTTCCCGAAGGAAGCATTTTCATTCATTTCTATTACATTCAATTAATTATGCATCGGGTTCATCCGCAACGTCTCTTCTCTTTACCGCAATTACAGTAAGCGTCGTCGCTGTAATGAAGAACAATGCAGCTAGTGCAGTAATCATCGTTTCAACATCACCAGTTTTCGTCACCGTGGTTGTCGTAGTTGTCGTAGTCGTAGTTGTCGAGGTCGTCGTGGTAATCGGCGGACTCGTAGTCACTTCCGAAGACGTTGGTGGTTCCGTTGGAGGTTGCGTAATTCCGAGAACGACTGTTGGCGTCGGCTCTTCTGTCGGTGTCGGCACTTCAGTCTGAGTCGGATCTTCCGTTATCGAAGGTGTCGGCTCTTCCGTTATCGAAGGCGTCGGCTCTTCCGTTATCGAAGGTGTCGGCTCTTCTGTTATCGAAGGCGTCGGCTCTTCCGTTATAGAAGGCGTCGGTTCTTCTGTTATCGAAGGTGTCGGCTCTTCCGTTATCGAAGGCGTCGGTTCTTCTGTTATCGAAGGCGTCGGCTCTTCCGTTATAGAAGGTGTCGGCTCTTCTGTTATCGAAGGCGTCGGCTCTTCTGTTATCGAAGGCGTCGGCTCTTCTGTTATCGAAGGCGTCGGCT
>DAIPXZ010000030.1:0-9656 GCA_036782995.1 Bacillota bacterium
GGTGCGGCATGAAACAACTGTTAATCCTCAGCGGTAAGGGCGGCACTGGGAAAACAACGATAGCCAGCGCTTTTATAAAGCTTTCAAGTGCCAAAATCTATGCCGATTGCGATGTTGACGCGCCTAACCTTCATCTAATTATGGCACAAAACATCGAGCCGAAACGTTCAGACTATTTCGGTATGCCAAAAGCCGAAATAGATGCAGATAAATGCATTGAATGCGGACTATGCAAAGAAAATTGCCGATTCGATGCAATTTCCAATGAGAATGGCTTTATGGTTGACACTTATGCCTGTGAGGGTTGCGGGGTTTGCGAAGCTGTCTGCCCTGCAAATGCGGTTTCCTTGAAACCCGCCGTTGCGGGAGAACTTACGCTGTATGCTGACAACAATAAAGTCTTTTCAACGGCACAGCTGAAAATGGGAAGCGGCACTTCGGGAAAACTCGTAACCGAAGTTAAAAAACAAATGAAAACTGTGGCGTCGTCCTGATACTCGTCCAAAAAGGCGGGCAGCCCCTTGTGACACAACGATTTCAATATGCCGTTCTCATTGACCGTCTTATAGATTTTTCTGTCATAGCATTTTGCCACGCAGAGATTTTTCGAGCCTTTATGCTGCACAAGGTAGGTTTCTGTTCCATGAGAGTGGGACAGACATTCAAGCTGGTCGTAGCTTTCAAGAAAACCCGCAGGCAGCGTGATTTCCTTCAAAATCGTGGAAAGCTCTCGAATTGCGTTTTGTATCTCGCTCATTTTATCCCGCCTCCAATCAACGGTAAGCCAAGTTCCATAAGTAGTGCTGTGCTTCGATAAAGCCTGTACGATGAATCAAACAATAGCTGATAGCTGCATCTCGCGGTACTCGCGGGTAAAGCGGACTGTGACCCGCGTGCCAGAGCAGCGATTGAGCCAGCTCCACATCAGCCTCGAAACCAAAGGCGAGTTGCAGCACGGTATCACGGGATGGGTTTCGGTCTCCGCGAAAAATGGCATGGCCGAAGGAGCGTTCAATGTTCGCTTTCTTTATAATGTGCTCTGTCACTTCGCCCCGCTCTCTGCACAGGGCGCTGATATACTCACAAAATGCGGGCAAGCCAATCTCACCTTCATTTTGTCCGATGAACTGCCCTATTGAGGTAGCCTTGATAAGCTGATCCCACAAATCACTTGTCGGAAGCGTTTTTTTGTGATCGTCCATATATTGTCACCCCGTATCTTTTCCTTGCCTTTACACGGGTCATGCAATTATTTCGCATCGTCAGATACGCGCCCACTATTTTGTTATTCCCCATGCCCAAGACTCCTTCCGCCTACGTTTTCTCAGTGTGATTTTGCTGAATTATCAGTTGCAAAACCTATTCACTTCTTAGATGTCCCATGTTGCTCATCGGGGATGATCTCCATTATGTCGCCAATCTCACAGTCGAGAGTCGCACATATCTTTGCGAGAACATCTGTTGTCACATTATCTCCGCGATTCAGCTTATTGATTGTGTAGTGACTGACGCCCGATGCCGCTTCTAAATCTTTCTTCTTCATGTCCTTATCAATAAGGAGCTTCCACAGCTTTTTGTAGCTTACGGCCATGTGACTATAACCTCACTTTCATAATCAAGGCAGAATGTATAACTGCAAGGAAATTATAGCACATAATGGATTGTATGACAACCGTCATGTATGGCATCAATAACTTATTAGTTGACAGCAGTTGCTGTACTAAGCCCACAAACAAACACCATCTCGATCCGTACCGAGAAACAAAGCCGTATACACCGCCTTCGCGGGTACACGGCTCTGCTCTTTTGGGAAATGTCGCTATATGCTCAATAACATTATGGGTTAATCAAAGCATTACCGGCTGCAATCAAGCTCTATGCTCCGAAGGGCAGCATCAAAACAACAAATTCCGCCGTCAACTGTTAATCCTTGTATAAACACAGTCGTTAGCACTGTCCGAAAGGGTCTTGGCATCGGAGTCGTATGTCATCTCGAAGGAGCGCCCGTCGCCTGTCGGGGTGAAGATAATTGTGTTTCCGTTAATGGAGTAGGTCATTTCCGAGGCTCTGTCCACGACATATTTTCTGAACCAAAACGGATCCATCCCCTCGACGGTGAAGGTATAAACGCCGTCATCGTAGGTATAAGTTTCAGCAGTTTCAAACTCATCTGAATCCTCCGATAACTCAGCGTAACTTATGGTAGCGATGTAGGCTTTACCAAGATAGAACACAACGTAATGTTCATCATCTTGACACCGCCATGTTCCCGGCAGGGAAGATGCCACTACACATACCAGTTCACCATTTTCCTGCGCCTCACAAGCTTCTTTGTATACCGCTACCCATGCGCTTGCTCTTGCGGAAAAATCGTCGGGTATTGGGAGACAGTAACAACGCTCGATTAAATCTGCCGTCTCGCCAAACTTTTCGGCGGCTTCATCGAAATAAGGCTGCGCTTCCTCATAGCCCATGGGGGCATTGAGACCCGCGAGCGCAATACCCAAGTCCCGATACCTGTCGGCAATCGTGCCGATACTGCCCACAAATTCTTCCGTTATCACAAGAACGCCGTCTTTATTTTTATTTTCCTTTAGGAGGGTGTTAAAATCACTCGAAATAGCGATTTGTTCGTCTAACAAAGCTTTTGCTTCATCAAAGTAGTCGCCCTCTTGCGCCGCGTGGATTACTTCCTCCGTGACGGGGAGGTAATTGACCGAAATCGTATCTGCGGGATAAGGGAAGGGTATGTCAAGATACTCGCACAATGAATCCGTATACAGATACAGCCTTTGAAGGAAATCCACATATTCACGCCGACTCATGTTGGAGTAATTATCGGTATCAGAATAAAGAGAGCAGGCTTCATCGCAAAGCCGCGCCACCTCACCCGTCGCTTTTGTTTTGGTTTCTTCCAAGAATTTGACGGTTTCTTCTATTTCTTGATCACTTCTTTTAATGCTCATGACGTTCTCAAAGTTGAAAAGAAACATTTCGTCTCGCTCGATGAAATTGAAGCTGCCATAAAACCTTGTGAAATCATCATAAACCAAGGTCAATTGCTCGCGAAGCTGCGCTTCGAAGAACTGCTCCGGCGCGTCCGATTGCTCCGGTGTGTTTGATAGCTCCGGCGCGCTCCCGCCTTGATTTCCCCCGCAACCCGATAACAGGGTAATGCACAACAACATCGCCAAAATCAATGCCGTAAGCTTCTTCATAATCATATCCTCCTTGAATTAATCGCGACAAGTCTGCTGTCGTATTCATGTAAAATCGTCATAGAAGGCGGTTTGCGCGCCCGTTTCATAGCGGAACCGCTCCGCCATCGTTTGAGCGGCCGCTCTGCTCATGGGTTCATGGAGCAGCGTCATTTGTTTTTTGCTTGCCTTTGTGCCATATATGAGCTTTAGGCAGTCTCGCCCGAACTCCACGCGCCACAGGCGTCTTGCTTTCATGTTAAACTGAATGACGCGGGAATCGGCAAGAACGCCAAAGCAGGACACCACGATTTCCGTTCCCGTATCCGGCGACGGGCTTCCGTCCTCCCGCGCTAACTTGACGGGAGATATTTGAAACAGGCTGTTTTCCGTAATAAGCCGTGCTTTGCTAAGCGCGGCGGCTTTTCGTATGCCAAGGCCGGCAAGGATCAAGATCGCTACGGTCAGTAACAATACAGGCATTATCGACCACATGGAGCCGTCCGAAACGCATAGAATCAGAACCGCGAGCGTGGCCGCAAGCGCAGCCGAGACTAAATACCACCGCGCGGCGTTTTGAAGCTTTCTCAAATAACCGCCTCCTTTCACTTGAGGTGTTTGGTAAGCGTTTCGGCTGCTACTTAATTTGTTCCAGCAGCAGTTTCTTCTTTTGGTTAAATTCTTCCTCTGTCAATATCCCGTCATCCCGCAGCTTGCCGAGCTGCCTGATTGTATCAAATACGCTCTCGTTTTCCGACGCAGCCGGTTGAGAAGCCACCGTTGATTGCGCGGCGCGTACCGTCTGTGCGGGAGCGGTATTTTGTGGGGACGCAGTTGTTTTTTTGTTGATTCGGACTATGGCGTCAAAGATGCCGAAAACCTGCTGCGCCTGCGTGAAGCTTTCCGCATAAGCCGCTGAGCTTTTATCCATGTTTCCGGAGAATGTAAAGAGTACAGACGGGTTTTGTATGTCGTCGAGCGTCAGTCGGACAGAGAGTATTCCCGTTTGCCGCTCATCGCTTGAGGACGAAGCTTTTCCCTGTAATAATCCGAGATAAGGTACGCTTGTGCCCGCGAGGATAGCGGAGCCTTCGCTGGTCTTTACCACCGAGCCGTCCTGAATCAGCACACAGTCAATGATCTTGTCATAGCGAAACACCTTTAACGGTTGGCAATAGGATGCGCCCTTGTCGATAAACGGCAGCAGCAGTTGAGGTTTATTCTTGGGAACAGACAGGAATCCATCGTTAATATAAAACTCCTCAAAACAGGTCAGCAGCTTCGTGTGGTCAAACATGAAATGCTTGCGCCCGATGTTTTCTGTACGGTCGGCGTGAAATCCGATTTTATTCAAATGATCCATATTCTGCGCGTGAAACCCTTGGGCAGTTATAAGCGGGTGATAGAGTTGATTGTATCTCTTACGAAATTCTTTTTTCTCACCGCCGATGGAGGTAATCCCCCACACTATAATGCAGAGAAGGAAGACCCCCATCAAAATCAAATACAATTCCATTCTCTCGGTTCTCCTTTCAGCTACCATTGGCTTCCTTTTGCATGGCGCGTTCGCTTCTTCCTACAAAGCATCACAAAAATATTATCCACTTTGAATTATACGGGAACACGGCGAAAAAACCATCGTACAAAAAGTATGATTTTACGAAAAACGCCCCTGTTCCGTTAAGAACAAGGGCGAAAAGGGCATATATCAGACAGCGCAATGCGGTCGCGTCACTTCATCAGCTTTTGAAGCAGCTCGGTTTTATTTCGCACATTGAGCTTAAAGTAGATATTCTGCATATGTGTTTTTACCGTGCTTTCGCTGATAAACAGCTCCTGCGCGATAAGGCGGTATGTATAGCCTTTGAGCAACAGCGTGACAATTTCGCGCTCCCGCTGCGTCAGCTCGGAGGCGTTGATAAAGGATTCAATAGCGTCCTTCTGCTTCTCGGGAGGCAGCGCCTCTAACTTATGGAGGAATGAGGTGCTTTTCAGGGACGAGGTGAGGCTTTTGAGCAAAACGGGCAGTATGATAATCGCCGCAAAAACCGCGCCCACAGAAACTATCGTGGGAATGTTTTCGATTTCGGAGCGATTGGCAAGCGCGGAGACCTGTCCGCCAATCACCACCCCCACCAAATTGACGGATAGCCCCAAACCAAAAATTCGAGGCGGATTCTTATAATAATCCATTATCTCACCGAGAATGCTCCACCAAAACAGGTCGGTAACGCCGAATGCTCCGAGCAATAGCGTATTGACGAGCAGATAGCTTCCGGCAGAATTATCCAGCAGCATAAACGCGAGAAAGCCGAATCCAATCATGGCGAGCGCAATATATAGAATATGTTCTCGATTTGTTGTGCGCGGCAGCCGTGCTACGACAATGAATGCGGCGATATACGGCAGCGCCCAATACAAGCTTGTCAATAAGGTCAAGTGTGCGAAAGCCGGATTGACCGATTGAAACATAAGCCCCGCAGCTATCGTAACGACAAAAATAAAGGCACAGAGCAATACAAGAGGCTTTCGGACTAAGTTGCGTGGTTCGGCAGGTTTCGGCAACGCTGTTTCGGTGCTTTCTATCGGAATCCGGGTGATAAAGAAGGCGGAAGCCGCCAGAAACAGCATAGCGAGTCCAAGCCCGATATAAGGGTGCAAGTGAATGGCGGACATATTCAACCCAACCATTATCGTAGTACCGATTGCAATACCGGCGGCTACTGTACCCATACGCTCCTGCTGCAAGGAAAAGGAACATAAAAATTGCCCCCACGCAGCGTTGAAAAGCCCCCCGAAAAAGGCGGCGGCAAATAGCGCTGCCGTCCATAGAGCCGAAGGATGCAGAAAAAACACGCCGCTGGCAACAAAACAAGCCGCCAAGCAAATCAGCAGCATTTTTCGAGCGTCCGCCAGTGATTTTACAATGAATCCGCAGATAAACAGCCCGATGGCGTGGCAAATGATAGCTCCCGGAATCATGAAGGCAGAGCTGACGGAATAGGTATCGAGCAGCGCGTATAGAATTTGCCCCTCATAGGCAAAGGAGAGTAGCCATGCTGAAAACAGCGCGAATGAGAGAATCGACTTCCACCGATTGTTCAAGAGCATCCCTTCTTTAACGTATACGCACTGCGTATTTCGTTTCATACATAAAACTCGCTGATTTTGCCAAAGTGTAATAACATAAAAAGTATAGCACAAAACAGACTGCAAATCAACCGCAAAGTATGCCATCAATAACTTTTTATTTGGAATCAAATACCCTGTTTTGCGATTAGATTATTGTCATGACCAGCGATGTCTCCCTCGTAGTTGGATAGGTTTGTAATGTTCAGTCCTTTTGTTTTGGCATATTTCAGCGTTTGCGCCGCTCCGCCCCATCCATGCTGGACGAAGGCAATCAGATATTGTGATTGCTCTACCATCCAGCGGTTACGATGTGAAATCGCAAACCGGCGAGGAACTCTCTCAAGTCCATCGGGATACAATGTTTCAAATGCTTCATAATAGGAATGCTCGTTAATGACACCGGGCATATGCGCAAGAACGACTGAGTACAGTATATAAGGATACCTGTTCTTCATGTTGCGTAAAGCACTCAAGACAAGCAAATCAAAGGAGCCGTGAGTTCCAACATAAAAGGTATCAACGCCTTTCGAGACTAACATATCTTCGATTGTGCTGTTTAGCATTGGAACAACAGCCTCATTGGTGTCATGGTGTCCGCAGAATGTGCAGGAACTCACTACAATATCCTCCGCTTACAATCAATAGAATCCCTTTTCCGAACCATCCGGTTGTATGTATGCTACCTGGAGGTATTTAACCTAAAAAGCAGATTCTTCATCTCACAAGTTCACGCTTCAATAGCTCAACGATAAAGACAAATGCTTTCAGTGAGCTACTGTTTAATACTTTATTATACTTTTGCTCAATATATTAGTCAATAGCTCAACGGTGCATACAGCGGAGAGCGCGTGTAAAGAATATAATTATAGTAAGAAAAACAGGAGGTAAGGCCGATGAGTAAAGAAGTTGGATTCAAAAACAGAGACCGTTTTATAGAACTCGGTCTTACTATCGCATCACTGTGTTTTCGGTAAAATAAAAGTATCGCAAAAGGTCTCGAAAAAGTTAGCACCCCAAATGGCATAAAAAGTGAGCCATTGTCAGCACCTGAAATAACCGCTACCATTAGTTTGTTGAAGACTAAGGAGGTAGCAGAAAGGTGTTAAGAATGGCTCAAGTAAATAATATCAAAGATCTCTACGAAAATGAAGACCTAAGTTTGCGAGAAATTTCCCGAAAGACAGGTCACAGCTTCAAGACTGTCCAGAAGTACGCCTACCAGCTTGACTGGAGCGAGGACAATCTGCCGGATACCGAGCCAACGAGTTATCCGGTGCTGGGAGATTTCATTCCCGTGATTGACGAATGGCTGGAGGATGACCGCAAAATTCCGCGCAAGCAGCGCCACACCGTTTGGAGGATATTCTGCCGTTTGCGGGATGAACACGACTTCAGCGGCAGCTATTCCAGTGTGAAAAAATACGTCCGCAAAAAGCGGTTCGTGATGAATTCCAAGAACAGCGGTTATCTACCGTTAGAGCATACGTTGGGCAGCGGGCAGGTGGATTTCGGCAAGCATCTCTACTACGATGGCGCCGGGCAGGAACAGGACGGCTATGCGCTGACCATTTCCTTCCCAAATTCCAATAAAGGCTACACCCAGACCTTACCCTCGCAGAACCAGGAATGCCTGCTCACGGGCATGAAGCGTATCTTTGAGCACATTGGCGGCGTACCGCCGGTGCTGCGCTTTGACAATATGTCCACCGCCGTTGTGCAGGTGCTCAAGGGTACAGACCGAATTCTCACAGACGGTTTTACACGGTTCATGCTGCATTACCGTTTCCGTGCGGAGTTTTGCAACCCGGCGTCCGGCAATGAAAAGGGCAACGTGGAAAACAAGGTGGGCTACAGCCGCAGGAATGCCTTTGTGCCAGTTCCGACTATTGTGTCCTTTGACGATTTCAACGAGTCCCTGTGGGATTGGTGCGAGAAGGATGCCCAGCGCCCTCACTACAAGAAGAAACTGCTTATTGAAGAGCTTTGGGAAGAGGACAAAGCAAGCCTTCTGCGCCTGCCGGAGTATCCGTTCTCGGTGTTCCGCTATGCGGCGCTGACGGTGAACAAAAGCGGCTTTGTGATCATTGAAACCAACAAATACGGACTTTCTCCCACGCTGGCCGGCGAAACGGTGCAGGCCAAGATTTACTTTGACCATGTGGAGTTTTTCCATGACCACCACCCGGTTGGGCACTACCGCAGGAGCTACAAAACCAATGATGAGGTATTTGACTGGACGCAGTATGTGTCCGTGCTCTGCAAAAAGCCGGGAGCGATTGAGCACACCCGCTTCTTTCACCAGATGCCACAGCAGTGGCAGACGTTCTTGGAACAAGCCAACGGCAGGGAGCGGAAGAATGCACTCCAGCTACTCAGCGAGATTGTTTCTGACGGCAATGCCGCCTTGTGCGCTGATGCGTTGGAGCTTGCCGGTGAGAACGGCCGCACGGATGCGGACAGCCTCCGGCAGTGCTATTACATGATTGCCAAGAAGGAATACCGACCTGATCCGCTTAAGCTGCCCGGTTCCCCAGCGCTGCACTACAATCCCAACCTCTCCGCCTACGATGGCCTGATGGGAGGTGATGCGAATGTCTGAGGAAATTGAGCTGATGATGCGGCAGGTGAAGCTGGGTGGCATGGCCAAGGAATGGCGCTCCGTCCAGTTTGTAAACACAGAGCAATATGTGACCGACCTGCTGAAACTGGAACTGAAGGA
The DNA here is from genome assembly GCA_036782995.1 of Bacillota bacterium. Taxonomy (GTDB): domain Bacteria; phylum Bacillota; class Clostridia; order Saccharofermentanales; family Saccharofermentanaceae; genus DAIPXZ01. The sequence continues at coordinate 9,049 of DAIPXZ010000030.1, forward strand.
GCGCGAGGCCAACCGCATTAACCGCATGGTAAAAACCGCCGGTTTCCGGGTTCTGAAAACGCTGGATGATTTTGTGTGGACCCCCGCCATTGAACTGCCCAGCGGCTTGACGGCTGAGTATATGGGGGAGCTGCAATTCCTCACACCTAAAGAGAATCTCATTTTTATGGGCACCGTTGGTACAGGCAAAACTCACCTCGCCACGGCCATTGCATTGAAAGCCTGCCAGGAGGGACGGCGTGTCCGCTTTTACACGGCGGCGTCTCTTGCCAATATCCTTTTGGAGAAGAACAACAAGGGCACGCTGAACAACTACCTCAGTACGCTGAAAAAAGTGGAGCTCATTGTAATTGACGAGATTGGTTTCGTGCCGCTCCACAAGGATGCCGCAGAGCTGCTGTTTCAGGTGATCTCCGACTGCTACGAACGCAAGAGTCTTATTATTACGTCCAATCTGGAGTTCTCACAGTGGAACACCGTCTTTGGCGACAACCGTCTGACGGCTGCGCTGGTTGACCGGCTGATCCACCATTCTCACATTGTGATCTTCTCCGGCGAAAGCTACCGGCTTACCCAGTCCATGCAGCGCCAGCGCACTCGCTGAAAAA
>DAIPXZ010000031.1:0-9350 GCA_036782995.1 Bacillota bacterium
TTCTGACAAAGCAGGAAACTTGAATATGAATAAAGCAAGTTATGATTTCGTATATTCTAATTATGGTTATGCAGTATTAGGACTTGTTCTTGAGTCAGTATATGAAACGGAATATACAAGCTTGTTAAATGATTTTGCACAAAATGAATTATGTTTAACCTCAACACAGATTTCTGATAAAAGCGGAGACCTTGGAAAGTATTGGGATTGGAAAGAAGGCGATGCATATTTGTCAGCGGGAGCTGTCACATCAAATATTGAGGATATGCTTTTATACGCACAGATGCAACTTGAAGATAATTCATATTTTTCAGATTGCCATAATAGCCTGAAAAGCATTAATGCATCAACCGAAATGTATAAAACCATGGGTATTCATATGGATGAGATAGGAATGTCTTGGATTCTTGATAGTAAGAATAACATCATATGGCATAATGGTGGTACAGGAAATTATAATAGCTATCTTGGTTTTAATCCCGAAACAGGTACAGCTGTTGTTGTGCTTTCAAATCTCGCCCCGAATTATAGAGTCCCAGCTACTGTATTAGGTGTAAAATTGTTATTAGAACTTGATAATGAGAAGTGAAACTTTCAGTTTTATGGATATGTTTCCACAAACGACTAAACAACGGAAAAGGCTATGGATATGTTCCCACGCTCGTAAAATCAGCAAAGACATTCAGCCTATCCTATCGAGCCAACCGGTTAGTAGAAACATGTCAAAGTTAGACCTTTGAACCCTCCCGTTTGTCGAGTGAACACGGTGTTCAAATTTGCTTTGTTCCCGTTTGCTGAGTGAACACCCTTCGAGTACCCGTTTGTCGAGTGCAGGGCAATTTCCGCCTTGTCGCTCCGTTGATGGGTATTTTCGTCCGCACTCGACAAATGGCAGAATACAAAAATGCCATCATAAAGCCTTGCTATCAAGACCTTTGACGGCTGGGGTGTGCAAAATAAAAACGCCAGCTTCGTATCAAAGCTGACGTCCTTATGTGGCGGAGCGGGTGGGATTCGAACCCACGTGCGACTAACGCCGCAAACTGATTTCGAGTCAGCCCCGTTATGACCACTTCGATACCGCTCCATATAGCGTTTTATTGCAATAAAAACGCTATTCGATTATAAGAGGTTCGCCCCCTTACGTCAAGATTATTTTTTGTGTAACAATGTGATATAGATTATTGCTCATTTGCCTAAAAAGAGATAATATTGATGTATTGAAGACATCATGTGGAATAATTAAAAGGGGTAGGTTTTTTCGTATGAGTGACGATTTAAAGGACATTATCTACAGTGACTTGTATCGTTACACGGGTAATAACCGCCGACACTCCCAGGTTTTTCTGACTTATATCGAAGAGCTGATGTCCAGCCCTGAATTCCGTTTTATCAGTAATTTTCGCCGCACACAATATCATTATATGAAAACGCAAAATGTACCGAAGGATATTAATTACTACCTTCATACCATTGCTTTTCAATTTTATAGTATTCGCCTGGATGCGAAATCGCGTAAATATCATTTCCAGATTCCATATGATACGAAGATCGGTAAGGGCTTCTATATTGCACATTTCGGTCGCTTGATTATTCATCCGCGCTCGGTGATTGGCCACAACGTGAATATTTCGACTGGTGTTGTCATTGGCACGCAATTCCGTGGCTCGAAGAAGGGCTCACCGACGATTGGCAATTATGTATGGATTGGCGCGAATGCCGTGATTGTCGGTAAGATTACAATCGGAAATAATGTCCTGATTGCGCCTGGTGCTTATGTTAATTTTGATGTTCCTGATAACTCCATTGTTATCGGTAATCCGGGCCTGATTCGTCGCTCACCGGGTGCGACACTGGGTTACATTAATAACACGATCCTTTTTGATGAATATAATGTGCGTTCCGGAGATCCGAGCTAATGATTTCTGATGTGCGTGGGTTTACGTTACCTTCGAGCGTTTTTGCTTCTCATCGTGAGAGGCTGATGCATCTTATTCCCGATGATTCTGTTGCCATTTTCTTTGCCGGCCGTGCTCCGGTGATGTCCGAGGATGATAGCTATCGGTTTTTTTGTAATCGTAATTTCTATTATTTAACAGGTATTGAGGCGGAAGAGTCGGCTTTGACGATTCGCAAGCAAGGCGGCGCTTTTGTGGCGACGCTCTACATTTTCCCGCGTGACCCTTCTCGAGAAAAATGGACCGGTCGGCGTTTGTCGCCGGACGAGGCGAGTTCGATTTCTGGCATTGATGTGGATAACATCGCGCTGTTACCTTCTCTGGAAGCTGATATTCTCGCGATTGTGGATGATGCTTCTGTGAATATCGCGTATGATGCGCGTAATCCCGCACCGCAAGCGGCTTTGTTGTCACGCCTTGTGCATGAGCATGGGCAAGAGGCGCGTTTACTCGACGTTTCTGAGCATTTAACCTCGCTTCGTATGGTGAAGTCTCCTGAGGAGGTCGATGCAATTCGAATGGCGATTCGTGTGACGGAGGAAGCGATTGATGTAATGCGCGAGAAGCTTGCTCCTGGGGTTACGGAGGCGGAGCTGTATGCGACATTGCAATACGAGATGACGCGACGCGGCTGCTTGATTCCGGGCTTTGATACGATTACTGCAGGTGGGGAAAATACACTTTGCCTTCATTATCCGAACCCGATGGGTACGGTAAAAGCAGGAGATATGCTACAGATTGATGTGGGTGCGCGTGCGGCGGGCTACAGTGCCGATATTTCGCGTGCTTTTCCTGTCGATGGTTCGTGGACGAAGAAGCAAGCATTGATTCGTGATGCGGTTATGGATTGTAAAGCGGTTGCGCTAGCCGCGATTCACCCGGGTGCGACAATGAAGGATGTACACACGGCGACACGCGCATGTGCGGCTAAGCATTTAGCGGCCATGGGATTAATCACGAAAGTGTCAGTTGATTCGGTGGCTTCCGAAAAATCAACATCTTCTGCATATTCCGACGAGGATATTTCTCGGTATTATTGGCATAATACAGGGCATCACCTGGGCCTGGACGTCCATGATGTTTCGCATCGCGATAAGCCACTGGAGGCAGGCAATGTTCTTGCTATCGAGCCAGGCATATATGTGGAGGAGTGGGGCTTCGGCTTTCGCATTGAGGATGATATTTTGGTCACGAAAAACGGCTCGGTCTATCTTTCCGATGTGACGAAAATATAGTATACTTTCCCGCGTAATGCGGTTTTGGCACAGAATCGGCTTCGTTTTAACCGTATCTGAGTATGAATCGCATCTGCGTGCAAATTGCATCCGACGCAAATCACATCTATTGTACAGGCTTGCCGTATCAATTCGGGAAGCAATCCGATCATTCAGGAAGGGAAGCATTATGCCGTTCGAAAACAATATCGTAGTATGGATTATTGTCACGGTAGCCGCGGTTATATTACTGCTGGCTTTGCTTGCCCTCGTGATTTACCGATTCGCATATAACAGCTTCCGCTCGACTTTTGCTCGACCGGAGCCGCGACCGCCATATGATAAGTCGCCGCTTTCGATTCCGCAGGATACGATATTCGGCCGCGGGCAAAATTGGTTCTACTCGAATCGTATGGATTTTATGAATGTGCAAATGACGACATTCGACGGGATAAAGCTTTTTGCATATTATCGACCGGCGCAAAAATCGACGACGACGGATGTCGTGATTTTATTGCACGGCTGGCGCGATCAGCCATCAATCATGGCGGCGTATGCAGAGCTTCATTTGGAAAAACACGATTGTCATATTTTGATTCCGCATATGCGGGCGCATGGGATGAGTCAAGGTAAGTTCATTGGGTACGGACTGTTTGATAGTCAGGATGTCATTCTTTGGATGCAATATCTGGAGCGTCACTTAAAAGCGCCGCTTCGCATTGTTCTGCACGGACGCTCGATGGGGGCGGCGACTGCTTTGATGGTGGCTGGCAGCGGTAAGGCGCCGAGCTCGCTCGCGGGAGTCATTGCCGATTCATCCTTTGATTCACTGGAAAGCGAAATGATGCATCTCATGAAAAAACGTCTCGGTTTCCGTTCGCGCGCTTTTCTCATGCTCGTGAGCCGTATTGCAAGACGCAAGATTCATTTTCCGGTGGAGCAGGCTTCTCCGGCGCAATTTGCATCGCGTATTCGCGTTCCTGTTCTCTTGTTCCACGGCACAGACGATCACTTTATTCCGCTTGAAATGAGTGAAAATATCTATAACCGCATCACCGCTCCGAAGCGATATGTGCAAATTGAGGGCGCAAAGCACGTTATGTCATATCACGTTGCACCATCGCGCTACTCGGAAGAGGTCGGAAAGTTCCTTTCGATTCTTACAGAGAAGAAGACGATTTTCCCGATGTCCGGTTACTGAGACGGCGGACGGAATGCTTTTCATTGCGTAAAAAGCGCATTGGTTTCTTCTGGTTATCCATTTTCTACGACACGCAAAGCTTCGGGCTTGCACGAATCGACTTTTAGCGTTATTATCGTGTCGTCATGACAAACAACGGGGAGCTGGCATATAGAGTCGGCTGAGAGGGAGTATCGATACTTCGACCCGCATAACCTGAACCGGATAATGCCGGCGGAGGAATCATAGAAGAGTGCGTAGCACTTCTCCTGGTTGTTCATTTTCGCCGGACATAAAGGAGGAGTTTTTTTATGTCCACAAATTCAATCAAATCCACGAAAAGTGCGGGTACCACCGCATCGAGAGAGCGTATTCTTTCTGTTGCAACGGGCGGCATCTGCCTCGGTCTTTCCTTTGTCCTTTCACAAATCCACATGTTCCGTATGCCACAAGGTGGTGACATCACGCCAGCCTCGATGCTACCGATTCTCTTTTTTGCGTTGTGCTTCGGGCCGGCGTGGGGACTCGGTGCCGCTTTCATTTTCTCGCTTTTGCAGCTCATCGGCGGCTATTTTATGCACCCCGTACAGGTCCTTCTCGATTACACCATTGCCTATACGCTCATTGGCATGGCAGGTTTCTTTGCCGCGCCAAAAGCTCGTCGTCTTGCGGAGAAAAACCCGTTGATGCGTTTGCATCTCGTGCCGTTTTGGAAGATTGTTTTGGCTGTGCTTTCCGCTTTCGTTGCGCGATTCATTTGCTCGCTTTTATCCGGCGTCATTTTCTTTGCGGAATATGCGGGCACGCAAAATGTCTGGATTTATTCGAGCGTCTATAACGGCTCATTCTTAGGTGCCGAAGCCGCCATTACCATGGTCATGTTGGTTGGTGTGTCATTTGCACTAGGACTCGTGAGAAAAAAGGCATGATTTTCGGCATATGTAAGAAGAATTGAATGGCATCTCGCTATGCTTTTGTGATATCATACTAGGAAACAATTTCGAAGTAATAGCATTTGTTACCCAGTTGAAGGAGGTTAAGTATGGCGAAGATTTTTTCCGAGGAGTCGCGTACATTCAGCGAGTATTTGTTGGTTCCAAATCTGACAACGGCAGAGAATACACCCGATAAGGTAGACCTGTCGACATCGATATGCAAATACAAGAAGGGACAAGAGGCGCCAAAGTTAAAGATCAATATTCCGATGGTTTCCGCCGTTATGCAGGCAGTTTCCGATTCCGGAATGGCCATCGCCCTGGCTCGTTCAGGCGGTCTTTCATTCATTTTTCAATCCCAATCCATTGAAGCTCAATGCGAGATGGTTCGTAAGGTTAAGAAGTATAAGGCAGGCATCGTCGTTTCCGATTCCAACCTGACTCCTGAAAATACCATGGCAGATGTCGTTCGCTTGCGTGAAGAGAAGCGACACGGCACAGTTGCCATTACCGAAGATGGTAAGCCGAATGGTCGATTGCTCGGCCTCGTCACATCACGTGACTATCGTGTTACTCGTATGGATCCTTCGACGAAGGTTTCCGAATTTATGACCCCTTTCCAGAAGCTTATCGTTGCCCGAGAAGGTACTACTTTGAAGGAAGCCAACGATATCATTTGGGATCATAAGCTGAATCAATTGCCTATCGTGGACGAGAATGATTGCCTTGTCGGATTAGTTTTCCGCAAGGACTACGAATTCCATAAGGCAAACCCGCTCGAGCTTTTGGACGCAGACAAGCGTTTAATTGTTGGTGCCGGAATTAATACACGTGACTATGCAGAGCGCGTTCCGAAGCTGGTGGAAGCTGGTGCGGACGCGCTTTGTCTTGATTCCTCAGACGGTTTCTCCGTATGGCAGGAAAACGCACTTCGTTGGATTAAGTCGAATTACCCAGACGTGATTGTCGGTGCCGGTAATGTTGTTGACGCAGAAGGCTTCAATTATTTGGTTGATGCCGGCGCTGACTTCGTAAAGATTGGTATTGGTGGCGGTTCAATTTGCATCACTCGTGAGCAAAAGGGTATCGGCTGTGGACAGGCTTCGGCGGTTCTCTCTGTGGCAAAAGCCCGTGATGAGTACTTTGCAAAAACCGGCATTTACGTTCCGATTTGCTCGGACGGCGGTATCGTTCACGATTATCACATGACGCTCGCCTTGGCAATGGGTGCCGATTTCATTATGCTCGGTCGCTATTTTGCCCGCTTTGACGAGAGCCCGACGAGAAAGCTCATCGTAAACGGCAATTATGTGAAGGAATACTGGGGTGAAGGCTCGAATCGTGCCCGTAACTGGCAGCGTTACGATGACGGCGGAGTCGGTGGCAAGATGGCTTTTGAAGAAGGCGTTGATTCATACGTGCCTTATGCCGGAAAGCTAAAGGATAATCTTGACGGCTCTATGGCTAAAATGAAAGCAACGATGTGCGCTTGTGGCTCCTCCTCCATCGAAGAGCTACAGAAGAATGCACGTCTGGTTGTCGTTTCTTCAACATCTATCGTTGAAGGCGGCGCACATGATGTTATCCAAAAGGATAACGATCGTCCGCGCTGATTTGAGTTTCAGCGTGGAAGATGACCCTAATTTGTGGTATCTTAAGTAACGGATAAAAGAAAAAGGACATTTGCCCATGTCGTGCAAATCCGTCCGTAATATATTAAAGGAGATTACACATGGCAGACATCGAAAAGACCACTGCATTTACCGTTGAAGGCCTAAAGCGTTTACAAGATGAATTAGGTGAGAGAAAGACCGTCATTTCAGCAGAAATTTCTGAGCGCTTGAAGGAAGCCCGTGCACAGGGTGACCTTTCCGAAAACTCCGAATATGATGACGCGAAGGAAGCACAAGCTAAGAACGAAGCTCGTATCTTGGAGCTCGAAGATATTTTGAAGGACGCTGTCGTTATTGATGAGGCTGAAATCAGCAAAACGCAGGTTTCTCTCGGTTCTGTCGTATTGCTTCGTGATGAAGAAACGAAGGAAGAAGTAAAATACAGCTTGGTCAATGCAAACGAAGGCGATATTTTCCAACAGCGTATTTCGACTGATTCTCCGGTCGGCCAAGCCATCATGGGCAAGAAAAAAGGTCAGGTCGTTGAAGTACAGACCGTAGCAGGTACATTTAAGTATAAGATTCTAAAAATCGGAAGAGAGTAATTCATGCAGGAAAAAAATCAGAATCAGGAAATCAACGAAAACGAGGAGCTTTCCGAGGTTGAATTGCAGGAACAAATGCAAGTCCGCGTCGATAAGCTTCACGATTTAGTCGCAAAGGGAAATGATCCGTTCGAAGAAATCACTTTTGACGTGACTCATCACTCAACCGATATCACCGAACACTTTGAAGAACTCGAGAACGCGACGGTTTCCGTTGCCGGTCGATTGCTTTCCCGTCGCGGTATGGGTAAGGTAAGTTTTTGCGATTTACATGATCGCCTCGGTCGTATTCAGATTTTCACAAAGATCGATGCCATTGGTGAAGAGGCTTATGCCGATTGGCAAAAGCTCGATATCGGCGATATTGTCGGCGTGACCGGCGAAGTATTCCGTACGCGCACTGGTGAGATTTCCATTCGTACTTCTTCCTACACGCTCTTGGCAAAGGCTTTGCGTCCGTTGCCGAATAAATTCCATGGACTTAAGGATACGGAGCTCCGTTATCGTCAACGTTATGTCGACCTCATTATCAATCCAGAGGTCAGAAGCACTTTTGAAAAGCGTTCGAAGGTCATTTCCGAAATCCGTCACTTCATGGACGACTTGTCCTTTATTGAGGTAGAGACACCGATTTTGAACACGATTCCGGGCGGTGCTTCTGCTCGACCATTTGTCACACATCACAACACCTTGGATATCGACATGTATATGCGTATCGCGCCAGAGCTTTATCTGAAGCGATTGATTGTCGGTGGCTTCGAACGTGTTTATGAAATTGGCAGACTTTTCCGAAATGAAGGCATGGATGTGAAGCACAATCCTGAATTCACCACCATCGAATGCTACCAAGCATTTACAGATTTGCGTGGAATGATGAAGCTCACAGAAGACCTGATTGCAAATTGCTGCCGTAAGGTGTTGGGCACCACGGAAATTACTTACCAAGGCACAGCGATAAATTTGACACCGCCATTTGCACGCATGACAATGACAGAAGCGGTAGCAAAGTATAGCGGCGTTGACTTTAGCAAAATCACCACTGACGAAGAGGCATTTGCCGCTGCGAAGGAAAAAGGCATTGAGCCGGAAGCCCATTTGCGTAAGGGTGAGATTTTAAATCTTTTCTTCGATGTATATGTGGAAGAGAATCTCGTTCAGCCGACATTCATTTGCGACTACCCGATTGAGATTTCGCCGCTTACGAAGAAGAAGCCGGATGATCCGATGCTTACCGATCGTTTTGAGCTTTTCATTGGCGGACGTGAATATGCAAATGCTTATTCTGAACTGAACGATCCGATTGATCAGCGCGCAAGATTTGCCGACCAATTGAAGAAGCGTGAACAGGGCGACGATGAAGCGAACTTGATTGATGAAGATTTCTGCATGTCTCTCGAATATGGTATGCCACCAACGGGCGGTATGGGCATGGGCATTGACCGACTGGTTATGCTTTTGACGGATAGCGCTTCGATTAGAGATGTGCTGTTGTTCCCGACGTTAAAATCGCTATAATTTCGTCGCTCCTTGTCATTCCTTGTCACGCTTCGTCACACTACGGACAAGTATGGACAACGGCATGTAGACGCAAAAAGTCGCGTTTTCTGAGCCGAAAAGTGAGGTCTCTTGAAGCTTCATGTAAGAGTGGAAAAATGCTTCGTGCATCGTCACGGAACGTGATGTAGAGCACGGATTTAGCTGAAACTAAACAGGTAAATTATCCAGAGGACAGCTTTTGGATGGTTTCACAGGCACTTACTTTAGAGAAATCTAGAGTAGGTGCCTTTTTTCGTGCTTGGGGCAACTTGTAAACATTTTTTCATTTGAAAGGAGGCTCGTGATCGT
>DAIPXZ010000032.1:0-9129 GCA_036782995.1 Bacillota bacterium
GGTGCGGCATGAAACAACTGTTAATCCTCAGCGGTAAGGGCGGCACTGGGAAAACGACTATAGCCAGCGCTTTTATAAAGCTTTCAAGAGCCAAAATCTATGCCGATTGCGATGTCGACGCGCCCAACCTTCATCTAATTATGGCACAGAACATCGAGCCGAAACGAACAGACTATTTCGGTATGCCAAAAGCCGAAATAGATACAGATAAATGCATTGAATGTGGACTATGCAAAGAAAATTGCCGTTTCGATGCAATTTCCGATGAGAACGGCTTTAAGGTTGATCCTTATGCCTGTGAGGGTTGCGGGGTTTGCGAAGCTGTCTGCCCTGCAAATGCGGTTTCCTTGAAACCCGCCGTTGCGGGAGAACTTACGCTGTATGCTGACAACAATAAAGTCTTTTCAACGGCACAGCTGAAAATGGGAAGCGGCACTTCGGGAAAACTCGTAACCGAAGTTAAAAAACAAATGAAAACTGTGGCGAGTCCGGATACTAAACTGGCCATCATTGACGGCTCTCCCGGCATAGGCTGTCCTGTCATCGCTTCTCTCAGCGGAGTAAATATGGTCTTGATTGTTGCGGAGCCATCTATTTCGGGAATCAGTGATATGGAGCGCATCATAAAAACGGCGGAAACGTTCCGGACAAAGATTGGAGTCTGTATCAATAAGCACGACACCAATCCCGCAAATACAGAAAAAATCGAGGAATTCTGCAAAGAAAAAGGCCTGCCGTTTACAGGGAGGATACCATTTGACCCAGAGGCTGTAAAAGCAATAAATAACGGACAAACCATAGTAGATGTTGATTGTCCTTCCGGTTCTGCCGTTAAACACGTATTTAGTAGCACCATGAAGCTGCTCTTCAAAGAAAGTGACGGTGCTGAAGCATGATAGTAAAGGTTTTAGCAGAAAACACAACATCTTCAGAGGCGCTCGGCAGCGAACATGGGTTAAGCCTTTACATTGAAACAGAAACTCATAAAATTTTGTTTGATACGGGCGCAAGCGGCCTTTTTGCCGAAAATGCCGAAAAGATGGGCGTCGATTTAACAAGGGTTGACCTGGCTGTGATTTCTCATGGCCACTATGACCACGGCGGTGGCTTGAAAACATTTCTCGGCATCAACAACTGGGCCAAGATCTACCTGCATCAAAAGGCGTTTGAACCGCATTACGCAAACAGACCGGGAGGCGAAAAAGCGTATATTGGGATGGACAAGTCGCTGCTACCGAATGAGCGATTTGTGTTCTGTGGTGACCGCTTTGTGATTGATCATGAACTTGAATTATTTTCCGGGGTTGATTCTAAAAGGCTTGTTCCTTCAGGCAATACAGATTTGTTTGTGAAAGATGGCGATGCTTTTGTGCAGGACGATTTTGCACATGAACAAAACCTGATTATAAGTGAAAACGGAAAAACTCTGCTGATAGCGGGATGCGCACACAACGGAATAATCAATATTATCGATCAGTTCAAAGCAGAAAAAGGCTGCCTACCCGATTACGTTATCGGAGGATTTCATCTTTACAACCACGGGACAAAACAAAATGAAGCTCCTAATGTTGTGGATGAGATTGGGAATATTCTGCTGGAGACCCACTCGCAATATTATACCGGCCACTGTACAGGCATTGAATCCTATAACCGACTGAAAACTATTATGGGTAAAAATATCGACTATATATCCACGGGAAAGCAATTAACAATATACATGTAAGGAGTCAGAAACAATGAGCGAAAAATGCAATCAAAGCTGCAGCAGTTGCGGAGAAGACTGCGCAGACAGAAAAGAAGCAAAAACCGATTTCAGAGAAAAGCCACATGAGTTGAGTAACATTAAAAAGGTTATCGGCATTGTCAGCGGCAAGGGCGGAGTCGGCAAATCCTCAGTAACCTCCATGCTGGCTGTCACAATGAAAAGGATGGGTTATAACGTTGCTATCCTTGATGCGGACGTAACAGGGCCTTCGATTCCGAAGGCATTCGGCATAAAAGATAAGGCTACGGGCAGCGAATTCGGTTTGTATCCTTTGAAGAGCAAGACCGGGATTGATATTATGTCTATCACCCTCCTCCTTGAGAACGATACTGACCCGGTTATTTGGAGGGGGCCAATTCTCGGCAATACCGTAAAGCAATTCTGGACAGATGTTATTTGGGGCGACGTGGACTTCATGTTCATCGATATGCCACCAGGAACCGGAGATGTGCCACTGACCGTTTTCCAGTCTTTAGCCATTGACGGAATAATTATTGTAACCTCCCCGCAGGAGCTTGTTTCGATGATCGTGTCAAAAGCGGTTAAGATGGCGGAGATGATGAACATTCAGGTAATTGGGCTTGTAGAGAATATGTCCTATTTCAAATGCCCTGATAACGGTAAAGAATATAAAATATTCGGTGAAAGTCACATCGAAGAGATAGCCGAGAAGCATAATCTTAAGGTTCTTGCCAAACTCCCTATCGATCCAAAAATATCAGCAGCCTGCGATAAAGGCATGATTGAACTCTTTGATGGGGACTGGTTCGATAATATATCTAAAATACTTGAAAGTTCGGAGGAAAAAGAAATGATGAAAATAGCAGTTGCTGGTGAAGGTAAAAATGTAACGGAACACTTTGGACATTGCGTTAACTTCCTGATTTACGATGTTGAAAACGGAAAAATTACAAATGAAGAGTCTATACCTAACCCTGGTCACAAGCCCGGCTTCCTTCCCAATTTCCTTGCTGATCGAGGTGTAAATGTCATCATCAGTGGCGGTATGGGCGGAGGCGCGGTTGATATCTTCAATGAAAGGAAAGTCGAGGTCGTTGTGGGTGCTTCCGGCGATGCTAAAACAGCCGTTCTAAACTATTTGAAGGGTGCGCTGAAGTCAACAGGTTCTGTTTGCCACGAGCATCAGCATCACGACGAGTGCGGCGAATAAGGTAACGCTATGTCTATCGGACTGTTTACAGATGAAGTGATAGATCATTTTTCCAACCCGCGTAATGCCGGTGAAATGGAAGATGCGAATGGGATAGGCGATGCTGGAGATCCCGGCTGCGGCGACACCATGAGACTATATATAAAGGTTGAAGATGATCTCATTAAAGACGTCAGCTTCAAAATTTGCGGCTGTGTCGCCGCGCTTGCTTCCGCCAGTGTCACAACTGTTCTTGTCAAAGGCAAAACAATTGATGAGGCGCTTATGATAACGAACAAGGATATCTCAGATGCTCTGGGCGGATTACCTGAGCAGAAGCTGCACTGTTCTGTGCTCGGAGAAGAAGCTATCCGAAACGCCGTTGCGGATTACAGAAGTAAAATTACAATTTAGGAGCAGAAGCCTATGACAATTGCGCTTTATGTGATTGCTTTTTCCGCTTTAACGGTTTCCTTTTTTAAGAGCAGAGAGAAAACTCTCCTTGCTCTTAAAAAAGCATGGAAGTCATTTGAGAATATACTTCCACAGTTTTTATCAATCCTCATTATTATTGGTATGATGTTGGCTATTCTTACGCCTGAGCAGATATCAAAATTACTTGGCAGCGAGTCCGGATGGTATGGTGTGTTGATTGCGGCGGTGATAGGTTCAATTACCCTTATCCCTGGATTTGTAGCCTTTCCGCTTGCAGCAGCCCTGTTAAAAAGCGGTGCGGGCTATATGCAGATAGCTGCATTCGTATCAACCCTTATGATGGTTGGTATAGTAACAATGCCTGTAGAAATCAGTTATTTCGGTAAAAAAGCAACTATTGTTAGAAATGTCGCGGCATTCGGCTTCTCTTTCATCGTGGCACTGGTTATGGGGGTGTTATTATGAAGGAGAAAATGATAAAATTTATAAAAAGATACCGAATATTTTTCCTGCTACTCATCATCAACACGGCAGTACTTGTTATATTCCCGAACTTAGGAAAAAAAGCATTTCAGCTGACAGGTTCTAATTTGCTTGAGATGTTATCTGTCTTGCCACCAATTTTTATTTTGCTGGGGCTGCTGGATGTGTGGGTAAAGAGAGAAACAATGATCAAGTATATGGGTGATAACTCAGGGATAATTGGCGTTTTGCTTGCATTCTTTCTTGGTTCAGCCGCTGCTGGTCCCTTATACGCAGCTTTTCCAGTTGCCGGTGTGTTGTTGAAAAAAGGCTCTAAGCTATCCAATGTATTTATTATGCTCGGCGCGTGGTCTACCACGAAAATACCCTTGATACTCTTTGAGGCGTCCGCGCTTGGACTGAAGTTCATGCTATTAAGACTCGTTATGGACTTAGTCGGCATAGCTGTTATCGCATATATAACTGAAAAAGCGCTGTCAACGAACGACAAAAACGAAATCTATCAAAAGGCCTTAAAAGGAAATTAGCATTATATGTAATAAGAGTACAGAAACGACTTTTTAATAAGGTACGAATAGTAAAAGGAGGTAATGATATGGGCAAATATGTATGTTCCATTTGCGGTTACATCTATGACGAGGCAACGGGTATTCCTGAAGCTGGCATTGCACCGGGCACAAAGTGGGAAGACCTACCGGATGATTGGGTCTGCCCTATCTGCGGAGCAACAAAAGCGGAATTTGAAAAAAAGGGCGACGCAGCTGTATCTTCTGAAAAAAAGCCAAAACCTGTTGTAGAGATGCAAACTGATATGCAGGAGCTTTCTCCACTTGAGATCAGCGCTCTCTGCACGAATCTGGCTCGCGGCTGCGAAAAGCAGTACAAACCGAAGGAAGCGGCCCTCTTTACCGAACTGGCCGGATATTTTAAAGATGCTTCGCTACCTGCCAAGGACCCGGATTATAATCAGCTGATTGCTCTGATTGAAAAAGACCTCGAACAAGGTTTTACAAATGCAAATGCTATAGCATCCGATTCTAAAGACCGTGGCGCACTCCGCGCCCTGGTCTGGAGTGAGAAGGTTACACGCATTCTAAAGTCCCTTTTGAACCGATATCAAAAAGAGGGCGACGCTATGCTTGAAAACACCGGTGTCTATGTCTGTACCATTTGTGGTTTTGTATACATAGGAGATACCCCACCGGAAATTTGTCCTGTTTGCAAGGTGCCGAACTGGAAATTTGAAAAGGTTGAAGGGAGGTAAATATAATGTCTAAGAAATATGCAGTTAGAAACATACGTCTATGTACCAAGGATTGTTTGTGCCTCTACGTATGCCCTACCGGAGCAACAGATACAGAGAACAGTATCATCGATGTTGATAAGTGCATCGGCTGCGGAGATTGTGCTGATGCCTGTCCGTCTGGTGCGATATCTATGGTACCTGAGGTTTATCCACCGCAGCAGTCCAAAACCGAAGCGGTAGTCAATGCTCTTAAAATCCTTATGCGCAGCAAATCGGAACAGGAGATGATTGCTGCAGGATTACCCGGAAAGCTGGCAGCCGCTATCGAAAAATCCAATCATATTATGGCGGAGGATCTTATCCGGGAAGCGGGATATATGCTTCCGCAAAGTGACAATGCTTTAGATTTTCTGAAGTCTTTAATTGATCAACAGCAGCCGGAGGGTTTCCCGAGAGAGGCTGCGGAAAAATTGTTGGAAGCTTTTGATAAAAATAAGGAGGGTAATAATATGAGTGAAAGCAAAACGCTTAATAATCTGATGGAGGCATTTGCCGGAGAATCTCAGGCAAACAGAAAGTATCTGGCATATTCAAAGAAGGCTGAAAAAGATGGGAAGTTGAATGCGGCCAAACTGTTCAAGGCAGCCTCTGATGCAGAGACGTTGCATGCGCTTAAGCATTTCGAAGTTGCCGGAAAAGTGAGCACGACCGCAGATAATCTGATGGATGCTGTTGCAGGTGAAACTCACGAATATAAGGAAATGTATCCCGATTTTGTGAAGGAAGCCGAAGCGGAAGGAAATAAAGCCGCGCTTATGTCCTTTACCTTTGCAATGAAAGCGGAAGAGGTTCATGCGAAGCTTTATAAAGAAGCATTGGAAAACTTGGATCAAACGGAAGAGGTTTTCTATTATCTATGCCCTGTCTGCGGAAACATCGAGAAAGTTCGTCCAGACAAATGCAGTATCTGCGGTGTGCCGGGGGACAAGTTTATCAAGTACTAATATTGTTTTTATAAGCAAAAATCAAGGAGGTAACAAAGATGCCTGACTTTGGACATCCGTTTTCTGGACTTGCGAAAGAAAGAAAACTTACTGATGCTGAGTTGATCAGGGCGATTCGATTCATGATATCAGCAGAATATGAAGCGATTCAGCTGTACATGCAGTTTGCCGAATCAACAGACAATAAGCTGGCAATAGAGGTTCTCAAAGATATTGCAGATGAAGAAAGGGTTCATGCTGGCGAGTTCCTTCGCCTTCTGAAAGAATTGGCTCCTGATGAAGAAAAATTCTATCAGGAAGGTGCCGTAGAAGTTGAAGAGGAGATTAAAAAATCAAGTTTTTAATCCCTTTAAAAACAAAATGATTAAGCCTCGGTTGAAAAACTGAGGCTTTGTTTATATCCGCCGTATTTATTTACTTAATGATTTCTCTGCCGCTTTTGAACCGAAACACAATCTTACCATCGCGCTGAACCGTAGCGGTATCGAGCAGAGTAATCCAAAGTCGCTCGTTCCATTCCAGCACGGTCAGCGGTTGCTTTTTCAACGTTGTGATAAAAGTGCTGATTTCCTTGCTTTTACGATTTCGTTTCTCTTTTTCTGCTTCGAGTGCGGTGTAATGTTCAAAAGCGGCGTTATAGCGATTTTCAATGCGTTCGGTTTCCAGTGCGTAGGCTTCCTGCGACTGGGCGACGGACGCATTCTTTTTTATATGCGCCTGCATGAGTTCAGATACGACCGCCATTTCATCCTGTTCCTGTTGCATTTCGGTATTAAGTGCCGTAGCGTCGCAGAGCGTCTGCCGGATAAGCTCACAGTCGGCAAGCACTGTGGAGCGATTGCCCATCAAGTCATTGTAGGCAGTAAGGAAACGTTGTTTGATTTCGTCTTCAGTGAGAGTCGGAGTTTGGCATCTGTTCTCATTATTAAATTTCTGATTGCACTGGAATATCACGCTTCTATATTCATCTGTGGAGTGCCAAACCTTTCGGCCGTAGAAGCTGCCACAGTCTCCACAGATGATTTTACTGTGAAAAGCCTTATCGCTGTAAGCTCTGCCCAGATCCTTGCGCCGCGCCATTTCTCCTTGCACCGCTTGAAATTCCTCCGGGACTATAATGGCTTCATGCGAGCCTTCCACATAATACTGTGGCACCTCTCCGTTATTAACCCGCAGCTCTTTTGTCAAAAAGTCAACTGTAAACCGTTTCTGGAGCAGGGCATCACCTTTATATTTCTCGTTTGTGAGGATGCTGGCAACCGTGGATGACCGCCATGTTTTCTTTCCGGCAGGGCTGGGAATGCCGTGTTCCATGAGATAATTGGCAATGCCCTGTGTGGTTTTTCCCTCAAGGAACATCTTATAGATGAGCCGTACCGTTTCGGCTTGCTCCGGCACTACCTTGAGGTTTCCGTCCTCGCCCTTATCAAAACCGAGAAATTGCGAGTAGCCAACGCTGACCTTGCCATCCGAGAAACGTTTTCGTTGTCCCCATGTGACATTCTCCGAAATGGAGCGGCTTTCTTCCTGTGCCAGAGAACTCATAATGGTAAGAAGCAGCTCGCCCTTGCCATCAAAGGTAAAGATATTTTCCTTCTCGAAATAGCACTCCACACCTTTTTCCTTCAGTTTGCGGATGGTAACAAGGCTGTCAACTGTGTTTCTCGCAAATCGGCTAACCGACTTTGTTACGATGAGGTCTATCTTGCCATCCAGCGCATCCCGCACCATCTGTTGAAATCCCTCTCGGTGCTTAGTATCCAGAGCCGAAATGCCCTCATCCGTATAAACCGTGACGAACTCCCAGTCCTCACGTGACTGAATGTACTTGGTATAATAGTCGACCTGCGCTTCGTAGCTGGTGAACTGCTCGTCCTTATCCGTGGAAACACGGGCATACCCGGCAGTGCGTCGCTTTGCAATGGACGCTGTCGGTAGCGCCGTGAACTTGTTTTTTGTCGCTGGTATTGTCGTTACTCTTGGCATTGTTTTTTCCTCCTTTGGATGCGTGTTCGCTCGGCAGCGGCTTGCTTCATTTCCGATGTCCAGCTTTCCCGCCGTGAGCGATCTGCCCATGTGCGATCAACTGTGCTACCATTCTTGAAAACAAAACGCAGATGATTATCTTCCGG
This sequence comes from Bacillota bacterium, assembly GCA_036782995.1. Taxonomy (GTDB): domain Bacteria; phylum Bacillota; class Clostridia; order Saccharofermentanales; family Saccharofermentanaceae; genus DAIPXZ01. The sequence continues at coordinate 8,216 of DAIPXZ010000032.1, forward strand.
CACCTCGATATGGTCAACCTGCGCATCGAATACTGTCGAATTGTAGGTTTCCGTCCCAAGCACCTCGGCGCACACGGCTTGTAGCGTAGCTTCGGGTATTTTTTTGCCGTGGCAGTACGCATTACCCTCGGTGAGGAAAGTGGAGCAGTTCCAGCCAACCGAGCCGTTGCAGGTGTTTCGCTTGTAGTTTTTCCCGCAGAATGGGCAGTAGATTTTACCGGTGAATTCGCTTTTTTGTGGGCGGGGTCTGCCTTGGGCAGCTTCCTTCATTCTCTGTAAAACTACCTGCGCCGCATTGAAGGTATCCTTGTCGATGATGGCAGGATGCGTTTCCTCCGCGAAGAACATCGGCAGCTCACCAGTGTTGCGGCATTTCTTTTTCTCCAGATGATTATTTCGGTAGTGCTTTTGAAGCATGGCGTTGCCCGTATATTTTTCATTGCCGACCGTTTCGCGGATTCGCTGGGCACACCATTTGCCGCCAAGCGCACCCGGCACGCCTCGATTGTTCAAATTCTTGCTAATTGCCCCGAAGGTTTCTCCAGCGATAACGCGGGCAAATATCTCACGAACAATCGGTGCAGTGGCGGTATCAATCTCAATACCGTCCTTCGATATGCTATATCCGAACAGAAACCGCCAATTGAGCAGTTCTCCGTTTTCAAAGCCCTTGCGAACGCGCTATTTCTGATTTTCGCTTGCGGACAGGCTTTCCTCCTGTGCATAAGATGCGAGTATGGTCAACATCAACTCGCCCTCTGCACTCATTGTGTGGATATTCTGCTCTTCAAAAAAGATGTCCACTTCTATCGCTTTCAGCTCACGTACGGTTTTAAGCAAGGTTACCGTGTTTCGAGCGAAACGGGAGATGGACTTGGTCAGTATCAAGTTCACTTTTCCGGCACGGCAGTCTG
>DAIPXZ010000033.1:0-8937 GCA_036782995.1 Bacillota bacterium
ATTCTCGGCTTAATCAGCGATTTCCTTATTCAAGTCGACCGTGTCGATACATGTATTGCATTTAATGAGACATATACCGGCTATAAGCTTTCCATCCGCAGCTGTATCAAAGAGACAAAGGCCAGTGAGCTTGCCGATTATATCACGAACGGAATCGGTTCCGGTGGCGGACATCGGAACAAGTCTGGCGGGTTCATTGCCAAAGACGATTTCGTCACTCAATACGGTAGCCTTCGGATGATGCAATTCTTACGGACAAAGCTAATTTCGTATGCCGGAGAATGTACTATCCTCCGTGCCGGATTCGACAAGGTCAGCATCAACGGCATGTCGAAATATGTTAAGAAAGCTATTCCTGTCGGCGTTGTATTTTGCAAAGACTTTCTTACCGCAGGTACGCCTCTTTTGGTTCGTACACTCGAAGGCGATATTGACATTCAAGCAACTTCCGACACGTGCATCATGATCGGTATTCAGGGCGAAATTTATCCGATTACAATGCAGAAATTCCTCGCCACATACGATATGTGTGAAGCAAAATCGCATCTTTCTACCGAGTATCGTCCGACCATCAAGAACCTCCGTAGCGGTGAATCATATGACTTGGCTTCTCATGTTCGTTCATGTATTGCAAAGGGAAAAGAATATGTCTATTCTCGACCAATAAAGCATTCCGTCAAGATTTTTACTCTATGGGATCCTTCAAATTACTATCGCGGTGTCGAAGGTGACTACTTAACCATGCGCATTGACGATCCGACTGACTTCTATCTGGTTGAGAAGAATATCTTCGAACGTAGTTATGATTCTGTACCCGAATAATCATGTGCGTCACTCACAAACAATCTGTCATCCATCAGCATCTCATCAACGAAAGATAATCCCCATACGAATCGCTTCGTACGGGGATTTTATATGCTCGTTCAATCAAACGATTTACTGTTGTTTCTCAAACATGAATCGGCAAATATGATTGCAATTCCTCGTCATTACGAATTGCCATGTCCCCCAGCTCGTCCGCTGCACTCTCCATCAATTCATCAATGGAGAGAATCGGCATGATGTATCCTTCTCCATATCGATTGACGACATAAACCATACTTCCGTCCGAATTGACGGCTACTGCAGACTGAATTTCAGCTACAGGAATATAGTTCTCGTCCAATATAAACATGGATGTAACCGAATTTAGTTCTGTACGTTCTGTTTCAATATAGTATCGATTGGTTTCGTCACGATATTTCCAAGTACTATTATTCAAAATATTGCTGAAAACATCCAATTGCCGTGTCACCACACCATCACTTACGCGTATCATTTGAAGAAGATTGTTTTCCGTATTCACAAGGATACTTGTCTGGTCGATACTCTCGCAGATGGAACTCACACGAGAAGTATTTAGCGGAATAACCGATTCATCATGTGAAGAACAATCGTAAATAACTAATTCATTCGTTTCATTCACATATGCCATCCATGAACCATCATATGCATTACAGAAGCTGATACTCGAGATATCGATTGCCGCCACGTCATTAATAGTTTCTACACTCTCACAGGTCTCGCTATCAAACAGAGTGATGGTCGAAGAATTCACAGAAGTGGAATCATAGAATAAAGCGGTGAAATAATCGCCTGCAGCGCATATACCTCTACATACTGCATCATAACCAAAATCGAATGTGGACAGTTCCATCGTTTCAAGGTTGACGGAGAATACTTTCGCGGTAGATACACCGACGAGATAGTTACCATAAACATCGACATAATTTAATGAAATCATATCATCCGCAATATGGAGCGTATCCGCTAATTCCATTGTTGTCACATCCACAGAAGCAATCACGAGCTCCGATTCGTCGGTGAGATACACGTCATAGAATTTGTCATTATAGAAGTAGCCGAGTTGCTGTTCACCAAGCCCGGAGGAATCAAACTCGCCGACAATGTTCCCACTTTCCACATCATAAGAAGTAATTTTCTCACCTTCTCCGATCACTAGCAATCGGTCATCGTCAGCAAACGAAGCATATGTTCCGTTATCGGCAATCGATGTGGCGTTATCCGAAACACGTCGCGTTTGCACATTCACACATGTACCATGTTCCGCTACGGAATACGCTAAATCATCACCATACACAACCAAACTCACCGGCGTATAACCATAATTTAGCTCTTGTTCTCTATTATTTAAATATAGAAATTGAACCGACATAAGTGCTCCGCTTTCCAAAGAATAAACCGCTCCTGTCGCATGTGCACTCATCATAACCACCTTAGAGGATGTACTAATTTGGTTTTCAGGTTCGCCGGTCAAATAATCACAGACAACAATATTGTATCGTCCGGCAATCACGACGCAGCGATCATCTTCGTCATCCTCGAAAGCATCCTCATCAACGACATATTGACAGACGTAACCTTTAGCACCGTAGTTCTTGTACCAAATTGAATACTCCTCGAGAAGCATCGATGCTCCATCGTCGCCATCATCCTGAATATCCGTATTCTCTGTATTTTCTGTATTCTCTGTTTCATCGGGAATGGTATCCTGATCGGTATCCGATAATTCCTCTTCCGAGGGAACTAACAAGTCCTGCGGAATATCTCCAAGGATATCGTTATTGTTATCTGCCGGAGCAGCCGCAATCATGGATTGCCAATCGAGACTCGCTGCGAAACACATCTCATTTAAATCTCTTGTAATTCCGAAAACAAAAACACCGTCTTCTGTTTCTTGAACTTCACGAATAATGTCTTTGCTCGTAAAACATCTAATTGTCTGGTCCGGGATATGATAAAGCTGGACAAGCTCAATGTCGTATGAATATACCAGCAACCATTCATCATTGATAATATCCGCAGAAATCTCATAGACAATTTCTTCATTAAGGTTGCAATACTCCCATTGGTCCAAAAGAATCCCTGTAGAACGTTCATAGATACAGATCGCCTCCTGGAATACGGTTACAACATAATCATCATTACCGTAAAGAGATGTGTTGCTGACGTTACAAGAAATGACGGCAAAATCATCTGCATCATACGCATTTGTTTCGTAGACTAGCTCGGATGTAAGGAGACTATACGTCTCAAGCATTAATGAACCTGATTCAGCATTTGCCGAGTAAAGTATAGATATCATATCACCTGCTACACTCACATTTGTCAGATCAATACCCCTATCGGCTTGTAACGAAAAAATCTGTTCATTCGTCTCTCCATCGAAAACATATATATAACCAAGATTATCGGTGCAAAGAATATAGCCGCGACTTGCCATTTCGTAAGATGCGCCCACTAGATCCATGTCATTAATCTCGCCTTGTGCTTCAAGAGTGTATGTATTTAGATAATTCGCACCGTTTTCATAAGTGCAAAGTGCCTTTGTTAATGCAAACTCAGCAAAAGGATCATATGGGCGTTCGTTTCCTTCCGACGGCAATGCATATTCGGCCAAACGCAGTGCACGATTCAAGTCACCTTCGTTATATGCATCTAATGATGCCTGTGCCAAGTATCGTGATTGATTTGCTTTCGACTGGTTCAGGTTCAGAATACTAGCCTCGAGATTGACCTGGCTTTGATCATAATTGATTTGAATCTGACGCCATTGATAAAGGGAGAATGTGCCAAAAAGAGCCAGCACTAACGTGAGAAGAGACGTTAAAAACATAACTCTGCGGGCTTTTTGTTCGCGATGACGTTGCTTCAAACCATCATACGAGCACGAAAGCATTGGCGCTGCCAAACGAAGCATCTCCGATTTCAGTTTTTTCTTTATCTGGGCCTCGTCCTTACCCCGCACATCAGCCGCAAGTGGTTCGACCTCTATGATACGCGTGCATAGATTACCCGCCGCATCGGTATAACTCTCTTCGACATGAGTAATTTCCTCCGGAAATGCATCTTGCGGCTCACCGCTTACCAATACGGAAAGAACATGGTCGTGTCCATGCATCGCAATAAAACTCTTGATTTCTTGGCGCACCCAACGAGATTCCTTCGTCCGGGGCGAACAAATGACAATGAGAAAATCCGAATTCTCAAGTGCATAAGAAATAGATTCCGAAAGATCGCTCGAAAGCGGTAGCTCTTCGTGATCACGAAAAATACGAGAAAATTTCGGGGCGTGATTCAATGATTTTGCAATGGATTTCGGGATGCGAAATCCCTCCAACAACTTATGAAGTTGGGCTGCAACAAATTCATCCACATCGCCGTGGCGATAACTGATAAATGCATCGTAATGTAAATCTTTATGCTCCATATGATTCCCCTCCGTCTCATCCGAGTAACGAAATCATTGTACCATGAAAGAATATGAATGAATTATGAATCTCGGCAATGAAGCCGCTCTGCAGAGTAAACAAATTGCAACGAAAGTACCAGATTTGCGTGATTCTCTGAGTAAAAAACGCCCCTCAAAAACAAACAGCCGTCACGATTGGTGACGGCGCCTGCTTTTGCATTGGGGTGCAATTTACGAAATAGTGTATTCACTATGTGCATCAATAAAGAAAAGCGACTCGGCGTATACGTCCATGTTGAATACAGCAATGATGAAAAGAAGGTAAGCTAATGCATCCGCCGCAAGTGCTTTACTATCATATTTCACGGGTGTTTCAAAGGAATTTCGAAGCATCCGTGCCTGACACACCTGCATAATACGCTACGTCAAAATACCTGTCAATAGTGTTTTTTTGCTTATTGCTTCATTTTACGAAAGTTGTTATAATGTTGATAAACATCAAGTGATTTTTTCTGAATTTCCATTTTTGTTACATTGAATTTTACATGAAATTACAATCATTACAACACACTACGCATTACATCTTACGGAGGTACATATTATGGCCACGATTCGCGATGTTGCTAACGAAGCCCATGTCTCCATTGCTACTGTTTCTCGCGTAATTAAAAAATCGGGAGCCGTATCAGAGGACACGAAAAAGAACGTCTATGCGGCGATTGAAAAACTGAATTATATGCCGCCGTCAGCTGCCAGAAAGCTGGCAACAGCAGATAATACAAGTCTTTTGGTTCTTTTTCCAAACACACTAAAGAGCATTCATTCGGAAACGATGGAAGGCATAAAGGATTCAGCGAAGCAGAACGACATCATGCTCTATTATGCTATGTGTGAGAACGACCATCAACGCGAGACGGCTTATGTGAACGCTTTCAAACGCGGACAATTCTCCGGAATTATCTTTATGGGGACTTTTTTACAAGCAAATGAATTGAACACGCTCTCGAAGACACACAACATTGCCCTTTGTGGGGAAAATGTTGAATCAGCGAATGTACTTTCCTTTGTCATTGATTTCGAAAAGGCCGCATACGAAGCGGTTTCTCATCTAATTTCATGCGGACACAAGAAAATCGCCATGATTACGACTCACCGTCGTGTATGGTCTTCTGTATTTAAAGAAAATGGTTATCGCCGAGCGTTTAAGGAACACGGACTGCCATACGAAGACGAATACATTTTCTTCGGACGCTTCGGCATCGGGAATGCGCGTTATATTGTAAACTACTTTGAATCATTAGATGTACCACCAACCGCATATTTCTGCATCTCCGATGATATTGCCCGAAGTGTTGCAAATGTTTTGCTCGAGCGCAATTACAATTTCGGCACCGATATTGCCATTTGCGGTTTCGATGATTCTGAAGCAAGTACATCGGCATATCCTTTATTGACAACCATTAGCCAGCCTTTTTACGATCTGGGATATAAGGTTGTCGAGGTATTGTCCAAGAATGTGAGCTCCGCAGTCGAACATAAAGAAATCACGTATATGGAGCACAAACTCTTCATTCGTGAATCGACTGGTGCACCGCCTGTCAACACGCATGCCGAAGACATTCCCAATCGTCAGTAATACCTCAACATATTATACCTAAAAGAGACCGCTCTTTGCCTCGCAAAGAACGGTCTTTTCGTATTGCAGAAAACCTATCACATTAATTTACGTTACTTTCTTCGTAACAATAACCAGTTCTCCGCTCGAAGTATGTATACTTTTCATGCATTTTTATTTGCGTTATCGAACTCTCACGAAGTACCTTGCAGTAAAAAGGTTGACAAAATGACAGATCCATTGTGTAATTGTATACAATCATACAAAGATACACGAATATCGCATTGCCGAAACGAGGTAATCAACATGATGACTGATATCAAACCATCCGGAAAATCAAATCTGTTAGAATTCGACCCTTATGAATACGAGTTACAGGAAGTTGAGAAGCCAGAGCTTTTTCGTGAGATGTTTCCTTATTCGGAAATTCCGAAAATTGCCTTCAACCATCGACGCGTCCCAATGAACATGCCTGAAGACATATTTATTACGGACACCACCTTCCGTGACGGTCAGCAATCACGTACACCCTATACTACAGAACAGATGGTGGAAATCTACAAGCTGTTACATCGTCTTGGTGGAAAAAACGGAATCATCCGTCAGACCGAGTTTTTCGTATACTCCAAAACAGATCGAGACGCCCTTCTGCAATGCATGGACTTGGGGTATACCTTCCCGGAACTAACAACATGGATTCGTGCCTCGAAGAAAGACTTCGCTCTCGTAAAAGATATCGGAATAAAGGAAACAGGGGTTTTGGTTTCTTGTTCTGACTATCACATTTATAACAAGATGGGCCTTACCCGTCGTCAAGCACTCGATAAATACTTGAGCGTCATCGAAGATTGTATCAATGCGGGGCTTCGCCCTCGTTGCCATTTCGAAGATATCACTCGTGCCGATTTCTATGGCTTTGTCGTACCGTTCGCCATCGAGCTTCGTAAGCTCAGTCTTGCAAGTAAAGTACCGATCAAAATTCGTGCCTGCGATACTATGGGTTATGGTGTTCCATACCCGGGGGTCGCTCTACCGAGAAGTGTCTCTGGCATCATTTACGGATTACAGCATTATGCTGGATTTCCAAGTGAGATGCTCGAATGGCATGGTCATAACGACTTCTATAAGGGTGTTGTCAATGCATCAACCGCTTGGCTTTATGGTGCAAGCGTAGTGAACTGTTCCCTTTTGGGTATTGGCGAACGAACCGGCAACGTACCGCTCGAAGCGATGGTATTCGAATATGCCTCTCTCAAGGGCACATTAAACGGCATGGACACCAGTGCAATCACCGAAATTTCCGACTACATTGTGAAGGAAACGGGCTACGAGCTTCCACCCATGACGCCGTTCGTCGGACGTAACTTCAACGTGACAAAGGCAGGCATTCACGCGGACGGCCTTTTGAAGGATGAAGAAATCTACAACATTTTCGATACAAAACTGTTCCTCAATCGCCCGCCGCTTGTAGCGATTAGCAATGTTTCCGGACTTGCAGGCATTGCTTGCTGGATCAATAACTACTACCGGCTCACCGGTAATCAAGCTGTCGACAAGAGAAATCCTTGCATCGCAAAGATGAAAGAATGGATTGACCATGAGTACGAAACTGGCCGCGTTACCGTCATCAGCGATGAGGAAATGGTAGCACTCATGCACTTGTACGGTCTCGACATTTTACGTGACATCGGAGGTATCGAAGCATGATTCTCGAATCGGATAACAGCTCCCTTCGCATTCGTGTTTTTAATGCGATTGAAAATGCAATTCTAAACAACGAATACGCTCCCGGAGAGAGTCTAAACGAATTGAAAATCTCAACGGAGCTCGGTGTGAGCCGCACGCCGGTACGCGAATCACTGATGCAGCTTGAGCTCGAAGGACTCGTACAAAATATCCCGAACAAAGGCGCCGTTGTCGTTGGCGTATCCGAAAAAGACATCGAGGATATCTATGCTATACGGACGCGAATTGAGGGCCTCGCAGCCAATCTTTGCACGCATGCAATCACGGACGAAGAACTCCTCGCGTTGGAGAAAATCGCCGATTTGCAAGAGTTCTACCTCACTAAGAACGATATCGAGCAGATTTGGAAACTCGACAGTGATTTTCACAAAATTATCTACGACGCCACGCGCAGTCGCCCGTTGCGTTTCATGCTGACTAATTTCCATAACTACATCAAGCGTGCACGCGACATTTCATTCCAGGCCGAGGGTCGTGCAGAAAAATCCGTCGCCGAGCATCGCGCCATACTCGAAGCCATTCGTCAAAAGGATGCCACACTCGCGGAAAAACTCACTTCTTTGCATATCGAAAATGCCAAGACGAATGTAATCGACCAATTGCATACTTCAACATCTCCTGAAGGTTAACCATTAGACACGGCAAAGACCGTTCGAAGTAACTCGACCGTCTGAAAACGGATATGTCCCTCCACCTCTTGCGAGATGGGGGGACAAAACTTCGTTTACTATTCAAGTAGGTTATTGATCAAGGTAAATCCGAGCTCATCGGGATTACTAATACAATGTCATATTATTTCTTTATAGCAAGCAGCGCAGCGTTGCGGACAGTCCGACTGCTTATTCCGCATATGCGATATCCGAGACCTCACTATTATTGATTGTTTTACTTAGACCAAAGGTGAAGGTAAGCTGCACCAGCCAGTAAATAAGGTTAATCAGTATAAACGCTACGAGCATGACGGTAAGACTTGTGCTGAATGACATATAATCATTTGTGGAAACCGAAAGCAAATCTTGCGAATGGGTATCGTATCTGTACTCCTCAAAGCGGGCGTCATACTCATAGTTATGACCAACCGTCTGAGAGGACAGAAGCTTTGTACTGCTGTTCTCCATCCTGTGTTTACGATGTTTGTCAGTTGTAAAAGAAAAAAAGCCCGTAGAAATAATATCTACGGACTTTTTGGCTCCTCAAGTAGGACTTGAACCTACGACAACTCGGTTAACAGCCGAGTGCTCTACCAACTGAGCTATTGAGGAATAATAAAATCCGGCGGCGATCTATGTTCCCGGGCCGTTACCAGCCAAGTATTTTCGACACT
>DAIPXZ010000034.1:0-7409 GCA_036782995.1 Bacillota bacterium
ACAATGACGAGCATTACACGACCGCCAGAGAGCTGGCGCAAATGTTCGACTATGCGCTGAGCTTTCCGGATTTCCGCACCGTCATCAACACACCGTCACACGCATACAAGGCTACGAACAAGCATACCTTTGACGGCTGGGCCATTGCGAGAAATACGAACTTCCTGCTCAACGACCCGTGGATTCTTGGCGCGGATACAAACGTCGCCCAAGTCGTCGGTGGCAAAACCGGCACGACCATTGTCGCCGGAACAGGCATGACATTACTTACTGTTAATAAAAACGGTGACGAAGTAATCACTGTCGTCTGCGGCATTCCCTATGAGCTGGCATCGCATCAGACTACCTATGTGGCTACTGTCGTAAATGCCGGCGCAGATGCTTGCTTTGCCAACGATCCGAACGTGCGCGTGTCGGGCAACGTCATGGACTATCGTCCGTACAATGCCCCTGAAGGCATGGGCCCAGAGGGCATAAGCGGTGACGTTACACAGCCGACGCAGACGCCTTCTGACCCAGGGACAGAACCGTTCGCGACTACTGAAGAGACAAAAGCCACTAATCCATATGCGCCAATCATTAGTTCGGAAAATGACGATGGCAAAGAGCCGTCGTTCTTCACGCAGCATCCGGTATGGACCACTATACTGGCGGTAATCGGCGTAGTTATTGTGGGATTAATTCTCTTCACAATCGTCACGGCTATACAAGCCCAAAGACGTAAAAAGCGGAGAAATAAGAACGGAATTAAAAGAATTTAGTGGTGGGGAAAGCACGTGGTGTGTTGGAGAAAAGCGAAAAAGCAATGCACGTCACGAAGAAAGATGCAGATAATGAAATCGGCGTAGTCGTAAAGGCTATGCCGATTTTTTGTGGGGTTGATAAGGGAGTAAATCGACTTGTTTGCAGCGATTCGTATTCAGATGAAGAAGCTGACGTTGTTGTGTTTGTGGAAGAGGTTGTTTTCTGTTTGTCGAGATAGATTTATTTGCCGATATCCGTGGTGCGTTTTGGTATATCGTGATATTTAATGCTACAATAACGCTATATGGTTGAAAAGAATTTGCAAAGGAGATGCAAGATGAATTTTCCAGAGGAAATGAGGAAAATAAGGCAATGCCTATTCATGACGCAAGAGGACTTTGCGAAGGAAATCGGCGTGGCTTTTTCCACTGTAAACAGATGGGAAGGCGGTAAAGCCAAACCAAGTCTTCATGCAATGAAAAGTATAAAAGAGTTCTGTCTCAAGCACGAAATTGATTTTACTGCGGCAAATGAGGCGTGGCTGGACTATAAGGCGGAGGGGAAATAACAGAAGGGGAGGCAAGATTAATGTTTGATTTTCGCGGCGCAAATGATGGTCAAAAAGCAGCTATATCAACTACTAATGGCCCTGTATTGATAACGGCAGGCCCTGGAACTGGTAAAACATTTACATTAGTTCAACGAGCAATATATCTAATCCAAGAATGTGGTATTGCTCCTGAACAAATTATGATGGCAACCTTTACAGAGAAGGCAGCAAAAGAATTAGTTACACGTATTACAAATGAGCTTGCGGCAAAAGATATCATTGTGAACGTAAATGAAATGCATTTATTATATCAAGAATATGTGAAAAACCCTATCGCCATCCGAATTTCTTTCGGGTAGTGTTTATTTTGCTCATTTTAGCACGTATTCACACTCTGCCTGTCCTGTACGAGGTGAGGGCAAAGAATTTTGTAGTACGGGAGTTTACGCTTGCCTTTCCCGTGGACTACCTGTGAGGGATAATAAGTATTTTTCAAATCACGGAGCACGTTACCTTCATTTTTCCAGTGGGTAGTTAGGCGGGAATAAATTCAAAACTTTCGTCAAAAGTGCATCAAAAATTGTCTGGATTTGTTTAGGAGAGTTCACGCCGCCGACCACGAAAAAAACGGCATTGCCAGTATTATCATACGAACTATGCCGATATTCTTCCCCCAAAAAAGAAAAGCGTCGCCGGAGGAGAACATCATCCTATCGGTATCTGGGGACAAAGACACGAATATATCCTTTTGATGAAGACATAGATGGTAAAATTAAACACTATATGAATTTACATAAAAAAGGGTGGAAATTACCCCTCATGTATGTGGGTTCTCCATTGATTGTAAAGAGTCGTTCGCCTTATAAAAAATTATCAGAAACAGGGTTGCCAATCTTATGCTGTAGCGGATTAGGCTTACCAGAAGAAGTGCTATCAACAAATATTCCATCCAAACAAAGAAGGATGTACAAAATCAACGACTAAACAAGTATGAGATTGTGCTAAACAGTTTTCCTGATACTACATTTTTTAGTACATAGCGGTTGCTATGAGTTTAAATCTATGATAGATATACTGCACAAATATGATAATGTGTATACAAATATTAGTAAACAGCCTGCATGCAATATTAGAAAGCTGATTGATGAAATAGGCAGCAAACGGATTATAGTGCTGCAATATGTGAAAAGGTTTTATAAATTAGGGCTTGACATAGAAAAAAGGTGGTATTACATTAATAGACAGGTTGTCGGTCGATAAGCTTTGAGAAGGGAGCGACAAGGAAAATGCGAATAACAAAGGATGCAAATGAACGCAAAAATGAAATCTTAGATGTTGCGAGCCGACTGTTCACGCTTAAAGGTTATGAGCAAACAAGCACCAATGATATTTTGCAGGAAGTCGGTATAGCCCGTGGAACGCTATACTATCACTTCAAGTCCAAAGAAGATATTTTGGATGCTATTATTGAACGCCTTACAATTCAGCTTGCCGAAAAAGCTGAAAGGATTGCCGAAAACAAAGAACTTCCGCCGCTTCAGCGTTTGACTTTAACCATAATGGCATTCAACACTGAGGGCGATCTCGCAACGGAAGTTATGCAACAGGTGCATAAACCGCAAAATGCTTTAATGCATCAAAAAATGCAGAACAGGACTTTAGGTTTAGTGAATCCAGTGATTACAAAGCTGATTGAAGAATGCGTTGAAAAGGGTATATGCCAGACGGAATATCCCAAAGAAACGGTCAAGATGATCACGCTTTATTCAAACGTAGCCTTTGATGAACTTTCGAATACAACCGATGAAGAAATGCGGATAAAAATTGAAGCATTTATTTATAATTTAGAGCGTCTGTTTAAGATGGAGAGCGGAGCACTAAAAGAAGCAATTATGCCTATTTTTGAAAAGAACCAATAAGCAATTTTAAGGAACACGTTAAATGCGCGTTCCTAAATTTAGAAGTATTGACCGACGGGCAGACGGTCTAAAAAGAAGTGGTTAGTATGAGCAACACACAGAGTGTTAAAAGCAATTTCAATAAGTTTTTGTTACTTTGGTCGGGAGAAATGGTATCGGCAATCGGAGGTGGGCTTACAAGCTTTGGTCTTAGCGTGTACGTTTTTCAGCAGACTGGTAGCGCAACAAGTATGGCGATTGTAACGCTTTTAGCTTTTTTGCCAACGCTTTTGTTTGGAGTGCCGGCAGGCGTCTTGGCGGATAAGTATGATAGAAGATTTTTGATGATGATAGGTGACGGATGTTCCGCACTCGGAATACTCTACATATTGATTTGTATGATGTGTGGACATGCGTCACTTTATCAAATTTGTATCGGTGTATTTATAAGCTCGGTTTTTTCATCATTGCTTGAGCCTTCATATCGCGCAACGGTCACAGATTTACTTACATCCAAAGAATACTCTAAGGCAAGCGGACTTGTCAGCATTGCCGGAAGTGCCAGATACCTTGTTTCTCCGATTTTGGCAGGTGCATTACTGGCTGTAAGTGATATAAAGCTTTTGCTGATTATTGACATAAGCACATTTGTACTTACGGTAATAACAACAGCAGTCGTTAAGAAATCTATAAAAAAAGCAACGACGGAAAACAAAGAATCTTTTTCACAGAGTCTCAAGCAAGGCTGGAAAGCGATAACTGGTAGGCGCGGAGTATTGGTGCTGATTTTAATTTCATCTGTTATAACCTGCTTTATGGGAGTTATGCAGATTTTGTCAGAACCGTTGATTCTTGTTTTTAAAGACAGCACTACACTTGGAGTTGCTGAAACGATATGTGCCTGCGGAATGCTGGTTTCGAGTGTTTTCTTGGGAATCAAAGGAATAAAAAAGGGGTATGTAAAAATATTGAGTGCATCGTTATTCCTTTGCGGACTTAGTATGATTGGCTTCGGGATTAAAGAAAACATTTTTATTATTTGCATATTCGGTTTTATGTTTTTTGCAATGCTTCCATTTGCAAACAATTGTCTTGATTATCTTGTAAGAACAAATATACCAAACGAGCTTCAAGGTCGTGCATGGGGTGTCATCGGATTTTTGTCACAAATCGGATATGTTGTGGCTTATGGTCTATCAGGCTTTGCTGCTGATGGTGTTGCGAAAGGATTATCAATCGGCGTTGGGAGAGGAGCGGCTATAGTAATAATGGTTGCGGGCGTTTTGTTAGCTGTGACTTCGCTTGTTTTGTTGTTAATAAAAAGCGTTAAAGCACTTGAAAAATCAAACTCGAAATTAGCAGAATGTGAAGGGATGAAACAAAAATGAAAGTAATCGACTTTAAGGGACAATTAGTATGAGTATTCCTACCGACAATTCTTATGTTGACGATGGCTCGCCCCATACAGCCTACGAGAAGATATGAACGCGCAGAACACAACAACGAACAAAAGCACAGAAAGGCGGAACTATACTATGGCACATAACGATAGAAAAAAAGTACTCCTGACCATTTTCGGCATATTCATTTTATGCATCATTGTCGAGAATATCGAATTCATGGTGATCAAGACGGATCAGACATGGATTGGCGAGAATATCATCTGCAAGATCTTCTGTATCCTTGTCGTTGCGTTCGTTCTCACCAAGGAGAAACTTCACTGGAACGAACTCGGCTTTACCTCTCGGCGGTTTTTTCGCGGCATGCTCTACGGCTTTTCGCTGGGCGTCGTGACTTTTGCGCTTTCCTATCTGGCTGAGTTCATTATACTGTGGGCAGAGGGAAAGCATCCGCATCTATCCTTCTATATCTCTAATTTCACTATGTCGGAACAGAATGTGACGGGAACCTCGCTGCTGGCGGTTTTTGTCTGCATCGTCGGCAATGTTGTGAACGTCTGGGCAGAGGAAGGCTTGTTTCGCGGCTTGTTCATCCGGCTCGGGTGCAAAGAATTTTCACAGAAGCAGTCCAATATGATACAGGCTATGCTCTTTGGCGTGTGGCACATCATCAGCGTTGTGCTTTGGGTGCAGGAAGGCAGCATGACCATTCCCCAGGCGATCGTTATGGGCATAGGCTATTTGGCACTTGCGTGGATACTGGGTTACGAGTGGGGCATCTGCGCCATGCTTACAGGAACCATATGGACGGGCACATTTGAGCATTTCTTCAATAACTTCATCAGCAATACCCTGCATACGGTGACGGAGACGGGCGCGGATGAAATGCAGATTGTGCGCATCGTGATCTCCAATATCCTGTCGCTCACTATCGTGCTGATCGCCGCACGGATCGTGAGAAAACGCAAAGAGACGACAGCAGATATTACAACGGCGTAGGCATTGGGCGTGAGCTCAGTCCCGAAGAAATGGAAGAAGCTTTTCAATCGCATTTATTCAAGCAGGAACGAGACAAAGCAAAAACGGCATAACCACAGGGCTACACCGTTTCAACAATCATATTTATTTAGTTACAGAGCCACCTTGGGGCACCTTCCATACGGAGGGTGCCCCAAGCGACGCTTTTTCATCTTAGTAAAACAACGAATCTTAGAAATCCTTCACTTCAGCGAGGATGTTCTTTACAGACTCTGCGGAAGCCTGGAGGAAACGGAGCTCCTGTGGATCAAGATCCAGCTCCAAAACACGCTCGATGCCGTCTGCGCCGATGATGGTCGGAACATTTGTAGCGACATCCGTGATACCATACTCGCCGTTCAATACGCTGCCGACGGTACGGATAGTATTTTCACCCTTAAGGAGAGACTTAGCAATAGTGGAAACAGAAACGGCAATACCATTGTAGGTAGCACCCTTGAGCTTAATAACCTCGGCACCCGAGAAGCGTGTCTTTTCGGCAATCTCAATGCGGTCTGCCTGTGTGAAGGGAATACCGGTTGTTTTGGAATAATCATCAATCGAAAGACCTGCGATATTTGTAGCACTCCATGCCGGTAATTGAGAATCACCATGCTCACCGATGATATAGCCGTGAACGTTACGAACGTCGATGTCGAGCTTTTGAGAAAGTAATGTACGGAAACGTGCACTATCCAGTACTGTACCGGAACCGAGGACACGATTACGTGGAAGTCCGGACCATTTCGTTACCATATAGGTAAGAACATCAACCGGATTGGAAACCAAAAGGATGTTACCTGTGGTGTAGTTTGCCATGATGCTCTGTGTAATATTCTTAGCAAGGGCGACATTCTTCTTTGCCAAATCCAAGCGAGTTTCGCCCGGCTTTCTCGGAATGCCTGCTGTCAAAATGATTAAGTCGCAATCCTTTACGTCGCTGTAATCACCGGCGTAAATATCCATCTGACCGAGGAAAGGGAGTCCGTGGCTGATATCAAGAGCTTCACCGGTTGCCTTGTCCTTATTAACATCAATGAGCACAAGCTCTGTACATAATTGTTGCATCGCCATAGAAAAAGCAATTGACGAACCAACAGCACCAGCACCAATAATTGCAACCTTAGAACCATGTTTAATATTCATCTTCTTTTCCGCTCCCTTTAACTATCGAAACTCTGAATTGTAATCGATTTTTTGTCATTGCCGAATATGCGAGACCTCTAAAATCGAATGTATCGATACTAGTTGGTCGCAATCTGGCAAGCGTATTTTATTATGATTATTCCACAATAGCAACCTCTAAAATGAAAAACCCACGGATTGCATAAAACCAGCAAAAGAAAAAGCATTTTTATTGGTGGAAAAAGTCACTCGACAAACGAAATCATACCATATTCCCGTTTCTGGCATACACACGCTGTAACGGCTGCCGTACAATTACATCCTTATAATGTATATAAATAGTAAAATCATTTACCACCTAATCATTCAATATAGGACGATGTACTATCACTTCCTGAAAACCACAAAAACAGGGAAGAACAATGGTGTGAACAAAGAAACGAATCTCGTGTATAATAGCGCCTGTGTCTGAAAACGCTTGTATCAGGGGCGTTTCGGATTATTGTCATTCTCCCCGAAACCGTTTTCAAAAAAAGAATGAAAAAATATCAAATTGGGTGTTGACATACCAGGGGGTGGGTGATATTATAATCAAGCGCTTCACGGAAACGACGAAGCGGACGGACCTTGAAAATTGAATAGAAGAGCAGAATTGAAACATAAAACGAGCCTTAT
>DAIPXZ010000035.1:0-7351 GCA_036782995.1 Bacillota bacterium
AATAAGTGACGTCAATTCATACAATTATTCATTCACAAAAAGCGCCGCGAATGCGGCGCTTTTCATTATTGATACTATTTTTTCGATTTTCTCTATATGTATATGGATTGCTTCTGATTGTATCAAGGGTAAGGGTAACGACATGATTATCGAATGAACATCATCATAAAGAAGCTGATGATTGCTTGCGAAAGAATGTAGAAAAGCGCGTAACTGATAAACAAAAACAAAAACGTCTTGTTTTCGCACATCGTTAATTGCGTACGGAAAGCGATAAATTGTGCGACACCCATGAGAATCAAGCTGATAAAAACAATGGTAAATGCTCCCTGGCTACCGAGTAGCAGTGAAATCATCAAAAGTGTTTCCATAAAACTCATGTAAAAGCTCGAAATAGAAACAACATCTAGTGCCCGTAAAAAAGAAAGCTTTCGATTGAACAATCGTGAAACAACCGCAAAACAGCCCGCAAGGACGAGAACACAAATAATAACTATGCTGAAAAAGAGCCCCAGCGTAATAAACGGATGCGCGTACATATATGTCAACAATTCACCAAACAAGAGGCTCATCACCATCGTGAAAAACGGCGAATTGCTCTCCGTTAATTTTAACGCCAAAAGCGCTGAAATCGCGGAGAAAAAGAGACTCGCTCCAATAATTCGCTTAATCGAATGACGAGAAGAAACCGTCGAAATCGTTGTCGACGGATGCGCAATCATATTCCATGCCGGTCGTAACGCCTTGGAAAAAGATGGAAACGCTGCTCTAATTTGAGACAGAAGTGTCGAGAGACGAAAATGGCCTCGGTTCTCTTCATTCGGGGAAACCACGCGCTGTCCACTACTCTTTTCGGTCTTGCCATTCTTCTTTTTCGCTGTCTTTTTTGCTTTGGAATTTGACTTGTCAGAAGTGGAATGCGTATCGGACTTGGCCTGCTGATTTGGTTTAGCAGAAGCAGTCTTCGTCGATTGATTCTGTGTGTATGTGAAGGGAGACGCAGACTTGCCTGAGGCAGTATGCGAAGAATTATTGGCCGAGGTGCGGCAGGTGCACTTCTCGCCCGGTTTAAGTTCATTTCCGCAATAGAAACAATATCTGGCCATGCTGATGTGTCACCTCACGAAAAAGAATAGTATTATAGTAAAGAAATTTTTCAACGACAATTGTATCGTACTTCTGTATAATACAAAAGAGATGTTATGATTTTATGTCGAATCAAAATCGTTTTCGAACATTTACGTCACATTTTAGTCTACCAATAAAGGAATCACTCGCATGGCAAAAAAAGGCAAGAACAAAGATTACGGCTGTTATCCAAGCAGATTTTGGTACACCCTTTTTGGCTCCGGAGTTGTCATCTCCATTGCGCGTCTTGTTTTCAATATCAAAGTGAAACGCGACCCGAAGGTAATGAAGATGGAAGGTCCTCTGGTTGTCGTTGGTAATCACCCCTCCTATCTTGACCCGATTATTCTCGCATGCACTCTTTACTGGCGTCCAATTAATTTTGTCGCCGGTACATTCCTTTTTCGCAATCGTATTTTTGGCGCCGTCATTAAAAGCGGCGGTTGCATCCCCAAAGCCCAATTCCGTACGGACACCCGCGCAGTTCGCGCCATGCTGAACGTTCTTTCTCGCGGCGGCGTCCTCGGGATTTTCCCCGAAGCCACGCGTTTTGTCGATGGTAACTCCATCTTCTTCGACGATGCCCTTGCCCGCTTAATCAAGAAAACAAACAGCGGCATCGCTTTCCTTGAATCTCACGGTTCCTATATGACCTGGCCTCGTTGGAGCAAGAGTGGCTCTCGTCGTGGTAAAATCGAAGGCCATTTACGTTGTGTCTATACAAAAGAAGAGGTCAAGGCCATGAGCGTCGAGGAACTCTATGAGCTCATGAAAAAGGAACTTACCTACAACGAGTATGATTGGTTTCGTGAGCACCCGCAAGAATTCAAGTCAAAGGCCATCGCAGCTGGTGCCGAAAATATCGCCCATGCATGCCCGCGTTGCGGCAAAATGAACGTCATGCAATCCGACAAAGATATACTCTTCTGTCGCGAATGCGGTAACCGCGTCCGCATGGAAAAGACCGGCTTCCTTGTCCCAGTTACCGACGAAGATAAAGCATTTCCGGACCTCCATCAATGGGTCATGTGGGAAAAAGACCTCATCGCAAAAGCAATCACCACACCCGAATATACCTATCGTGACCACGTCTTCCTTCACCACCCAATCGGCGAATTTAACTACGCCCTTGTTGGCGAAGGCACACTCTTCCTAGATGGGGACACACTGATCTACGAAGGTACCGAATGCCCGGTTGAAGACGGCATCATCTTCAAAAAAGGAAAGCCCCTTCGCAAGCACGCCAAACGTGATATCACCCAAACCGCCGAGAATGTGCATAAGGAATTCATCATACATAAAATGCGCGGCTTCTCTGTCGACTATGGAAAACGCATCGAAATTTTCGACGCCAACGGCACAGTCAATCGCTTTCTCCCGGAACACGCCCAGCGTCTCTACGAGCTACAATGCGTAATGGAGCACATTAAGAATATGCCACAGGGTGAATCCTCACCTCGCACAGAATAAGTAAGTTAATTAAGGAACGAAAAAACAAACAAAAAAAGCGCCGGTATCCGGCGCCTTTTTTGTATGTACATATCTTTCACAATGATTTGGAATGGAAAACAACGGTTTATGCCGTTTCTACCTTCGCCGCTTTTTCGAGCCCAAGTAGTTTAACGGCATCTTCGCGCATCTTGAACTTCAAAATTTTTCCTGCAGCATTCATCGGGAAGCTATCAACAAAAGATACATAACGCGGGGTCTTATGCTTAGCCATATGGTCTTTCACATACTTCTTTATATCGTCTTCCGTGATTGTCGAGCCTTCTTTGCGGATGATGCAAGCCATGATTTCTTCACCATATGATTCATCTGGGACACCAATTACCTGGACATCGCTGACTTCTGGGTGCGTATAAATGAGCTCTTCGATTTCCTTCGGGTAAATGTTTTCACCGCCACGAATAATCATGTCCTTGATACGTCCGGTAATTTTATAGTTGCCTTCCGGAGTACGACGGGCGAGGTCGCCAGTGTGGAGCCAACCGTCTTCGTCAATCGCTGCCTTTGTCGCTTCGGGCATTTTGTAGTAGCCCTTCATAACGTTATAGCCTCGGGCCACAAATTCACCATCCACATTATCCGGGAGCGGTTCGTTTGTTTCCGGGTCCACGATACGACATTCGACACCGGGGAGCGGACGGCCAACCGTTTGAACACGTACTTCAAGAGAGTCGCCGACGCGGCTTTGTGTACAGCCCGGAGAGCTCTCCGTCTGTCCGTAAACAATTGTGATATCTGTCATGTGCATCTTTTGAACGACGTCTTCCATGACCGGAATCGGGCATGGAGAGCCAGCCATAATACCAGTACGCATATGGGAAAAATCTGTCTTCTCGAAGTCCGGATTTTCCAAAAGTGCTATAAACATAGTCGGAACGCCATGCATGGCAGTCACTTTTCGAGCGTGGATGGCAGCCAATACTTTGCGAGGCGAGAAATAATCTACAGGAATCATTGTCGTCGCGTGTGTGATAGAAGCCGTCATTGCAAGAACCATGCCGAAGCAATGGAACATCGGAACCTGAATAAGCAAACGGTCGGCAGTAGTGAAGTCCATGCAGTCACCGATGCATTTACCGTTGTTAAGGACACCGCGGTGCGTCAACATAACGCCCTTTGGAAAGCCTGTCGTGCCGGAAGTGTATTGCATGTTGCATACTTCATCCGGATACGTATCATCAATTGCGGCACGAAGCTCCGCGTCTGAGACTGAAGCCGTTTTTTCTGCGATACAATCATCCCAGAAGAAGCAACCGTCATGCTTGCCGTCAATCGTGATAACATTACGAAGCACTGGTAGTCTTTCGGAATGTAGATCACCCGGTGTAGAGGTCGGAAGTTCTGGGCAAATTTCAGTCAAAATATCAACATAATTCGTGTCTTTATAACCATCAATCATGACCAATGTATGCGAATCAGATTGACGAAGCAGATACTCTGCTTCGTGAATCTTATAAGCCGTGTTAACAGTAACCAGAACCGCGCCTATGCGAACAGACGCCCAGAAAGTGATGAACCATTGCGGACGGTTTGTCGCCCAAAGTGCGACGTGATCGCCCTTCTTTACACCAATCGCCATCAGCATTTTTGCTGCTTTGTCGACATCATCGCGGAATTCGCTGTAAGTGCGAGTATAATCGCGCATAGCATAAGCAAATGCGGTCTGATTTGCGAACTCATCAGCAACCTTATCCAGCATCTGGCCGAAAGTCATATCGACCAAAATGTCCTTTTCAAAAATACGTTCGCCCTGTCCTGCCTCGACAAAACGAATGGAAGACGGAACAACTTCAATCGGCTCTGCAGCTTGAGGACGAGCCTCACGCTTTGCTGGTGCCGCCACTGATTTTTTCTCGCCGCGCGTTGCTTCCCATTGACGAACATAATTTATGAATTGCGGGAAAACGATAGCCGCGCCTTCGATTTGCGTTGACCATCTCTTGACCCATTCAAGTGAAACAAATCCATCATAGCCGTTTGCCGCCAACAATTCAAAAAGCGGAATCAATGGGAGGTCACCATGCCCCGGGAGGCGATAAGTCACTTGACCGTCGGCTTCCTTAACGGAATCTTTGACATGAATATATCGAACATATTGTCCGACATTTGCCCACGTCGTCTCGACCGATTCGCCGAAATAGCGGAACGGGTGATGCACGTCCCAAAGAATACGTACACTCTCCATATTGACACGTTCAATCAATTTTCTTGCGCGGGCTGTATCAGCATATGCGCCGTTCGTCTCGACCAAAAGCGTAACATGCTTGGCTTGTGCCATGGCGCCAAGCGTTTTCAAAAGCTCCGCGATCGCCTCGTCATCACAAGGAACGGTCGGGCCTGGTTTTCCGTCAGCAAGAACGCGAATATATGGCGCACCGACCTTGGCTGCCAAATCAATATACTCGCCAATTTCGCGAACCGCTTCTTTTGCCCCTTCCGGACTGGAAAGCACACAGTTCGACGAAAAGCACGGAATTGTAAGGCCGAGCTTTTTGAGGGATGCTACAGTATTATTTATTTCATTAGGAAGAAAAGGCTTTGTTCGCGTAGCCGTGATTTCGTCTCCAAGACCGCGAATTTCAATTCCTTCATATCCTAAATCGTGAGCCATC
Source organism: Bacillota bacterium (assembly GCA_036782995.1). Taxonomy (GTDB): domain Bacteria; phylum Bacillota; class Clostridia; order Saccharofermentanales; family Saccharofermentanaceae; genus DAIPXZ01. The sequence continues at coordinate 5,250 of DAIPXZ010000035.1, forward strand.
GGGAAAATATCAGTCCAGTTCCAATCCGGGCAGCCCAACGTTGAAAAAGCAAGCTTCATTGCCATAAGTGAATCATCCTCCGATATAGTCGATAGTGAAACTATCATAAAGATACAACGAAAAAAGAAAAAAGCCTATACGACAGTAGGCTTTTCCCGAAAGAAAGGCAGAAAAGAGAAAGAATTTAGCTCGACTTTCTGATACCTATTAGCAAGGACGAAACCTCACTATCGGTAAGTGGTCTTCCCCAGATATAGCCTTGAATATAGTCGCAATTGTACTTCTCGAGCAGCTCCAACTGAACCGGATCATCAACGCCTTCAGCGACGACCTTCATATCAATCTGATGTACAAGTCCAATAATAGAGCCGACCATCAATCGCTGCGTATCCTTCACGGCCATGTCATCAATGAAAACTTTATCCAGCTTCAACACCTTAATCGGAAGCATATTGAGATAATTTAATGAAGAATAACCCGTACCAAAATCATCAAGCGCAACTGCGATACCCATCGATCTTAGCTCATGGAGCACCTTCACTACATACTCAACTGAAGACACCATGACAGACTCCGTGACCTCAAACTCGAGATTCTTCGGATCGCATTGCGTCTTGCTGAGAATACGTTTTACTGACTGAACAAATGACGGCGACATCAATTGCACAGCGGAAATATTGACAGACATCGTAATATCCCAATCATATTTCTGGCGAATATTGCTGACCTTGCGGCACGCTGCCTCGAGAACCCATTCACCGAGCGGAACAATAAATCCGACATCCTCGGCAACTGGAATAAACTCGACCGGACTGACTTCGCCGAACTTTGGCGATTTCCAGCGAGCTAGAGCTTCAAATCCTCGCAGCTCCTTTGTACGTGTATCGTATTGCGGCTGGTATACCAAATAGAGCTCCTCGTTGCTAATGGAGGAAAGAAGCTTACTCTCATACTTAATACGGCGCAAAATGTCATCCTTCATCTCTTTGCGATAGAATTGCACCATGTTTTTACCGTATTCTTTCGCTTTATACATTGCGGTCTCTGCGCATTTCATGAGGTCCGTAGCCGTAAGTCCGTCACTGGGGAATAATGAAATACCGAAGCTCGCACTAATCTTGTATTCGGAATCTTCGACCGTAAACATCTCGGATAGTGAATCACGCACACTCTCAACATAAGTCAGAATCTCTTCTTCCTTCATCTGGCGTTGAATCAAAAGTGCGAATTCATCACCGCCCCAACGGCCGAGCATATCATCGTCATGCACCATATTTTTAAGACGAGCCGCAACGGTCTGTAGCATAAGATCGCCGACATGGTGTCCCATCGTGTCATTAATCTGTTTGAAATTATCAAGATCCACATAAACCAACGCAAAAGGCATGCGCTTATGCGAAAGCAAGCTAATCAGAAGCTCCATGCGATCAATAATCTTTACGCGATTTGGAAGCCCCGTAAGCGTATCGTAGTGATTCAGGCGATAAAGGCGTTCTTCATTCTCCTTCATCGCACGGTTATAATCCATGAGAAGAGTATTCTGTCTCGAGGTCTCCTTTTCTCTTTCTTCTAGCTTCGCATTCGCTTCCTCGAGAGCCTTGGTCTTTTGAAGGTTTCGATTAATCTCCGTTTGAATGCGTTTCGTATAGGCAAGCATGATAATAACAATAATTAAAGCGACCAACGTCATCATCAATCCATTTATGCCCGCATTATCATGGCGAACAATAATAGAACCCAAAACGGAAATAACCTGAAGTCCATTCATGATCAGGATGGTCCAAAATCCGCGTTTCCCTGCCGTTTGTGCAAGTAAAATGCAAGAAATACCCTGAAGCAAGGATACCAATCCTCGTTGGTCCGGAAAAATCATCGATGCATTCGTAATAGTGCATGCCGAGAAAAAGATAACAAAAATAACTATTCGTAAAACGACATGACTCTCCGTCCCGAAACCCATAATCTGAGAGTCAAGAAATCGATCTAAAAAAGACTTTCTGGGGGGGACACTTTTACTAGTCATAATAAACCTCGTTCCTGCCAGACATAGAATCCTGCTTATTTCATTATGAATGATTCATAAAGCATCGCTTTATCAAAAA
>DAIPXZ010000036.1:0-4630 GCA_036782995.1 Bacillota bacterium
GAAGCACCTGAAAAACTAATACGGCAGATTGTACGTGAAGAAACAGAAGGAATCAGCGGCGGGCAGAACATCACGGTTCAGTTTGGCGGGACGATGGGCGAATTGATCAGGGTTCTGCGGCCAGAGATTCAAAAAGAGGATAAACGCGTTGGAAAAAGTTTAATTACAAGGGCGACAACATGATATCTGTAGACGGAATTACCTACAATTTGGCAGTAACAGGACTGAAACGCACCGCATCATTCCTGGATAAGACAGCGGAACGGACAGAAGACGGCATCCTTCATCGGCAATTGATCGGCGTATATTACAATTATACGCTTGAAATTGGATATTTGGGCGATATGGATGTTTATAACGCATTTTGGGATAAGATCACGGAGCCGGTAGAATTTCACACCGTTGTAGTTCCAACCGGAAGCGGAGATTATACTTTTATCGCATATGTTGGCGCAGAAGTAAGCGATTCGCTCAGACGGCAAAAAGACAACGTCAATTATTTTGGCGGTATGACTGTTAATTTCATCGGTCAAGCACCGGCAAGGACGCCATAACGTATGGAGTCGATCCTGCGGTTATATCTGGTTCCCGATCCTGTCGACCAACACGCAACGTATAGCGTTACCAATGCGGATGCTGTTTCCAGCGTGGATGACCTGCAAGATGGGCGCGCGCTGAAAGTCGCATACGCCACGTGGGAAGACGATCTTTGGCTGCTGGATGGGAATTACCACTTCATCCCTTCCACGGACGCCCATGTCGGATACTGGAGCACCGGCCTTACCAATTCGCTTGGAAAATCATCCACAGCACTGGGAACGATCCGGATTGATTTGGACGATGATTATGACCTGGACGAAATTATCATCCACGGGTCGGAATCAACCTACGATTATTGCACGCGGGTCATTGTCCAGTATTATAACGGGGCAACGCTGCTTAAAACAAAAACGATTTACCCGAATGAGGTACATTATAAATTCAGTGAGGAAGTTGCTGGGGTCAATGCAATCGTATTTTCATTTTACGATACAAACAAACCATACAGACGGATTCGCGTATCTGATATCACGTTTGGCGATACCGTAGAATTTCGTGCAGACCAGATTAAGAACGCATCTGTGATTATGGAACAGTCACCTTTGAGCGATGAATTGCCATTTGGTACGATGCAGTGCGAATTGGTGACGACCGAACCAATGTTTGATTTGATTGATCCTGACAGCCTGTACAATCAACTGACGACAAGAATGATGATGGATTTGCTTTACGACAACGGAAAGACCGTTGATTTTATCGGTCGTTATTACATGACTAATCGCTCCAATATATCCGACAATCATATCAAACTTGAAGGTATGGATTTGATCGGGCTGCTGGAAGAAGTGTCCTACAACGGCGACTTTTGGGCGACGGATGAGGATTTCGCCACGATCGTCAATCGTATTCTTAGTTTTTCCTCTGATGTCGGAACGGTTACGGTTGATGCAGACGTTGCAACGATTCAGCTCCGCGGAAATATCGAGCCTGGAAATTTACGAATAGCATTACAACAGGTACTTTTTGCGGCCGGTTGCTCCGCTGAAATTGTTGACGGAAACAACGTGCATATCATGCACCAGCAATTTTTAGATATCAACAGCACGCCGGACGGCACAATTTTAAAATCACAAAAGGCGCTGGAAGGGCAGTTGATCAAAGACACGACACCGGCCACACGGCTGGAAGTCACAAGTCATTCGTATGTTATGGCTGCTGCGGCAACGGAGATTTTCAAGGAGACGCTGAACGGCGGAACCTATACGCTATATTTTGATACACCGGCATTTTTCGAAAGTGCCAATGTTACAAACGCAACACTGATTTCATCCGGTCCGAATTATGCGGTAATTGAAGTGACAGGCACAAAAGAAGTAACGATTACCGGACGAGAATATAGCCATAACGAGGTTATTTCTGCGCGGGATATCGACACGACTGGACTAAAACCGAACACAATCAAAGTACCCGGTGCAACGATGATTTCACCCGACACAGCGTCAACCGCGCTGACCCGCATGGAGTTTTTCTATTTACTACGATATGAACAGAATTTCCGCGCGTTCAATCCGGCGTTTTACAAGCCCGGATACATTTATCAAGTCGATACGATCAAAGATCGGAAAATTGCCATGATTATGAAGCAGACGCAAATTGATCTATCAGGCGGTTTTGTCTGCGATATGTCCGGCGTGGGCGTGATCGTTGGGAATGTCCTGATATTGAAAAAGAATATCACCATCGGAGACAAAGGAAACGTTGTTCCAGCGCAATTTGAATACCCGCGTGAAGGCCCGCAAAGTTTCATTTCAACGCTATTTGCTGATTATCAGGAAGATTATGGTATCGGCGTGACCATCAACGGCGTTCGGACGCTGTACATGGATGATAGCGCGCCATTTGTCTTAGCCAAATCAAACGCCAGCACGTCCATCGTTATTGACTTCCCGCAGATCACGAAAGCGATAACGGTCGGACAGCGCGGATCGGTTACACCTGCAAAGTTCAAATTTCCATGGGCTGCATCACAGAATTTCACCGCGAAAGTTGATAGTGCGTATCTGGAGGATTACGGAATCGGTGTTTCGATTGACGGAGTACGCACGCTGTACATGACAACGACACAGGTTTTCACGTTGAGCAACACAACGGCAAATACAGAGGTTGTTCTGGACTTCCCTAAGATTACAAAATCTATTGCAGTCGGCGACAAAGGCACAGTCACCCCCGCGAAATTCAAGTTTCCGTGGAACACAGCGCAGGAATTTACGGTCACATTATTGTCTGGATACAGCCCGAATGATTATTACATCAGCGTCAACATCAACGGCACGGTGACGGATTACCGCGAAGTTTCGACTATGAAATTCACGCTGGCGGAAACAACGGAAAACACGAATGTCGCTGTGACGTTTCCGGCTGTGTTGAAGAAGGCCATCACAAAAGGATCATCCTATTTGACTGTAACACCAGCATCATTTAATTATCCGTGGGTTGGTGCACAGAATTTTGTTATAAAAAATAATAGAACAAATAATCAACTATTTTACATACAGGAAAAAATCAATGGAGTTATAAAAAATTACGACATAACCGAGCGAACGATGGTTTTAACCAATACGACAGCAGCCACAACGGTAGAAGTATCTGCAGTTTTAAAAAATACAAAATATGTTCAGCTTATTGGATTTAATGCCCCATTTGATGTTACATCTATGGTTTTTTATTATCCTGTTATTGGTGCGCAGGAATTATCAGCATCATATATGTATCAATCAGGTACAGACGGAGATGGGAATCCTATTTACGATTTAGGGAAAGCAGATTATTATTGGTACGTAGATAACGTATTAAAATCTACTCAGATTCAAGTTACATATTCAACTTTTAATCTTTACAATGCCACATTGTCTACAGAAGTGAGAGTAGAAAGATATAATGCAGTTGGAGGAAGTGGAGGGTCGGGTAGCGGTGGAGGATCAGGTTATACCACATGGACAGGAACAATTAACTCAGACAATTCAGCATTGCGATCATCACAATGGACAGATTCATCTACTCTAATAACATTTATGCAGTCAGGTCAGCATGTAACTGTTACCGGTGAGGTCACTGGATCAATTGTTTTTGGCTTTCCAAATCAGTCGTTATGGTATTCGGTAACAATTGCAGATGGTGCAGGTGCAGGACTTTCTGGGTATGTGCATTCAGGACTGGTAAACAGATAATGGCATACATTGACCCAATTTACGACCGCACTATGGCGGACATTATCCAGAAGACATTCAAGGGACGCTTCAACATCACAGACTGGGAGCGCATCGTAAATAATACATCATTCGCGCGGGAGTTGGTATTCTCGTTGCGCGGCGTCCCGATACCAGAGCTGATCACGATGCGCACACCAACACGCACAGATAAGCCGACCGCTGCGGATATCAACGATCTGGTACAAAACATCATCACGGTTCAGACTGCGGCGCAGGTGGCGGCGGCGAACGCCTACACGCTGAACGCGGCTTATGAGGACGGAGCGGACAAACGTGGACCGGATTATCAAATCGTCAATGCGTGGGAAAAAGTGATTGATTTAATCGTCAAATATCACGAAATGGTAAAAGTAGTTCGCAGTCCGATTTGTGGCGTTGGAGAGGCAGGGGCAGGAATGACCCGTCAGTGGATGTTCCGAACGAAGCGCATTGTTCTGGGGCGCGTTCCAATTTGCGGGTTCGCGGTCTGCGGATCTGGATTATTACGACAAAATATGTTTAGGAGGTAAAATCATGGCATATACAAAACAAACATGGCAGAATGAAGTTCTGTCTGGCGTTTCCGCTGATCAGGCACTATTTACGATCAAAAATTCGAGCGGAACGATTATCAATGATGATGTGATCATCGAACTAAAATCGACCGAAGTACAGGCTGGATCAGAATTTACAGCTGATCGGATGAATCATATCGAAGACGGAATCGAAGCTAATTCCGCAGCGTTTGACGCATCTACCGGTCACGATCATGACGGGACGAACAGCAAGAAGATCGCAGCTGGAGCTGTTGGGACATCTGAATTGGCTGATTCCGCTGTTAC
>DAIPXZ010000036.1:4730-5947 GCA_036782995.1 Bacillota bacterium
AGAAGATCGCAGCTGGAGCTGTTGGGACATCTGAATTGGCTGATTCCGCTGTTACTACTGCCAAGATTCTGGATGGAAATATTACCAACGCCAAAATAGCTGATGGAGCTGTTGGGACAACCAAATTGGCTGATTCTGCTGTTACCAATGGCAAAATGGCAAATATGGCTGCTAATACGATCAAAGGAAATCCCAACGGTGACGCAGCTGCTCCTTCCGATCTTACTGTCGCGAACTTCCTAAAGCTGGTCATTCCAAGCAATGCAGGAGCGCATAATGGATTCTATCGTGGATATTCTCTCGGAACGTCAGTCTCTGCAGCGCAGTATACAGCGATAGGCGCAGGTACTTTTGAAGATATGTACGTGGGTGATTACTGGACTATAAATAGCGTTGTTTGGAGAATTGCAGCGTTTGACTACTATTACAACACAGGAGATACGAATTGCACAACGCATCATGCCGTTATTGTGCCGGATACAAGCCTTTATAATGCGGCTATGAATTCCACAAATACCACGGAAGGCGGATATTACAACAGTGTTATGAAGCAGTCGAATCTGGCAACCGCTATATCGACAATCAATTCTGCTTTTGGTTCAGGTCATATTCTGAGCCACAGAAATCTATTCGTGAATACTGTTGCCAATGGGCGGCCATCAAATGGGTCTTGGTATGATACTACCGTTGATCTCATGACCGAGGTTAACGTGTTCGGGACGCATCACTTCTCGCCTGTTGGGGATGGTACGAATATTCCGTATAACTATGCTGTTGATAAATCTATCTTCCCGCTGTTTATTGCCCGTCCTGATCTACAGTGTAACAGACAGACGTTCTGGCTTCGTGATGTTGTTTCCTCCGCTCTTTTCGCTTTAGCCACCGACAACGGGCGTTGCTACTGTCACGCCGCCAGTAACTCTTTTGGCGTTCGTCCGGCTTTTTGTCTCAAATCATAAATAATAAAAAGGCATAAATTGTCAGAATATATAATAGCAATTATTGGAGACACTCACATCGGAAGTTCAACTGCGCTTAGCCTGTTGCAGTTTACTATCCATAACAGGGCAACTCTTGAAGAGCAGGTAACCTACGCTAATCGTCTGCAAGAATGGCTGAACGAGTGCTGGGTTGACTATTGGGATTATGTTTATCATCTATGTGGAAAAGGCAAAAAAGGTAAACGGCTGATCGTTATCCACCTCGGCGACGTGATT
>DAIPXZ010000037.1:0-4602 GCA_036782995.1 Bacillota bacterium
CCGTCCTTGTCGTCATAATTCCGTGTCTGTATTGACCCTGCAACCTCGATTCGACTTCCCTTCGAAAAATACTTCCCGACAAATTCGGCGGTCTGCCGCCATGCAACACACGATATGAAATCTGCGCCGCGCTCGCCGTTCGCGTCTTTGAAACGCCTGTCAACGGCGACGGTAAACGAACAGACTTCAGCGCCGCTCTGTGTGGTTTTGACTTCCGGATCACGTGTTAATCTTCCTGATAAAACTGCTACATTCATGTTATTTCCTCGCTTTCAAAATCAAATTGTTAATCATGGATACGATCTCTTTCGGCGCGTTTTCGGTGATTATAATAGTTACGTTTCCGCGCTCGATCCTTGCTATTTCTTTCATGTTTCCATCTCCCTATAATCGATTACTTTCGTGAGCTTCTTTACTGATTTGCAATATGGACATTTCCCGCAACTTGTTGGTTCAACGAGTCCGGCCTTGATCGCGGCAAATCTCGGCGCATACGCCTCAATCATTTCGAGCCGGTCGTCAATGACCTCTTGCGGGATTTCGAGAAGCGCCTTGTCCGGGACGTCCTCTTTCGTTGCCGCCGCAATAATAAACGGCAATCTATTCCCCTCAACCGCCTGATATATCGCGGCTTGGATGTCATAGCCCCACGCGTCTATGAAATTCTGTTTCACTCGCAAATCATCGTTCCAAACAGATTTGAAATCACGCATGATTTTCTGGTCGACGATCCGAACCCCAGGGATATATGCGTCAAATTTTACCTTGAACGGCACGCCAGCAATTTCTCCGGTCTTAATGGTCTGCTTGTCGCCCTGCAGATATTCCATCATCAGCGCATCAGCTTCAATCACCTGAATGATTTGATTCGCGGCGACATATTCTGATTTGAGTTCTCCGTCGCGCTTAAAAATCTGAGGCGTGTTAGCCTTAAACTGCGCCATCGTGCCGGAAAAATGAGCATCCACGTACGACCCGACAAGCATCGCCACGCCCGGCGCATCTCTCCATTCCCCGTTGATTCTCGCCATCGTTGCGGCTTCGCATTGCATGAATTGCTTAAACTGTGTCGAGCCCATGTACATCAATTCGGCTTCGCGGCTAAAATAATTAAGATCGTTCAGCATCATATGGATTAACCTCGTCAATTTCTGCTATGTTTTCCAACGCTTCTTGTTCTGCCGCCCTTTGTTTTGCCGCATTTGCGCAAGCCATACACAGCGGCCGCCCGTATGATTTCTGTGTTCCGGCAATGATAGTCTCGGCCGGCACGCCATTAACCGAAACAATGTTTGCCTTACAGTCCGCGCACGGTACTAACACCGGCGGAGCGGTCTGCGTTTGCTTTGGCGGATAAGGAACGATTCGGAGTGCATCCCACAACTCGCCAAACGCCTTGACCTTCTCTGTCTTAATCGTGATCTGTTTGCCGGACCACTCTTCGATGTATGCCGTTCCTGTGGCCTTGGTGACGTTTTTCGCATTAGTCACGTTACAAATCATCGGTTTAATACTTTCGCTGAAATGCAATACGAGACAAGACTCTTTCTTGGACGTTCCAGGCTCTAAAATTTCCTCTCGTTTCGCGGTCTTGATGGTCGCGACGATGTTTCTGAACTTTCCGTTTCCGTCGTCGAGGTCAGCGCCTGCAAGATATTCGGATTCTAATATCTTTCTCCAATGTGTTGACATGTTTATTTCCCCTTTCTTATAACAACGTGACTTCGAGTTCCGCAGAATCCGTTACGCGCGTCGCAATGAGTTGTAATCCCTTTTCCTTACACTTCGCGTACAGTTCTTCACGACTTTTCTTGTCAAGCCTTTCTGCACCGTCGAGCAGAACAATCTGCAAGCCGCCCGGCTTCTGAATTGTGATATCAACGCACAATTCCAACAATTCTCCTTCACTCAGATTGGAAATCGGCAATCCATTAATAAGCGGTACGCCCTCTTCGACGGTCAGCCCCTCAATCGGGATTTTCGCAGTCTTGAGAATTTCGCCGGGCAACTCTCGCGCAATCGTCAGCTTCGCTGTCAACTCTTCAGCGCGTTGCTTTAGATCGGCGCACTCAGTCGTCATTTTCTGGATGCGCTCGTAATCAGACAGATGCTTCCGCATCTTTTCCGCTACGTCGATTTCGTCGGCTAGTTCGGTAACATCGATTAGCGGCTTTTCAGCCCATTCTTTAGCGTCTGCCGAAACGCCGACAATCTTCGCCTTTTCGGCTTCGTATTCGGCCATGATGACGGCCTTCTTGTCGGCGAGCTTATCGCCCAGCGTCTTGCGCTTGTCCTCAGCGGCTTTCAATTCTGCTTTAAGGCGCTCGATTTCGCCGGATAAAAACTTGTCCTCTGCGTTGATTTCGTCTTGTGCCGCAGACGCGTCAATTTGAGCCTTAGCTTGTAGTTCTCGCAATTTGCCATCAAACGACGCAATGAAATTCTTCGCCGTTTCAACCTTCGTATTGTGCTGCCGATTTGTTTCCAACAGCCGATAAGCCGCGCCCAAATCGTACTTGCCCCACTTCTCATAATTAAATTGCGCGGGCAAGTCTTTTGCGATGTCGTCAATCGATTGGCGTTTATAATATTCTTCGCGGTTAAGGTCTTGACGGCGCGTGTAATAGTCGCCATCTTTGGCTTGGATATCGTTCAAAACCTGTAAAATGTGCTGAGAATAATCAACGCCCTTCGGCAATTCCCCGAACTGGTCTTCAATCCATTTCAAATCCCAATCAAACTCGATAAGGTTCAAAATGATGCGGTTTTTCTCCTGCCGTGACATCTGGGTAAATTCGACCGGATTCAGCTGTAATGGTGTGAAAATCGTGCTCAGGAATTCAGCCGGTCGGCTCTGCGTCATATTGCCGTTCTTGACAGTGACCGCATCGGCTTTTTCTGTCCGGATTTTCCGGTTAATCGAAAGCCCCGAATCAGTCTCGATAATAATCTCGCCCTCTGTCGCGCCCTGATGGATGATATAGTCACGATCTGACTTGTTTGTCAGGGCGAGCCGGATAGCATCGAGCACGGAAGTCTTGCCGGCTCCTTTGGGGCCGGATATCTCAACGGACTTGCCATCGAGTGTAGTTTCGGTTATTCCAAATAGATTTTTGATTCTGATCTTGGTTGTTTTCATTTCTTAGCCTCCTTGATTGCGTGTGATATTTTCTGCGCGGTGGCCAAGTCGCACGTTCTTAGCTTGTTGCCCTTCGCGCCGCACAAACGGCACTTGAAATTTTTCGGGGCTGTAGTTCCCCACTCGATCATGTCGCCGCAAGACTGACAGATGGTTAGCATTTTCGATTCCTCCTGTGTTAAAATGTTGGTGGTGGATTCATTCCTTAGTCGTCGGGTTTCGCGCATCGGCGGCTTTTCCTTTTTTCCGGGTCGATAATTCTTGATTCGCAATACGGACATTTCCGGACGGCGAATTTTCGGATAAAATCAGGATCAAATGTTCGAAAACACGTCGGGCAAAATGGATGCATTTTATTTCTCCTTTCTTTTGCCGAATAAAAACATGACTAAAACTGTGAAGCAAATCATTGCCGTGATGGTCACGCCTGTGCTCATTTTATTTCTCCTCTCTAATCCCCAAACTTCGGGCGGTCTTTGATTTCGGTGCCCATCGTTCGCGATGGTTGCCGCTGTCTGTATGTGTGTGCCAAATGCGCGTCCATGTCGGACTGATATCGTTTTGGAATCAGGACGTACATTATCCAAACCGCGAAAGCGACTGCGACCATCAGCATCGCAAGCGCAAACATCATTGTTAGCAGTTCCAATATCATATCTCTACCTCCTTTCTGACTTTCTTAATGATGTCCTCTCCGCTGATGTTGGTTAATTCTCCAAACCATTCGGATAGGAAGAACTTTTCGAGCTTGTCAATTTTTCGCTTGATTTCGGTGATTCGAACGCCGTTAATTCTCGGCGTCTCATTCAAATATTTTAGCTTTTTTAATACTTTGCGATAATCGTCAACTGCTCTCAAGACAATCGCATTTGCTAGTTTTTTATATGGGGCCATTTGATGCCTCCTTGTAGTATTTTTCGCTCAAATCAAGCGTTGATTTCCGAGTTTTATTGCCATTATTCAAGCCTCCTCATCATAAAATAACACCCAATTGAATTCCAACACGCGACCGATGATTATCGCATGCTTGACATCGGGTTTCGCCATGCCAATCTCAATGTTGGAAATCGCTTGACGTGATATCCCGACCTCGTCCGCCAATTGTTGCTGCGACATGTTTTTTGCCTCTCGCTTGGCTCTCAAATCAACCACGCTGTCCACCTCCTTTCGTTCAATTATTAATTACTTTTGCAATTTTTGATTGCACATACACAATACACCAAATCAACCCCGAATGTCAACGACAAGTTGCGAAAATAATCTGAAAATTTGAATCAACCGATATGTTCTCGATGTTTGTTGATTCTCGCGATCAATACAGTCATAAACTATCAGCCTCATACTCAGTCACCTAAAAGGTCATTGAGCCATGCTCTGCGTTTTGCTTTCGTAAGAACCTCCGAAATACCTTGCATACAGTAAAGTGCCGTTGGAAGTGCTATACCGTTACCCCACATTTTGTA
>DAIPXZ010000038.1:0-4305 GCA_036782995.1 Bacillota bacterium
GCGTCAATAAATCGCGGCAAGCCTTCCCCAAGCGTCCAACCACCAACAGGTACGAGAAAGTGCTCGTAGAAGTCGATCAAACCGGTTGCTACAAAGGATTTCATTGGCTCCAGTGAAATATTCAACCTTCCGAGGCTCTCAATAGTAGGATTGAACATATTCTCGATTGCGCCCTTGAAATTCTCTACCTTTGCTTTTAGGTTGTCCAATGAGCTTTCTGTTTCCGATGTGTCGATTTTCGGAGTTGCGAGTTCAGTCGGAAGTATTGACTCAATCGGTGTATTAATACCCGTTCCTGTGACGGAAGTTGAGCCGGTATCCTGCTGCAGCACATTCAGTTGGTCAAACGATGCCAATGCGCCCTTTGCGGCTTTACCTGCTGCTTCGGTGTTTTCCGCCAATTCATCCTGTGCATCCGCCGCGCGCTGAGTTGTGGACGCAACACCGCCCATGCTTTGTTCATACGCTGCAACCGTTGCAGATGGATCATACCCGAACAATACCTGCATAATCACAGCAATACGATTGAATAACCGTGTTAGCGCGGTAACAGCAGCGTTGATTGCCGGAAGTATCGCGTTGATGATTGGAATCACAGAATTGCCAACAGCAACTTTCAAATTTGTAAATCCTGCGGATAACTGCGATAATTTACCGGCGTATGTATTCAGATATTCGGCTGCAGCTCCTGCGAACACGCCACCTTCAGCCATAAATCCGTTGAATTCGGCTTGTCGTTTCTGTGCCAGCGTCAGCCTGTTGGCAGTCGTCCCGATACTTGCAGCGTATTCATCCCACATTTTTGCAACATTCTTTTGGATACCGACCGAATCAGTCAGCATACTGTTTTCCATTCGCAAACCTTGCGTTGTTTTGACGATTGCTTCGCCAATGGAAAACGCTGATTGCCGATTATACACAGCGGAATCCTTCATGATATTCATCATGGATTCGATCTGTGATGTATCGTATCCACGCGATACCATGTTCTTGTATGCTTCGATTGCGTCTGTAGCGGGAACCAGTCCATCTGAAATGTAACCATCGATAAAACTTTTAGCCTGCTGAAAATCGCGTCCGTTCGCCTTTGTGACAAATCCTAAACCGGATAGCGCAGTTGATAGGGATCGTGCAGCTTTTTCTCCAGCCTTCAGGAATTGAAAACCGGCTGCAATGCCAATCGTAATTCCTAATGCGGCAGTAAGTTTTCCCAAACTTCCGGCCATAGACTTCAACCCGTTGTTGAATCCGGTGGAGTTCAAACTGGTATCAATTTGGATACTTCCGTCATAACTCATTTTGAACCCTCCAGCAAGCGCATGAATTCATCCGTCAACGCTTGTTTTCGCTCATCCTCTTTGATCTCCTCCCAAGTCCGCGTGTCCGGTTCATCGATAATAAACGCATCGCCCATTTCAGCGGCAATCATTCGTTCGTCTGCGGTTGCTTTCCCTTCTTTGACACGTTTTCGCAAACTGACCAGATTCGAAAAGGTGGTATCCGCGCCCAAGTCCATGAACAACGCAAGAAATTGCCACCAGTGCAGTTTTGCCGTTTGCAGGTCGATTCCGTGCGTCTGCCGAAACGCTGCATAAATAAGGTTCGCATCTTTTGAAAATGAATATAACCGCATCGGTGGAGTGCTTTCTTCTTCTTCGGAAACAGGTTCGCCGCCATCCAAGAATTTTATAGCCTGCTTTATTGCCTCCTCAGTATTGTCAGGAACGACCGGAAATAATCTCCGGATCATCAGGAAGTTCTTTTCGTACGTTGTCAAATCGTCATCTTCGAAGTCCTGAATGATCCGGATTGCAGTCTTAAAATCAGTATCCAAATCGTAAAGTTTACCGTCAATCATTACTTGATCTGGCAGCTCGTCGATCAGGATATTCACGACATGACCTTCCCTGATTTTTTATTCAATCGTTTTGTTACTCGTTCCTGTGATTCCTGCGTAAAGAACGAAAAGACGTATTGCATAAACAATGCAAAATCATCAAACGTAAACGTATCCCCGAACACTTTTTTTGCTGTGCCTTTGCCGAAAACAATATCCAGTTGTTCACATACCCAATCGGCTGTTTCGCGCATCAGCGTGGCTGATTTCGCCAAATTGATCGGAATACCATTCTCGTCTTTTTCTTCAAGATTCGCCTCTTCTTTCGCCCGCTTTTCGAATTCTTTTTGCTTCGTATTGGCATCTTGCCAAAACATGGTTACACGCTCGCAAAGGCGTACATCATGCGGATTGAAAGAGATGACCCTATTCGGATCATCGCATATACAAAATGTGACTGTATCTTTCCCGAGACTTAGTGACTGCATAAATACCTCCTAAAATTAGGTCGCTGCAACAAATGTCGAAGTGGTCGGATTGAAAGTCCCGTAGGTTGGATCACCACGAAACAGCAGTGTAACGCTCATTTTCGCTGCTGTAACTGCTTCATTGCCGATGTTCTGCGGGCTGATACTGACAGGCTGCGTCATTGCAGGGTATGCACCATCAACGGCTGTTTCCGCTGTTCTGACGGTCAAAAGCGTAGAATAGGAATCTCCCAACACTTTTTGATTCCAAATCTTTGAGAAAATATAATCTGATACGGCATCACCTTTTTTAATGGTAAATTCCAGAGACATTTCTGGTGATACGCTTTCGACCTCTTTTGTTTTTGCGGTATCCGCAATATAACCTTCTTCTAAGACGGTCGGGTTATAGCTGATTTGTGCAGCGGTTACGCCCAGATTGATCGGTGACCAAGTAGGTGTTGATGTGTCCGATGTGTCCAAAAAGTGTTTCAAATCACTTCGTTTTAGTGTTACTGGTGTTGATGCCATGCTTTACTCCTTCTCGTAATTCAACTTTTCGTAAATCAATGTACACGGAACCTCGTAAATCGAAGTCCCTGATTCGCCTTGCTCAATCAAATAACCGTTCGATTGTGCCTCGACTTTTATTGCTGTTTTTCCGGTCGGAAGTGCCGGGAATGTCCCAGAATCGTTATTTTCTTCCAGCCATGCTGAGAATTCTTCAAAGAATCCTTGTGTCTCCAATAGCGCGTAATCATCCGTATTGCTTGCATTGACCCGCAGCGCGAATGGATATTCATAAATTCCACCAGAAACGATATATTTCTCGATTAGTTTTTCGCCAGGGAGCGGGAATATCCCATATTGGATTGGATCGGATGACATATAGTTGATGCTCACCTGCCCGCTATCCGCGTCCAGATAAGTACAATCATTGATGTAGGTTCTCAGTGCTTCGATGATCGTGTCGCTCATTTTACACTCGGGCTCCATGTGACTTTGCCACCTGCTATTCTGCCAGCACCGCGAATGATGCTCTGTTTATGCGTTACCATTGCGCGGTCGAACCAGCGGGAACCGCCCAGCGGATTAATACTTTTTGTCGTCTTCCGATTGTCCAGATAATATTGCCTGTGCGCATATGGAGCAACCCATTTTACAGTGCCTGATCCGATATCCGTCCCTAAAACGCCAGAAGCGATCAATGCCCCTGTATCTTTCGGGATGTATGGATCACATAAACGTAATACTTGCGTGTCTACATATTTCTGTGCAGCGGAATAACGCCCTTGCCACTTCGGACGGAATCCGGTATTCCACGTCAATTTTGCCGTTAATTTCCCGTTCGCTGTCTTGATGTTGATGATCTTCCCGCGCGGTGTTTCAATAACAGGTTTCGTCATTATTTCGCTCCGATCTGCCAGTGTTGCAAGTCCGGCGATCCATAATCCTGCGTATCAACACTGGTAATTTGTAAAACGTCATCATACGTCGCTTTCAGATTCGATATCGTAAACGTCGAGCTGATTGTGTCAGTCACAATGCCCTTTACGATATAGTCACCAGTCTGTAACGTCCATTTTCCTGTTTTGGTCGCCAGTGCTTGCCAGCTTTTCGGTTTCTGATATCCATCATCCACGTAAAACGGGATATAAATGGATGCCTGATCTGCAGCAGTAAGGCCAGATTTAATGACATTAACACCCTTGCGGTTCTCCCAGAACACACCATGCAATTCAGTCCTCTGATATGTTTCACCGGAAACTTTATTGTATAGCGTTATATCGCAGTTCGTCCGCATGTTACGCCCACCTGCACAATAGCCCAGTGTTTCCCAAATACAGCTCGATCGTTTCCTGTGTTATCTCGTCATACGATTTCGTCATTTTTGACTTTTCGCTGTAGGTCACCGAATGACTCCCAACACGTTCACTGGTAATGCCGTCTTGCGCTGTCTCAAATCCTTTCAGATCATCCGCAACGGCACAGGTCGCCATC
>DAIPXZ010000039.1:0-4300 GCA_036782995.1 Bacillota bacterium
TTCTGCGGCTTTCTGCGCTTTCTGCGGCTTTCTGCGGCTTTCTGCGCTTTCTGCGGCTATTCGCCTTCTGCCTCGATTGATGCGCCCGGAAGCGCGTTCTGGTACTTCTGCGCCATAGTCGCGGGGTCAGAGTCGGAGCCGAGGGGATTGTTTGGGGTCAAGATGTAGTCCTGAACATCCTTCATGCCAAAGAAATTCTTTGCGCGGAAGATGTAAACGACAGGGTTAATCTTGCCTTCTGTGACCATTTCGCTTTCAAAAGTTGCAAGAAATGCCTTACCTTTTTTGGTTATGTCACCGGCGCGAGAGCCCACCTCGCTTGTTCTTTCCCCGTTTTCCCATCTCCACACTGTTTGCCTATCGTAGCCAATAGCAAGGCACATCTTCTCAACGGTCGGAATCTCGCCGGTTTCAAAGCAGGTCACAAAGAATTGGGCGATGCGATCTTCAAGTTCCTGCTCGGTCTTGACCTTCGGCATCTTATACCACCTTAGACAGTTACTAAGGATTCTGGACACGTCCTCTGCCTTTGCAGAAGTGTTTTGCTCAACGCCTGCAAGTCCACGTGAACGATTCTTGGTTTTAACAATCTCCTGCCCAGCCTGCTCGACATTATCGGCGGCAACTTCTTTCTGCTTAGGCGGTCTGCCGCGCTTGGCTGGGGTGTTAGTTGTTGGCATTATTCCTCGTCCTCCTTGTCTGTGAAATCTATCTCGTCATTGCCGTATGGTTGAAAGTCGAACGTGCGCGTTTTGAGGTTAATACTACATGCACTGCCATATATTAGCGTTATGCTTCCAGCCAGAGCATCACATGGTACTTTTATTGTAATTACCTTGGCATCTTTCGGCTTCGTAGGCCGACCGCATTTTTTGAGTTCATCCATTTGTTTACCCTCCGATCATATACTTTTTGTCGTTTATCAGTTCATCCATTTGGTTGTTCCTCCTGATCGTTTCGTTCTAGTGCTGCTTTGAAATAATCAATCACAAATTTGTTTGCCGCCTTGCGCGACATATCCCACGCTTGAACCATATCTCTTGCTTTAATGACGCTTTCTGCGGTTTCGCGTAGGGCTTGCATATCGGCTTTCACTTCTTTTACCCATTGCTTTTCTTCCAATTTACACACCTCCTTAACATCTTTCTATTGCTTTTCTTCCAATTTACACGCCTCCTTAACATCTTTCTATTGCTTTTCTTCCAATTTACACGCCTCCTTAACATCTTTCTATGGAACAGCGGAACAGAACAGCCCCCGTTTTCCTATAAGTCATTCTGGAATTTTATTTTTTTCTTCCAAGTTTTTTATTTTTTCCCATTCAAATGTTTTACCACTTTTCTTGTTCCCCCTGTTCCATTAAAGGAAAAAAGATAGATAAATAGGGGCTTTGAGCCATGGAACAGGGTATGGAACAGGGTACGGAACAGGGTAGCAAAATCAGCACCCTGTTCCATCAAAACGGCATTTCCGAATCGGGCACGTCAACCGTCTGCATCCCGTCCGTTCGCTGCCAGCAACGCTGCCTACCGTAGTTGCCAACATATTTCAGCCCTGCTTTCTTCCACTCGCAGAATCTGTTCATCAGAATGCCGATCTCCTGTGATTCTTTGGGCGTTGGGTCTTGCGGAAAGTCTTTGTTCGCGCAAAGTGCCTCACGCTTTATTTGGCGTATGCACACATATGCTCCAACAGGTTGACTTTCTAAAAACTGTTCCATCGCGCCCACGCGCCAATCATCTTCCATGGCTTCCTCTTGAGCGGCTCCGAATTGTTGCAGAAGCGCCCTGTTCGCATAGTTCGGCATTTCACCCGCAAGGAAGCGCGTCTTGGCTTCTGCCCAGCATTGCAGGATATAGTCGCGGCACTCACGTTCGTGTTCATACAGCCAATAGCCGGAGGAATGCACCTTGACGGGATAGAACCGCCTATTTCCCGTCTTGTCCTTGAGAAACTGCTCATTATTGGTCGTTCCGATAAAAACGCACCTACGCGGATACTCGGAGGTCTGGCGGTCATATGGCTTGCGGTATTTGTCGCGCTGGCGTGTGATGTATGATTTTACAGCTTCCTGCTCTTTTGCTTTGGTTAATGCAAGAAGTTCCGCAATCTCGCATATCCACGCACCCTCAAGCTGCTCTATGCCGCGTTGCCCCTCGATCTCTGTAACCTCGGAATAATAGCTGTCATGAACAGCTAACCAACGTACAATAGTCGATTTTCCCTCGCCCTGGCTTGTGCCGATCAGCACGGGAACGTCATCGAATTTACAGCCGGGTACATAAAGGCGGTGAATGCCGCCAGCGAATATAAGCCTACTCACTTCACGGGTGTATTCGTCATCCATTGCCTGCATCCACTTGTGAAGGAAGTCCTCAATGCGCGGCTGGCCATCCCATGTGAGCATATCCACGATGTCCTGTATAGGGTGATATTCGCGCTCTCTGAACAGGATACGCAGCGCATCGGCGTGCTTGTTTTCGCCGTGGATGTTGTACTTGGTCTCGATGTAATGGCGGCTTTCCGCTTCGTCCGTATCGCTCCAGCGCGTTATTTCGCCGCCTGCATGTACCTCCGGCGAGTTTGCAAGCAGGTTATAGCGCACCCCCTCATAAAACGGGTCATTCAGCATGACAAGCAGGAAGTTATCAATCGTTACCACGGGTGCGCCATTCTGGTCGAGGCGCAACGGTAGTTCTGCGTTGCTCCGTGCGATTGACAGCTTGAAGCGCTTTTCTTCTTCAGCGTCTTTTTTTTGGTACTTGGATAACATCCTATTAAGCGTTGAGCCTATGCCTAGTTCTCCCGCTCGAATCTGCATCAAGGCGTGTAGGCGTATGCGCTCAAATTCATCTGGTATGTCGTAAGACAGGATTACACTATCGACAAGCTGTGCTTTTTCCATCGTCGCGATATTTGCATCTGTCAGGTCGTCTTTTGTCTTGATTTCCAAGTTCTCACCACACTTTCGCGGTTTTATAGTAACGTATCAATCTCAAACTGCACATCCGGCAGCCTACGCAGCGCCTCGCAGAACAGCGGGTGCCATTCTTCGTCCATGGTCTGCGGTGCGTACTGTACGCGGTTTCGTTCGAGGCGGGCATATTCGTCCCAAAGCGAATCGTAAAGCTGCTCATAAGCGATTCGTTCCGCTTTTTCGCGCTCCCGCCTCTCATTAATCTCGCGCAGGTGCCGTTCTGCGTCGCGCTGTTCGCGCAGGGTCATGCGGCGGTTGAGCGGTAGGTTGAGGCCAAAATCTGTGTCGAGCTTTTCGAGGGCGGCGGGAAAGGGGAGGTTGAACAGCTTCATGGTTAAGTCGAAAATATCCCCGTTCCATCCGCACCCAAAGCAATGGCCGTATTCGTTCTTGACCTTGAATGACGGCGTTTTCTCCGCGTGGAACGGACACAATGCCGCCCCTACGCGGTTAAACTCCACCCCGTACCGCTCCGCCGCCTCACGGAAGGTCACGCGCTCCTTGATGGTTTCGGCGGCGAGTGTATATTTACTCATTTCCCTGCGATGCAATCTCGCCCGCGCAGGCAAGATACCCACAAGCATCTACGTATGAATCCTCGGTGCGCCTCCCTGTGCGGATTCTTGCTATTTTAAGCAACGCCATCATCATTGCCACGTCATGTGCATCTGTCACGTTGTCTCCTAAGTATGCGTTCCATAGTTTTGATATTTTATAAAAGTTGTCCTCTGGAGAGCCATAATCTTCTTCACGCCGTCCACAGACGCACCTTTCGGCTTCGGCTAGTATTGATTTGCGTGTTGTTTCAGCCATTGTTACCCTCCTTAAATCTGCTTTTTGTTACGGCTATCGGATATGGTTCAACTTCGCTCGCCCATAAAGGTTTTATGCCGTTCATCACTCCTGCGAGGGGGAAACCGCCTATGCCGTCAAACAGGCTGCCGAGTGTTTTCGCTCCCTGTTCCGCTATGCCGTGGACAACAAATTCCGCGCAAGGCAACGCTAAACCGTTCCCATAAGCCTTGTACTCTGCGCTATCGGTATGCAGCTTGTCATACCACCGTTTAAGGTTCTTTACAGGCTTGTACTTCTTGCCGTTTATCTCTGCGTGGGTCTTGCGTACATCTTCCCAAAAGTCTGCGTCTGCGGGGTTGTATGGGGCAGGGGTAGCCCAAAAATCCGGGAAGCCCTGA
Source organism: Bacillota bacterium (assembly GCA_036782995.1). Lineage (GTDB taxonomy): Bacteria > Bacillota > Clostridia > Saccharofermentanales > Saccharofermentanaceae > DAIPXZ01. The sequence continues at coordinate 4,171 of DAIPXZ010000039.1, forward strand.
AGTCTGGCGCATTCCGTGGGTGTAAGTCTGCGGATTATGTAACGGCGCTTTTTTTCTACCACCAAATCCGTTGCGCTCTTGTACTGTCTGGCAGATTGTGTTGATGCTACGTCGCAATCCTGGTATTCAT
>DAIPXZ010000040.1:0-3490 GCA_036782995.1 Bacillota bacterium
AACATGAACAATCACCTTCAACCACTTTGAATCTATCGACAAAAGAGTTTCTGTTTTTGTGCGTTTTCAGTTCCTCCGGAAGATCATTGTAGTTCAATCTCTTGTGACCATTATTCCACAATGAAATTGCTTTCTCATATATCTGAATATCACGTTCAATATTAGGTCGGCTCTTATGCAAGGTGAGAACGTCATCTTTGCTTCTAATGCCATTGCTTACTACATATTTACTTGGCTCGTTCAACCCATAACATGAGGAACCTGCACCTGGCGTGAGTTTCGGGAGATCGGCAAAAAGATCATTAACAATGGCTGGAGCCTCTTGAATATCAAATTCGGGATAGACTATGCCGCTGCCTTTTAGCCAACCAACAATAATGATTCTTTTCCTGTTTTGAAGGACACCAAAGTTCTGCGCGTTTTGTTCCTTCCATTCAATTTCATATCCAACGCGCTTTAGATATTTTATTAGATTTCTCCATGTTGTTCCATTATTTGCAGAGAGAATGCCCATTACATTTTCAAACACGAACATCTTTGGTTGATAACGCTTTAGAAAACGCGCATATAGCTTATATAGAACATTCCGTGGATCTTCTGACATAGGAACTTCCATGTGGCTACTTTGTGCACGACCAACCAATGAATAAGCCTGGCAAGGGGGGCCACCGACTATTACGTCTACACCGCTGATTTTCCTTAATTTCATGATTCCGTCAATCGTTGTGAAGATGCTTGGCAATGTTTCATCTGACATTGTTTCACAAAGAATAGTTTTCACTATGCTTTTCGGAATGTTGTTGAGGAAGGTTTCTCTGTCTATTTTGCCTTGAAGATAGTCATAATAAAGGTCAAGTCTTTCGACCTGCTTGAGATAATAGTATGCACTTCTCGTAACTAACGTTTGAGAAGCATACTCATTCATTTCTACGTGCGCAATCGGGTGAAAGCCGGCTTTAATAAAGCCTTCAGACAATCCGCCGGCTCCCGCAAATAAGTCTATGAAATTGTAATTGCGTTTGCCGATGTCAAGTTGAGGCATTTTACTTACTCCATTCAATCAATTTCAGTTTTTGAGTCTTGCGTGAAAGTTAACCAACTCTCTTCGAGAGGTTCATAGTCGGCATTATTCATCTCGCAAAAGGCTTTTAGGTGCTTCATCGTCGTGAAGTTGGGTTTACTTTTTCCGGTTTCCCATCGATTTACGGTTGAGACAGCTACCTTTAATTCTTTAGCAAGCGCCTCTTGAGAGAGGAATAGTCTTTGCCTCGTAAATTTCACATTTTCTGCAAACGTCATATCGTTCTTATCTCCTTCGCAGTATTAGCGCACGATAACATCGTTATTATAGCACGAGTATGGCGTTTCAGCAATATGAAGGACGAAAAATTACGAGAAAAGTTACAACAGCAGAGGTCGGAAGATAAACGCTCAAGTAGTTGGCAAGCAATGCCTTCCTATATACAGAAGGCTTAGCCGGGAGATTTCCGCTGTCGCGGAAACCTCCCGGCTGCTTGTTGGGGCACCATCCCCAAACCCCTTTGAACAGAGATTTCATCTCTGGCTGCGCACCGTGCCGGCGCTTATTTTTCTTCATGTTGGCGCTCCCTTGCGCGATCCTCTTCCTGACGATTCAACCTCAGCATATATTCGGCGTTTGCCCTGTGGATGAGCATCGTGCGCATCTCCGTTTGTGCAGCGTTGTAGCCGGCATAGGCGGCTTTCTTTTCCGAGAGAAGCGCGGCATATTCGGTCTGTAAGGACTTGACTGTCGGCAACTTTTTCATCTCCAGCTCGTCAAAAGCTTTCTTCGCCGCTTTGTGCAGGATGATGTCGCTTTCATGGTCGGCGAGAAACCTTTTTGAGTAACCAGCTTTGCGGTACTCGGCATAAACGTCGCGGGTTTTGGAGTAGTTGATGATATGCGTTTTCAAAACGGCGATCTCCGCCATCCGCTTCTCTGCGGCTTTGATTCTATCAGAAATCGCGTAGAACCTCGCCTTAGAATCGTCAGCCGATGCAGCGAGAGCTTCATAGTCCGGGAAGTCATGATTCTCCAGATACAGCAGGGTATGCGCCATTTCCTTGAGCATGGACACCTTGATTTTGTTGTCGTAAGCTGCGCCCTTTCCTGAATTAAGACTTGCTTCAATCTGGGTTATCAGACGCGGCTTCGGTGCGGTGAGATACTTCTTTTTCTTTCTCGGAATGTGCGTCCTTGCGCCAACAATAACCGAGCGCAGCTCTTCTTCCGAATACCCTGTTCCAAGAGAACGGAGCCGGATATTCTGCTTTTGACCTTCATGAGCAAACGTGATATTTTTGCCGCGCTTGACCTGATAACCGGAGCCCTCAAGCAGTTTCAGGAACGTCTCAAAATCCTTTGGTTTTTTTGAAAGCGCCGCGTCAATCGCCGCGCGCAACAGGTCACGGCTGCAAAGCTTGGGTTCACCGCCGCGCCACTTGTTATAGCTCTTTCCATGCGGCTGCGGGTTTTCAATCACGGACAGCCGGTGCTCTGTACAGATAAGGTCGCTCAGCTTACGGACGGCTTCCGTACTGCCCCAGAAGTTGCGGAATTTCCGTGTGCAGTCGAGCGTTGTAGAGTTCCAAATGATGTGATTATGGATGTGAGATTTGTCGATATGGGTACAGACGATAAAGGCGTGATTGCCTTTGGTAAAGCGTTCGGCAAACTCATAGCCGAGCTGATTTGCTTCCTCCGGCATCACTTCTCCCGGTTTGAAGGATTGGCGAATCTGGTAGGCTATCACATCGTTTTCCTGGACGCGCCCGGTGAGAATTCTGTACTGCCGTTTTGACAACAGAAACTCCGCGTCGGCGGTCAGCGCGTCACACTCATATGAGGAAACGAACTTGCCGTCGTCGGTCTTGTCGGGATTTTTCACGTAATCCGTGCGGTCGGAAAGGCACTGTGCGAGCGTCTTGCCGGCGTTAATGTGCATGGGAATTATCCGAGTTGTGGCCATCGGCTCACCTCCAAAAAAAGAGACGAGCAGTCGTTCGCCGCTCGTCTTCTGAATATATTTTTTCCGATACTCAGCCGTATATTTTATCCTGAATCGTGTACCTTAACTGCTGCAAACAGCCGAGCAGCCAAGCGGTCAGCGTCGGCAGACCGAAAGGGCAGAGCAGGAACGCAATGACAAGACCGATACAGCCCTTGCCAACGGATTCCGTAATCATGTATACGATTCCAGCAACAGCGAACAGACCGCTCACAATACTGAGCGCCATACCGGACACGCGAATTGCGACAGAACAAAGCCATATAGAAACCGCGAGTGCGGCGATGATCGGTGCGAATAAAATCTTCAAAATAAATCTCATGACTGCTGCCTCCGTATAATTTCTAAGTATAGTCTACGTGAAAATATGTAACGCGGCAAGGATGTCGCGGAGGTGAGCGAAACAGCTCCGCCGATCTCCATCCTTGGCGCGTATAGTCCTTTACCGCAATGCGGCAAGC
>DAIPXZ010000041.1:0-3461 GCA_036782995.1 Bacillota bacterium
GAACTCTTACCCCAGATCCAAGCGATTGAACCCTGAGCGAGTGTTCGTCCACCAGAGGTCAAAATCTCACGAACTGCGTCTAGCTTTTGCAAGACATCTTCATTCGGACGGCCGTCTTTGAAAATATTCTCTGTCCAAGAATGTCCGGCGCCGCGTACGTCGTCTTTTGAGATTCTGGTATCGCGGTTGAATTTACCACTTAAGAAACCCATGGCAAGCGGACTTCTATTAATACTTGCGAGGTTTTGCTGCTCGCAAAATTGCAGCATCTCATCAGATTCCTGAAGAATGTTGTACTCGTGCTGGATAGCCGTGCAACCTGAGTGGGTAGCCATAAAGCGCGCCGCAGGAAGGGATGTCGTGCTCCAGCCGAAAAATCGAATTTTGCCCTTAGCTACGAGACGCTCGAGAGTCGCGATGACGGCATCGGCGTCAGAAACACCTACATCTCCGACATGAAATTGGTACAGGTCGATGTAGTCTGTCTGGAGTCTTCTCAAAGAAGCGTCGAGAGCACGTTCTATATAAGCGGGATCATAGCAAACTCCCGGAATAGTTTTTGTCGCCTCATTACCTACGAAGCCGAATTTAGTTGCAAGGATTTGAGTTTATAGGATGAGCAGTTATAATCGTATTGCTCTTAGCATTTATGGTGATAGCAACACCACTTCGATACACATAAAAGTTCTTTCCCCACCTTATGATAATGTCTGCTTGTTTCACGGATTCTTTACACCACAAAACTATATCGTCGATTTGCAGATTAAGGTTGCGCTTGATTCTCTCTGCACCCAATTCTGTTGTATGCAGTTTGTCAGGATTTATGCTTAATTCTTGCATCGGTATGTACTCCTCACTTTCCCATCAGATAACTGCTCGGAAGCATATCAATTGTAATCTGTTGTCGTAAAAACATCATATATTTTCTCTTTTCGAAAAGCTTCTCATTCAAGTCAGCCTCCTATTATTCTATCTCTTCTCCAATTCGAACATTATCCCTAGACTATACCACCCACGTATAGAAAATGCGTCATCATGAGGAAATGGTTCACTTCTACAAAAGCTGTTTGAATCAGGAACACTAAGCAAAAATCTCATATTGTTCATTGTATATTAATGGTAATTTGACATGATTTGATTGAATTTGGTTATTTTCTTTTCTATCATATGAATATGAAGAAGTTTGATGATATCTCTATAGCATTATTGCTGAATGATTTTCATAACGAATACAGCGTGGCTGTATATCGTGGAGCCCGCTTTGCCGCCGAGCAGATGGGAATTTCGCTCGCTACTTTTGGTGTGGGCTCAATTGAAAGCCCCGTTCAGCATATGGCGATGCGGAGCCGATTGTTTTCGCTGGTCAATCCTGAAGATTTTGACGGAATCTATTATGTTTCTTCTTCGCTTTCTAATTATATCGGAGTGGAACGTTTTCGGGATTATGTTTCGGGCTATAAGGATATCCCTTCCGCGCATGTGGGTATCCGGCACGAATCGCTTCTGACCTTCGGTATAGATAATTATTCCGGCATGTATGATGCGGTCAGTCACTTGATTACGGAGCACGGTCGCAACAAGATTGCCTATATCAGCGGAACATATGGTGTTTATGAAGCGGATGAGCGATTGAAGGCTTATCGGCAGGCTTTGCTTGATAACAATATCGAGTACGATGAGCGCTATGTGTATCAGGGTTCTTTTCTTCGCGATGACGGTTTTGCAGCGGTTAAGACTTTTTTGGATGAGCGAAAACTGGATATTGACGGCTTAGTCGGAGCTAATGACCATATGGCCATATATGCTATGAAGGCGTTGCAAAAAAGAGGCATATCCGTACCTGAACAGGTAAGTGTTGTCGGGTTTGACGATTTGGTCAGTGCCCGAAGCTGTACGCCAGCATTGACTACGGTTCATCAGTCCGCCTTCGACCTAGGCTCTTTTGCTATGCGTCGGCTTGCCGAAGGTATCCGTGACAACAACATAAAGGCGCAGCATGAGCAGCTGCCAGCACCGTTGACGGTCCGGCAATCCTGCGGTTGCGTGGGCTCTTCGACATTGCATACAGGAGCCACTCAGAAGGAGTCGCCGGATATGCTGTCGGAACAAGACAGAGGGGAGTGGGAAGAGCAGAGATCCTTTGTGAATCTGATGACACGTGACTTAATCGGAAATTTCGAAGTCGATGAGATATTTTCGGTTCTTCGCGGCCAACTCAATTATTTAGGTATCAACGATTTCTCATTGGCTCAGTATGTAGAGCATGGCCAGGCGGAAGTTTTATTCGATCAGAACGGTCACAGCGGAGATATATTCCCTGAAAATCAAATTATCAGAGGCGGTCTTTCCCGTTTGCCTCGCCCATATTATCGTCATGTCTTGCCGCTTTTCTTTCACGAGGAAGACATCGGTTATTTTGTATCCGATATCGGAACGAGAGACGTTCCGGTTCTTGAGATCATCAGAGACCACCTTTCCGGAGCCTTAAAAGGTGCGCACCTTCTTGAAGCGGCCAAGAGACATGCCAAATCCTTACAGATAGAGGTTGAACAGCGAACCAAAGAGTTGGCAGACCGTACGATTGAGCTCGAGCATGCTCTCAATGTTGTGCAAGAGACCAGCGAAAAGTTGGAGCGCTTAACCGTTATGGATGAGTTAACCGGACTATATAACCGACGCGGTTTTGCGGCTCTGTCCTCACAGCAGATTGCTATTAGAAATCGCAATAACAGCAATCTGTTGTTAGTATATTTTGACATTGACGGATTAAAGACGATTAATGATACTTTGGGACACGCGGTCGGCGATATTGCAATAAAGGCTTTCGCATCTCTGCTGAAAAAGGTCTTTCGCAGTATGGACATTATTGCCCGTATTGGTGGCGACGAGTTTGTCGTCTTGGCCATCGATTGTACCATTCGTGAGTTTAGAATAATCAGAAGACGGCTGGATCAGGCGCTTGATGAATATAATGCATCAAGTAACCAAGAATTTCATTTGTCAGTCTCTGCGGGTGCGGCTCCGTGTATATCTGAATCGACATATACCATTGATCAATTAATGGAGGAGGCGGATGCCGAACTCTACAAAGAAAAGAAGAAGAAAAAAGATTAAAAGGCCTCTGAGTGAACGATATTAATGATCAATTTAGACACATACTCATAAGATTAGAATTTGACTAATTTCCTTTAATTTGAGACCATTGCTATAGTCACCTGGCTTAACTGGCGAGTAAAATTGATTGATTAACGGAGACATATATCGTTACAATTGAGGCAGTAGGAATAACTGGATGGAGAATAAGTGAAGAAGTAAGTATTTCTGGTTATCCAGAACCACCAGAGTATCCGTCTGATTATGAAGAGTGATAGAATGATGAGTATCCAATAATCTTCGAGATTTTCCGACAATCCGTTCTTATCTAACAACGTGCATACCCACCAAATTCAGATTTATCTGCT
>DAIPXZ010000042.1:0-3233 GCA_036782995.1 Bacillota bacterium
GCAGTGACTTCCTATGTCGCAGCACGGCTCTATGTAAATGCAGATTTTGATACAATAGAAAAAGCCCTTTCCAACCGAAAATGGCTGAAAAAGGCTTGAAACAGGGCTTCCGTGGTCTCGCACTTTTTCGAGGCGAGCTTCGGACGTCCTTGTTCTGCTTATTTGGTTCGTGGTTCAGGCTACTTATTTTGGATTTGCTTACCCTGCAAAATCGGTAGCCAAAGAATAATTAAAAAGTGTGATAAAATTAAAATGTTAGAATTCTTCCCAGGTCTTGCCATCAAGATCATGCGCAATTTGTTCTGTAGAAGGCATTTTTACATAGCCGAGCATTTCTGCTAAATTGAAGTATTTGCTCTTCTGAATGGGGTTCTTACTGGCTTTACGGAAATCCATTTCATAGAATTTGTCGACAATAAAATACTTGTGCAGATTATCGGAAAGGTTGTAATCATACGCTTTTGCCCGCTCTATTGCAGCATTGATTCGATGGATTTCCTCATCAGTAGGCGGTTCTCCAAAATCGGCTTTGTGTGTCAGTTCTCCATTTTCTCGCGAGGCAACAATGACCTTAACAAGCCTGCCTATCGCCCTTATGCTTTTTCCGCTGTAAAGGCCAATATACCCGTGCTCTGAGTATCCGCGAGACGCTTCGTCATAGTACAGTCCGAGTTCGATATTGTCTTTTATCGTGGTTCCGGCGACAATAGCACGCATCCACTTATAACCATCAGGAATCAAACCCTCGTCGAAACAGTATTTTTTGAAATCATCAAACACAGCAACTATTTGTGTATCACGTTCATCGACGATATCTTCCATTGCGGTCAGCAACTGCTCAAAAGTCAGATTAACGTGCTTTATTGGCGTATGAAGTCGTTCTTGATGTTCAGCATTGAAGTTTTTTAGCAAAACAGAAAATTCGTCCAAGGTACTTTCTTTCATAGACTTCGGATCAAGAGTAAGAAGCACTTTTATCTCTTCGGATGCGAACTGATTCAGATGACGGAGCAATTGGTCTGAATCAAATTGGTTGTACAGCTTTGTTTCTACAACGATTTTGAAGCTCTTTTGACTGATAACCGCATCGGGAACGCTCTGGTCACCCGCCACCTGTAAATCAAAAGTGATTTCAGGCGATTCGGTTTCTCCAAGAATAAGCGCGTTCATCATAGAAAAGAATTTGTCGGTGTTGTAATTATACAGCCGAGAAAGCATCAGCATCGTATTTGAGGTGTCAACATTTTCTTTTGAATGGTAACGTTGGAAATAATGAATCTGCATTTACAAGCCTCCTCAAAAAATGCTTTATCGTTCTTTATGCTTTTCATCACTTTTGTATTATTTATTTTTGGCTCTGCGTGCCTTCTTGTTGGAAAAGTGTGATTTGAGACGTCTGCAGCTGGTAAGCCTTTATATTACTCTGGAAAAGCAACACGTATTTCTGCTCTTTATCAATCCCTATGTAATGCCTTTTTTCTTGAATTGCAGCTATGGCGGAAGTGCCGCTTCCCATAAAGCAATCAAGAACAGTATCGCCTTCATCAGTTAGTAATTTGATCGCACGTCGCGGTAATTCCATTGGAAACTTTGCTTCGTGGTCATCATTGCGCTGTACCGACCGAATACTCCATACCGCACGGCTACCCCAATCTGTCCATTCATCTTTTGAAAGCCTTTTTCGGTCTATTTTTGTTATTCCCGGCTTCCAGAAAATATAGAGATATTCAAATTCATCAACTGCACGATAAGAATTTGTCGTCCAATTACTGTTTGCCCAAGCCGCGTCTTTTACCCAAATTCGCCTATCATATAGATATAGTCCAGCTTCAAGTGCCATTTCTTCAATGAATCCGCCAACTATTTTTACTCTCGTTTGCGTATTATATTTTCCACCGCGTATATTGTTTCCGTGCAAGCGTCTATCAATGGTTTGTTCACTGCAGCCTAACAACTTAGCGAGTTGATGTCGATTAAAGTCAGGGTGTTCTGATTGTGCTCGTAACACTTCTTCTTCCGTTATACTACATTTGCGCATACTAACATTATTGGCTTGGATTTTTGGCATACTATCGTCTTGAAAACATAGAATATCTCCAATGTTAATAGCCAAAAAACCACCAGGTTTAAGAACAGAGAAGTGAATTCTTATCACTTCGGCTAACATAGCTTGCCATTGTTCGTATGACTGGCCGCTTTCATATTTTTTCCCAACATGGTACGGGGGAGACCAAACGCTAAGTGAAATTGAATTGGGTTCTATCTGCTTCATGAGTTCTTCAGAAGGACCGCAATAAATATCGTCTGTCTTTAGATAGTCCATTTATTCGCTCTCCTCCATGTCCGTGGTCTTGAAGTCCATAATATCCTCAATATTGCACTCAAGTGCTCGACATATTTTCTCAAGCGTATCAAGCGATACGGTTTCGTTTCGCCCAAGTTTTGCTACAGCATTTGTGCTAATGTGAGCCTTTTCTTTGAGCGCCGTTTTGTTGATGTTTAGATCAATAAGTAGTTTCCATTGATATCAGCACGCGCGGCAGTCGGCGCTTCTGCTCCGATACCTGCCGAATGAAATGGTGGAACAAGCATCCGAAAGTCGATATGCCATACACGGCGAACTGCGTCTGCTGTGGTAAAAAAATACAAATGCGCCGGAAGAACGAGCGGAAATACTGTTCTCACCGTTGTTACATAGCGGATCGTTACAAGGACGGTGGCGGGAATGACTGATTTTCAGAAAGTCCAAGCCTACCAGTCCGCTATGACACAGGCACAAATTATGCTCGAAAATGGTATCATCAGCAAGAATGACATTGTATCAATTGAGCACAAGTTAGCCGAGAAATATGGGCTTAAAATCGGCAGTATATATCGTGAAATTGACTTGATAAATGTTGCTTTTAGAGCGAACATGGTGTAAGGCGAGGAGGTGAAATTATGCCGAAAACAGTAAGAAAAATGCCGCAGAAGCCGCGATTGGAACAACCAAAAAAGGTCGCCGCATATGCTCGTGTTTCCACGGGTAAGGACGCGATGCTCCACTCGCTGTCCTCACAGGTCAGCTATTACAGTAGCCTAATACAAAACCACGCAGGGTGGCTTTATGTGGGCGTTTATTCTGATGAAGCACTAACCGGCACAAAGGACAGTCGAAGCGGATTTCAAAATCTTCTCGCAGACTGCCGTGCCGGAAAAGTGAACTTGATACTGACCAAGTCCATCTCCCGTTT
>DAIPXZ010000043.1:0-3011 GCA_036782995.1 Bacillota bacterium
GCCCACAGACGAAAAACTTACCGGCGATAATATCCATAATCTCGCCTTTATCATCTCGGACAGCGCGATTCAACGGGAGACCGATGTTTTTTCCGTCCTCATTGCAGACCAGCGCGACAGGCTCTTCAAAGAAATATGCGGCTTCTATCGAACCGCCGACAGTATCCTGCATGGACTTCAAATCGCTACCAATAGTAGTCATTACCGCATACTGTCCGGGCTCGACCAGCAGAACATCCATGGTGGTACGTGCATCCTTGTCGATGTCCTTACCCTCGTTGCCGGTGAACTCAACGCCTGTGAAGTCCTCGGCATCCAGAACAATATCGGCGTCTCGCCACATATCTTCCGCCATACGCTCGGCTTCCTCACGGGAGTCTGCCTCCATAGTAATTGTCTTTTGAAGTGTCTCGGTGATATTTACCTCAAATTCTTTCATGATGTCACCCCTTCAAAGGACATACGCCGAAACACAGTTGTCGCCGTGCTTGAGAGAAACGGTTCTTTCTTCAAGGATTCGTGATACGGTGTGCGCGTCGTCGGCAGAGATGTGAAGCATAATATCGAAGGGCGCATGGAAGACAATAGCAGGCCCGGTCAGATACCGTTCGCCGCTTTCTGTATAAACCGTGTCGGAATCGTATGCCATGAGCAGGTCATGGGTTGGGACAATACCGACTCTGTTGCAGCGTCCGTGGCTCTGCATCCTCTCCAGCGCTTCGATAAGCCGCATGGTAACGGCGGTTTCGCCGGGGACGGCGTAGAGTACATATAAACTGCTGTCGTCATAGGCGTCTTCGTCGTCCTCGTCATAGTCCGGGTCGATGTTGAAAAAGTCGAAGTTGATCTCGGTATCGCGGTCGCATTCCAGTTCGACAACACCCACCATAGCGGACGGAGGGCTCTTCTTAGGGGTAGGGGCGGTGATGTGAACATCGCCGTTGATGTTTACGGTCAGGTTTTTCACGATTGATTCTCCTCTCGTAGTCAGCGCACATTGTCGCGCTGTCGCTTTTTCTGCCACTGTTCCAGCAGCTTGATGATGGTCTCCTGCATTTTCTGCGGAGTGTATGATTTGGGGAAATATTTACTGAGCACATCGTTTCGGAGCGTCAGATGGTCAAGCTCGCTTTTCTTTTCCTCGCTCATCACAGCGCACATAGCCTCGGAGGTGCATTTACCGTCCTGACTGAGCTTTTTCAGCCGCTGTGCCTGGGAGAGCGACGGCGTTGCCTGTGCGTAATCCATAGCGTCCAGAAACTGCTTCTGTTCCTCGTGCTTGAGATAGGAAAGCTCGACTGCCGGATTAAATGCGAGCTGCTTTGAATCCACCATTTCCATAAGCGGAGGGATGAGCTCCGTGAGACGGATATACCGATGTACCTGATTTCTACTGTCACCGGCTTGCTGCCCGACAAGATCGAGCGCCTGTAACTTCATCCCAACTTGGGATGAAGTCTGTTCCCGTTGCTTTCCCTGATGCTTTATCGCTTCAAGCTTCATCCTGTAAGCAAAGGCTCTTTCACTTGGCAGAATGTTTTCTCGCTGAAGATTGCTGTCCACCATGAGGATGATTGCTTCATCGTCGGTCATGTTGCGAACAATAACCGGCATAGTCTCTTTTCCGGCAATTTCCGAAGCACGAAGCCGTCTGTGACCGGCGACCATTTCATACCCGCCGTTAGGGTCTGGTCTTGCGATAGCCGGAGTGAGCACACCGAACTGCATAATGCTGTCTACGGTATCCTGCATGAGCTCGTCGTCCACCACCTTGAACGGATGTCCCTCAAACGGGTGAAGCTCCGATAGTGGTATCTGCACTACCTGTTCAGAGGCAGGAGCATCATCTTTTTCTGTTGATTTCTTGGTTGCCAATTTCTCACCTCCAAAAAAACGCCGCTGTCGGTGAAGACTACGGCGTTCAGATTTCGTATTCGATTTAGCGTCCGTACATGTCGTGATTGACCTTCGCCGTCCAGTAGCTGTCCATGGTAAGAGTGGCGTTATAGAGGGTAGTAAGCAGGTAGTTACGGATATTGCGGACTTCCGATGGGTTATTCTCAAGAGCATCAAACACGTACTCGATGTGAGAACTGTTTATTTTCAAGAATCTGCTCTTTACGACTTCCTTCGGCATGTCTTCACCGTTGATACGAATTGTGTCCTTTGACGAGCAAACAGCATCAAGCATGATCTCAACCATTTCGTCAAGCCGATCTCGATTATTCCTGTCGGCGATGATGTCGTATTCGATGTTCTCTAAAATCATTTCTCTGTAGCTGTCTCTCTCATTCATCACATCCATCCGTCCCGCGCCTCTCGCTGAGGGATTGATAGATGGATATTTGCTCAAATAAGTATTTGGTTCTTGTATACTTGGTTTCTTAGTAATTGATTGCGTTGGATTCTCCGATAACGGAATAACCGTTGTCGGTTTCTCCGTTGTTGGGTTTTCCGATAACGGTAAATCCGATACCGGTTTTGTCGGCTGCGGTACTTCATACACAACGTATTCGTTTGCCGACAGACGACCGTGTGCGTCACGCCCTTGTCTTCTCATGATGTAGCCTTCGGTTTCAAGCTGTACGACCGCGTTTCTGACGGAATCCACGCCGTCGCAGCACAGCTTGGCAAGACCCTTGAGCGTGTAGTCCCAATCGTCCGGCAGCGAGAGCATCAGGGACATGAGCCCTTTTGCCTTCAAAGACAGCGACCGGTTCTTCAAGTGATGGTTTGACATGACCGTGTAATCTCGCGTCTTCTCAACGCGAAAGACCGCCATAAGTTCACCTCCTCCCGGAAATAGAAAAAGCGCGTCCATCCAACCCGAAGCTCGGGCAAAACAGACGCGCTATGTAAATCACTATTCAGTTGTGGGCATAAAGAAACGAGCCGAAGCTCGAAAAACCGTTGTAAATAGGGCGTTTATGCTGTTAGTCCATAATTACCAGCAGGATTACCGAATACATAATCGAGCGCTCTTTCCCCAGTCTTTGCGATTTCGACGTGAT
>DAIPXZ010000044.1:0-2838 GCA_036782995.1 Bacillota bacterium
ATGTCAAAACTATTTTTTACAAGCTCATCTTCGAGGAAGACATATTGATTTACATAGGCTTCATCAAAAACAGCAATCGTCAAATTCTCAGGGAGCCCTTCAACCGATGGAAGTCGATCGACATCGGTTGTTCCAAGATAAGCATAAGGGGTAAGTAATTTAAGCCCGTTCGTATCATGAACTGCGGCATACTCGATTGCTTTTGCGACGGTGGATTTCCCCGTTCCATTAATTGCGTACTTGATGTTCAGGCGGTTCTCTTCAATAGTAACATTTCCGCTCGAGATATTGTTGCAATTTGATATTCTAACTATCATAGCTTACCCCCCTTTTTTTACTTTATCTTCGCCAGCACATCCCCGAATATCTCGTAGTTATGCTTCACGCCGTCGTCGAGGTCTATGCGAATCATCTGGTCTGCCAGATGGTGTATCTTTTCCTCAAATGTCCGGGTCTCCGCGATCTGCTCCTGAAGCTTGGTGAGCTGCTTGGAGAGCTTCACGCGCTCAGAGCCGGACGCGCCGAAGACGCGCCGCTCCAAATCGGATAGAGCCGTATGGTAGCGCGCCTGCTGCTCATGCACATAGTCGGTACGCATACGGGCGATGGTGTCCGGTGCGTAGCGGTGCATATAGATGAGCGCCTTGAAGCCGTTCTTTTTGCCGCTGTCGAATAGCCAGTAGATGGGGCGCTTCTGATATATCTTGCAGTGGTCGGCGTAGAAGTCGTTCAGGAAGTAGTTGCGGATGACCTCCTTCGGTTGGCCGCTGCCGCCCAGCGCATCGGCGATGAAGCGCAGGTTCTCGGAAAGTGTTTCCTTACCGTAGACTGTCTCGATGAACTTCACAAAACGACCTGTGATGTCGTCGTCAAAATACTCGTCGTCGCAGATGGGGATGATGTTGTCCCTGTCCGCAGGGAAGGTCTTGTATTTGCCGCCGTCCCACTCGCCGCCTGCGTAGGCAAGCCCGTCCACGTCCAGCGAATACCGCCCGAACATACAGCCCACGGCGTAGGATATGAGGGAGCGGATGTCACGCTTCCTGTCCGCAAGCCGCACGGTCACGTCCTTATCCTCGACCTCCGGCGTCAGCTCGTCGACAAGTCCGTAGATGTCGATGAAGATGCGGTTGAGTTCTTCTTCGTTGGCTTTGAGGGTTGTAAAACGGTCTGCGCATTCCATTTCCCATTCTGCATAACAATCGGAGAGCTTTTGAGCTGTCATGCTAAGGCTGCCAAGTTGCCCGTTTTTATCAATAAAGACAACTTCACTGCCGCTTGAAAGTTTTGGCAGCAGCGGATGCCGCTTGAAGTCCCATGAGGTTTCAAAGGAGTCCCAATCAACAGATGATTGCTCCACATTTTTCTTCACCAAATTGACCACATCAGACTGTCTCTCTTCAATTACAGGCACTTTCCTAATATCACCGGGTAAAAATGTTAATGTACTACAAATAAACGAAAGCACGAAACTTCCAATAGTGGAATTGAGAAGACCACAAAAATATAGTAATTGCTCGTAATCTGATCCGAAAATCGCCGGACCTTTATTATTATATAACATTCCCAAACCAAGAGCTCGAAATGAAACACTTCCAGCTGTGAGATATGTCCATGTTATAGCGGGCATGTGCCAGAACTCTTCTTTGTATATTGTTGACCCTCGCGTCTCTTTTAACTTTTTTCCGTTATCAGACCAGTCAATAACATACTCAATATTCCCATACCATTTTCTGAATGCACCGCCTTTTGTTGTAAAACACCATTTGCTCTTTACTCCACAAAACGAATTCAACTTTGCAGTTTTGTTGTTCTCTACCTCAAACCAAAAGCGAAGAAATGTATCATTATCGCCAGATTTAATTCCCTCAATGGGAAACGCATACTCACCAATAGCCTTATTGTAAAAAATGCTTAAGAACCTCTCTGAAGCTGAGTAGGCTATTGGAGTACCAGGAATTCGTGAAAAATTCTTAGCGCTCGAAATATAATAACCTGTTTTTGAGAGAAAGCGATCCTCTTTTTCATCGAGGCTTTCTACGTCGCCAACTTTACTAAATAGTCTTTGATATGTGCCCTTATACTTTTGAAGCTGGGTGCGTCTAAACACAAAAGAAGTCGTGCCAAAATCTGATCCGAATATTCCACGCCCATTATGTGAAAGACAAACAATATGGTTTTTTTCTAGAAGTTTACCTCGTAGGTGCTCAAATGACATTAGCATCATCCAAACAGGTATATTTATCATACTCATATAGCCATTTGGATTGCATAAAGAAATAGTTTTCTCCATGAACACTGTACTTAAATCAGCCTTGGAGTCAGGGTAAAAACGCTTCACAAATTCTAATAGGGTATTACTCATTCCACTACTATTCATATACGGCGGGTTCGTGCAGACGGTATCATACTTCTGTGCCAGTGCCTCCGCTACACGTAGTAGCGGCAGCAGCTCCGTCCACACCGATTGCGTGAACATGCTGATTTCATCCTGCATCTCATCCACACGGGCATACAGGGCAGAAAAATCCTGTGGCGTCACGTTCAGGATAGAGCCGTATTCCTTTGCGTCGTGCAGTTCGGCGATGATGGTTTCCATCGCCTGTTTCCGCGCTTTGTCGCCGCCGATAAAGGCTTCGATCATAGACGGGTCAAGGCGGTTGCTCTCGCAGATGGCATAGACATTCGGCGCGATTCCACGGGTAAAGAAGCGGCTGTCATACTGTCGCGCCTTCATCATCACCGAAAAATAGGCGAGCTGCGCCGCGCGGTCGTCGATATCGAGACCGTAGAGGTTGTTGCGCACGATGCTTGCCACGGCGTCGCGGCTGCGGTAGC
>DAIPXZ010000045.1:0-2497 GCA_036782995.1 Bacillota bacterium
GTGGCCGTCTGAATGAAAACACCTGAACTAAATTGAAAGACCCACACCCACCAGGTGCACTTTACCCCTGTTTTCGCACCTGGTGGGGCTCAACACCTCCAGATCATAATACTGGTTTTAAGGCAGCTTGCACATTGATAAGGGGAAGCTCGTTTTTAGAATCAATGGTGCAGCTGCCGTCAACCACGGACCTGGACGGGAGCTTGCCGTGGAAGCGTTCTTGAGATGGCTCGAATTTGGTGCACACCGGCGAAATACAAAAATAAATTTGGTGGGGCTATGTTTTTAGGTTACATTCGTACATAAAATTTGTAGGCAATGGAAGACCATGTAATCTTTTTCAAAAGAAAGATGTACGATACGATGCTCAAATGGAAATCGGAGCGTAATGGAGATACAGCATTGCTGATACAGGGAGCCAGGCGTATCGGAAAATCCACCATAGCAGAGGAATTTGCCCGTAATGAGTATAAATCATACATATTGATAGACTTTTCAAACGTTTCAGAGGAAGTCAGCGATTTGTTCAAGGACATATCCGATTTAAACTATCTTTTTCTCAGGTTGCAATTCATATATCATGTGCAATTGTACGAAAGAGAATCGGTGATCATATTTGATGAAGTCCAGCTACAGCCGCTCGCAAGACAGGCCATCAAGCATCTGGTGAAAGACCATCGATATGACTACATTGAGACAGGATCTTTAATATCTGTAAGGTCAAGAAGCCGCAATATTATCATTCCGAGTGAAGAGACAAAGGTAGATATGTTCCCTATGGATTATGAAGAATTCAGATGGGCGCTTGGCGATACAGCTACCATTCCGTTATTGCGTAATGCTTTTGAAAAGAAATTGCCGCTTGGCGATGCTGTTCATCGGAAACTCATAAGGGACTTCCGCTTGTATATGCTAGTGGGAGGAATGCCACAAGCCGTCGCTGCATATATTAAGACGAATAATTTTACTGCCGTTGATTTGGCAAAACGTGACATCATAGCTCTCTACGAAGAAGATTTCGGGAAAATTGATGACTCGGGTAGAGCAAAAGCCATGTATGATGCTATTCCCGCTCAACTCAGCAAAAACGCATTGCGTTATCAGGTGGGAAAAGCTGTTAAGGATGAAAAGGTGGAAAGGATTGTGAATGTCGTGAAGGAGATGGAGGATTCCATGACGGTAAATGTTACATACCACTCAGATGATCCGAATGCTGGATTAGCCCTTACAAAGAATGAGGAATACTTCAAGATGTATGCTTCGGATACCGGCCTGTTTGTCACTCTCGCATTCAAGGATAGTGATATTACGGAAAATGTCATTTATGATAAGCTGCTGAATGATAAGCTAAGTACCAATCTGGGATATGTCTATGAGAATGTTATAGCCCAGATGCTGAGAGCAACCGGAAAGAACCTGTTTTATCATACGATTCCATACGCCGAAGGCAAGAAGTATTATGAAATAGATTTTGTCATCCCCCACAAGCATAAGATATCGCCTGTCGAGGTGAAGTCCTCAGGGTATAAAACGCATAAATCATTAGACGTATTCTGTTCCAAGTTCTCTGATCGTATAATGCACAAGTATTTGATCTACACAAAGGATTATAAGAAGGAAAATGGGGTGGAGTATATACCGGTATATATGACAATGTTTTTGTAGCAATTATGCCAGACGCGGTCTGGAGATGACTCTTTCCTCGGTCCACAAGAATGTTGTGGTGAAGCATGACCAAAGGCAAGGTGGCTGATTTGAAATTTCCACGAACTCAGAAGCAAATTCAATTCGATAAACTACTCGCAGTCGCAAAGAAATACGACCTGGACACATTTTCGATGCACATACAATCATTGATTATTTAATTCAGAATCACACTGATGTTTACCTGGCGGCGCACAAAAATAGCTGGACTACAGAGTATTATCAGAGTGCAATTAGCAAAAAGATTGATGAATTCCGAAGTGACCTAATTGAGCGTTTAGAAGAATCGTGGTCAAGAAACATTCATATGAACTATACAGAAAACGCTTGTTGGCGAAAAAATAGTTTATGACAACATTCCCCTTAAAAGTCCTAAACGCCTGGAATAACGTGGCTACGAAAGTATTGACCTTGCACTTATCAAATCGGTAAACCAACTGGCAGTATACAAGATCAAAGGCATCCTCCCCGCCAACATCGCCGACAGCCGGTTATAAATGTAATTTTTTTCCCAGATCCGGGAGGCGCGGGATCTGGGGATCCTGGATAGACTAAGGCAGCCTGCACATTGATAAGGGGAAGCTCGTCCCTACAAAACCAAAGGCAAAGTCGCCGGGCTGGCACGCTACATCCTCGACAAAGACATCCACAAAGAATAACTCTCCCACCTAAAAATTTGCAAATATTGTGTTGCAATAATTGCATATACAAATATAAATACATAGATTTGCAACACACAAAGAAGTTCGTAAAGAGATTTATTCATGAAAACAACCAACAATTTAAAAGCCTT
>DAIPXZ010000046.1:0-2339 GCA_036782995.1 Bacillota bacterium
CGTTGACAATCCGGTATACCTCCTTGTCTAAATTATCCTGACGTTCAAGCAGGACGTAGAAATTGTTTGTCTGATAGGAACGCTGCTTCGGCCTCAGAAAATACACCTGAATGATATTCCACAGTATCTTTTCAAGCGGCTGGCCGTTCTTTTCATACATAGCCAGCAGGAAAAACGGGAGCATGACAATAATCATGCAGATGACCGCGGAGCTCGTTCCAATGCTGCCTTTGAGCAGGAAGAACAGCGGTACGCCTATCGCGGCTCCGGCTCCGAAGCATATGAGCTGCCGCTTTGTAAGATTGAGCATGACCTTCGTCTTGACGGCGTTAAGGTCTTTGGGTACGGGTACATACGCCATGTTTTGTTGTCACCTCCGTCAATGTGCGTTAAAGATTCCCTTGGCGAGAGAACCTGTCTTAAACAGCGTGAAGCAAAGCAGCACCGTGTAGCCCATGCACGTCCAAATCGCCGTGCTGATGTCCTCATCGACAATCATGTTCTGTACAAGTACGGCGTAGATTGCCACGCATACGATAATGAGAAAGCCCTGAAACGCCAGTGCCAGCAAGCTTCGCAGATAGTTTTGACCCATCTGTCCCCATTCGCGGTTGACCGCTGTTGCCATAGGAATAGGCGCAACGGAGGTCACAAGGTAAATCTCAATCATACGCCCATAGGTGATGATGAAAATACAGATGGTCAGAGCCCACATGGTGATACCGACTATGAAAGACTGAAGCCATAGTCCTAAGAGCTCCCAGACCTCCATTTCCATAAGCCGTGCCTCAAGGTTTGCGATGTTGTCCGCGAGGTTTATGGACGTATTTGCGACCACAACGCCCGACGCGCTGTTTACGACGCTCTGTGCCATTTCAAATATCCCCATGACGATATTCCAAGTATTCGTGACGATAAGCACAGCACAGGCAGTCTTGAATATCCACTTGAAGAACATCCAGGTATCCACGTCATTAAGATTGTTTTTATCCGTGATGAGCTGGATAAGCTCCAGCGTCATGACAAAAGCCAGAATCACACCGGCTATCGGCAGGATGACGTTATCTGACAGCGTTTTTATCATGTTGAAGATGCTGCTGTTCCACGCCTGCGGGGTAGAGCCGACCTGACCTGCGATTTCACCGACCTTGTTATTTACATTGTCAAAGAGGCCGGTCAGGTTATTCATGACGCCGCCTACCAGTATTTCTTTGAGCCACTCAGTGAACTTTTCCCATATCAAATCCAATGGGCGTTACCTCCTTTCCCACAGCGCCCGCTTTCGCGGACGCTGTGCAGGATTCCTGTGTTTATTGCAATGGGATGTTCTGAGATTAACCGAAGAGACCGGAGAGCAGGGGAACAAGGACGAGCCCGATCAGCGCGACGCCGCCGCCCGCCATGAGCTGCTTAATACCCTGCGACTTAGCACCGGGGTTGTCGTTGCCGTAGCCTTCCAAAAGGTTGATGCCGCCCCAGATACACAGGCCGGCACCGAGGGCGATGACGAGGGTCTGGAGCACATCGACTGCACTGTTGAAAAAATCCATAATATTTTGCCGGAATCAAATGGGATTGAAGCGGATTGTTATACTCCTGACTGCAAAATCCGGAATGAAAATCGCCGTACATGCTGCGCATGTGTCAACGGCGTCCCGATTCCGGCTTCTCCTTTCAAATTTTGATGAAGTTGTGTTTCACCCCGACTTTGCAATGCGAGCCGGTGTCTTGTGTCTGTCATGATAAAAGAACCTCCTTAATATGAAAAACCGCCCTTTTTACGGGACGGTTATTTCCGCGTCGGACATGTCCACGTCGTAAACGTCATAGACCTCATCCGGCTTTGGCTTAAGCTCGGTGGATAAGAACTTCTCGATATCAAAAGCGTTTCTGGGATCGGCATCCGACAGGTATTTGTAATTCGGGTGCTTTGTGATGTCGTATTTATCGCTTTTGAACGGTCTTACGCCGCGAAGCTGCAAGATACATTTTCCGCCGTCGAGAACGGACAGCTCATCAATGGAAGCGAGGTCTTTCCCGAGCTTCTGATAGTTTAGGCTGTGCGAAACCTCACGGCCACGGCTTTCGCCGGTGTTGAACGTATCGATGGTCTCCTTGCCGAGGGACTGATTCAGCTCCTTGAGCGTCGTTGGTTCTTTGCCGCCGAGAAAGATGGAGCTGTCACAGTTGCCGATGATGGTGTCGGCATTGTCTTTGTACAGGGCCTTTAGCTGAGATTGTGCCTGCAACACGAGGCAGGCGGAAATCTCACGGCTTCGTATGGTTGCCATCAGCTTTTCAAGATTCGGTATTTGACCGATGTTCGCGGCTTCGTCAAT
>DAIPXZ010000047.1:0-2307 GCA_036782995.1 Bacillota bacterium
TTATTTCTGATAAGAATCAGCAGTTGTTAACAGTATATCATATGGGCACCTCTAAAAACCCTCTAAAATGCGTTTAAAAACTCAGTCAGATATAGAAATAGCGACACTCACTCCAAATCAAAGTGAATATCGCTTGAAAATGGCTTGTTTCTGTGGCTTTTATCACCCATTTTCTTCAAATGGGCGCAGTTATCCCATGTCAGGCACTGGCTCGTTTTAAAAATCTATATCGACACATATTGTAGGCTAAGTTCAAGAGTCCAATTTGTGTCCACGCACGCTTGAACCCGATACAGCGCAATGTGATACCATTCATCGAATTTGTCATAAATCCGAAAATGTGTTCTATTCTGCAGCGGATTTTTGATTTGCGGTTGTTCTCTTTCTTCTGTTCCTCGGTCAAAGGATTACCTCTGTATCCTTTTTCACAGATCTCGTTCTTGCAATTTTCAGGAAGATTTGCGGCAATTTCGGCACTGGAATAAGCGCTGTCGGCATAGAAAACTTCGTCATCATCATCTAATAATTCGGTACACATCTGACTGTCATGAAGCGAGGCGGCACTTGCTCCGTAGCTTGTGATCAACTTGCTGTCGGCATCGCATTTCACATGGTCTTTATAACCAAAGTGTGTTTCTCCGTTTTTCTTTGTCCAGCGTGCATCTGTATCCTTTTGTGCCAGCTTTGCAGCGTTTTCCGGCTTCTCCCATTCTTCCGGAACTTCACCATTTTTGATTTTTATGTTTTCTTCACGAGTGTTACGCTGACGGGGGGCATCGACAAATGTAGCATCGATGATTGTGCCGGAATGCGTAATCAGTCCTTCCTCTGCGAGCATTTCGTTGAACAGATGAAAGCATTCCTCAATCGCATCTGTTTTGGAAAGATCATCTCTGAATTTCCAAATCGTTTTTGCATCAGGAACAGTGTCGTAGCTTTCAAGTCCTAAAAAGCGCATAAAGCTGCGGCGATCATTAATTTGAAACTCAGCCTGATCGTCGGACATATTATAAAGGCGTTCCAGAACCAGAATCTTAAACATCATCACTATATCAAAGGGCGGCCGTCCTCCTTTATTGCTCTCCTTGCGCACAATATGTTTTTTGAGGATGACACGGAACATTTCCCAGTTGATGATGGAGTTTAATATCTCCAGCGGATCGCCAATCTTACTGATTTTTTCCATTCTGTTTTCTTCATCGAAGAAACTTTTCATTCGTACTTTCATGCTTCTATTATACCATGTTTTGATGATTCCTTCAATGGGTTTTTAGAGGTTACCATAATGTATTTTCAGTAACCGTAAGAAAGCGGTTTGGAATTGTCAAGAAATGTGCAGTCAGAGAATACCCAAAATCTTGGATAGGCAGGAGTCAGGCGGCGTGATGAGCCAGCCCTGTTGAAGTTCTTAGTGTCACAGGTGGGAGACCACCTGCATTAAAGCTGTTGATCCTTTGTGTGTTGTAGTAACCGAAGATGTATCTGAAGATGACAGTTTTGACCTCTTCACGCTTCATTCTGTAGGTCGGTATCTGATACAGTTTTTCTTTTTTCAGCGTGGCAAAGAAGCTCTCCATACGAGCATTATCATAGCAGTGAGCTGTGCCACTGAGGCTCTGAATAAGTCCGTTTGTTACAAGCTCCCTGCGGAAGGCATAGCTTGTGTACTGGCATCCGCGGTCACTGTGAAGGACAGTTCCATCGAGTCTGCCGTACTTTTCACGCAGCTGTTTTACGGTGTCTATGCAAAGTTCCTTCTTCATGTTATCACGCATTTCAAGAGCAATGATCTCACCGTTGAAGCAGTCGAGAATCGGTGAAACATAGAGCTTTCCGTCAGCGCACTGGACCTCGGTGATATCAGTAAGCAACTTCTTCAGCGGCTTGTCTGCACTGAAATTTCTTTTGATCAGATTCTCTCTGTTCTGAGTTTCAGTATCAGCCTTTGTAATGCCATGAGGTCTGCGATGCCTGTGGATAAGCCCGGCTTCGCTCATAGTACGGTATACTGTTCGGAGGCTGACATGAGTGCCCTTCTGAGCAAGAGCCGCCTGCATCCTTCTGACACCGTAATTCTTGTTGTCAGGATGCTCTGATAGTATTCCTTGTATTTTGACCAGAAGAAGCTGCCTTGCACCGGGCTTGCCCTGATTTCTGAGCCAGCGATAATAACCTGATTCGCTGATTTTCAGAAATCTGCATATTGATTTTGCTCCATGCTTGCTGCGGAACTCATTGACGAACAGGTGACGTTCGCTTGTCTTTACTTCTTCCGGTCTTTTGCGAAAAAACCGAGTGCGTCCTTGA
>DAIPXZ010000048.1:0-2301 GCA_036782995.1 Bacillota bacterium
AGCGTTGCAAGCATTGCAACCGAGCAAGGAATGCCGTTCAATTCAAAGCGTCCACGGTTGTTTTGTTTTCCTGCAAGACATAGAAGCTGAATCCATATCAGCAGGATGGAATCGCCTTGTTTCATGCTCTGAATCAAAATTATTTTGTCGTCATCGAAGAGTTCCGTCACGACTTTAATCCATTTAACCTCTGCCATTTGTTCCTCCTATCGTATCTTCGACTTCCTTCGCCGAGTCTGATTCATCCTCTGAATCAACAGATTTGTGGCGATGCAGTTGCCTTGGTTCTGTCGAAATTCCTCATCTCGCAAAGCATCGTGCTTCTCCTTCGCTTCGATGTATTCCGGACATTCCGCATGGCATCCGACATATCGCCGTTCGCACTTATAACAGCATCTAATCATGATTCTTCAGCACCTCCACAAGCTCATGCCGCAGGATGTCCCCGATGAGCTTTCCGGTCGTTTCTGCCTTGCAAAAGACAATTCTCAGGTCATACCTTGCCATCCACGCAAGCAGACTTCCACCAAGCGCAGCGGGGACAATCCTGCTTTGGTACTTACCGCCGTAGATTTTTTCCCAAGAACCGTTCTCGATGAGCAAATACATCCGCGTCCCGAAGTCTTTAGCCCTCTCCATCTCTCGTTCAAACCTCGCCCGTTCGGATGTAAAACAAGCCGCGAGTTCGTCAAGGCTCATTTTCCGCTCGATTGCTACAGGAAGGAGATACTCGGTCTCGGCTGCTCCTAATGTGTACCGCGCCGAGTAATCCCCCACGCTGAGAGAATGCCGGACGTAGGCAGCTCCGAGGTGCTGTAGGCGATTCCGCAAAGCCACCGTGTCCTGCTCTCGCGTGTCTACTATCACGGTCATTTTCCCGACCGCTTCGTCGATATCACGCGCTTTCATAGGCTAAAACGGGATGTCATCCGGGTTGAGAGTCCCGAACGCTGGATCGCCGATTACCGATTCGGAGATGTATTTCACGCAGTCTTTCTCCGTTCCGTCTTTGGCTGTGTAATGGTCGACATTGACGATGCAATACCGTCCGACCAAATCCCGAAGCGTGAAGTCCGTACCTTCGGGGATTCCCAAAGCCGCCGCATATGCTCCGATTTTCTCGTTGGGGTACTCGCCATCGTTGCCTTGCCAAAAGCTTTTGTTGATAATCCTGCTACCGTAAGCCTGTTTTGCATCGCTCCTAATTTGGAAACTGAACTGGATGTAAGGCTGTTCGGCTTTTGTCATCTTTTCCTCGCATGAGTAGACTGTCGCTTCGTAAGCCCCTTCGGGGATGAGTGAGTATGCTCTTTTTGCCGATTTACCATAGTATGCCATTTCTTTCTTCCTCCGAAAATTTGATTGTGTCTTCTATGATGTCGTAGATGATTCCGTTGGTTTTCATGTGACTTTCCAATCTCGCCCATTGAGCATCCGTGACCGATGCGATGATGGTTATCGTCTGCACAGGCTCGTCTACCGCCGCAACCTCGACCTCTTCGGGCATGGGTTCGATGGGTTGAGCGACTTCGGCGGCCTTAGCTTCCGACAGCTCACGGTTGTACTGCAACGTTGCGTTCAGATATAGGTTTTTGCGATAAAACACGATTAACGCGGCTATGCGATCTTCGGTCTCATCGAGGTCTCTGATAAATTCAAGGTCGCACTCGCGCTCCGCAATGGCGGCAAGAAGCTGTTTTTTAGCGTTGGAAGGAGTGACGGATGCGTTGAGCATTTTTTCGTCAAAAACCATCTCAAAGGTCACCGCTTTGTCGCGGACGGACATGGCATAAGCTTCTCGGAGTTCGTCCTCTCTTGCTTTCCTGCGCTCAAGCTCATAGGCCTTGATTTGCGTGTCCTGCGCGTTTGCCGCATCCTCAAACAGTCGTGTAAGCTCCTTGAGCTGGCTCTTGATGTTGTCAATCTTGGCGGCGTGTTCGCGCTCGATTTTGATTCTTGTGTCAGATGCAACCTTCGCAAGCTTGCGTAGCTTGGCGATGTCCTTTTTGCTGTCGGGGATGCAATCGGGCGACACGATAACGCCCTTGTGCATATCCGCAATCGACTTGGCTTGTGCCACAAGCTCAGAATAATTCTCTATGCCCCGTTCGGGCGTGGTGATGATAATTTCATAGTTCGACTCCATACGCTACCTCTTTGCGCTCTGCACCATGCCGAGCTTGATTTTTGCGATGTCCTCAGCCGTGAGCGCGTCCCAGTCGTGTCCTGTGAGTCGCTTGGCATAAACCTTGAGCTGTTCCTCGGTTCTGCCCATGCTCTTAGCCAAGGCAACGACCGCCG
>DAIPXZ010000049.1:0-1861 GCA_036782995.1 Bacillota bacterium
GGGCATACTTTAGTGCAGCATATGACAGCTCACCAAGTTTTATAAAAGTTGCTCCCCGGGCTTTACCGATGTCATCTATTTTCTTTGGGTCAGAACCGTCTAATAGAGCTGGTGCATATCCTAACCATGAAGCTATTTTTGGCACATTATCGTATGTACGGAGTTTCTGAACACCAAGTACACGCTTGCGGAAATATGGTGTGATTGCCAGAGATTTAATCAATCCGCCATCACATTCCTTCAATAATCCATTGTTTTGCTCGATATGCGCGAAGACAACGAAATAGTCTCTGTTGTATTTTTCCAACTCTTCAAGCGTGGCAGTAACGTCCGTCTGGCAACGAGTATTTGCATTGTCCCTATTGCGAATATCGCGAAAAACAATATTTAAGAAATTATCGATATGATTACTATCGCCTTCAATCCATTCCTCTGGATTAAAGACAATAAGTGTGTGTAAACCATTACTACCTTCTTTGATGGAAAGCTCAACACCTGGCAAAATGAGGATGTCACGTTTTTTAGCTTCTTTCCGTAAAGCTTTATATTCCCCAATATCGAATTTGTTGTGGTTTGTTATTATTCCGATCCTGATATTGTGTGATTCCATCGCGTTTAGGTATTCAACGATGAAGGAATTGTCTTCGCCATCAAAAGAGAATTCTTTGTCACGATGAGTGTGCATATGGAAATCTACCAATACGGTTTCTGCTCCATTACCAAACATTATTACCCTCCTTGTTAAGCCATTCGTACATCTATAAGTATTTTCCCTACATAATCACTGTCATCCATAAACAGCACACGATTTTCGTTCCAATCCGCAATTGTCGAGACTTGCTCTCTGATTTCAATCATTCTCATGTGCGGCGAACGACTGCTCGATTATCTTCATTACATCGTCCAGCCCGTCTAAACCGTCCAAGTACAGCTCTACATCGCCGTTACCCCATTTGCCGATCCCTGTTACATCCTTGCACAGCCCCTTTGGGTCAGCGATTTCAGAGAATTTCATATTGACGGAAATGCGAAGTCTTGACTTCTGAATGATTATATCCGCGAAATTCGTGTCCGTTTTATAAGCAACATATAGTTTTTTAAATTCTCGGCGAACAGCGGTACCGAGATTCATAATCCGTGTGTTCAACTTTTCAAACAGCATACGGTTAAGGGCATTGATGTTATCATAGCTTTCAAGCGAATACTGCTGTTCCTCGTCGACCTGTTTGCGATAAGGAGCCATCTCATCGGCAGTAAGCGTTGGATACGCCCATACCTTTTTAGCTATTTCGCCAAGCATTGATGCACGTTCACGAATCTGCGCGTCACCCCAAGTCGACTGAGTAACAACATACTTATTAAGTCTCAGCGCGCTTTCTTTAAATCCGCCGCTCATTTCGAGTTTTTCCGAGAACGACGAGTCACTCATTTCTGAGTTATATGCCGTCAAGGTAAGGTTGCCAATAGTGTTGACATACTGCTTCCAGATGTTCATCCACTCAGCACCGAGCATCTGCTGCCAACACTGTGGGAGCGCGCCGCCGCCATGCTCAGCGGGAATAATATGTTCAATCGTAAGGTTGCTTAACGACACGACAGACTTATTATCCCATGTTTCCAGACGCGCCAAGATATAGCGGCATCTATTCATATTGTAAATATCCCGAGAGAGGAAGGTTTCGATAAACCGCTTGTCATCAGGAAATTCCTTGTACGAATCCAGTAGAACAAAGAATGCTTTTACCGAGTTGAGATAATCGTCCGGTCTTATTGAGTTCTTCATAGTTGCGAAGGTCTTGTTCAGCGAGTTGGTTGGGATATCGCAGACAGCACGGCGCAACACATAGCTTACACACAGAGC
>DAIPXZ010000050.1:0-1671 GCA_036782995.1 Bacillota bacterium
TGATTCGGGGGAGTTTTTTTCGTGCGAATAGTGTATTATGTTTTTCATAGAAAAGAAACAAGAGAGAAGCTTACGGGGGTTTCGTTATGCAAAATGAGAAGATTTTAGTTTTGGACTTCGGCGGTCAGTATAATCAATTGATTGCACGCAGAGTGCGCGAATGTAATGTCTATTGCGAGGTGCATGCGTACAATATGCCGATGGATCAGATTAAGTCATATGGTGCGAAGGGTATCATTTTTACCGGCGGACCGAATAGTGTATATGGTGACGATGTTCCGAAGATTGATGCTTCGATTTTTTCGTTAGGAATTCCGGTTTTGGGTATATGCTATGGCACGCAATTGATGGCGCATTTGTTGGGCGGAACGGTCGAGCATGCACCCGTAAGTGAATATGGCAAGACGGAAGTTACAATTGATCGTAGTGGCGCACTTTTCGGCGACGTTTCCGAGAAGACAATCGCTTGGATGAGCCACACAGATTATGTGGCAAAAGCACCGGAAGGATTCCGCGTCACAGCGACGACTCCGGTCTGCCCGGTTGCTGCGATGGAAAATA
This sequence comes from Bacillota bacterium, assembly GCA_036782995.1. Lineage (GTDB taxonomy): Bacteria > Bacillota > Clostridia > Saccharofermentanales > Saccharofermentanaceae > DAIPXZ01. The sequence continues at coordinate 562 of DAIPXZ010000050.1, forward strand.
CGGCACGCGGTCTCTATGCCGTTCAATTTCACCCCGAAGTTGTTCATACACAAGAAGGTATGAAAATCCTTTCTGCATTCGTGAAGAATGTTTGTGGCTGTAAAGGCGATTGGCGTATGGATTCGTTTGTTGAAACCAGCATCGCTGCTATTCGTGAAAAGGTTGGCAACGGAAAGGTTCTCTGCGCGCTTTCCGGCGGCGTTGACTCCTCTGTTGCAGCAGTTCTTCTTTCCAAAGCCATCGGTACGCAATTAACATGTGTTTTCGTCGACCATGGACTTCTTCGCAAGAACGAAGGAGACGAGGTTGAAGAGGTTTTCGGACCAAACGGTCCGTATCGACTCAATTTTATCCGAGTGAATGCTCAAGAACGTTTCTATTCGAAGCTCGCCGGCGTAACGGAACCGGAACGTAAGAGAAAGATTATCGGTGAAGAATTTATCCGAGTGTTCGAAGAAGAAGCGAAGAAAATCGGCGCCGTTGATTTTCTTGTTCAAGGTACAATTTATCCGGATGTGATTGAGTCCGGTCTTGGAAAATCAGCCGTCATCAAGTCTCACCACAACGTCGGCGGTCTTCCTGATTGTGTTGATTTCAAAGAAATCATCGAGCCGCTCCGTCTTCTCTTCAAAGATGAAGTCCGCAAAGCCGGTCTTGAGCTCGGTATTCCGGATAACCTCGTTTTCCGTCAGCCGTTCCCAGGTCCCGGACTCGGTATCCGTATTATTGGTGATGTTACTGCGGAAAAGGTCAAAATTGTGCAGGATGCCGATGCGATTTATCGTGAAGAAATCGCGAAGGCCGGATGGGATCGTAAAATCGGCCAATACTTTGCCGCTCTTACGAATATGCGTTCTGTTGGTGTTATGGGTGACTTCCGCACGTATGACTATGCCATCGCTCTTCGTGCGGTTACGACCTCTGACTTCATGACGGCCGAATCAGCCGAGCTCCCATGGGAAATTCTCGGAAAAGTGACAACACGTATTGTCAATGAGGTTCCGGGTGTGAATCGCGTCATGTATGATTGCACCGGAAAGCCGCCGGCGACGATTGAGTGGGAATAGTGTTTTTTTAGGATTAATCCCTCAAACCCCTTGATATCAGGGA
>DAIPXZ010000051.1:0-1210 GCA_036782995.1 Bacillota bacterium
GTGTGCCCGTCCTTTGGGCGAGCTCCATATTTCCTTTTCTATAATACAGACACAAAAGAAAGCTACTACCTTGATAACAGCGCTGTTGCCAGCCAGGGCGGAGCAGGCATCAGAGCTGCTCAAGTAATAGCTGACCACGGCGTTAAAGCGCTGCTGACTCCACGCTGCGGCGAAAATGCGGAAGAGGTCTTGCGCAAGTCAGAGGTACTGATCTATAAATCTATACCCGGAACCGTGCAGCAAAATATTGACGCGTTTGTAGCCGAACAGCTTATTTTGCTTAGTGATTTCCATCCAGGATTTCATGGCCATGAAAAGTAAGGGTGTAAAAATAGCCATACTGAGCGGCAAAGGCGGTACAGGCAAAACACTGGTATCCGTTAATTTAGCCTCCGTTGCCGAAAAATCCGTCTATATCGACTGCGATGTTGAAGAGCCCAATGGTCATTTGTTTTTTAAGCCTGAGAAGGTCCGGGAAGAAACAATTTTTGTGAAAATACCAGTCATCAACGAAAGTTTATGCAACGGCTGCCGCAAATGCGTTGATTTTTGTAAATTCAATGCGCTTGCCTTCATAAAGAACAAACCGTATGTTTTTGAAGAGGTGTGCCACTCCTGTGGCGGCTGTATGCTGCTCTGCCCGGAAAAAGCAATAAGTGAGAAGGATAAGCTGATTGGGAAAGTACAGAGAGGCGTTTCTGATAATGTAACCGTTCATACCGGGATAATGAATACAGGCGAAGCGTCCGGAATACCGATAATAAAAAATCTTCTTAACGAAAGTATTTTAGACGAAGAGCTTCCCATCTTTGTCGACTGCCCCCCGGGGAGCGCCTGTGTCGTCATGGAAAGCATCAAGGATGCGGATTATTGCATACTCGTTGCTGAACCTACGGTTTTCGGTGTTCATAACCTCAACATGGTCTATGATTTGGTCAGGCTGTTTAATAAGCCGCATGGAGTTGTACTGAACAAATGCCTTGACGGAGAGAACCCAGCAGAGACATTTTGCACAGAGAACAGCATTCCTATATTAGGTCGTATACCGTTTGATAACGAGCTTGGTAGTCTTAATTCAGACGCCAAAATAGCCGCAAGGGAAAGCAATAGGTTTAGAGCATTATTTGCTTCGCTGCTTGAAACTGTGATGAAGGAGGTGCGGCATGAAACAACTGTTAATCCTCAGCGGTAAGGGCGGCACTGGGAAAAC